>NZ_JBPWGY010000012.1:0-209393 GCF_051780025.1 Bacillus cereus group sp. BceL062 | reverse complement strand
TGATCAGGTTGATAGGTTCGAGGTGGAAGCATGGTGACATGTGGAGCTGACGAATACTAATAGATCGAGGACTTAACCATATAATATGTAGCAAATGTTATCTAGTTTTGAGAGAACATAAAAAAACTTGTTGACTTTTAAAGTGAATAAGTTATAATAATGATTGTCTCAAAAGAATAATGTCTGGTAATGATGGCAGAGAGGTCACACCCGTTCCCATACCGAACACGGAAGTTAAGCTCTCTAGCGCCGATGGTAGTTGGGACCTTGTCCCTGTGAGAGTAGGACGTTGCCAGGCAATATTATTCCGCAGTAGCTCAGCGGTAGAGCTATCGGCTGTTAACCGATCGGTCGTAGGTTCGATTCCTACCTGCGGAGCCATTGGAGAGCTGTCCGAGTTGGCCGAAGGAGCACGATTGGAAATCGTGTATACGTCACAAGCGTATCAAGGGTTCGAATCCCTTGCTCTCCGCCATAAGGATTTATAATATTTGGCCCGTTGGTCAAGTGGTTAAGACACCGCCCTTTCACGGCGGTAACACGGGTTCGAATCCCGTACGGGTCACCACTTTGGAGGATTAGCTCAGCTGGGAGAGCACCTGCCTTACAAGCAGGGGGTCGGCGGTTCGATCCCGTCATCCTCCACCATATAAATTTTATATGAATAGTATTATCGCGGGGTGGAGCAGCACGGTAGCTCGTCGGGCTCATAACCCGAAGGTCGCAGGTTCAAATCCTGTCCCCGCAACCAAATGGTCCCGTGGTGTAGTGGTTAACATGCCTGCCTGTCACGCAGGAGATCGCCGGTTCGACCCCGGTCGGGACCGCCATTTTTTAATAAGGCTCGGTAGCTCAGTCGGTAGAGCAGAGGACTGAAAATCCTCGTGTCGGCGGTTCGATTCCGTCCCGAGCCACCATTTATCTTAATACAATACGCCGGCTTAGCTCAATTGGTAGAGCAACTGACTTGTAATCAGTAGGTTGGGGGTTCAAGTCCTCTAGCCGGCACCATGTAAGTTTCGGAGGGGTAGCGAAGTGGCTAAACGCGGCGGACTGTAAATCCGCTCCTTCGGGTTCGGCAGTTCGAATCTGCCCCCCTCCACCATTTACATAGGGGCATAGTTTAAAGGTAGAACTGAGGTCTCCAAAACCTCCAGTGTGGGTTCGATTCCTACTGCCCCTGCCAAATATATTTACACAACATGGCGGTTGTGGCGAAGTGGTTAACGCACCGGATTGTGGCTCCGGCATTCGTGGGTTCGATTCCCATCAGTCGCCCCATTTTTATTTTAAAAATTACAAATAATCTAATTGATACTTACATATAATTAAGTAAGAATTCGATGGGCTATAGCCAAGCGGTAAGGCAACGGACTTTGACTCCGTCATGCGCTGGTTCGAATCCAGCTAGCCCAGCCATTTTTGCGGAAGTAGTTCAGTGGTAGAATACAACCTTGCCAAGGTTGGGGTCGCGGGTTCGAATCCCGTCTTCCGCTCCAATTAAATTAAATATGGCGGCATAGCCAAGTGGTAAGGCAGAGGTCTGCAAAACCTTTATCACCGGTTCAAATCCGGTTGCCGCCTTTATTATTGTGCCGATGTGGCGGAATTGGCAGACGCGCACGACTCAAAATCGTGTTCCTTCGGGAGTGTCGGTTCGACCCCGACCATCGGTATCAAGAACGGCGTAACATCAGGCTCTATACTAATTGTATAGAGTTTTTTTGTTTTCATCGCACTATAAAATAAGGACTAATACTATCAAAGCTCATGCTATACAGTTAAAGCAAACTGTGAAACACTAAAGGGATAAAAATGAACATGCATTTTATAGAGAATCTCTCCACCCTGGTGACATGAAGTTAAATCCGACACCACCAGTAGATATTAGCACATTATCAACTGTTAACTTTGTAATTTCTAAAAACTTCTTTTCAAACTCTTCTATGTTGTACTTGTACATAGTTGAGTGGCACGACCAAATTTGCGTTGAAGTACTCAACCATTCCCCTAATTCCTTTAATTTAGGGAATGACTCAAATTGAATTGGTTCATCTAATTTCATGAATCTCACTTGATAGATAGTTGGGTTTAGCTTTTCTCCTATCCCTTTAAGACCATGTGCTTTTTTTTCATTTAAATGTGTCATAATTCTCCTCCATCCTTCAAATCTTTGAATTCCAAAATTATTTTCCTGTTTTAATTATACAGCAATAAAAAGTAATTAGGGGGAGGTTATGGTAATTTTTCCCTTTTTCTTATTGTTTAGCGAGAAATAAAGTAATAAATGAGATATGATAATTTTAATCAAGAGAGAAATGAAAGTAAAAAGTATCAGTTATTTATTGTGATTCCATTTTGGCTTCGTTTCATTTTAATTCATCATGTTTAAAGAAGCTCAAAATTTTTAAAATACTTTAAAATAAAGGATTTTAGGGGGAACACTCTATATAACTATATAAATGTCACCTAGAAAGACTCAAAATCGTGTTCCTTCGGGAGTGTCGGTGCGGCCCGGACAATCGGTATCGACGATGTAAAAAGACTCTAACAGAAATGTTAGAGTCTTTTTTGTTAAATTATATTATGTGATGCTAAAATTCGTAATAAACGTAAAAATTCATGTATAATATAACTTGTCGAAAGAACAAAATGATAATGATTTATATTATGTCTGTAATATGAATCAAAAGTGAACTTTTTATATTTCTTTTAAAAATGTGTTGAATACACATTATATTTCATATTAATATTTTTATGTAGATTTAAAACGAGAAAGAGAGTGGAAAGTATGGGCCGTAAATGGAACAACATTAAAGACAAAAAAGCATCAAAAGATGCAAATACAAGCCGTATATACGCGAAATTTGGACGTGAAATTTATGTGGCAGCAAAACAAGGCGAGCCAGATCCTGAATCAAACCAAACGTTAAGAGTTGTATTAGAGCGTGCGAAAACATACAATGTACCAAGAACAATTATTGATCGTGCAATTGAAAAAGCAAAAGGCGGTTCAGAAGAAAACTATGATGAGCTTCGTTACGAAGGATTTGGACCAAATGGATCTATGGTAATTGTAGATACACTTACAAATAACGTAAACCGTACTGCAGCAGATGTACGAGCTGCATTTAGCAAAAACAGTGGTAACATGGGCGTAAATGGTTCTGTAGCTTACATGTTCGATGCGACAGCTGTTATCGGTCTTGAAGGTAAAACATCAGATGAAGTTCTTGAAATTTTAATGGAAGCAGATGTAGATGCACGTGACATTCTAGAAGAAGAAGATTCTGTTATCGTTTATGCTGAACCTGATCAATTCCACTCAGTACAATCTGCACTTAAAGATGCTGGTATTGAAGAATTTACAGTTGCAGAATTAACAATGCTTGCACAAAATGATGTAGAACTTCCTGAAGATGCTCAAGTACAATTTGAAAAAATGGTTGATGCATTAGAAGATTTAGAAGATGTACAACAAGTTTACCATAACGTAGACTTAGGCGAATAATAAAAAAGGACCCTTTCGTTTAACGAACTGGGTCTTTTTTATTGAAATAATTAAGATGATAAGGTTTTAAAGGTGTTTTGTTGTAGTTATGGAATAGGATTATAGATAGTATTTTAAATGATTGTATTTCTAGGAGGTATTTCTATGGAGCATAAAACACCAAAGCATATCGTTGCTGTAGCAGGCTATTTAACAAATGAAAAGAATGAGGTGCTTTTAACAAAAGTACATTGGCGAGCGGATACGTGGGAAATGCCTGGGGGACAGGTAGAAGAAGGAGAAGCACTCGATCAAGCTGTTTGTAGGGAAATAAAAGAGGAAACAGGATTATCGGTGAAGCCTATCGGAATTACAGGGGTCTATTATAATGCTTCTATGCATATTTTAGCTGTTGTGTTTAAAGTGGCATATGTGAGTGGTGATATAAAAATTCAACCTGAAGAAATACAAGAGGCTAAATTTATTGCTTTAAATGAAGAGAACATCGATGAGTATATAACGCGTCCTCATATGAAATCAAGAACAGTTGATGCGATGAGAGCAACGCATTTCATCCCATACGAAACGTGGGAAGTACAGCCATATAACCTTATAGGCAGGTTGTAAGAAAAGGGTAGCTATTTGAGTGTATCTCAAATAGCTACCCTTTTCTTATGTATATTACTTCAGAAAAGGGTCAAAATGATAATAAAGCTAGTATTGATTTCGAGAACATTAGTTCTGTATAATTATGATATATCATATATAATTAGATTACTAGATGTTTAAAAATAGAAATTTATAGATGATATAATAAAAGAATAAAGTGGAATCAAGGAAGTATAACGCTCTTAATTTCTACGCTGCTGTTTGTTATGAATGTTTTAAAATAATGTATATTCAATATTTCAGATGAATAGTAGATAAAAAAAGACTGTGATACAATACATTTTTATACCTTACAATGATGTAAGGTAGGTGTAAGAGAAATCGATGGGATATTTTTTTACAACAAGGTATTCTTAAGTTAAGAGATATATATGATGTGTGGAAAAGAGGTGTTCAAGATGAAAGAACGAGTATTATCTAGAGTGAACTATCATCAAAAAGTTGCATTAAATCCAATGACTAAATTCTTTTATAAAGCCATTATTTTATTATTATTGTTAAGTTGTACGTTATTATTCGTTGGAAATATAATGATCGAGAAAAGTGATATTAGTAAATTACATGTACCGCCTAAGTTAGAGGTGCCAGAATCATTAACACATGCATTTATCGCGACAGAAGATAAAAGGTTTTATCATCATAATGGTTTAGATTATATAGCAATTATTAGGGCGTCTGTTGAGAATATAAAAGCTGGTGGTGTTGTGCAAGGAGGAAGCACAATTACACAGCAATTATCGAAAAATGCTTTTTTAACGAATGAACGTACATTTTCTCGTAAGTGGAAAGAGATTTTTTATACAAAAAAAATTGAACGTACATTTACGAAGGATGAAATTTTAAAATTGTATGTAAGTAATATTTATTACGGAGAAGGAGCATGGGGAATTGAAAAAGCAGCCAACCTTTACTTCGGTAAAACGGTGAACCAATTAACGTTGGCTGAAAGTGCGATGATGGCTGCTGTAGTGAAAGCACCTGCTTATTACTCACCTGCGCAAAATTATGATAAAGCGGTCGAGAGACGAAATGTAGTTTTGAGATTAATGGAAAAAGAAGGATATATCAATCATGATGAGTATGTGCAAGCAGTTAGTGAGAAATTAGTAATTCGCCATGATATAAAAACAGAGCAGTCGATGTTAAATAATGCGCGTGAAAAAGCAGTAAGTTAAGAGAAGCTCTTGCAGAAGAGCTTCTTTTTTTGAATAAATTGTGACAAATTGTGACACAATATCGTCACAATTATTGTGTTTTTGTAATTTATGTGAGCGTGTTCATTGCGTGACGTATATAAGTGTTGATATTATGTGTATTGTGTACAATGCTGTATACAGAATATGAATTTAAAGAGGAATGTATATGAAATCAAATAAACTCATGGCTCTTGGTGTAGTTTTTTCTATCGCAGTATTAATTGTAATCGGAACAATTGCGTATAGCATCATAAATGACAAAAAAGATAAAGGGAATGAGATGTTTGCTTATTCTACGCAACAATCTTTAGGTAAAGATGATGCTCCGGTTAAAGTAGTTGAATTTGGAGATTTCAAATGCCCAGCATGTCGTACTTGGGATGTAACGGTATTACCACGATTAAAAGAAGAATATATTGATAAAGGTAAAGTGCAGTTATATTTTATTAATTTCCCATTTATTGGAAAAGATTCTGATTTAGGCGCAGCAGCTGGTGAAGCAATTTATAAACAAGATAAAGATTCATTCTGGACTTTCTATGATGAGATTTATCAAAGTCAAAAGAAAGATACGGAAGAATGGATTACAGAAGAATTACTTCTTAACATTGTGAAAGAGAAGCTTCCGAAAGTTGATGTAGAACAATTTAAGAAGGATTTACACAGTAAAGAAATAAAAGAAAAAGTACGTAAAGATTCAGATCGTGCTCAAAAATTAAAAGTTCAAGGTGCTCCTTCAGTATATGTAAACGGAAATCTTGCAAATCCTGATTTTGATAGTATGAAGAAGGCAATTGATAAAGAATTGAAAAAGTGATGAGGTTTCTCATCACTTTTTCGACTTTTTTCGATAAAATTCTTGCCTCTACTTTTTTTACATGCTATACTACTTTACATAAGTTATTCTAATATCTTATATGTATTTCATATTTGCGGGTGTAGTTTAGTGGTAAAACAAGAGCCTTCCAAGCTCTGGTCGAGAGTTCGATTCTCTTCACCCGCTCCAAATTTTATTTAATGTTTTTCTAATAAATTGTGATCAACGCAGTGTTTCGTTTCTGAGATAAACGAGGCATTGCGTTTTTTAATGTTTGAAAAGCATAATTGTATGCGAAAATAGAAGTAAAGAATAGTATTCCAAAAGTGAATTGCTAACCAATATAGTCGTTACATAAGGGATGGGTTCATCTGAGGAGGCGATTAAGAATGGATTTTGAACAATTAAAGCAAGATGTAATTGCATATAGTAAAACAATTGGTATAGATAAAATAGGCTTTGCGAGTGCTTCCCCATTTGAGGAGCTAAAGCAGCGGTTAATCCAGCAGCAACAATTAAATTATCAATCTGGATTTGAAGAGTCTGATATAGAAAAAAGAACGAATCCACAGCTTCTATTACCAGGTGCAAAATCAATTATTGCGATTGCTTTAGCGTATCCTTCAAAATTAAAAAACGCACCATTAAGTAAACGTGGAGAACGCCGTGGGATTTTTTGTCGTGCCTCTTGGGGACAAGATTACCATCTTGTTTTACGAGATCGTTTGCAAAAGTTAGAGGCATATTTAATTGAAAAGCTTCCAGATATAGAAGTGAAGTCAATGGTTGATACAGGTGAGTTAAGCGATCGTGCTGTATCAGAACGTGCAGGTATCGGATGGAGTGGTAAGAACTGCGCTATTATTACACCTGAATTTGGTTCGTATGTATACTTGGGAGAAATAATTACAAACGTTCCATTTCCACCAGATCAGCCGATAGAAGATCAATGTGGAAGCTGTACAAAATGTATTGAAGTTTGTCCTACAGGTGCTTTAATACAGGGTGGGCAGTTAGATTCGAAGAAATGTATTGCCTTTTTAACACAGACGAAAGGGTTCCTACCTGAAGAATATCGCGATAAAATAGGAAATCGTATATATGGATGTGATACGTGTCAGACTGTTTGTCCAAAAAATAAAGGAATGGATTTTCATAATCATCCTGAGATGGAGCCAGATCCTGAATTAGTTAAACCGCTCTTAACACCACTTTTAACAATTAGTAATCGTGATTTTAAAGAGAAATATGGGATTATGTCAGGGTCATGGAGAGGTAAAAAGCCATTGCAACGAAATGCGATTTTAGCATTGGCGCATTTTAAAGAAGCATCAGCAATTCCTGATTTAATCGATGTTATGAAAGATGATCCAAGACCAGTACTACGCGGAACAGCAGCGTGGGCACTTGGGAAAATTGGTGGAGATGGAGTAGGCGAAGCTATTGAGAAAGCGATGGAACGTGAAAAGGATGAAGAAGTTCTTCATGAAATGAATCGTGGGCTTGCATTGTTAGCGCAGAAAAAAGAGTAGATAATATCTCCCTTTTTCATATTGTAATATGGGAGGGAGATGAAATGGTTGTAAAAGAAAATATTGAAACACAAGTACAACAGTTTTTAGCATATGTAACAGAGAAACGAACAAATGTGGATGGTATTGCTAAAGATTTATTACAACTAGCACAAAGAAAGAAACAATTGTTTCAAAAACGTAGTGCAGATATAGTGAAAGCAACAGCAGATGTTTCTTTCATTAGACAGCTAAATAGTAGTGATTATCAAGAAATTGATTATCAAGTACATTTTAAATATTTAATTAAGCATAAAGAATTATTTTATATCGAAGAGGAACAATTAAAACGAAGAGTTTGTTTAAATAATAGCCGGATAATAGGTGATTATGCTATTGAAGTGCCAGAAGAGATTGGAATAGGTGAAACATTAGAAAGAGAAGTTACGAAAGAGAAATACGGTTCTTATCAGTATAATCGTTTAGAGGCAGTAAAATATGCAGAGCGTTGGTGGGATGATCGAAACCCAGTGTATCGCAATTTTCCTGATAATTGTACAAATTTTATTTCTCAATGTCTTCATACTGGAGAAGTACCAATGAACGGATATCCTAATATTCGTAAAGGTTGGTGGCAAAGGGAGAACCAGTGGAGTTGGAGCTGGGCTGTCGCACACTCTTTTTACTGGTACTTGTCAGGTTCTACAGTTGGCCTGCGAGGAGAAACTGTAGAAAAGCCGGAAGACCTTATTCTTGGTGATGTCATTGCTTACGATTTCGAAGATGACGGTAGGTGGAATCATACGACGATTGTAGTAGCAAAAGACGCAGATGGTATGCCACTTGTAAATGCACATTCAGCAAATAGCCGGCGGCGTTATTGGAGTTATGAGGACTCTAGTAAATACACACCACAAATGAAATATAAATTCTTTCATATTATTAATGGGTAGAGATTTTTCGTTCAAGTGGTATAATACGTAGTAGACAAAAAACAGAGGTGAATATCGCGTGGGCGTACATGTTGTTTTATATCAACCAGAAATTCCAGCAAATACAGGAAATATTGCACGTACTTGTGCAGCAACTGGAACAGAATTACATTTGATTAGACCGCTTGGGTTTTCAACGGATGACAAAATGTTAAAGCGTGCAGGATTAGATTATTGGCAGCACGTAAAAGTTACGTATTACGATTCAATTGAAGAGTTTTATGAGAAAAATAAAGATGGTGAATTCTTCTATTTAACAAAGTATGGTGAGAAAGCTCATACAGCATTTGATTATAGCAAACGTGAGAAGGATTATTATTTCGTGTTTGGAAGAGAAACAAATGGCTTACCAGCTAATGTAATCGAAGAAAACTTCGATCATTGCTTACGTATTCCAATGACGGATAAAGTACGTTCATTAAATTTATCTAATACAGCAGCAATTTTAATTTATGAAGCGTTTCGTCAACAAAATTATCCAGGATTAGATTTAGAAATCGTTTATTAAAAGTCGCCATTAGGCGGCTTTTTTTATAAATAAAAATAATATGTAGTCATACATTTTAAAAAAGGTACATATTCATATAGAATGGGATATATGATTAAAAATAGATAAGACGGGTTGAGATAAATATGAAGGAACAATATAACAATCAAAATACCTTTTTAAGTATGATAGATATGGATTTAATAAGACAAGGACTATTACATGCTATTCAAGATTTAGTATTTATTGTGAAAGTTATTGATGATGAGATCTTTAAATATATTTATATAAATAAAATAGGGATGGATTATGCTGGATTAAGTGAAGAATGTTACGGAAAAACATTTGCAGAAGTGTTATCAGGAGAAAAGGTGAAAATATTACAAGAGCAATATACAAAAGTGGTGAGAGAGGCGAGAGCACACACATTTTGTGATGTAATCAGTTTCCCAACTGGTAATTTACATTATGAGTCTTCAGTTAATCCTGTATACGACGAAGAAGGGGTATGTCAATTTATTATTTGTATTACAAGGGATATTACAGCTCAGATTGAGGAGAAAGCAGAGATAGAGGAAAAACAAATGTTATTTAAGTCATTACTAGAATATAATAATGACTCCATTATATCTATAGATTCTATAGGTAGAATTACATATGCTAATCCGGCAACGTATGAAATATTTGGATACCGATATGAAGAGTTAAATAATAACTTTATTTTTAACTTTATTATTAAAGAATATGAAAAAGACTTTCAAATTATATTTAAGGAAGCTTTACAGGGGAGAGCAAAACAAATTGTTTCAAAGAAATATGTTCATAAAGAAGGATATGAATTATATATTTCTTTGAGAACGATCCCGATTATTGTGAACGGTGAAATTGTTGGGGTGTATATTGTTACGAGGGATGTTACAAGGCAAGTATTAAATGAGATGAAGACGGAATACTTAGCTTATTATGACCAATTAACAGGTTTAATGAATAGAATTTCATGCACAAACAAGCTAAATGAGTTTTTAAATGAAAATAAAGAGCTTGCACTAGTTTTCATGGATTTGGATGAATTTCATCTTATTAATGATACATTTGGTCATAAAGAAGGAGATAAAGTATTACAAAAAGTTACAGAATGTTTAAGCAATCTAGAAATAGAAGGTATGCATTTATTTAGAGAACATGATGATCAATTTGTTATGTTAATAGAAAATATAACGAAAGAATATGTAGAGGAAGTTGCAAAAAACATATTAGAAAAGATTAGTGAACATTTTGTAATTGAAGAAGAGGACGTGTATTTAAGTGCATCAATTGGAATTGTAATGGCACCAACAGATGGAGCCGATGAAAAAATACTTTTTCAAAGAGTTGATGCTGCTTTGGAAAAAGCAAAGGAAAAAGGAAAAGGGCATTATCATTTTTATTGTAAAGGATTAGATTGTGAACGTGAGAAAAGGTTTGTAATGGAAAATCAGTTACATCGTGCTATAGAGAAAAATGAATTTTTCTTATATTACCAGCCGCAGGTTAATATTGAAACGAAAAAAATAGCTAGTATGGAAGCTTTAATAAGATGGGAGAATAAAGAATTAGGATTTGTCCCTCCCAATCAATTTATTCCACTGGCAGAAAGAACAGGATTTATTATTAAGCTTGATGAGTGGGTAGTAGATCAAGTGTGTCAGCAAATACGTGAATGGTTAAATAAAGGGTATGAAGTGGTTCCGATTGCAGTTAATATTTCAGCTAGACATTTTCGATCTATTACATTAATAGAGATGATTACACGTGCTTTAAATAAGTACAATGTACCAGCTCATCTATTAGCGATAGAGGTGACAGAAGGAGCCCTTATACATAAAGACATATCAAAGAGAGTGTTGCTACAATTAAAAGAACAAAATTTAAAGATTCATTTAGATGATTTTGGAACAGGGTATTCGTCTTTAAGTTATTTGAAAACATATCCAATTGATACTTTGAAAATTGATCGCTCTTTTATGGAAGGTATACATGTAGATGAACGTGATACGAATATTACGGCTGCAATTATTCATTTAGCTCATACATTAGAATTGAATGTAATTGCAGAAGGAGTAGAAAAAGCAGAACAAATACAGTTTTTGAAGGGAAAAAATGTAGAAATTGTACAAGGTTATTATTATAGTCGCCCTTTATCAAAATATGATGTGGAAAATATGTATTATACATGATGTATAAAGAAAAAAGTGATGTGCTAAAAGCACATCACTTTTTATGTGTACCTGGTTTATCGTTGTAACCAGATGTGAAAATAGCTGTAAGAAATGTGAGTGATACACCTAAAATTAATAATAATTTCATATTAATATTCCCCCTACTTTTTCGATTTACGAATTCTATTTATGAATTGAAATGTATGTAAGGTTCTTAGAAGAAAAGAATTTATTTATAATGAATAGCAGTGTGAAAACTTTAATACCTATATTATACAGAATTTTCTTTGAATTTTGGAGAGAATTTTATAGCACTACTATATATTTCGTTTTGATTTAAAGAATGTTTAAGGACATCCTAGCATACCTTTTATAATAATCCGATTGAACAAGGAGATGGGGGAGGAGCTATAATGGATATTCTAAAAAAGATTGAACAGCATCGAGCAGCAGAAGAACGTTTACAATGGGAAGGTACGTTTGCGGAGTATTTGGAGCTTGTGAAAGAAAGACCATGGGTGGCTCAAACAGCACACTCTCGCATTTACAATATGATAAAAGATGCCGGAATTGAAGAAGTTGATGGTAGAAGAAAATATAATTTCTTTAGTAATCAGCTGTTTGGACTAGAGGATGCACTAGAGCGTCTTGTTGAAGAATATTTTCATCCGTCTGCAAAAAGATTAGATGTTAGAAAACGTATTTTATTATTAATGGGTCCTGTTAGTGGAGGGAAATCAACATTAGTTACGATGTTGAAACGAGGATTAGAAACATACTCACGTACAGATCGTGGAGCGATTTTTGCAATTAAAGGCTGCCCGATGCACGAAGATCCACTGCATTTAATTCCACATCATTTACGGGATGATTTCTTTGATGAGTATGGAGTGAGAATTGAAGGGAATTTATCACCATTAAATGTAATGCGTCTAGAGCAAGAATATGGGTCAAGAATTGAGGATGTAGTTGTAGAGCGTATTTTCTTCTCGGAAGATCGTCGTACAGGGATTGGTACATTTAGCCCGTCTGATCCAAAATCACAAGATATTGCCGATTTAACAGGTAGTCTAGACTTTTCAACAATTGCAGAATATGGTTCAGAATCAGATCCTCGTGCGTATCGATTTGATGGAGAATTAAATAAGGCGAACCGAGGGATGATGGAATTCCAAGAGATGTTAAAATGCGATGAGAAGTTTTTATGGCATTTATTATCGCTTACGCAAGAAGGTAATTTCAAAGCGGGAAGGTTTGCGCTTATTTCAGCAGATGAATTAATTGTAGCGCATACGAACGAAACAGAGTATCGCTCATTTATAGCAAATAAGAAAAATGAAGCATTGCATTCAAGAATTATTGTAATGCCAGTTCCATACAATTTACGAGTGAGTGAAGAGGAACATATTTATGAGAAGATGATTCATGAAAGTGATGTATCGAATGTGCATATTGCACCACACACACTTCGTGTTGCAGCGATGTTTACAATTTTAACTCGCTTAAAAGATCCGAAGCGTCCAGATATTGATTTAAACAAAAAGATGCGTTTATATGATGGTGAAATGGTAGAGGGTTATAATGCGATTGATGTAGAAGAATTGCAACGGGAATACCAAGATGAAGGTATGAGCGGTATTGACCCACGTTATGTTATTAACCGAATTTCTTCTACAATTATTAGAAAAGAAGTACCATCTATTAATGCACTAGACGTACTTCGTTCTTTAAAAGATGGATTAGATCAGCATCCATCCATTAGTAATGAAGATCGTGAGCGCTATATGAACTTCATTTCATTAGCAAGAAAAGAATATGATGAAATTGCTAAGAAAGAAGTACAAAAAGCATTCGTATATTCATACGAAGAATCGGCTAAGACACTTATGGATAATTACTTAGATAACGTTGAAGCATATTGCAATAAATCGAAATTACGTGATCCATTAACAGGTGAAGAAATGAGCCCAGATGAAAAACTAATGCGCTCAATTGAGGAACAAATTGGAATTTCAGAAAACGCGAAGAAAGCATTCCGTGAAGAAATTTTAATTCGCATCTCTGCTTATGCGCGTAAAGGAAAACGTTTCGATTATAACTCGCATGAACGTCTTCGCGAAGCGATTCAGAAGAAGCTATTTGCTGATTTAAAAGATGTCGTGAAAATCACAACATCAACGAAAACACCAGATGAAAATCAGCTTAAGAAAATCAACGATGTTGTTGCACGTTTAATTGATGAGCATGGCTATAATTCTTCTTCGGCAAATGAATTATTACGCTATGTAGGTAGCTTGCTAAATCGATAGTTTGATAACAAAACGCTGTCTCTTGTTTTTTGCGGGACAGCGTTTTATTATCCATTCATATGTGTAAAGTGTCATACCTTGTCCAAATATAATAAATTAAGATGCAATTTCATGAATTTATTGTCAATTATTTTTACAATATGCATATGATAGAGTAACCAACCATTCATACGAAAAAAGCCAACACAATACAATATGTTGCAAAGTGAAAATGTGTGCAACAATGCATTGTGTTTCTTTCTTATCAGAGGCTGAATATTTCTTTCTATTATGTGAGTGGCAAAATTTTGTTTAGGATGCTCGGAGTATTGTATGTAAAACGTTATATATGTTTATGGGGTGATTTTCGATGGGCAGTTACCTTTCAAATATTTTAGCTTGAACATTATAGAACAAAATTTATAGATTGCTGTTCATAGAGAAAGACAATTACAGTAAGGAGGGAAAGGAATGAGCGAAGAAAATCAACCAAATTATACGATTTCACAGGAAAACTGGTCCCTCCATCGCAAAGGATATGACGACCAACAGCGCCATCAAGAAAAAGTACAAGAGGCAATTAAGAATAATTTACCCGATCTTGTAACAGAAGAAAGCATTGTTATGTCTAATGGCAAGGATGTTGTAAAAATACCAATTCGTTCTTTAGATGAATATAAGATTCGGTACAATTATGATAAAAACAAACACGTTGGGCAAGGAACTGGTGATAGCAAAGTTGGTGATGTCGTTGCGAGAGATGGATCAGGTGGTCAAAAGCAAAAAGGCCCAGGAAAAGGTCAAGGTGCAGGAGATGCAGCTGGAGAAGATTATTATGAAGCTGAAGTTTCTATTTTAGAATTAGAGCAAGCGTTTTTCAAAGAGCTAGAGCTTCCTAATTTAAAGAGAAAAGAAATGGATGAAAACCGGATTGAACATATTGAATTTAATGACATTAGAAAAACAGGACTATGGGGAAATATTGATAAGAAACGAACGATGATATCTGCATATAAACGAAATGCAATGCGTGGTAAAGCATCTTTCCATCCAATTCACCAAGAGGATTTAAAGTTCCGTACTTGGAATGAAGTGTTAAAGCCAGATTCAAAAGCCGTTGTATTAGCGATGATGGATACGAGTGGATCGATGGGAATATGGGAGAAGTATATGGCACGTAGCTTCTTTTTCTGGATGACAAGATTTTTACGTACAAAGTATGAAACAGTTGATATTGAATTTATTGCTCATCATACAGAAGCGAAAGTTGTTACAGAAGAAGAATTTTTCTCAAAAGGAGAAAGTGGCGGAACGATATGTTCTTCCGTGTATAAAAAGGCATTAGAGCTTATCGATAATAAATATTCACCAGACCGCTATAATATTTATCCATTCCATTTTTCAGACGGTGATAATTTAACATCAGATAATGCGAGATGTGTAAAGCTTGTTGAGGAGCTGATGAAGAAATGTAATATGTTTGGGTATGGGGAAGTGAATCAGTACAACCGCCATAGTACGCTTATGTCAGCCTATAAAAATATTAAAGATGAGAACTTTAGATATTATATTTTAAAGCAAAAAGCAGACGTATTCCATGCGATGAAGAGCTTTTTTAAAGAAGAATCAGGAGAGAAAATGGCATAATCCCTTTTAAAAGGGATTATTTTTTTGTAAACTTTTTATTTTTTTAGTTGACAATGATAATGAAAATCATTATCATTTATTCGAGAAATGATTACATTTTGAATTATATATATTGGAGGAGATGTAAAGTTGAAAAAAAATAAAAAAAAACATATAAATGCAATGATTATAGCGGCGGCGTTATCACTTCCATTTGCTGTGTATTCGACACCTGCTTTAGCGGCGGTAGCAATTGAGGCGAATAAAACGGGACAAGGTTTAGAAGATGGTACATATGACGCTGTTATTAAAGCATATAAAGATAAAACGAATGAAGAGTCTATGGCAGCTGTTTATATAAAGGATCCGAAATTAACAATTGAGAATGGAAAGAAAATTGTAACAGCAACGTTAAGTGATAGCGATTTCTTCCAATACTTGAAAACAGAGGATATTCATACTCCTGGTGTGTTTCATGATGTAAAGGTTATATCAGAAGACAAAAAGAAAAATGGAACGAAGGTTATTCAATTTGAAGTTGGGGAATTGGGAAAAAGATATAATATGCAAATGCATATTTATATTCCAACGATGGCCTATGATAATAAATATCAAGTGCAGTTTGAAGTAAATGCTTTAAATTTAGAAAACAATGTTCCAGAAAAGGAAAATAAAGAGGATAAAGTGGAACAACAAGATGAAAGCGGAAATGTAATATTAGATAAGCAATTACAAAGGCATATTAATAAACATAATTTAAATAGAGAAAATATAAATGATCCAATAACTAAGGAAGATTTATTAAAGATTAAAACATTATCCATTTATTCAGGTGAAGGAATAAATGAAATAGCTGGTTTAGAACATATGACAAATTTAGAGAAGTTGACGTTAAGAGAATCTAATGTAACAGATATATCAGCCATCTCGAAATTGAGATATTTGAAGTACGTAGATTTAACTTCTAATCCAATTAAAAATATTCATCCAATTGAGCAGTTAGAGAATATTAATATGCTTTTTTTAAGAGATAATAAAATTTCTGATCTTACACCATTAAGTAAAATGAAAAAAATTAAAACATTAGATTTAGTTGGTAATAACATTGAAGACATCCAGCCATTATTTACATTATCAACTATGAAACAGTTATACTTAGCCAATAATCAAATCAGTGATCTTACTGGAATTAACCAATTAAGTAATGTGGAACTATTATGGATAGGGAACAATAAAATTAGTAATGTTGAATCTATTAGTAAAATGAGTAATCTTATTGAACTAGAAATTGCTGATAGTGAAATAAAAGATATATCACCATTATCTAAATTAGGAAAATTACAAGTACTGAATTTAGAAGAGAATTATATCTCTGATATATCACCGCTGAGTAATTTAACAGATTTACATGAGATGAACCTAGGAGCGAATGAAATTGCTGACGTAAGGCCTGTTGAGGAATTGGGTAAGCGAATTTCAATTGATATTCAACGACAAAAAATCTTTTTAGATGAAGCAAGCGTAGATGAAGAAATACAAATTCCAATATACAATCTTAAAGGGGAGCCACTTCAAAATATCAATTTAAAAAGTGAGGGGGCCATTCTGAATAATGGATTTATAAAATGGAATAGTCCTGGAGAAAAAACATATGAATTTAGATTAGATACAAGCTCTGGTGAAAGTAAAATAAGATTTAATGGGATGGTTGTCCAGAAAATAGTTGAAAAACAAAAAGAAAGTCAAAATGTAATCCTGGATAAATATTTACAACAACATATTAATAAAGAAAATTTAGGTAGAGAGAATTTAAACGCTCCTATAACAAAAGAAGATTTATTACAGATTAAAACATTAGAGATACTTAAAGAAAAAGGAAAAGAGATAAAAGATGTAACAGGTTTAGAGTACATGACGAACTTAGAAAACTTTACTTTAGAAGGAGTAGGCTTGAAAAATATTGAGTTCATCTCAAATTTGAAACAATTAAATATTGTGAATGTATCTCATAATCAAATTGAAGATATAACACCGTTATCTTCATTAAAAAACTTACAGTGGTTAAATCTTGCAGACAATCATATTAAAGATGTAACGGTTATTGGTTCAATGCTGGACTTACTTAGCTTGAATTTAGCAGGGAATGAGATTTGTGATGTAAGACCGCTAATACAATTAGGGCAGTGGTTTTCAATTGATGTCGGGAGACAAACAATCATTTTAGATGAAGCAAAAGTAAATGAAGAAATTCAAGTCCCTGTATATGACTTAGAAGGAGAAGCTATTGACAATATCAAAATGAAAGGTGAGGGCGGAACGCTTAATAACGGAGTAATAAAATGGAGTACCCCAGGTGAAAAGGTATATAAATTTGATTTAGATTCTGATGAAATTAGTATAAGTTTTAACGGAACGGTAATCCAAAATATAGTTGAAAAAGAAGAAGTGACAGAACCGGTAAAAGAAGTTGAAGAAACGAAAGAAGAAGTAAAAGAACCGGTAAAAGAAGTTGAAGAAACGAAAGAAGAAGTAAAAGAGCCAGTAAAAGAGCCAGTAAAAGAAGTTGAAGAAACGAAAGAAGAAGTAAAAGAGCCAGTAAAAGAAGTTGAAGAAACGAAAGAAGAAGTAAAAGAGCCAGTAAAAGAAGTTGAAGGTACAAAAGAAGAGGTAAAAGAATCAACAACTGGATTGAATCAAGAGCCAAAAGGGGATAATCAAGTTGGGCCGGTGAAGGTGGTAGGACAAGAGAGTACGCAAGAAAAAGTTTCAAATAAGCAACAAGCTAATAAGCAAGAGGAAAATCAGAAGTCTTTAGCAGCAACTGGTAGTCAAGCTAACACATCGAGTTTACTTTCGGGATTAGCATTTGTTCTTTCAGCATTAAGTATGTTTGTATTTAGAAAGAGAGTATTTAAGAAATAAATAACGTTTTATCTTATTATTACAAAAATATATAAACCTTTGAGAAGACCTTATCATAGCAATTTCATGTTGAAATACGCTTATGATAAGGTCTTTTTGAATAGGAGAAGGATATGGATACGAGGATGTTTTAATCACTAAAATAATGGAGAAACTGTAGCGGGAATTGTAAGTACTTTTCGTTCAAGATACGTTCAAATTGTATGAAGAAATAATATGAAATATTGCATTTTATATCTTTTTATCCGGATAATATGTTAATTTCGTGAATGGAATATATAAATAGGGGGCAATGATATGAACAAGAAATCAAAGATTAATAAAATGATGCTTAGTATTAGTACAATGGCGCTATCGTTAGGAGCAATTCAAACGAATGTATCAGCAGAAGAAAAGGTGCCATATAATGTATTGCATTCGAAACCAGTTGGAATTGAAAAACCAGTAGATGAGATCGGACACGCTTCTAAAGCCGAAGAAACATTATCATTTCAAGAACGTTTAAAAGTAGGAGATTTTTCACAGCGACCAGCATCTATTACGAAGAACTCGGCAGTAAAGCAAGCTAAAGACAGCTATTCAATGGCTGATTTAAACAAAATGAATGATCAAGAGTTAGTTGAAACGTTAGGCAGTATTAAGTGGCATCAAATTACAGACTTATTCCAGTTTAATGAAGATGCAAAAGCCTTTTATAAAGATAACGGAAAAATGCAAGTAATTATAGACGAATTAGCTCATAGAGGTAGTACATTTACGAAAGATGATTCAAAAGGAATTCAAACGTTTACTGAAGTGTTACGTTCAGCTTTTTATCTTGCATTTTATAATAATGAATTAAGCGCTTTAAATGAAAGAAGCTTCCAGGACAAATGTTTACCGGCTTTAAAAGCAATCGCAAAAAATCCAAACTTTAAGCTTGGAACAAATGAGCAAGATACAGTAGTATCTGCATACGGTAAATTAATTAGTAATGCATCAAGTGATGTTGAAACAGTGCAATACGCATCGAATATTTTAAAACAATATAATGATAATTTTAATGCATATGTAGACGATCGTATGAAAGGACAAGCTGTATACGATATGATGCAAGGCATTGATTATGATATACAGTCTTACTTAAATGAGGCCCGTAAAGAAGCGAATGAAACGATGTGGTATGGAAAAGTAGATGGGTTTATTAATGAAATAAATCGTATTGCTCTTCTAAATGAAGTAACGTCAGAAAATAAATGGCTCGTTAATAATGGAATTTATTTTGCTAGCCGTTTAGGGAAGTTTCATAGCAATCCAAATAAAGGATTAGAGGTTGTTACACAAGCGATGCATATGTATCCGCGTTTAAGTGAACCGTATTTTGTTGCGGTAGAACAAATTACAACAAATTATAACGGGAAAGATTATAGCGGGAATACGGTAGATTTAGAGAAGATTCGTAAAGAAGGAAAAGAGCAATACTTACCAAAAACGTATACATTCGACGATGGATCTATTGTATTTAAAACTGGGGATAAAGTGTCAGAAGAAAAAATTAAGAGGTTATATTGGGCTGCGAAGGAAGTAAAAGCGCAATATCACCGCGTAATCGGAAATGACAAAGCTTTAGAACAAGGTAATGCAGACGACGTATTAACGATAGTAATCTATAATACTCCAGATGAATATCAGTTAAATAGACAATTGTATGGATATGAAACAAACAACGGTGGAATTTATATTGAAGAGACAGGTACATTCTTTACATATGAGCGTACGCCAGAGCAAAGTATTTATAGTTTAGAAGAGTTATTCCGTCATGAGTTTACTCACTATCTTCAAGGGAGATATGAAGTTCCCGGTTTATTTGGAAGAGGAGATATGTATCAAAATGAAAGATTAACTTGGTTCCAAGAAGGGAATGCAGAATTTTTCGCAGGATCTACTCGTACAAATAATGTAGTACCGAGAAAGAGCATCATTAGCGGATTATCATCTGATCCTGCAAGCCGTTATACAGCAGAGCGCACACTATTTGCTAAATATGGTTCTTGGGATTTCTATAACTACTCGTTCGCATTGCAGTCTTACTTATATACGCATCAGTTTGAAACATTTGATAAAATTCAAGATTTAATTCGTGCGAATGACGTGAAAAATTATGATGCATATCGTGAAAACCTAAGTAAAGATTCTAAGCTAAATAAAGAGTATCAAGAGTATATGCAGCAGTTAATTAATAATCAAGATAAGTACACTGTACCGGAAGTAGCAGATGATTATTTAGCTGAACATGCACCAAAGTCGTTAATAGAAGTGAAGAAAGAAATTAGTGAGACGTTGTCTATGAAAGATGCAAAAATGACAAAACACGAGTCTCAATTCTTTAATACATTTACATTAGAAGGTACGTTTACAGGTAGTGTAACAAAAGGCGAATCAGAAGACTGGAATGCAATGGGTAAAAGAGTAAATGAAGCTTTAGAACAATTGGCGCAAAAAGAATGGAGCGGCTACAAAACGGTTACAGCATATTTCGTCAATTATCGTGTGAATAGTTCCAATGAATTTGAATATGATGTAGTCTTCCATGGTATCGCAAAAGATGACGGAGAAAATAAAGCTCCGACAGTTCATATAAACGGTCCTTATAATGGGCTTGTAAAAGAAGGAATTCAATTCAAAAGTGATGGATCAAACGACGAAGATGGAAAAATCGTTTCTTATTCATGGGAGTTTGGAGACGGAAGAACAAGTACAGAAGTTAATCCAGTACATGCATATGAAAAAGAAGGAACTTTTAAAGTAGTGTTAAGAGTAAAAGATGATAAAGGAAAAGAGAGTAGAAGTGAAACAACTGTTACGATTAAAGATGGAAGTTTAACAGAATCTGAACCAAATAATCGTAAAGAGGAAGCAAATCGTATCGGACTAAACACTACTATAAAAGGTAGCCTTATCGGCGGGGATCACACCGATGTTTATACATTTAATGTAGCAGCAGCGAAAGATCTCGATATTTCTGTTTTAAATGAGTATGGAATTGGGATGACGTGGGTACTTCACCATGAATCAGATATGCAAAATTATGCTGCTTACGGTCAAGCTAATGGAAATCATATAGAAGCAAAATTAAATGCAAAACCAGGTAAGTATTACTTGTATGTATATAAATATGATAATGGCGATGGAACGTACTCATTATCACTAAAATAAGTGCTTTTCCAATGTATGTTTAACTTTACTTTTTGTGGAAAATAATATATTATATAGATATATAATATATCGGTTATTTTCTAGGAGGAGCCTGTCACAATAGGTTTCTCCTGTTCTTTTTTAGAGACCTGTCTTACAGGTTTTTCTTTAAAGAGTAAATAACTGAAAATTGAGATTAATAATCTTTGAAAGAGGTGAGGCATACACATAACAAAAAAGAGATTGTTTAAGAAAGGGGGATAAGAAATGTTCTTGTTTGGTTATCCACTTGAAACAATTTATTTATATGGATTTATTATTGCTACTATACTCACTGTTATTTATATTTTCTTTGGAGATATATTTGAATCAATATTTAGTTTTGGGGGCGGATCTGTATCCGTTGTTACCTTACTACTTAGTTTCTTCGCTATGTTATGTGGAATTAGTTATATAGGAGAATATTTATTTTCCTTTAATAGTACTATTATTTTCGCTGGTTCATTTGCTATATCTTTTATCGGTGTTTTCATAATGAAAATATTAATTTTAAAACCGATTGCAGAGGCAGAGCAAAATACGGTGCAACGTATGGATGAATTCATTGGTTGCAAGGGAGAAGTCATTACGACAATTCCTACAGAAGGATTTGGTGAAGTATTAATCTCCTCCCAATTTGGAAGTAATGCAATCCCAGCTAAAACAATTGGAAAGAAAGATATTTCACAAGGAACTGAAGTTATTATCGAGGGAGTTCAAGATGGTGTTTTGCTTGTACAGAACATCGCTTATTCTTTAAAGAAACCAAAATTATAAGGGGGAATTTACATGACGATTCCATTAATTATCGGTGGAGTTTTACTCGCAATTTTAATTCTACTCATTTTAGTATTCATTACGAAGTATCGAACAGTTGGTCCAGATGAAGCGTTAATTGTTACAGGGAACTGGCTTGGTGGTGGGAAAAATGTTGTTACCACTGATGATGGAAAGAAGATTAAGATTATTCGCGGTGGCGGTACTTTTGTAGTTCCAATTATGCAAAGAGCAGAGCCTTTAAGCCTATTAAACTACAAATTAGAAGTTGGTACACGTGATACGTATACGAAACAAGGTGTACCAATTACAGTAAATGGTGTTTCTATTATTAAAGTAGGATCCACAATTGAAGAAGTTTCTACAGCAGCTGAACAATATTTAGGAAAAGAAACGGAAGAGTTAAAAATAGAAGCAAAAGAAGTTTTAGAAGGGCATCTCCGTGCTATCTTATCTTCTATGACAGTAGAAGATGCGTATAGTAATAGAGAGCAATTTGCTCAAAAGGTGCATGAAGTAGCTTCTACAGATTTAAAGAAGATGGGACTTCGCATTGTTTCTTTCACAATTAAAGAAATAATGGATAAAAATGGATACTTAGATGCGCTTGGTCAGCCGCAAATTGCGACAGTTAAGCGTGATGCAACAATTGCGAACGCAGAGCGTGAAAAAGAAGCACGTATTGAAAAAGCACGTGCTGAAAAAGAGGCAAAAGAAGCAGAATATCAACGTGATGCACAAATCGCTGAAGCTGAAAAACATAAAGAATTAAAAGTACAGTCCTATAAGAGGGAACAAGAGCAGGCTCGTGCAGATGCGGATCTTTCTTACGAATTACAACAAGCGAAAGCGCAACAAGGTGTTACAGAAGAGCAAATGCGCGTTAAAATCATTGAGCGTGAAAAGCAAATTGAGTTAGAAGAAAAAGAGATTGCACGTCGTGAAAAGCAATATGATGCAGAAGTTAAGAAAAAAGCCGATGCAGATCGCTATGCTGTTGAGCAATCAGCAGAAGCAGAAAAAGTAAAACAAATTAAAAAGGCAGATGCAGATCAATATAAGATTGAAGCAGAAGCGAGAGCACGTGCAGAAGAAGTACGTGTAGAAGGTTTAGCGAAGGCGGAGATTGAAAAAGCACAAGGTCAAGCGAAAGCGGAAGTACAAAAAGCGCAAGGTACAGCAGAGGCAGATGTTATTAGGTTAAAAGGTTTAGCAGAAGCAGAAGCGAAACAAAAAATTGCAGAAGCATTTGAATTATATGGTCAAGCGGCAATTATGGATATGGTTCTTAAAATGCTTCCAAGTTATGCGAAGGAACTTGCAAGTCCGCTTAGTAACATTGATAAAATCACAGTTGTCGATACAGGCGGCGGTGGTAAAAATAGCGGGGCCGGAAAAGTTGCGGGCTATGCGACTGATTTAATGGCAACGATGCAAGAAACGTTAAAAGCTTCTTCTGGAATTGACTTAAAAGAGCTATTAGAAGGATTTGCAGGAAAAGGAGCGGTACAACAATTATCAAGTGATAAACCTGTTGTATCTGTAGTAGAAGATAAGAAAAAAGAAGTAGAAAAAGATAAAGAATAGTAAGGTAGGCAGGGCCTCTAGCATGTGCTAGAGGTTCTTCTGTGAATCATAATATTTCGAATAATATACATTTTTATACATTGTTTTAATTATTTAATTTTTATAGAATGAAGTAAGTATGCAATAATCCTTTAAATTTAGAAAGATGGGTAGAAGAGAAATAGAGAGTCTCGTCAATTTATTTATATCTTAAAATTTTTATAAACGGATTAATTGTAATTTATTGCATGTAAAACGGTATGGAGGGGTAGAAATATGTTTCAAAGGAAGTTAAGGAGTAGTAGTTTAAAAACAAAGTTACTTGTGTCATTTATTATCATTTTAATTCTTCCAAGTATTGTAATTGGTTGGACGTCTTATCAGCAGGCGAAAACAAATTTTAATGAAACGATTTTAAACTCGGCGAAAGATAATATAAAAATTTTGGATAATGTAATTAATAAGGAATTGGATAGTAAAAAAGTAGATGCAACTTATTTTACGAAATTATTTACACAATCAAGTTACCAAGCGGATCAAATACAAAATATCCAAAATAAACTAGAAGAATATAATAAGTTACATCCGGAAATGGAAGCTATCTATACTGGGTCTAGCAATGGACAATTTATTCAATCACCGGCAATTCAAATGCCGGAAGGATATAATCCTACAGAAAGAGATTGGTATAAAGAGGCAGTGGAAAAAAGCGGAGAAGTGATTGTAACTGCTCCATATAAGTCAAAAACGACAGGGAATACGGTTATCACATTGGCAAAACAAAATGAGGATAAAAGTGGCGTTCTTGGGATTGACTTAATTATCAATAATATTGTAACTACTTCCAAGATGGTTAATATCGGTAAGGAAGGTTATGTAGCGATATTTGATCAAGATAAAAATGTAGTCGCACACCCGACACTGAAGCCGGGTGAGAAGTTAGAAGAGAAACTTAGTAAGGAATTTTATAAACAGGAAGCTGGTGATTTTCATTATTCATTAGATGGTGAAGATCGTAACATTACTTTTAAAACGAATAAGAAAACTGGATGGAAAATAGCGGGGATAATGCCTTCAAAAGAAATTATTCAAGCGGCTGAACCTATTTTCTATAAAACGATAACTGTTATTGGGATTTCATTAATGATTGGTGGGGGTTTTAATTTACTTCATAATTGCTTCTATTATTAAACCGTTAAAACAACTTGTTCTATCATCTAGGAAAATTAGTGAAGGTGATTTAACAGAATCTATTACAGTTCATTCTAAAGATGAAATCGGGCAGTTAGGAGAAAGTTTTAATGAGATGGCATCATCATTACATAATGTCATTTCCAATATAAATATTTCAGCAAGTCATGTAGCAGCATCTTCAGAAGAATTAACAGCTAGCATGAAGCAGACAAGTGAAGCGACAGAACAAATTACACAAGCTATAGAGCAAGTGTCGAGTGGGGCTGAAATACAAACGAGAGAAGTTGAAGAAGGAGCGACGTTATTAGAAGAAGTTACAGAAGGAGTTCAGCGTGTTGCTGATAGTTCTTCATTAGTATCAACAGCTTCTATGTATACGAAGAAAAAAGCTGAAGATGGTGGGAAGTTAGTTGAGCAAACTGTGAATCAAATGCAATTAATTCATGAGTCAGTTTCAAATTCAGATAAAGTCATTGCTTTATTAGATGATAAGTCGAAACAAATCGGAGCAATTCTGGAAGTGATTCAACATATTGCAGAGCAGACAAATTTATTAGCATTAAATGCTGCAATTGAGGCTGCAAGAGCTGGGGAGCAAGGAAGAGGATTTGCAATTGTAGCGGATGAAGTGCGAAAATTAGCTGAACAATCAGGACAGTCTTCTACGGAAATTGGAAAACTAGTGAAAGAGATTCAATTTGATATAAAAGAAACGGTAAGCTCTATGAATCAAGTTGGAACAGAAGTACAATCAGGTCTTGTAGTTGCAAATGAAACGAAGCAAAGCTTTGCTGAAATATTGAAATCTACAAATGATACAGTTGTGCAAATTGATAGTATGGTAGAAGTAGCGAAACAAATGACGGTAGATGCCAAACAAGTAAGTGCATCTATTAATGAAATTGCAGCTACGATTGAAGAAAATGCAGCAAGTGTTCAAAATATTGCTGGCTCTTCTGAAGAGCAATTAGCTTCAGTAGATGAAATTAATGGAGCAGCAGTTCACTTATCACAAATGGCAGAAGAATTGCAAGAGATGATTGGCAAGTTTAAAGTGTAATAAAAAATATTAAGAAACGAGGTAGTAATTTTACTTCGTTTCTTTTTTTATGGAGATAAAAATAAAGAAATGTGTAGTAACCGTGTTATGATTAAGTTTAACGATTGAAAAAAAACTGTATTTTCTTTAAATTCTATCTTTATCCATGTTAGGGGAATGGTTTTGAAATTTAAAAAATTAAAACTACAACCGAGAATTACATTAACTATTAGTACACTTATTCTTGTTGTGCTTTTGTTAACAAGTTATTTGTTTTACTACATATTATCTGAAACAGTAGAAGAGCAAATTGGTAAAAGAGCTTTGCATGTTGCGAAAACAGTTGCAGCTATACCGGAAATCGCGGAAGCTTTTCAAAAAGAAAATCCAGCTTCTATTATTCAACCGATTGCAGAAAAAATTCGAATTGATACAGATGCTGATTTTATTGTGGTTGGAAATAAAGAAGGGATTCGTTATGCACACCCCAAGAAAGACAAAATAGGAGAAGTAATGGTTGGTGGAGATAATAAAGGAGTGCTATTAGAAGGGAAATCTTACGTTTCGAAAGCAACGGGATCACTAGGACCTTCCTTACGCGGAAAAGTTCCAATCCGTAATCAGGATAATAAAATTATTGGTGTAGTATCTGTTGGATTTTCAATGGATGATATTCATGGAGCGGTAGAAGTGTATGGAAAGCGTGTATTTTGGATTACAATAATTGGTTTGTTAATGGGGATAATCGGTTCCATATATTTAGCTGCAAGTATAAAAAGAATGATGTTTGGGATGGAACCAGAAGAAATTTCATCTTTATATGAAGAGCATAGTACTGTGATTCAATCTGTACGAGAAGGGATTATCGTAATTGATAAAAAGGGCATGATTAGTTTAGTCAATCAAGCAGCCTACGATATTCTTTCACTAGACAACCGAAAAAATATCATTGGATCATTTATTTTAAATATAATTCCTAATTCATCCATACTAGATGTACTTCAAACTGGTGAAGAACAGTTTGATCGTCAATTAAATATAAAAGGGCAGGCTGTTATTGCTAATCGTCTACCTATTAAAGTAAATAATAAAGTAACCGGCGTCGTATCGAGCTTACGTTTGAAATCTGAAATGGATCAGTTAACAGCAGAATTATCTCAGACGAAGCAATATACAGAGGCGTTACGAGCACAAACCCATGAATACAATAATTTATTGTATACGCTTTCAGGTCTTATCCAATTAGAGTCATATGAAGATGCTCTAGAGCTCATTCATAAGGAGACGGCGGTATATCAAGATTTTGTTCAATTTATTATGAAGCGAATTCAAAATCCATGGCTAGGTGGAATTTTAATTGGATTTTATAATAGGGCAAGAGAGTTGAAGATTGATTTTGTACTAGATCGAGAAAGTAGTTTAGAAACATTAAGTCCGCATATTGAGAGTAATTATGTCGTTTCGATTTTAGGGAATTTAATTACAAATGCATTTGAAGCAATTGAAAAAAATCAAGAGCATGATAAGAAAGTTAGAATGTTTGTAACAGATATCGGAGAAGAAATATTAATTGAAGTGGAAGATTCGGGGCAAGGGATTCATGATGAAATAATTACTAGCATATTTTATAAAGGCTTTTCAACGAAAGAAGGAGAGAAGCGAGGATATGGATTAGCAAAAGTGAAAGAGTTAGTAGAAGATTTAAATGGAAGCATTGCAATTGAAAAAGGGGATTTAGGTGGTGCGTTGTTCATTATTGCATTACCGAAAGAGAGAGGCGAGTTGTAATGGGTGAGGAGATTGAAGTATTAATTGTAGAAGATGATATTCGGATTGCGGACATTCATCGGCGTTTTACTGAAAAAATTGAAGGATTTAAAGTAATTGGAACAGCAACGACTGGGGAACAAGCGAAGGAATGGCTAGAGCTTGTGAAGCCACAACTCGTTTTATTAGACGTGTACTTACCTGATATACAAGGAACAGAACTTGTCACATATATTAGGCATAATTTGCATGATACAGATATTATTATGATTACAGCTGCATCGGAAACAGATGTAGTTAGGCATGCTTTACGTGGTGGAGTAACTGATTATATCGTAAAACCACTTATGTTTGACCGTTTTAAAGCGAGTTTAGAAAGTTATCAAAAAAAGATTAGGCAGTTAAAGAAAAGCAATCAATTATCTACAGAACAAATTGAACACTTATGGTCTCAAAGAGGTGTGAAGGGAAATACAGTTGAATATGCTCCAAAAGGAATAGATCCTTTAACTTTAGCGAAAATAAAAAAGCATATGTTAACAGTTAATGAAGAAGGAATTACCGCAGAAGTGTTAAGCTCGATGGTTGGAGTAAGTCGATCAACAGCGAGACGCTATTTAGAGTATTTAATATCTGGGAAGAAAGTACATGCAGAGCTTATATATGGAAGTGTAGGGAGACCAGAGAGAAGGTATTTTCTCGTTTCTTCATAAAAAAAACAGTAGAGGATTTATTTCTTCTACTGTTTTTTGCGTCTTATATTGGAATAATCCCAATTACAATTCCAGTAATCAACATCACCATTGTCGTTCCAACGGCCCACAATAAAGTGAAGCGTTGATGTTCACCAAAATCAACTTTAGCCATTCCGACCAATAAATAAGTGGAAGCGACAAGAGGACTTAATAAGTGAACGGGTTGACCGAGTAAGGAAGCACGTCCCATTTCAGCTGCACTAATTCCATAAGTAGCAGCAGCCTTCGTTAAAATAGGTAATACCCCGAAGTAAAATGCATCATTGGACATGAAAAATGTGAAAGGCATACTAAGAAGAGCTGTAATAATTGGCAACTGTGGTCCAAGTGCATCTGGTATAAGAGTTACTACACTTTGAGCCATTGCATCTACCATTTTTGTTCCAGATAAAATACCAGTGAAAATTCCAGCAGCAAATACGAGTGAAACAACAGCTAATACGTTTCCTGCATGAGAGGCAATACGTTCTTTTTGTTGTTCTAAGTTTGGATAGTTAATCATAACAGCAATAGCGAAAGCAACTGTAAAGAGAACAGGTAACGGCATAACTTCTAGTATGAGACAGACAAGTAATGTAGCGGTCAATAAAAAGTTAATCCATAGAAGTTTAGGGCGTTTATGCACGGCAGCTTCTACTGTGGCAGCTTGCTCATCCATTGTTTGCATTTGTTTTAAATATTGCACATCCATAATGCCTAAACGTTTTCTTTCTTTTTTTCCAAGATAGTAGGCAACGAAAACTACCCAAATTGCACCAGCAATCATTCCTGGTATAAGTGGTGTAAAGAGCTCTGATGCATCTAGTCCAAGTGCACTCATAACTCGAGCAGTTGGTCCACCCCAAGGTGTAAGATTTGTCACACCTGCCCCTAACATAACAACCCCAGCTAATATAAGTGGATTCATTCCGAGACGTTTATATAATGGGTACATTGCGGAAACAGTAATCATATACGTTGTTGTTCCGTCCCCATCTAATGAAACAATAATAGTAAGAATGGCTGTACCAACAACAATTTTTAAAGGATCCCCTTTTACAAATTTTAATATTTTACTAATGACAGGATCGAATAAACCGCTATCAATCATAATTCCAAAATATAAAATGGCAAACATAAGCATAATACCGGTAGGTGCTAATTTTTGAATGCCCTCTAACATCATAGGACCCATGTCTGCATAAAATCCGCCAATTAATGCGAAAGTAATTGGAATTAATATTAATGCTACTAATGCTGACATACGTTTCGTCATGATTAAAAACATAAAGACAAATACCATTGCAAATCCAAGTAGAGCTAACATCCGATCTCCCCCTAAAAAAATGATTGCGCTTTCAAAATAAAGCGAAAATTCAGAACGATGTTTTTTGTTTATCATAAAAGCATCTATCCAAATGGTAAATAATTTGAAAAATAACACCATTAGAAGCATAATTTTTATTTTGGTCATATTGTTCACGAAGGTAATTTTGAATTTTTAAAAATATAATTTACTTCTAACAAGAGTGATAGAATAAGGTGAAAATAGTGAAGTGCGAAGTAGGGAGTAGATTTTGAATGGAAACGAGAATAGAAGAAGTTTATAGTTCTTATGAGGGGAAGATAGAAGAGATTTTTGTTAATGAATCTTCTTATGTATATGAGTGGGAAAAATTAATGATGGTCCGAAAAAATAATGGTGAGCTTGAAAAAGTCGCGGTCGGTATCAGTGGAAATATAAGATTAGTAAATGTAGAAGTTGGGCAGAAAATTAATACAGATACATTATTAGTTAAGTTAGAAGATGATTTATTAATTACAGGCTGTGAATGATGAAAGATGTGTAGAAATAGCTACACATCTTTTTTGTTTTCTATATTACAAAAAGCACATTGTTTTTTCACAAATCCCACACAAGTTTTTGATATTCTCCTTGTGGAGTATACGGTTTTTAGGGAGGAATAGTGATGAGAATAAAGTATGTTGTGCTTGCTATATGTTTATGTTTCTTATTTACGATAGTGGGGTGTGGGAAAAAGGGAACAACAGCTGTGGCAATTGATGAGAAACATGATAAGTGTGATATTTGCCAAATTGGGGTAACGGATAATCAATTTGCAACAGAAATCATTTTAGAAAATGGAAAAGCGTTAAAGTTTGATGATATTGGTTGTATGTATAAATGGATGGAGATTAATCCAGGCAAAAAGACGAAAGAAAAATTTGTTCGAGATTATGATTCGAAAGATTGGGTTTCGTTAGAAGACGCTACTTACGTATATGATAAAACAATAACGACACCAATGGCTTATAATGTCATTTCATTTAAAAATAAAAAAGATGCAGAGAGCTTTGTATCTAACTATAAGGGTAAGGTTCTTTCGTATAAAGAGCTAGCAGAGCATAAATGGGAAATGAATAAAGAAATGATGGGGAAACCGAAAACAGGGAATCACGGTGGGCATCATTAATACTAGAAAAAGACAACTATATAGTTGTCTTTTTCTAGTATTACTCAGGTGCAAATATAGAAAAGGTGTAAAATTTTTAGAAGAACGGTTACAATGGAATATAGTGACCTAAAGCAATCATTTATGTACTTTTTAGAAATGTATACAAATGCGGTTAAAACGTGCTAAACTAATTGCTTCATAATGTTAATGATGAGGCCATCAGGCGTATCATTCCAATAGGTTGAGAAACATAGGATAAGCTTAAGATAATCCGATTAAAGAAGGAATATAAAGGGCTTATGGATAAATGTACTCAAGAAGAGTTATTGTATGTGATGGAGGAATGGTTAAGAAAACATTATCTTTCATAGGAGCTGTAGTTGTGAGAAAACAAAAAATTTTATTATGTATGTTATTAGGACTTTTAATGACGGTAGTGGCTTGCGATAAGCAAGAGGAACCAGAATCGAAACCGGTTCATGTGAAAAACGAAAAGAAAAAAGAAAAGCATAAAGAACAAGAAGAAGTTAAAGAAGAAAAAAGTATAAATTTACTGGACAAACAGTTGTTACTTTCAGCGACTCTTGGAGACACAGAGACAGCTATGAAGTTGATTCAGGATGGAGCGAATATAAACGTAGAAGGTGACAACCGAGAAACGCCTATCCTTGCAGCAACGTACCAAAATCATGTAGAGACAGTTAAAGCATTAATTGGTGCAGGTGCAAATATTGAAGTCAAAGATGAGAAACAAAGCAATCCATTCCTTTATGCAAGTAGAGAAGGGTATACGGATATTGTAAAAGTATTAATTAATGCAGGAGTTAATACGAAAGAAACGACTAAGTCAGGTGGCACAGCACTCATTTCTGCATCTGAGCGTGGTCATGTAGAGGTTGTTAAAGAATTATTAGAGCATACAGATATTGATGTGAATTATAAAAATGAACGTGGTGGTACAGCTTTAATAGAAGCAATTGTATTGGGAAATGGTAGTGAAAGCCATAAGAAAGTAATTCAAATGCTTATTGACCACGGGGCAGATGTAAATATAGCCAATAAGGAAAATATTACGCCGCTGCAATATGCTGAAAAAAGAGGTTTTAAAGATATTGCGAATGTGTTGAGAATAGCTGGTGCGAATGAAGTAGTGCAGCCGCAACCACAACCGGTGGAATAATAAGAAAAAGACATAAAGAGTACGAAATAATCCCATTTAGATAGACAGAATGAAGAAGTCATTTTAGTATGATTGATTCAGTAATGTGTATTTAAATGGGATTTTTGTTTTGAACATCAGAAAATAGAGTATGAATGGATGGTATATGGAGGCTACACAGGGTAATGAAGGAGGGCATAAATGCGATTTTCAGAACTTGAGTTAATAGTAATTCAGGCAGAGGTTTTATTTGTTCATAATCAAGTGGGAAGAATAAAGAGTGTAAATGAACAGGGAAATCCGAAAGCACCACGTTTTTTTCTTAGCAAAACTCGTGAAGGGAATATAACGAGATATCATTGTAATTTGGATGGTGAAATAATAAGTAAGATTGAGAAATTAATTCGAGAACGTTCAAATCACATAGAGATAGCAAAGATCATGAAAGTATTAAATGAAGAGAGAACGGTAGAGAATATTTGGATGGGTCCTGCTTACATGTTTCCAAATAATTCAAATGAGCCGACTAGGGTGATACAAATAACAGAGAAGAATAAAGAGCTCATGCGAGAAAATTTTCCTAATCTAATAGAACAGATGGAATGGAGGCAACCTTATTTTGCAATTGTTGAAAATGAACAAGTCGTTTCTATATGCTGCAGTGCAAGAAGTACGCCTATAGCTGCTGAGGCAAGTGTGGAAACTGTAGAGGGCTTCCAGGGAAAGGGATATGGTGCTGATGTCGTTAAAGCTTGGGCAATGTCAATAAAAGAAGAAAAACGTATTCCGCTTTATAGTACCTCTTGGGATAATTGTGCTTCACAAGCAGTGGCGAGAAAACTAAAACTTATTAACTATGGAATGAATTTACATATTGATTGAAATGTAAATATTGTTGTGTTCTGTTAGAGTTTATTCGTATATCTGGATTATTGTAAAAAACAATATGGTGAATATTAACATTCGATTAACACCTAATTAACAATTTATCTAAACTGACTTAATAAATGCGTAATATAGTAAAGGTAACAAAATAACTAGGGTAGAGAACATTTGAGAACACCCGCTTACATATAACGTGCCACTTTCTTAGGTGTGCTCTATTCCCTAGAGTTCAAATAAGGAGAAGGGTGTTCTATGTAAGTAGGTGTTTTTAGTTTGGATAAAAATAGAAAAGCTAGGTGGAATAAATGTTTAAAGAACCTCATATCGCGATGATAAAGGATTGGAAAGGGTATAAAGCATACAAAAAATTACCGAAAACAGTTTTTCTTATGACTGGTTCAATGCTGGAGTTACCAGAGCGTGTATACGAATTACAGAAACATGGACATGATGTATTTCTTCATTGTGATTTTATACAAGGCTTAAATACGAACACAGAGGAAGCCCTTTTGTATATTCAAGATGTTATCGGAGCACAAGGTATTATTTCAACAAAAGGTTCGACAATTCGAAATGCCAATAAAATTGGATTAAAAACGATTCAACGAATTTTTATTGTCGATACTTTATCTCTTACAAAATCAGTTGAAAATTGTAAAACGACTAAACCAAATGCGGTAGAGATTATGCCTGGAATTATGCCTTCTATTATTAAACAGCTAGCAGAGAAAATAGAGTTTCCCATTATTGCAGGTGGATTGATTCAAACGCGGGAAGATGCGGAAACTGCCATTCGTGCGGGAGCAAGTGCGATTTCAACGAGTCATTATGAAGTATGGATACAAGAAGAAAAAAGGGGTGCAACCTTGTGATCGAATTGAAAGATGTTTCAAAGGTATATAAAAATGCGGAAGAGACAGCGGTTAAAGACGTATCGGTTCATATTAAGAAGGGAGAATTTTTCGTTTTAGTTGGACCTTCGGGATGTGGAAAAAGTACATTACTACGAATGATTGCTGGCTTAGAAGAAATCTCTTCGGGAGATTTAATGATTAATGAACGTGTTGCAAATGATTTAGAGCCGAAAGACCGTAATCTATCAATGGTATTTCAAAATTATGCACTATATCCACACCTAACTGTAGAAGAAAATATTTTATTTGGACTTAAGGTAAGGAAGGTACAAAAAGAAGAGCGACAAAAGCGATTAATGGAAGCTATTGAAATGGTAGGGCTGAAAGAGTATGTGAAAATGAAACCGGGCCAATTATCAGGCGGACAAAGACAGCGTGTTGCGCTTGCCAGGGCGATCGTGAGTCAAGCACCGATTTGTTTAATGGATGAACCACTTTCGAATTTAGATGCGAAATTACGTGCGCAAATGAGGATTGAAATTAGAGAAATTCAGCAACGACTCGGAATTACGATGATTTACGTTACTCACGATCAAATAGAAGCGATGACTATGGGAGATCGTATCATGGTCTTGAATAAAGGAAGTATACAACAAGTTGGAACACCTCTTGATATATACAACGAACCAGCAAACGAATTTGTTGCAAGTTTTATAGGTTCTCCTTCTATGAATATAAATGATGGAGAAGTGGATAAAGAAAAAGGCGTATTACATATAGGGCAATTGCAAATTCCATTATCTATTGGACAGTTAAAGCAATTACCAGCAGGGACAATTCGAATAGGTATGCGTCCTGAGCATATTGCATTGTCTGAGGCAGGACAAGAAGTTACGCTGCAATCTGTAGAAGTATTAGGGAATGAGTCTATATTAAACTTTGCGGTAAATGGAACAACTTGGAGTGCGAAAGTTATCGGACAGTTAATCCTGAACAAAGGTGACAAAGTAAAATTATTATTCTCGCAAGAAAAACTATGTTTCTTTCACCAAAATAAGAATGAACGATTAAAAGTGGTGGCTGAAGAAGAGTTGAAAGTGGTGGCGAAATAATGATTGAAGTAGGGAAGTTACCAGTTCAAACAGCAGTGTCAAAAAAGAAGAGTTTATGGGGCAGAACGAAAGATTTAAGAATAGGATTATTGTTTTTGGCTCCATCTATTTTGTTATTTTCAATTTTTCTTTTCTATCCATTGTTTAGGACGATTTACTATAGCTTTTATTTAACAGATATACACGGAGAAGCCAATCTTTTCGTTGGCTTAGAAAATTATCAATATTTATTTTCTGATCCTGCTTTCTACAAAAGTATAAAGTCAACTTTATTATTTGTTTTATATACAGTGCCTACTAGTATTGTATTCGCCTTATTTCTTGCATTAATTGCAAATGAAAAAGTAAGAGGTATTGGATTGTTCCGTGTTCTCTTTTCTTCAACGATGGGAATATCAGTAGCTGCTAGCGCAGTGATTTGGCTATTTTTATTTCATCCAAGTGTAGGGTTATTTAATAATATATTAGCCGCTATGAATCTTCCGGCAATCGCATGGTTAACGAGTCCGGACTGGGCACTGTTTTCTGTATCGGTTACAACGGTTTGGGTGAATACAGGATTTGCATTTTTAGTTATATTAGGTGGTTTGCAAAATATTGATACGTCTTTATATGAGAGTGCATCTATAGATGGTGCTAGTTATTTATATAAGCTTCGCCGCGTTACATTACCGATGCTATCACCAACTTTATTCTTTATCGTGACAGTAACGTTAATTAGTGCATTCCAGAGCTTTGGACAAATTGATATTTTAACGCACGGTGGACCGAATGATGCAACGAATTTAATTGTGTATTCGATTTATAAAGAGGCATTTGTGAATCATCAATTTGGAACAGCAAGTGCACAAGCGATGGTATTATTTGTTTTCATTTTTATTGCTACATTACTTCAATTTAAGTTTGCTGAGAGAAAGGTGCATTATAAATGATCGTTAAACAGTGGAAACAAAATTTCCTATTATACATGCTGCTCATTATTAGTGCAGTAATGGTGTTTTTTCCTGTACTCTATGCGTTTTTAATAAGCTTTATGACACCAGATGATATTCAAATGAGAAGGTTATTTCCGACCCAATTTACTTTCGATAATTTTATGAATATCTTTCAAAAAGTACCGCTTTTTACATACTTGTACAACAGTTTAATTGTATCGACGATTGTTATGATTGGACAACTTATCGTATCCAGTTTAGCAGCTTATGCTTTTGTTTTTCTTCAGTTTAAAGGGAGAAACGTAATTTTCTTCTTGTTTATTTCAACGATGCTTATTCCGTGGGAAGCAACGATGGTACCGAACTTTTTAACGATTCAAAACTTTGGTTGGATCAATAGCTTTGCTGGGATGACAGTGCCATTTTTTGCAACAGCTTTCGGTATTTTCTTACTACGCCAACATTTTATGACGCTTCCGAATGAATTGAAAGAAGCTGCTTTTATTGAAGGGATTGGAAATGTAAGGTTTTTATTCAGTGTTGTAATTCCGTATTGCAAAACGAGTTTTATTACGCTTGGAGTATATAGCTTTTTAACAACATGGAATATGTACTTGTGGCCGCTCTTAGTGACCACTGATGAAAAAGTCAGAACAGTTCAAATTGGTGTGAAGCAACTTCAATCTCAAGAAGTTGCGACTGATTGGGGAAGCGTAATGGCCGGTGTTACGGTTATCGTCATTCCAACGTTGATTTTACTATTTTTAGGGCAAAAGCAATTACAACAAGGATTAACAAAAGGTGCAATTAAATAAGCATACATAGGAAAAGGTGGGATTGAGATGAGTTTATTGAAAAAAAGTGCTGCTCTTTTAATGGCAGCCACAATGGCATTAACTGGGGCTGCTTGTTCAAATAGTAAAACAGAGGGGAAACCTGAAGCGCAGGCAAAAGTAGCACCAGTTGAAAAAAATGGTGATAAAACTGTAATTCGTTTTTGGCATGCGATGGGTGGAAAAACACAAGGTGTACTAGATGGGCTTGTTGCAGACTATAATAAATCGCAGAATAAGTACGAGATAAAGGCAGAGTTTCAAGGAACATACGAAGAGTCTTTAACGAAGTTTAAAACGATGTCTGCTACGAAAGAAGCTCCAGCTCTTGTTCAATCGAGTGAAATTACAACGAAATATATGATTGATAGCAAAAAGATTACGCCTATCGATAGTTGGATTAAAAAAGATAAGTACGATACATCAAAATTAGAAAAAGCAATTACAAATTATTATTCAGTTGATGGAAAAATGTATTCTATGCCATTTAATTCATCTACGCCAGTATTAATTTATAATAAAGATGCTTTTGCAAAGGCTGGGTTAGATCCAGAGAAAGCTCCACAAACATATGCTGAATTAAAAGAAGCCGCGAAAAAGTTAACGATTAAAGAAGGCGGAAATGTAAAACAATATGGATTTTCTATGCTCAATTATGGTTGGTTCTTTGAAGAATTGTTAGCGACACAAGGGGCTTTATATGTAGATAATGAAAATGGCCGTAAAGATGCTGCAAAGAAAGCGGTATTTAACGGTAAAGAAGGACAGAAAGTATTTGGAATGTTAGATGAATTGAATAAAGCTGGTGCACTAGGAAAGTATGGAGCAAGTTGGGATGATATTCGTGCCGCGTTCCAATCTGGACAAGTTGCTATGTATTTAGATTCTTCAGCAGGTGTTCGTGATTTAATTGATGCATCTAAGTTTAATGTAGGTGTTTCGTATATTCCGTATCCAGAAGATTCAAAGCGAAATGGTGTTGTTATTGGCGGTGCATCATTATGGATGACGAATATGGTTTCAGAAGAAACGCAGCAAGGTACATGGGACTTTATGAAATATTTAACGAAGCCAGACGTACAAGCAAAATGGCATACTGCAACAGGATATTTCTCAATTAATCCAGATGCATATAATGAATCGTTAGTAAAAGAGCAATATGAAAAATATCCACAGTTAAAAGTAACAGTAGAACAATTACAAGCGACGAAGCAATCTCCAGCAACTCAAGGTGCATTAATTAGTGTATTCCCAGAATCACGAGATGCAGTTGTAAAAGCATTAGAAGCAATGTATGACGGAAAGAATAGTAAAGAAGCGTTGGATGAAGCTGCAAAAGCAACAGATAGAGCGATTAGCATTTCAGCTCGTACGAGCCAAAAATAAAAGAAAGCCGTATCCTAAAGGGATACGGCTTTCTTTATAGGGAGATAAGGGATCAAAGAAATGATGAATTCTTATCTTTTTTATATGAGTAAAGGGTCTAGAATGAATATTGTCCTTTTCATTATTTATTTAACTCCATTGCAACTTGCTTACCATTTACGAAAACCTCTACCACCGCTACTACAACTTCCATCACTTTTTTCATATCTCATCTCTCCTTGTTTTTTGTTTCATTTCTTACTTTTAGTATAAGGAAATATAGTAATTACAACTATCGAATTGAATGACAAGAGACTTACAGTGTTGTAAGGAAATTAGCTGCATTTGTAATAATAATACTTTCTAGTAGTTGAGTTCAGAAAATTCCTTTAAATAAAGTTATAATTAGAAATAACTTTATTTAGAAAGAAGGAGAAAAATGAATAGGATACTTGTCATTAGTGATATTCATGGAGAGATTGATAAATTTAAAAAGTTACTTGAGGAAATACAATACAACGCAAAACAAGATCAATTAATTCTATTAGGGGATTATGTGGATCGTGGTCCGAATGCACGTGCTGTACTTGAAAAGGTGAAAGAGCTAAAAGAAGAAGGAGCATTCGTTTTAAAGGGAAATCATGAAGATATGATGATTAAAGCGCTAACGACAGATGAGGAACGCTCATGGAACCATTGGGTAAAAAGAAATGGTGGAGATAAAACGTTATATAGCTATGGATTTGTAGAAGAAGATATTGCAGTTAATGAAGGGGACTTCCAAAAGCCAATTTTACAATCTCACGTATTAGAGGAACATGTAAAATTTATTCAAGAATTAGATCATTACATTGAAACAGAAGAGTATATATTTGTACATGCTGGTGTTGAGCCAATGAAACGAGTTTCTGAATCTGAACCATATACGTTAATGTGGATCCGTAATGAATTTCATAGTGGATATAGTGGTGAAAAGGTTGTTGTATTTGGCCATACGGAAACAAAAACGCTTCATGGTAGTGAGAATTGCGGAGTATATTTTGGTAGTAATCGTATTATTGGAATTGATGGCGGGGCTGTGTATGGCGGTCAATTAAATTGTTTGGAGTTGCCGAGTAAAAAGGTGTACGTAGTAAAAAATTGAAAGAGATAAGGGGAATCTTATTTCTTTCAATTTTTTATTAAGCAAAATTTAAGAAAGAGTTTTTATAATAAAGGCTCAAAATTTTATATCTAGCAAAAACTTAGAAGGAAATAGTTGAAAATGAAATTACATAATAGGATTACATTCTTTCGTTATGAAGAGCAGAAATGTAATAATAAATAGAATTGAACTATAGTATGGAAGGTGAGAATATGCGCTTACTTGTAGTAGAAGATAATGCTTCGTTATTAGAGTCTATCGTACAAATTTTGCGTGATGAATTTGAAGTAGATACAGCGTTAAATGGAGAAGATGGATTGTTTTTGGCAATGCAAAACATTTATGATGCAATTTTACTTGATGTGATGATGCCAGGAATGGACGGGTTTGAAGTAATTCAAAAAATACGTGATGAAAGAATTGAAACGCCAGTCCTGTTTTTAACAGCGAGAGATTCTTTAGAAGATCGAGTGAAAGGATTGGATTTTGGCGGAGACGACTATATCGTAAAGCCGTTTCAAGCACCAGAACTAAAGGCGAGAATTCGTGCTTTATTACGCAGAAGTGGTAGTTTAACAACAAAGCAGACAATTCGATATAAAGGAATTGAATTGTTTGGAAAAGATAAAGATGTTCAAGTAGAGGGACAAGATATTAAGTTGACATTAAAACAATATGAGCTTTTAGAGTATCTCATTCAAAATAGCGGAAAGATTTTAATGCGTGAACAAATTTTCGATCGTGTTTGGGGATTTGATTCAGATACGACAGTAGCAATTGTAGAAGTGTATGTGCATCATTTACGTAAAAAATTAGAGCCATTCGGTTATCAGAAAGATATTCAAACTGTTCGTGGTATTGGATATATATTAAAAGAGAAATGAAAAAAGGAAGTATGTTTCAAAAAACACGCATTCGTCTGACTATAGTGAACTCATTAGTATTTATCCTATTAATAGGAGTATTAGGTAGTATTGTTTATTCGTACACATATAAGCGTATTTATAATGAAGTGGATCAATCTATAAAAATGATGGCTCAGTATGGAGAAAAACTAGATGTTAAAATACCACCAAGAAAACGCATGGAGAATATCCAAATTGGAGATCCGCGGGTAACTAGAATAACTTGGAATGGGAAAATAGTGAAAATAGAGGGCGATAATCGTAAATTCCGTTCTATTTTTGAAGAGAATTTGGAAAAGTTTTCTCCAAAAAAGTTAGAGGATTTGCAAGATATTGAAGTGCAAGGACGATATTTTAGAGCATTTGCGCTTCAAAAAGATGGAGAAATAGTTCAAATCGTGCGAGATATAACAGCGGAAGAAGGAATGTTAAATACTTTATTTTTAATTCTCGTTATAGGTTGTGGTATAGGAAGTCTCTGTGCAATAGGTATCGGCTTTTTCCTAGCTGGCAGAGCACTCATACCGATTCAAAATTCATGGGAGAAGCAGCAGCAGTTCGTTTCCGATGCATCGCATGAATTAAGAACGCCACTTGCAGTTATTCAATCAAAAACGGATGTGTTATTTCAGTCACCATCCGCTACGATAGAAGAAAAAGCGATGGACATTTCTACAATATCTAAGGAATGCAGGCGGTTATCGAAACTAGTTAGCAACTTATTGTTGTTAGCACGTTCGGATTCTAATCAAATTGAGATGGATAAAAAAACATTTGAAATGGGTAAATTGTTAGAAGAAATAGTAGATCCATATAAAGAAATTGCTTCTTATCAAGAAAAAGAGATGATATTAAAAGTAGAACGTAACATGTCTTTTATGGGTGATAGAGAACGGATTCATCAAATGATGGTCATATTGTTAGATAATGCGATGAAATATACGAATGAAGGCGGTCATATTCGAATTGATTGCACGCAAACGAGCAGCTCGATTTGTATACAGGTGAAAGATGATGGGATAGGCGTGAAAGTAGAGGATATCCCAAAATTATTTGATCGTTTTTATCAAGGGGATAAAGCAAGGAGTACATCAGAGGGAGCTGGATTAGGTCTTTCAATCGCCAAGTGGATTGTAGAAAAGCATTACGGAAAAATATTAGTAGAGAGCAAATGGGGAGAGGGTACTTGTTTTGAAGTAGTGCTCCCTAAAAATCAAAAAATATAAGTAAGAAGACGATCTTGTTTTTACAAGTTCGTCTTTTTTTAAGGGAAAGTTAAGAAACTATTTATATTATGTATTGCATAAAGAAAGATCGTTACATGAAGAAGAGATTAGAGAGGTGTATGTGAGTAAATTTTTTAGATCATAATGTTATCTCAGGCAGTGATGAGATGTATGTATAGTATTAAAAAAATGATCCCGCTATTTTCCGGGCAGTAAAACTCCCACCTTAAACCTCGGCTGGATTCGGGTTGTTCGTAAATGCCCGATTGGTGAAGGCTAATATTCAGTGGAAGATGAAGCTTCCCACTGAGTATAGTTTCACTTTATGGGAATGATGGGAAAGAAAGTATAAGAGGGAGGAATTAGTTTTGAAGAAGAAAATGATGACGGTATTCACTATTGGAGTAATGAGTTTAAGTATATTAGGCGGTGCCTCTCCTTCTGAAACATCGAAAGGAAAGACAGACTATGCGCAGCGCAGTAAAGAGCAATTAAACAATGGAAAGATACATGCAATAAATACAGAAGAAAAAGCAGAGAAATTAGGTATTGAAACGAAAGGAAAAGAACAAATTACGCTAGAAAAAGAAATTCATGAAACAGAAGTAGGCAGAGAAGCAGAACAGTTAGGGATTTCGATTGAAGGAAAAGATGTTGGAATTCTTTCAGAAGAAATCTATGAAACAAAAGTGAAGCAAGAAGCGTTAAACTTAGGGATATCTGTAGAGAACAAATCGATTGTGGATTTAATAAGCCAAATCAATGCAATCAAAATTAATAAGGAAGCAGAGAAATTAGGCGTTTCGACTGAAGGAAAAGAAATAGAAGAGGTTGCGGAAGAAATTTATGGAACGAAAGTAAGAGAAGAAGCAGGAAAGTTAGATATTTCTCAAAAAGGAAAAGAGATAGAAGAGTTAGCGCAAGAAGTGTACGAACAAAAAGTACAGGCAGAAGCAAAAAAATATCATATTGATTTGTATGGTAAAGATATATATCAAGTATTAAGAGAAATTAATGAACAAAAAGTGCTACAATTGGCAGATGAGCTTAATATGGACAAAATGAATATGAACATTCAAGAATTAGCAGAAAAAATAAAAAGAGATCAGCCTGAAAAAGGAAAAGAACTAAATTTTGTACCGATGGTTCGAACGGATGCTGACGCGTTTTATTCTTATTTAACGAATTAAAAAGGGCGTGAGAGTGATACGAAAATTGAAGTGGTATATATGCATAGCTTTACTTGGCGTAGCAGTATGGAGTGTATATACAAATGGAATCACAAAGTATATGGAGAAATTAACATCCTTCATACAAAGCGGAAAAAGAATGGAGTTTAGTAATAATGATGAAAAGATCCTCTTATCAAATGTGCCTTTAATTCAGCAGTTACCAGAGCTGGATAGAGGGTGTGAAGTGACAAGTTTAGCAATGATGTTACAATACGCAGGCGTTTCAGTAGATAAGATGAAATTAGCAAATGAAATAAAAAAAGTTGATTTTATGGTTGATGGTGTACGCGGAAATCCGAATGAAGGGTTTGTAGGAAATATTTATACCTTTTCTGAATCCGGTTATGGTGTATATCATGGGCCACTTTTTCAGTTAGCGAAAAAATATTTATCTAATAAAGCTGTGGATTTAACAGGAAAGAGTATAGAGGAAATGTATAAGAGTGTAAAAGCAGGGCAACCGGTAGTCATGATTACAAATGCAACATATGCCCCTTTAGATGAAGATGAATTTACTACATGGAAAACAAATAGTGGGGATGTTTCTATTACATATAATGAACATTGTGTTGTACTTATTGGGTACGATAAGGAATCTGTATATATTCGAGACCCGCTTGATGATAGCTTAGATGTGAAAGTATCAAGAGAAAACTTTGAACAGGCATGGGTGCAAATGGGGAGTCAGGCAATTAGTTATGTAAAGAGCTCTAAATAAATTAGGACGGAGAGTTTTAACAATATAGCTATAAGGTGAAGGATAGAGATTTAAGGAATTATAAGAGAAGTTTTGTAGGGTGTTTTGTTTAGAATAGAAGCTGTTAAGAAATAAGAGAACTTTAGCATATATAATGCTAAAGTTCTCTTATTTTTATGATTAAAATGCTTAGAAGTAGTGAATATGTAAAAATGCATAATTGACGAAAAAATTACATGTTATTATTATATATTGTTTTATACATGTTAATTGTATAAAATTACACAAGTATTCACATTAAATAAAGGAGGCTTATTATGCAAAATATATTTAACTGGGTTAAATGTATGAGTATCAAGAAAAAATTAATCATTTCATTTTTTATTATTTTAACTATACCAGGACTTATTATCGGTGGTGTTTCATATCAAACTGCCAAAACAAATTTTGAACATCAAATGACAGATAAAGCAAAGGAGAATATTTCAATTTTAAATACTGTTATTTCTCAAAATATAGAAGAGAAATTTGTTGATGCGACGTACTTTGCAGACATCTTAACAGAGGATACATATCTAAATGGACAAGAAGAAATAGTAAGAACGAAGTTAGCACAATATATAAAGCTTCATCCAGAAGTAGAAGGTATTTATATTGGAGCGCAGACGGGGAAGTTTATAAGAGAACCATTTATTCAAATGTCTGATGGCTATAATCCAACAGATAGATCATGGTATAAAGAAGCTCATGAAAATAAAGGAAAGGTAATTGTTACTGCACCGTATCAATCAGCATCTACAAAAAATATGGTAGTGACAGTTGCTAAAGAAGTAAAAGATGGTAAAGGTGTTATAGGTATTAACTTGAATTTGGATAACATCCTAAAGGTTTCAAAAATGATTAATATTGGTGAAAAAGGCTATGCAGTTATTTTAGATCAAAATAAGCAAATTGTTAGTCATCCGTCTAGAAAGCCTGGTTCAAAGGTTACTGATCCTTGGATTAAACCAATTTATGAAGATAAACAAGGAAATGTATCTTATACAGAACAAGATGATAAAAAGAGTTTAATCTTTGCAACAAATGAGAAAACAGGATGGAAAATAGTTGGAGTTATGTTTGACGAAGAAATTATGCAAGCTGCCAGTCCAGTGTTTTATAAGACTTTGATTGTCATAGCTATCGCTATTGCATTTGGTAGTGTATTAATTTATTTCATTACAAATTCTATTACAAGGCCATTACGAAAAATAGCTGAATCGGCACATAAAATTAGTAAGGGAGATTTAACCGAGAAAATTACAATCCACTCCAAGGATGATATAGGGAAACTAGGGAATTCATTTAATGAAATGTCTACGTCTTTACAAGATGTGATTACCCAAATTAGCTTTTCAGCAGAGCATGTTGCAGCATCGGCAGAAGAGTTAACAGCGAGCGTACAGCAAGCGAATGATGCGACAGATCAAATTACAATTGCAATGGAACAAGTATCAGGTGGGGCTGAGTCACAAAGCCAAGGTGTTGAAGAAGGCGCGGCTACATTACAACAAGTAAATACAGCAATTCAAGATGTAACTGGAAGCGCAGAGTCAATTTCTATTTCCTCATTACATGCGCGAGAAAGAGCTGAAGAGGGAGAAGATTTAGTTGAACAAACCGCAAAACAAATGCAGTCTATTTCTAGATCGGTATCCGATTCAGATGCTATTATTAAACTTCTTGATGAGAAGTCAAAGCAAGTAGGAGCTATTTCTGAAGCAATTCAAAACATTGCAACTCAAACAAACTTATTAGCTTTAAATGCGGCTATTGAAGCAGCAAGAGCAGGTGAACAGGGACGAGGATTTGCTATTGTAGCCGATGAAGTTAGAAAATTAGCAGAGCAATCAGGAGAATCATCTGGAGAGATTGCAAATTTAATTGCAGAAATTAAGGCTGATATTGAACATACTGTTAAGGCAATGGATAATGTGAGTGGGGAAGTTCAACAAGGCTTAGATGTTGTAACAAAAACGAAAGTAAGTTTTACAGAAATTTTAAGTTCTACTACTCATATTGTTTCTCAAGTTAATCAAATGGTAGAAACAACGAGGAGAATCGCTGGAGATGCAAATGAAGTGACAAATGCTATTGATGAAATTGCAGCGGCTGCAGAAGAAAATACAGCTAGTATGCAAAGTGTTGCAGCTTCAACAGAAGAACAAGTAAATTCGATGGAAGAAATTAGTTCAGCTTCGCAAAACTTAGCTGAGATGGCCGAAGAACTACAAGCAATGACTAGTAAATTTAAAGTATAATAACAGCAAATAAGTAAGGTGAAAATAATATCACCTTACTTATTTTTCTATTCAGCAATTAGGGGAGTCATTAGTGGGATGAAAAAAAGAAAAAAACTATGGAATTTATGGAAAACGATTACATTGCTAGTTTGTACAGTTGTAATTTTTTCTTTACTTGTTACAGATATATTAATTAGTCATAATGTAGAGCGGACAACGGAGGATAGCCAGGCAGAGAAAGCAAAAACGATTGCCCATATTGTGGCGAATGATTCGATTGTAATCGATGGTTTGATTGGAAAAGCAGATACTTCTGCAATTCAAACGTATACAAATAGAATATTAAAAAACACAGGCGTTCAATTTATTGTAGTTATGGACATGAATGGAATAAGAAAATCACATCCAAACCCTCAAAAAATAGGTCATCATTTTATTGGAGGAGATGAAGGGCCCGCATTGAAAGGAAAGGAACATGTATCGCTAGCAGAAGGAACGTTAGGTATTTCAATGCGAGTGTTTGTACCTATATTTTCTGAAACAGGTGAACAACTTGGAGCGGTAGCCGTTGGTATCTCGGCAGATAATGTAAAAGAGAGAGTTAAGGAAAGTAGACATATTATTTATATCGGTGTCGGAGTTGGAGTACTAGTCGGAATTATAGGAGCAATATTGCTAGCTAGACATATAAAGAAAAGTTTATTCGGTCTTGAGCCGCACAGGATAGCGAAAATTCTTGAAGAAAGAAATACGATGTTACAATCTGTAAAGGAAGGCATTATTGCTGTAGATAAAGAGGCGAGAGTAACGTTAATTAATAATGAAGCGAAACGTCTATTTAAAAAAAGTGGACTTGAAGAAGATTTTATAGGTAAAGACGTTGAGCTATATATGCCGAATTCGCGTATAAAAGAAGTATTGCAAACGGGAGAGGTACAATTAAACGAAGAACAAAATATTTACGGAATTACGATTGTGACGAATCGTGTTCCTTTATATGTAAAAGGAGAAATAGTTGGCGCGATTGCAACATTTCGTGATAAAACAGAGATTAGAAAACTAGCAGAGGAACTAACTGGTATTAGGCTATATGCGGAAGCATTACGGGCACAATCTCATGAGTTTATGAATAAAATGCATGTCGTATTAGGACTTACACATATGAAACAATATGAAGAATTACAAAAGTATATAAGTGGCATGGTATCAGAGCATCAATATGAAATTGGTGGAGTTATGAAAAGAATAAAAAGTCCAGTATTTGCTGGTTTTTTACTAGGTAAACTTAGCTATGCTAGGGAGAAAAATATTAAGTTAATTATAAGTGAAGATTCTTACTTGCCGGAAATATATGATGAAAGTATTACTCATGAACTTATTACGATTGTAGGGAACTTAATAGATAATGCATTAGAAGCAGTGATACATTGCAAAAAGAAACAAGTTGAAATTGGGGTACAATATCAGAATACATTAACTATTACAGTGCAAGATACGGGGAAAGGTATAGAAGAAGACGAAGTGGATGCATTATTTACAAAAGGTTATTCCACAAAAGGGGATAATCGCGGTTATGGTTTGTATCTTGTAAAAGAAAGTATACAGCGAATAAATGGGGAGATTCACATTTCCTCCTTATTAGGAGAGGGAACAACGATAACAATTGAAATACCTAAAGGTAGGGATGAGAAGCAAATATGATTAAAGTTTTAATTGTAGAAGATGACCCGATGGTAGCAATGTTAAATACACATTATTTAGAGCAAGTAGGAGGATTCGAACTTGTTCAAGCAGTTAACTCAGTAAAATCGGCGATAGAAGTATTAGAGAAATCACGAATAGATTTAGTCTTACTTGATATTTTTATGCCTGAAGAGACTGGGTTTGAGCTTTTAATGTATATTCGGAATCAAGAAAAAGAAATCGATATTATGATGATTTCAGCTGTACATGATATGGGGAGTATTAAAAAAGCATTACAATATGGCGTAGTAGATTATTTAATTAAACCATTTACATTTGAACGATTTAAAGATGCATTAACTATATATCGAGAAAAACTTACTTTCATGAAAGAACAACAAAAAATTAGTCAATCGGAATTAGATTCGTTAATTTTACAAAAAGAAAAAAGAGAGCCTACTGTCACTAAAGAGCTCCCGAAAGGATTAACGAAGCAAACGTTGCAATTAATTTGGCAGAAGATCGAGTCGCTGAATGGACGAGCGTTTACAACAGATGAAATGGCACAATTAGTAGGAATTTCAAGAGTTTCTATTCGAAAGTATGTAATGTTTTTGACTGAAATTGGAGTGTTAGAAAACGAAATGGTGTATCAGCATGTGGGAAGACCTGTAAGTAAATTAAGATGTGTTGATCAAAATAAAATAGGTTTTTACGTATAAGCGACTTATTATAAGTCGCTTATACTTTTTTTAATTACAAAACCAATTACAAAACTTACAAAAACTATTTTTACTATTGAAAGCGTTTTAATATTGTTATTAAGAAAACAAGGGGGTGCCATATGGGAATTCAAAAGAATGTGGAAGCGGTATCATTTACTGAAGGAAATGAATTGAAAAATGAATCTTTCGCTTCTAAAATTATGAACGTTAAAATCGGTGTTATACCTTTACCGTTATATGTAGTATTGGCTGCTATTATTTATGGGGCATCTGTATATAATAAATTGCCAGCAGACATGATTGGTGGTTTTGCAGTTATTATGATTATGGGTATTTTCTTAGGTGACATTGGGATGAGAATTCCAATTTTAAAAAATATCGGTGGTCCAGCAATTCTCTCATTATTTATTCCATCATTACTTGTATTTTTTAACTGGATGAATCCAGCTTCAATGGAAGCTGCGACTATGTTAATGAAAAAATCGAACTTTTTATATTTATATATTTCTTGTTTAGTAGTCGGAAGTATTTTAGGAATGAATCGTAAAGTGTTAGTGCAAGGTTTCGTTCGTATGTTTATTCCTTTAGTAGTAGGAACGTTAGCTTCTGTAGCAGTAGGATTATTGGTCGGTTCACTATTCGGGTTTGAAATGAAGCATACATTCTTCTTTATTATCGTACCAATTGTGAGCGGTGGTATTGGAGAAGGGATTTTACCATTGTCATTAGCATACAGTGACATTTTAAATGAATCATCAGCAACATTCGTATCACAGCTTATTCCGGCAGCTATTATTGGGAATATGTTTGCAATCGTGAGTGCAGGGTATATGAAGCGTTTAGGTGAGAAGAGACCTGAGCTTAGTGGTAATGGTGTATTAGTGAAAACAGACAATCAAGCAGAATTATTAAAAGAACAAAATACAGAGAAGCCAATTGATTTCTCATTAATGGGAGCAGGTTTATTAATTGCATGTACGTTCTTCATCTTCGGAGGGTTTGCTTCTAAGTTCATCGGTATTCCTGGGGCAATCATTATGATTTTCTCAGCAGCACTTGTGAAATACTTTAAACTAATGCCAGCAAAAATGGAGCAAGGAGCATTCCATTTATATAAATTTATTTCAAAGAATTTAACTTGGCCGTTAATGGTCGGATTAGGATTGCTATATATTCCGTTAAAAGACGTAGCGGCAGTTCTTTCAGTGGGATATGTTGTTGTTTGTGCATCGGTTGTTCTTACAATGGTAGCATCAGGTTTTCTTATAGGAAAAGTGATGAAAATGTATCCAGTTGAATCAGCAATTGTAACTGGATGTCATAGCGGTTTAGGTGGAACTGGAGATGTTGCTATTTTATCAGCTTCAAATCGTATGGAATTAATGCCTTTCGCACAAATTTCGACGCGTTTAGGCGGGGCAGCAATGGTTGTAACAGCGACAATCTTATTAACAATGTTTTCATGATCAAACAAGCTAGCTATATTCATATAGCTAGCTTGTCAAATTAAGGGGAGATTATAAGTATGTTAGAAAATCAAATTAATGAAAGATCATTGTTATTGCATAAAGAGTTGGTAGGGAAAATTGAGATTACAAGTAAGGTAGAAGTTAATACAGCGGATGATTTAAGCCTGACTTATACACCAGGTGTAGCGGAGTCTTGTAAAGCAATTGCAGCAGATGAAGAAACAGCGTATGACTATACAGCAAGAGGGAATATGGTTGCAGTTGTTTCAGATGGAACAGCAGTACTTGGTTTAGGGAATATTGGACCGAAAGCGGCTATGCCTGTTATGGAAGGGAAAAGTATTTTATTTAAAAAGTTTGCGAATGTAGATGCTTTCCCGTTATGTTTAGGGACGACGAATGTGGATGAAATCGTTACCCTTGTGAAAAATTTAGAACCTACATTTGCAGGTATTAATTTAGAAGATATTGCAGCACCACGTTGCTTTGAAATTGAAAAACGATTAAAAGAAGAAACGAATATCCCTGTATTCCATGATGATCAACATGGAACAGCTATTGTCGTCTTAGCAGCTGTTATTAATGCATTAAAAGTTGTAAGTAAACAAATGGATAATGTGAAAATTGTTATTAACGGTGCGGGTTCGGCAGGAATTGCAATTGGAAAATTATTATTAAAAGCTGGTGCAAAACACATTACGTTAGTTAGCTTAGAAGGTATTGTTTGTGAAGGTGAAACATGGATGAACGAAGCGCAAATTGAAGTTTCAAAGAAGACAAATCGAGAATATGTGCGTGGAACATTAAAAGAAGCGATTCATCAGGCTGATATCTTTATTGGCGTATCTGCGCCTAACGTATTAACGAAAGAACTTGTAAAGACGATGAATGAGAAAGCGATTGTGTTTGCAATGGCAAATCCAATTCCAGAAATATTCCCAGAAGATGCATTAGAAGCTGGAGCTGCTGTAGTTGGAACTGGTCGTTCTGATTATTCAAATCAAGTAAATAATGTATTAGCGTTCCCTGGTATATTCCGTGGTGCTTTAGATGTACGCGCGACTGATATTACAGAAGAGATGAAATTAGCGGCAGCATATGGGATCGCTAACATAATTACGGACGAAGAGTGTAGTGCGAACTATGTAATTCCAAATCCATTAGATAAAAGAGTTGTTCCGAATGTTGCAGAAGCAGTAGCGAAAGCAGCCATAGATTCAGGTGTGGCACAAATTACGAAAATGCCAAGTTATAAATAGTAAAAAGCAGTGCCTTCAAGGCACTGCTTTTTTGAGGTAAGAAATCAAAATAATGAAGAAGTGTAGAGTTATTCGTGCTCCCGCATTATTTATCCCGCCCAAAATTCAGTGGATGCAAGGAAGTAGATTAGTTTTGACAACTTACTCAACAGTGATTACAAATTGGTCATAATATTTTTCATTCACATATATATTTAATACCCATAATCCGGATGAAGGTAGCGATATAGTGAGAGGGAGTTCGTTTGTAGTAGAATCGATTGTATTTGAAGTAGTCCAAGTTTGTTTGGAAGTTTCTTGTTGATAGAGTATTGGTGTTGGAGTTACAGATCCTTGTTTTAGCGCGATAATAGATAAATTTCCAGTTGGTATTTCAGGGTCTAGAAAGTACCACATAATTTCATTTTGTTCATTTGCGACAATAGGTGTATCAGCAATTGCAATTCTTCTTTCAATCCCCTTTAAAGGTATCTTTCCGTCTACGAAGGAGGGCGCTTCTTCCCAATTTACATCTTTTAAAACACTAAGATGAAAAAAGGAAGGTGAGTTAACCTGAGATGATGATATTACTATGGCTTCTTTTTTTAGTGCTTTTGAATCAGGTTGAACCTGTGTGCATCCAGTGATGAGAAAGGAGAAAAGTAGCATAGTTCCGATTTTTTTCATGGTGCCACGCTCCTAATTATTATTGTTAGTGTAATTGTATTTGCTAGATAGCGGGACAATTCCTTTAAAGTATAAAAAGAGGTCGTAAGTTTTGTACGACCTCTTTTGACATTTTTTTATATTTGTTCAGTTGTGTAGGTTGGCTCGGTCTCTTTTTGAGGCATCGTCAAAAAAATAACAGACAGAACGATACATACGCCGCCTAATAATTGATATGATCCAAACGATTCATTTAGCCAAGTGATTGAAACGATGGCTGCTACAAGTGGTTCAATACTAGATAAAATACTTGTTTCTGTTGCTGCTAAATATTTAAGACTACCAATATAAAGAAGGAAAGAAAGGGTCCCACTAATAATGATAAGAATAAGCATAGAAAAAGTTTTTAGTGTAAGAGTGTGTGAAAATTGATTCCACCCAAATGAACGATTATAAATAAGCAGTGCAATTCCTCCGATTAACATCCCCCACCCAATTACTACAGTTGTTCCGCATTCTTTAATGAGAGAAGCTGGATGAAGGGTATAAAATGCAAATCCAATTGCCGTTAATAGTCCGAAAATAATGGCTGCTTTGGATAAAACAATATTTTCGATTGAGCCATTTGTAATAATAAAGTATGTTCCTGTTAGCGCAGTTATAATTGCAAGTAGTTGCATAGAAGTAGGGAATTTTCTTTGCTGAAATGCAACATACATTGTAATAAGAACAGGGCCTAGAAATTGAAAGAGTGTTGCTGTGACAGCATTACTAATATGAACTGTTTCGATAAAGGCATATTGCGCACCGAGCATGCCAAGAATAGAGAAAATAATAAGCTGTATAGAATGTCTAGGATGTTTCCAAATTTGAAATATGTTTTGTTTCTTTATTAGTAGGATAGACAAAATAAATACTCCTGCAAGCAACAAGCGAATTGTTAAAAAATCAATTGATGATACGTTCGTATGTTGAAATAGCCATTGAATCATCGGTCCAGATAATCCCCATAATGTGGCTCCTGTAATAATCATAATGAGTCCAATACGTCTACTTTTGTTCATGATCATGCATCTCCTCTTTAGTATTTGATTTTTTATGTGTGACATGATAAAAGGAATTATATATAAAATCTGGTACTGTAAGAAGTATCAGGTTTTAGTTTTATTAAGGGGTCAGATATTATGTTAGAATTAACGCCTAATTTAAATATGAATAGTAAGAAGGCATTGTATGTGCAGTTGTATGAGTATATAAAAAAAGAAATTAAAAATGGAACGATTCTATCTTTTACGAAGTTACCGGCTAAGCGAAAGTTAGCAACACATTTACAAGTAAGTAAAAATACAGTAGAGGCAGCTTACGAGCAATTACTTGCAGAAGGTTATATTGAATCAATTTCGAGAAAAGGTTATTTTGTATGTAAGATTGAGCAAATGGTTCATGTAGAAGAAAACGAAGAGAGAATAGAAGAAGTACCCTTTCAGGAGAGGGATTATAAATTTGATTTCACACAAACAGGCGTCGATACAAATGCTTTTCCGTTCAACATGTATCGGAAAATTATAAATGACGTATGGCAGCCTCATAATAATGAGTTGCTCTTTCTTGGTCACCCACAAGGAGAATGGAGCTTAAGAGAAGAAATTGCGAACTATTTGTATGAATCTAGAGGTGTGCGTTGTGCAGCTAGTCAAATCGTATTAGGAGCGGGAACACAAATATTAGTGAAATTACTGTTTCAATTATTAAAAGGAAGTAATTATGCAGTTGAAAACCCAGGTTATCATAGGAAAATGGTTGTTTTTGAACAGGGAGAAGAGAAGGTTCAAATGTTGTCTTTAGACAGGGACGGAATTTGTATGGCAGATTTAGAAAATAGCGATGCAAATATTGTATTTGTAACTCCATCCCATCAATTCCCATGCGGAATGATTATGCCTATCACGAGAAGGATGCAGCTTTTACAATGGGCGAAGAAAGAAGAAGGTAGGTATATTATTGAAGATGATTACGATAGTGAATTTCGCTATTCGGGAAAACCTATACCGGCACTGCAAGGGTTAGATACAGACGGGAAAGTTATTTATATGGGGACGCTATCGAAAGCATTGTTGCCATCATTACGGATGAGCTATATGGTGTTACCAAAGAAATTGATTAAAAAGTATCAACAACAATATTTATTTTATACACAAAGTGTTTCAAGAATGGATCAAGAAGTGATTAGAAGGTTTTTAAATGAAGGATATTGGGAAAAACATATTCATAAAATGCGTGTCGTCTATCGAAAGAAGAGAGATCGACTTGTTTTTGAACTAGAAAAGTACTTCTCAAATCGTGTTGAAGTGATAGGAGAAGATTCAGGATTGCACATTTTATTAAAGGTGTATAATGGAATGCGGGAAAAAGAATTAATTAAAGAAGCTGCGAAACATAGTATCAAAATATACCCTGTGTCTACGTACTATAAAGACGGTACTGCACCTGAAAATATAGTACTACTTGGATTTGCGATTTTATCAGAAGAAGAAATTGCGAAAGCGATTCAATTATTAAATAAGGCATGGTTTATAAAAAAGTAAAAAAACATCCTCATATATGAGAGGATGTTTTTTATTATTTATTTTCATCTAGGAATAAGACCATATGCTCTTCATCCCAATATTGTCCGTTATATTTCAGTGAACGTTCTTGTACACCAAACGTTTTAAAGCCTAATGACTCATAAAGTTTCTTCGCACCATCGTTTCCGACAACAACATCAAGCATAACTTGTTCTACGTCTAAAGATTTAGCAAGCTCAAGACATTCTTTAATAAGTGCTTTTCCTGCTCCAAGTCCGCGTGCTTTTGGAGACACATATACGGAACCAATTTTTGCTTTATGTTCTTGTTTTACATATGGTTTCGTTTCCAGTGTAGCAACTCCGATTAATTTTCCGTTTTTAAATGCACCTAGTGTATAGTTTTCGTCTTGTGCTAATTTTTGTGCTTTATATTCAATAGCACACTCTTTATTAATAATATCTTCATAAGAAGAGCTGAAAGCTTCAGGGTTTTGCTTTAATCCTTCTACGCGAAGTTCTAAGTAAATTTCTGCTTCGTCTTTTGTTAATACATGGATATCCAATTATATCACCCTCCAGATCTTTGACAAATGTACCTTTACCACGCTATTCGCGGGCAGTAAGGCTCCAATTTTAAAATTCGGCGAATGCGCGGAAGTTAGGTGGGAGGTAACTGCCCGTAAATGCCCGATTGGTTCAACTAATAATCCATGGAGTGAACCTTTCCATGGATTAAAGTTTCACTTTATTTTATATTGAAATAAGAATAATTTCAAAAGCTTAGCTTCTAAGGGCAGATTTTATGAACAAAATAACACCAGTAGTGTTTACTACTACTGGTGTTTTCACACGCATCTTATTCAAAAGGAATCTCGATTATAAAGTTTGTTCCTACTCCTAATTGGCTTGTTACTAGAATGGAACCGTTATGCAATTCTACAATTTCCTTTGCAACAGCCAGTCCGATACCTTTTCCTCCAGTAGCCCTCGTTCTGGATTTATCAACACGGTAAAAGCGATCGAAAATATGCGGGATATCTTCTTTTGGAATACCTTCACCTTCATCTTGTACACTTATTGTAAAATAATCTGCTTCCGTTAGTACACGTATTGTTATAGTAGTGTTTTCTGGTGAATGCTGATAAGCATTATGCAATAAATTTAACATAACTTGTTCCATGCGTCTTTCGTCTATGCAAACTTCTAAATCGTTTTTACAATATACATGAAGTTGCATTTGTTTGTTCGTTAATGTTGTTTTTGTTTTTTCAACCATTCTTTCTAAAAATGGTTGAAGAAGCATCGTTTGTTTTTTAATAACAAATTGGTGTTGTTCTAATTGTACAAGCATAAATAAATCTTGTACGAGATCGGTTACACTATCCGTTTCGTCCTCAATGATTTGTAAATATTCTTCGCGTTCTTCTTTCGTTAAAGAGTCTCTCTTTGCTACCTTTGCATAACCTTTCATATAGGTTAATGGAGTTAATAATTCGTGAGCAACACTAGCGAGAAATTCATTTCGTTCTTTTTTCATATACGTAAGTTCACTCGATAAATCTTCAATCGTTTTTGCTAAACTTCCAAGTTCATCATTTCGTTTAATTCCCAATTGAATTGGCTTATTTAATTTTGAAATTTTTTCGGTCGCTCTTTTCATTTTTATAAGCGGCTCTGTAATAACTCGAGAAAAAACAAAGACAGAAATCGTTGTTAAAATAATTGTTAAAATACTGATGATAAGAAATTGGTCCATGAGTTTAATTAACATATTTTCTAAAAAAGATGTCTTTAATAACATATGTAAGTTACCTTGAAATCCAGTTATTTCAAGTGGGCTTACTGTTGAGATGAATTTCGATTTTTTCCAGTTTTTTTCTACGATTACCCCGTTTTGGGGGATATTTTTTGTTTTGCAAATAAGTTGTTTTTGCATTTCCTTTGTTACGGGCTCTGAGGTGGAAATAATTTTGCCGTTCTTGTCAGTTATAATGATAGTGGTATCGGTGTTAGCAATTAATTCTGAGCCAATTAATTCTTCAGCTGCATGCTCGATAGTGAACTCTTGATACCAAGGGCGTTTAGGTCGTTCGGTGTTTGGTTTTTGTTTAGAATATTCATTCCATTTTGCGCGGTTTACAATTTTGTCACGATACCGATTGCCTTTTTCTAATAGAGCACCTGTTTCTTCTGTAATCCGCATTTTTGAAATACTTTTGTAAAAGGATACGAAAGCAATTGTTTCAATACATAAAGCTAATATTAAAAAGTATGTCCCAATTTTAAGTGAAAGTTTACTCATTTTCCCACCATACCTTATTCATAATAAAGGGTCAGTGGTATGATATTTCCACTGACCTAAATAATTATTCACTTTTCCATTTATATCCGACTTTATAAACGGTTTCTAAATAATCCTCGACTGGAAATCCTTTTTTACGTAATTTATCACGGATATTGCGAATATGCGAATCAATCGTTCTATATTCGATGTCTGTTTCATAGCCCCAAATTTTTTCGATTAAATCATCTCGGCTGTAAGCACGGTTTGTATTTTGTAAAAACAGTCCAAGTAATGAAAATTCGATAGGAGTTAGTGAGATTTTTTCGTCATACACTGTGACAGTATGTTTCGTTTTATCCCACTCAATACCATTGAAGCTAACAAAGCCATCTTTCTTTGTCCGGCGTAATATAGCTTCAATTCGTGCGACTAATACATGCTCATCAAATGGTTTTGTGATATAGTCGTCTGCTCCCATAGTAAGGCCTTTAACCATATCGTAATTTTGATTACGAGCTGTTAGCATAATGATTGGAACGTTGGAAATTTGACGGATTTGATAGCAAGTATCCCATCCGTCCATATTTGGCATCATAACATCTAATAAAATAATATCGAATTTTTTTTGCTCGATTAATTCCAGCGCTTCAAGGCCAGATTTAGCTTTCATACAAAAATAGCCGCGAGGGCTTAAGAAAAGATCTAGCAATCGTAACATACGTTCTTCATCGTCTACTAATAAAATTTTTACCATAATCTTGTGCACCCCAAACTATTCATTCTACTTGTATAGTTTACATGAAAATAATAAAAAACTCTTTTTATGTGATTGAATGGATGGCTGATTTTTTCGCTCAGGGCAATTGACATAAAAAATGCACTAGTTTTGCACAACTATTATTTATAATAGAAAACGTAGCGACACAAATACCCTATGTTGCGACATAACGTCATGTCATTTTATTTATAAAATGACAATTCCATTCTATTGTGTATGTGAGATAGAGAGGGTTTTCGTATTCACCTCGCATCGGATAAGAAAAATTTCCTATCTCACACTTTTTTTAAAAGGAGATAATACACATGAATCCAAAAGAAGAAGTTTCAAAAAAAGAAAAGCAAGATCGTAATACGGTTGTAATGTGTGTTGCCGTATCTATGATTATTATTGTAAGTTGCGTAAATAAAATTTTGGGAATTTTATAATATATAAAAGCTGATTACTTGTTAACAAGCAATCAGCTTTTTTTATTTTATCCGATTGGTGTGGAGTAATAACTAGTGGGGGAATGACCTCCTGGATTAAAGTTCTACTTTATCAAGAGGCATATTTTTATATAATAAACCAAGGTAAAATTGCTAATCCAGAAGTTACCATTGCTGTAGCACATATTAAAAAGATAGCTCGTTTTTTTTGTTTCATGTCACATTCTCCTCTACATATCAATTGAATGCTGTTTGTTCATTTTATATTTTTAGTATAGTGAATGGAAAGGATTGGTACGATCGATAAAGGTGACATGAAGATTACATTGTTGTAATGAAAAAAGCATCTTTCTTAATAAGAAGATGCTTTTAGAAAACTATCCCGCTATTTGTGGATTAATAATCAGTGGGGATAGACACCCCCCACACCAATTAAAGTTTCATTTTATATTGAAGTATTAATCATTTAAGAATAAAACCATATGTTCTTCGTCCCAATATTGACCGTTGTGCTTTAATGAACGTTCTTGCACGCCGTAAGTTTGGAAACCTAATGACTCATATAGTTTTTTTGCGGCATCGTTACCAGCTACAACATCGAGCATAAGTTGTTCTACATGTAATTTATCGGCATTTTCAATAATTGCTTTAATTAGAGCTCGTCCTGCCCCAAGGCCACGTGCTTTTGGGGAAACAAAAACGGAGCCGATTTTTGCTTTATGTTCTTGTTTAATGAATGGTTTTGTTTCTAAAGTAGCAATACCAATCAAATCGTTATCGTTGAAGACACCTAGAGTATACTTATCCGGATTGCTTAATCTTTTTGCCATAGCAGCTACAGGATTTTCATGTTTAAGAACATCTTCATAAGAAGAGCTAAAAGCTTCCGGGTTCTTCGTTAAACCTTCCATACAAACTTTTAAATATATTTCTGCGTCCTCTGTTGTTAATAAGCGAATTTCCATAGTTGTAACCTCCTTGGTGGATTTCAAATAAATCCATTACTTTTATAAGATTGAGTATGCGTTTTTTAGCAGTCTCTTTTAATTTGTAAAAGAATGAAAAGATATATGCTACAATGTTTTGATTTAATTGTGTAATGAAATTATATATTAACTTTATTAACTATTCAAGTCTTTAATATATTACATTTTTATAACTAAAATAACTCCTCGATCGAGGAGTTATTTTTTAAACATTCAATTGATAGCCATCAATTCGCTTTGGATGTGTGTAAATATTACAAGAGTCATTTCTAATAAATCCTACGACTGTAATGCCTAAGTCATGGGCAAGTTGCAAGGCTAGTTTTGTTGGAGCGGATTTAGATAGAACAATTTCACAGCCGATTTTTGAAACTTTGAGTAAAATTTCAGATGAAATACGTCCGCTAAATGCGATAATTTTTCCTTTAACAGATATATCATTACGTAAACAATAGCCGTATATTTTATCTAATGCGTTATGTCTTCCGATATCCATTCTTGATATAAGGATATTGTTTCGATCACATAGCGCAGTATTGTGAACACCGCCGGTTTGGCGAAATGTAGTGGAAGATTGTTGTAAGGCATTCATTAAGTAAAAGCATTCTTCAGGAGTAATTTTTACATGTATATCATGTAAATCTTTTGCTTTTGCGGCGTCGTTTACGAAAATAAAACCTTGTCTACCTTTTCCGCAGCAAGAAGTGATGTATCGTTTATTATATAAAGTTTGATAGAGTGGATTCACTTTTGATGATTTTACATGGACAATTCCGTTCTCTTTTTGAACCCATATTTCTTCAACATCTTTATAGGAAGAAATAATTCCTTCAGAAATTAAAAAACCAACTACCATATCTTCAATGTAATTTGGTGTGCATACAACTGTTACGTATTCTTCACCATTTAATTTAATAGTAATAGGAGATTCTGTAACAATCTCATCAACTTGTTTTGAAAATGAGCCAGATTGATAGCGTACAATCGTATATGTCTCTTGCGTAAACTCCATATTAAATTCCCCTTTTATATGTATTTTTCTCCCACATTTATCATAAAACATTGAAAAAATAAAAACACCTATTAGCAGGGAAATCACAGATTATTTTGGTTATTATTGTATATGTACGATATAATAGAACTGTAGAATAGTGACATTTTCAAGCTTTCGTAGTTATACCTTATAACATCAAGAATCGACTTCATAAGAAAAGGATTTCAGCAGAGCGTTTCAAAAATATGTACAGTAACTCGTTATTTGAAAACGGATTCATAAACGTGTTGTACAGTTGGTTGTAAGGAGTGGGGAAACTATGGCAGAACAGACAGTCCGTGTAACCGTTGATGGTAAAGAATTTGCTGCATCAGGTGAAAAGACGATACTACAATTATTTAACGAGAGTAACTTGGAACATCCTCAAATTTGTCATGTACCAGAAGTAGATCCAATTCAAACTTGTGATACATGTATTGTAGAAGTAGATGGGAAGTTAATGCGTGCTTGTTCAACGCAAATAGAGAACGGTATGCATATTGAAAGACAGTCGCAGCGCGCAAAAGAGGCGCAGACTGAGGCGATGGATCGAATATTAGAGAACCATTTATTGTATTGTACTGTTTGTGATAACAATAATGGTAACTGTAAAGTGCATAATACAGTGCATATGATGGAAATTGAAGAACAGAAATACCCGTATGAACCGAAAGTAAGTGCGTGTGAAGTGGACATGTCACATCCGTTTTACCGGTATGATCCAAATCAATGTATTGCTTGTGGACAGTGTGTAGAAGTATGTCAAAACCTACAAGTCAATGAAACTATATCGATTGATTGGAATTTAGACCGCCCGCGTGTTATTTGGGACAATGGTGTAAGTATAAATGACTCGTCTTGTGTGAGTTGTGGGCAATGTGTAACAGTTTGTCCATGTAATGCGTTAATGGAAAAAACAATGCTAGGTGAAGCTGGGTTTATGACAGGATTAAAACCAGATGTGTTAGATCCGATGATTGATTTTGTAAAAGATGTAGAGCCAGGATATAGCAGTATTTTAGCAGTTTCAGAAGTGGAATCTGCGATGCGCAAGACGAAGGTTAAAAAAACGAAAACAGTTTGTACATTTTGCGGTGTAGGTTGCTCGTTTGAAGTGTGGACGAAAGACCGTCACATTTTAAAAGTACAACCTGTTTCAGATGCACCGGTTAATGGTATCTCTACATGTGTAAAAGGCAAATTTGGATGGGACTTTGTAAATAGTGAAGATCGCATTACAAAGCCATTAATTCGCCAAGGAGATATGTTTGTTGAAGCTTCTTGGGAAGAAGCTCTTGAAGTTGTTGCATCTAACATGCAGCATATTAAATCAGAATACGGCAGCGATGCATTTGGGTTTATTTCTTCTTCGAAAGTAACGAATGAAGAGAATTATCTTATGCAAAAACTAGCTCGTCAAATATATGGAACAAATAATGTAGATAACTGTTCCCGTTATTGTCAATCTCCAGCAACAGACGGCTTATTTAAAACTGTCGGTATGGGTGGGGATGCTGGAACAGTGAAAGATATCGCTGAAGCAGGTCTTGTTATTATCGTTGGTGCGAACCCAACAGAGGGACATCCTGTACTTGCGACGCGTGTGAAACGTGCTCATAAATTACACGAACAAAAATTAATTGTAGCAGACCTTCGTAAACATGAAATGGCTGAGCGTGCGGATATATTTGTTCATCCGAGTCAAGGAACTGATTATGTATGGCTTGCTGGTATTACGAAATATATTATCGATCAAGACTGGCATGATAAAAAGTTCTTAGCTGAAAATGTAAAGAACTTTGATGAATATAGCAAAATGTTAGAAAAGTATTCGCTTGATTACACAGAAGAAATTACGGGGATTTCTAAAGAAAACCTGAAAGAAATGGCTCGTATGGTATATGAAGCAGACGGTACTTGTGTACTTTGGGGAATGGGTGTAACTCAAAATACAGGTGGTAGTACAACTTCAGCTGCAATTTCAAATTTATTACTTGTTACGGGTAACTACCGTCGTCCTGGTGCAGGTGCATACCCATTAAGAGGACATAATAACGTACAAGGCGCTTGTGATATGGCGACCTTACCGAATTGGCTTCCAGGTTATCAAGCGGTATCTGATGATACGCTCCGTGCTAAATTTGAAAAAGCGTACGGTACGACGATTCCGAAAGAGCCAGGATTAAATAATATTGCAATGTTACTTGCGGCGGAAGAAGGAAAACTGCGCGGTATGTATGTTATGGGGGAAGAAATGGCTTTAGTAGATTCAAATGCGAACCATGTGCAACATATTTTAGCGAATTTAGATTTCCTTGTTGTTCAAGATATGTTCTTATCAAAAACAGCCCGTTTTGCTGATGTTATTTTACCGGCAGCACCGAGCTTAGAAAAAGAAGGGACGTTTACGAATACAGAACGTCGTATTCAAAGATTATATGAAGTATTGAAGCCGCTTGGTGATTCAAAACCAGACTGGTGGATTTTACAAAAAGTAGCTCGTGCACTAGGCGGAGATTGGAATTATGAAAACCCAAGTGAGATTATGGATGAAATAGCATCGCTTGCACCGTTATATTCTCAGGCAACATATGATCGTTTAGAAGGATGGAATAGTTTATGTTGGGGTAGCCATGATGGTAGCGATACACCGCTATTATATGTAGATGGATTTAACTTCCCAGATAAACTTGCTCGTTTATCATTAGATGAATGGGTACCACCAGTTGTGGCGCCGGATGAGTATGATTTACTATTAAATAATGGTCGTATGCTAGAGCATTTCCATGAAGGGAATATGACGAATAAGTCGGCTGGTATTTTATCTAAAGTATCTGAAGTATTCGTTGAAATTTCACCTGAACTTGCTAAAGAGCGTAATGTGAAAGATGGTGGTCTTGTAGAATTAGCATCGCCGTTTGGTAAGATTAAAGTACAAGCACTTGTTACAGACCGTGTAACGGGAAATGAGTTATATTTACCAATGCATGCAACAGTAAATGAAGAGGCTATTAATATTTTAACAGGAACAGCGACAGATATTTATACGTGTACACCAGCTTATAAACAAACGATGGTGAAACTGCGCGTATTACGTGAAAAAGGAAATCGTCCATTACCATCTTCAAACCCGCGAGATAAAAAACGCCATCCACAAAATGGTGTTGAAATTCAGCAAAAATGGCAAAGAAAACAATACGTATCACTGGTGGACTAGGGGGCGGAGATAGTGGCAAAAGAAATTACGTTAATTAAAAAGAAAGTTGTAACAGAAAAAGAGAAGAAACAGCAATTAGCAGAGGAACTGTTCACGGAATTAGCGAATAATCGTGAAGCAGTTGAGGAAACGATGCAATTACTAGCACAATTACAGAAAGCTGGTATTTTAGATGCGGCGATTAGTTTACTTGCTGCGAAAGAAGATGTTTCAAAAATTGCTGTTGAGCAATTAAATCGTGAACCAGTGAAAAATGCACTGAACAATATGATGGGGGCAGGAGAGGTTTTATCTTCAGTTGACCCAGAGGTAACAAAACAAATCACATCGAGCTTAGTTACTGGATTGCAATTTGCAACAGATGAATTAAATAGTGGTAAAAAAACAAAAGTGATGGATTTCTTTAAAGTATTAAAAGATCCAGATATCAATAGAGCAATCACATTCGGTTTTAGCTTTTTGAAAGCATTTGGGCAAGGATTAGAGAAAAAATAGAGTAGATGAAAAAAGTGATGGGAAGTAGCCATCACTTTTTTCATTATATGTATAAGAGTGTTCATGTTAAGCGGAATATATTATTATTAAAAAGATGGATTAGAAATGGAAATGTGGAATCCATCTCAAATATCGTTTTAGAATGTGGAGGAATATATGCAACACCGTAAAAGACTATCTATACCAGGAGTAATGAGCCATTCCTTTCAAACAGTAAAATTTGCTTTTTGGAATGTATTAACCTTTCAACTTGCTTATAAATTGTTAGCAGCGATTGTATTTGTTCCACTGTTTGGGATCATTTTTAATAAATTATTGTATTTTGGTGGTTACGCAAATGCGACAAATGATGAATTATTAGTATTTTTGAAAACACCATACGGCATTTTGGCAATCGTAATTTTATCATTGTTAGCACTGTTTCTTATCTTTACGGAATTTGCGGTGCTTATTATTATTTCGTATTTCGCTCATAAAAGACAAAAGGTGAAATTACGTCCGATTTTATATAAAACAGTAACGTACTTACCTACGCTTTTCACATATTGCTTACCAGGATTTATTTTATATGCTGTCGTATTGTTACCTCTTTTAAATATGGGATATGAAACGGCATTAATTCCGCAAATCCAAATTCCTAACTTTATTACAGGAGAACTGTTTAAAACGACGATGGGACAAGTAGGCTATTACACGTTCTTTGCCGTAGTTGCGTATTTGAACCTTCGCTGGATTTTCGTTCTACCTATTGTTGTTTTAGAACAAAAGCCGTTTCGCACAGCAGCGCGTAAAAGTGCAACGCTAGTAAAAGAAAGCTTTTTTAAAGTACTATTCTTTTTAGTAGGTTTTTTTATTTCAATAGGAATTGTTTATATTGTGTTTTTTGGAATATATTTATTGTGTCTATGGGGTGTGTATGAATTTACAAACCCAGAAGGAACATTTGCTTTATTAGCTGAATCAACGATTTCTGTATTCCTAACAAGTACATTGTATTTATTTAGCTTTATCGTTACACCATTTTATATTATGGCTATAACAAGATTGTACTTACAAAAGGTTCCGGTTGAAGATGTTTTATTAGAAGAAGGATTAGATTATTCGAAAACGAAAGCGGATAAATGTTTTTTCCAAAAACATCGTTGGAAATTTATTAGTGTATATATTGTAGGGATTATTACGGCCGGAATGGTCGTTGCCTTCATTGTAACGTTTATTTCAAATTCGTATAAAGAACCGATTATTATGGCGCACCGCGGATATATATCAAAAGGGGTAGAAAATACGAAAGAAGCTGTGCAAGGTGCCATTGATGCAAAAGCAGACTATGCTGAAATAGATGTATTACAAACGAAAGACGGTGAGCTGGCGGTTATACATGACTTGAAGTTAAAACGTCTTGCAAATGCCAATGTGCATGTGTCAGATTTAACGATGGATGAATTAAGACAGCTTACTCTTAGTCAAGATGGATTTTCAGGACAAATAAGTACACTTGATGAAATCATTAAGCTTGCAAAGGGGAAAATCAAACTCAATATTGAAGTGAAGCTTCATGGGGGCGAAAAAGACTTTGTAAATAAAGTATTAAAAGCGATTAAAGATAATGAATTTGAGAAGCAATGTGTAATTCAAACGTTACACTATCCACTCATTAAAGAGTTTAAGCGTGCAAATTCAGATATAAAAGTAGGATATATACTGTATGCAAGTAGAGCTAACTTAAAGAATGTAAAAGCTGACTTTTATGTAGCAGAAGAATACATGTTAAATAAGAAATTAGTAAAAGAAGCAAGGAAGTTAAATAAGCCAATTTACGTATGGACAGTAAATGATATGGAGAGTTTAAAGGCATATTATAAGTTAAACGTAGATGGTATCATTACCGATTATCCTGAAGATGCGCGTGAAACAATTAAGGAGTTAAAAGAGCAAGAAGCGGAAGAAAGTGATCTGTTTGATAAAATTACTGAAACAACAGATGATTTGTTTTCAAAGTTATTTATAAGTTATCCAGCTGCTGGCTAAATGCCAGCAGCTGTTTTTTTGTAAAAAGAATATATTTCTAAAGTATTGTGTAAAGTAATAACTGTATATGTATACGTCTTCATTTGGAGTTTTTACATTGTTATATTATTGTCAAATAATAAATGATTACTGCTTATTTTGAAGGGATATAATAAAAATAGAGTAATAGATAATGAAATAGAACGAACTTCCTAATAGAATCAATGTTTTATATATTTACACTATTCTAAATATATAAACTTTATAAAAATGATATGTTAGCGTTTTCATAACTTTTAAGTTATGCTAGAATAAGGACATAAGTTATTAATTATTACAAAAAGAAAAAAGACTTTCTTTTTTCTGTTAATTATAAGGGGGCATTTCATTATGCGTATTGGGGTACCAGCAGAAATTAAAAACAACGAAAACCGTGTGGCAATGACACCAGCTGGTGTTGTACATTTAATTCGTAACAATCACGAAGTATATATTCAAAAGGGTGCAGGTTTAGGATCTGGTTTCACAGATGCTCAGTATGTTGAAGCGGGAGCAAAAATTGTTGATACAGCTGAAGAAGCTTGGAACATGGAAATGGTTATGAAAGTTAAGGAACCAATTGAAAGCGAATACAAACACTTCAGTGAAGGTTTAATCTTATTCACATACTTACACTTAGCTCCAGAACCAGAATTAACAAAAGCTTTAATCGAGAAGAAAGTAGTAGCTATTGCGTACGAAACAGTACAATTAGAAAACCGTTCATTACCATTACTTGCACCTATGAGTGAAGTAGCTGGTCGTATGGCTGCACAAATTGGTGCACAGTTCCTTGAGAAAAACAAAGGCGGTAAAGGTATCTTACTTGCAGGTGTTCCAGGGGTTAAACGTGGTAAAGTAACAATTATCGGTGGTGGACAAGCTGGTACAAATGCTGCTAAAATTGCAGTTGGACTAGGTGCGGATGTAACAATCATCGACTTAAGTGCAGAACGTCTTCGTCAATTAGATGACATTTTCGGAAACCAAGTAAAAACTTTAATGTCTAATCCTTACAATATTGCAGAAGCTGTAAAAGAGTCTGATCTTGTAATTGGTGCAGTATTAATCCCAGGTGCAAAAGCGCCAAAACTTGTAACAGAAGAAATGATTAAATCAATGGAACCAGGTTCTGTTGTTGTAGATATCGCGATTGACCAAGGTGGTATTTTCGAAACAACTGACCGTATTACAACTCATGATAACCCAACTTACGAAAAACACGGTGTTGTTCATTATGCAGTTGCAAACATGCCAGGTGCGGTTCCACGTACATCAACTCTTGCATTAACAAACGTAACAGTACCATATGCAGTACAAATTGCTAACAAAGGCTACAAAGCTGCTTGCCTAGGCAACACTGCATTATTAAAAGGTATTAACACATTAGATGGCTATGTAACATTTGAAGCTGTTGCAGAAGCTCACGGTGTAGAGTACAAAGGTGCTAAAGAATTATTAGAAGCAGAAACAGTATCTTGCTAATAGAAGCATTATACAAAACAAAATCGAACAATATATAAAACAACATGATAAGAGCTAAGAGATAATACCTCTTAGCTCTTCTTGGCAAAAGGGGGCATTCATCGTGGCCAACCTATTTAAAAAGAAATCCGTTACGCAATTGTTAGGGGAAAGTAAAAGTAAAACTTTAACGAAAACGCTAGGGGCATTCGACCTAACAATGCTAGGAATTGGTGCGATAATTGGTACAGGAGTTCTAGTATTAACTGGATTAGTAGCAGCAAGAGATGCTGGTCCAGCAGTTATTTTTTCATTTATGATTGCAGCAATTGTTTGTGGATTTGCAGCTTTATGTTATGCGGAAGTTGCATCTACACTTCCTGTTTCAGGTAGTGTGTACACATATTCGTATGCAACAATTGGTGAGTTTGTTGCTCATTTAATGGGATGGACATTGTTATCCGTATATGTCGTAACGACTGCCGCAGTAGCTGGCGGATGGACGGGTTATTTCAATAATTTAGTGAGTGGATTGGGACTTGAAATCCCAAAAGCATTGCTAACGATTCCAGCGCAAGGTGGTATGGTAAACTTACCGGCAGTTATCGTTACGTTAGTGATAACTTGGTTATTATCACGAGGTACAAAAGAAAGTAAGCGTGTGAATAACATAATGGTATTAATTAAAATTGGTATTGTTGTTTTATTCATTGCAGTTGGTGTATTCTACGTGAAACCAGAAAACTGGATACCATTTGCACCTTACGGTTTAAGTGGAGTGTTCGCAGGGGGAGCAGCAGTATTCTTTGCTTTCTTAGGATTTGATGCATTAGCAACTTCTGCTGAAGAAGTAAAAAATCCGCAACGTGATCTACCAATTGGTATTATTGCTTCGTTAGTTATTTGTACAATCATTTATGTTGTAGTTTGCCTCGTTATGACAGGTATGGTTTCTTATAAGGAATTAGATGTACCTGAAGCTATGGCATATGTGTTAGAAGTTGTAGGACAAGATAAAGTGGCTGGTGTAATTGCTATTGGAGCTGTAATCGGTATTATGGCTGTAATTTTCGCTTACATTTACGCGACAACACGTGTATTCTTCGCAATGAGCCGTGACGGTTTATTACCAAAATCTTTTGCGAGAATTAACAAGAAGACTGAAGCGCCAACATTTTCAGTTTGGTTAACAGGAATTGGTAGTGCTTTAATTGCTGGATTTATCGATTTAAAAGAATTGTCGAATTTAGCGAATATTGGAGCGTTATTAACATTCGCCATGGTTGGTGTAACTGTTATCATTCTTCGTAAAACGCATCCGAAATTACAACGTGGATTTATGGTACCACTTGTACCGATCTTACCGATTATTTCAATTGCATGTTGTCTATTCTTAATGTTAAATTTACCATTAACAACATGGATATACTTCGGTATTTGGTTAGCAATTGGAGTAGTTGTATACTTTGTTTATTCGAAAAAACATAGTCATTTAAAAGACGATGGAAGTTCGCAGGATAATTTAGATCAAGCTAATTAAAGGGATATAAAATAGTAAGCCTTGTGCGTCTAGGGAGCGCACAGGGCTTTTTCTTTTGGATAAGGAAGGGAATAAATGTTAAATTGTCGAATTTTTATGTCGGAATATGAAAAAAGGGGAGGAAGAGGAATGCTAGAAACGAAAGTGGTTGTTGGAGCAGAGGGGTATAATAATAACCCTGGTTGGTTACATACGAATGAAGAAGAATTAAATTTATTGCGAAGAGAAACTTGGCTTGATAAATTTCAACCTAATTCTTTATCAGCAATTTTAGCGGAACATGTATGGGAGCATTTATCGTACGAAGAAGGAATCGAAGCTGCAAAAATTTGTTATGAGTTTTTAACGGAGGGTGGATATATTCGTTGTGCAGTGCCAGATGCATTTTTCCCAGATGAAGAATATCAGCAAGGTGTACAAGTAGGTGGACCAGGGCCATTAGATCATCCAGCAGCAAGTCATAAAATCGTTCATAACTATAAAACAATCACGTCCATGTTTGAATCGGCAGGTTTTCAAGTTAGGATTTTAGAATACTGTGATGAGAATGGTAAGTTTCATTATAATGATTGGAATGAGAAAGATGGTTTTATTTATCGCTCGAAACGTTTTGATCATAGAAATCAAGATGGTACATTAGAATTTGCTTCGTTAATTGTGGATGCAGTGAAAATTTAATCAGTGGGGGTTCTTTATCTCCTGCTGATTATTAGCCTTCAACAATCGGGCTTTTACGGGTAGCTAATGTAGGGGAAATAAGAGAAGGATGCACGATAGTTTTCGTGCATCCTTTTTGTATGAAGAGTATGATAGGTGCGGAGAATATTGATATGTATATGTTGAAATGTGAATGGAATTGTCAAAAAAATCTTTCGGATTTTATTGACACATATGAGTAGGCGCTCATATAATAAAAGTATAAGATATATGAATAGTTGTTCATATGTTCAATTAAAGAGGTGAGCTATAATGGCTGAAAATAAAGTAGAAACACCGCAGGAAACTTGTTCTCAAACGGTAATTCATGAGGAAGTCGTGGATCAAGTGAAGCAAACAATTCCGACTGATGAAAGTTTAAGTAAAGTAGCAGAACTATTTAAAGTATTAGGTGACCGTACGCGTACGAGAATATTACATGCATTATTTGAAGCTGAAATGTGCGTTTGTGATTTAGCTTATTTATTAGGAATGACACAATCGTCTATTTCACATCAGCTACGTGTGTTAAAGCAAGCGAAACTTGTAAAGAATCGTAAAGAAGGAAAGGTCGTTTATTATTCGTTAGCTGACCAGCACGTAATTCATATCTTCGAGCAAGCGTTTGAACACGTAAACGAGGAAGAATAAAAACGCGAGGAGGGAGAACGATGGCAGAAGCATTAGTGAAAAAGAAACTGATGTTAGAAGGTTTAGATTGTGCGAACTGTGCAATGAAAATTGAAAAAGGCGTTGGGAATATAGAAGGAGTAAATTCTTGCTCTGTAAACTTTGCAACAAAGACGATGGTTTTAGAAACAGCACAAAATAAAGAAAATGAAGTTGTGACAGAAGCAAAACAGCTTGTTACAAAGTTAGAACCACATATTAAAGTGCAAGAAGAGCAAAAAAATAAAGCTGCAAAAGAAGTTTTTATATTAGAAGGTTTAGATTGCGCGAACTGTGCAATGAAGATTGAAAATAAAATTAAGGAAATGCCGACAGTTTCAGAAGCAACTGTTGATTTCGTATCAAAGAAATTACGGGTAGAAGTTGCGAATAAAAGAGAGTTAGAATCGACTGTAGAAGATATCAAGAATGTCGTTCAAAAGTTAGAACCAGATGTGAAAGTTGTTCGTGAAGAAAAGAGCGGCCATGACCACGGGCATAGTCACGATCATGGTGAAGCAAATGTGAAAAAGATGATAGGGCGATTAGTAGTCGGTGGAATTTTGACAGGAATTGCTGCCTTAGCTGATTTACCACAAATGATAACAATTCCATTATTCGTCCTTGCGTATTTATTAATAGGTGGAGATATTGTTTGGAGAGCGGTAAGAAACATAACTCGCGGCCAAGTATTCGATGAAAACTTTTTAATGGCAATTGCAACTGTAGGAGCTTTTGCAATTCAACAATATTCAGAAGCTGTTGCGGTAATGCTATTTTATCAAGTAGGGGAATTATTCCAAAGTATTGCAGTAAATCGCTCTCGAAAATCAATTACTTCATTAATGGATATTCGCCCTGATTATGCGAATGTAAAGGTTGGAAATGAAACGAAACAAGTATCACCGGAAGATGTACAAATCGGCGATTATATTATCGTAAAACCGGGTGAGAAAGTACCATTAGACGGAAAAGTAGTCGAGGGAACATCAATGATGGATACTTCAGCACTTACAGGTGAATCTGTACCGCGTGAAGTAGAAGTTGGTAATGACGTATTAAGTGGTTTTGTAAACCAAAATGGTGTATTAACAATTGAAGTTACAAAAGAATTTGGTGAATCTACTGTATCAAAAATTTTAGATTTAGTTCAAAATGCAAGTAGTAAAAAAGCACCGACAGAAAACTTTATTACGAAATTTGCGCGCTACTATACTCCTGTTGTAGTTATTACAGCAGCGATCATGGCGTTTATTCCACCGCTTATTTTAGAAGGTGCTACATTCTCCGAGTGGATTTATAGAGCGTTAGTATTCTTAGTTATCTCTTGTCCATGTGCGTTAGTCGTATCCATTCCTCTTGGATTCTTTGGAGGTATCGGTGGTGCATCCAAAAGTGGGATTTTAGTAAAAGGAAGTAACTATTTAGAAGCATTGAATGATGTGAAATATATCGTCTTTGATAAAACAGGTACATTAACAAAAGGTGTCTTTAAAGTTACAAAAATGGAGCCAAGTGAAGGTACTACTAGTGAAGAACTGTTAGAGTATGCAGCGTTTGCAGAGGTATATTCAAATCATCCAATTGCACAATCTATTCGAAATGCATATGGAAAATCAATCGATGAAAATGCTATTGAAGACTATAGTGAAATTTCTGGTCATGGTACAGTTGTAAAAGTACAAGGAAAAGAAATTTTCGCAGGTAATGTTAAATTAATGAGAAAAGAAAATATTGAATTTAAGCAACCAGAAACAGTAGGTACATTAGTTCACGTTGCTGTAGATGGTAAATACGCAGGTTATATTGTTATCTCAGATGAGGTAAAAGAGGATTCAAAACAAGCGATTCAAAAGTTAAAAGAACTAGGTATCAAGAAGACAGTGATGTTAACTGGGGATGCAAAAGCAGTTGGTGAAGCTGTTGGAAAAGAATTAGGTTTAGATGAAGTTCACGCAGAACTACTACCACAACAAAAAGTAGAAGAGATTGAAAAAATTGATGCGGCTAAGCGTGGAAAAGAAAAAGTTGCTTTCGTTGGTGATGGTATTAACGACACGCCAGTATTAGCACGAGCGGACGTTGGTATTGCTATGGGTGGCTTAGGATCGGATGCAGCGATTGAAGCTGCAGATATCGTTATAATGACTGATGAACCTTCCAAAATTGCAACAGCTGTTAAAATTGCAAAACGCACAAGAAGCATTGTATGGCAAAATATTATATTTGCATTAGGTGTAAAAGGATTAGTTTTATTACTTGGTGCTTTTGGTATAGCGACAATGTGGGAAGCTGTTTTCTCAGATGTGGGTGTGACGTTAATTGCAGTATTAAATGCAATGCGTGTACTAAGAGTGAAAGATTTATAAAAAAGAGGACGCAATTGCGTCCTCTTTTTTATCGGTTATTTTGTTGAAAGGGACTCAATAAAATAATATCAAATATTATTTTAGTTTTTAATAACGTAATATTAAATTTTACAAATAAAAAATATTCACCTTGTTATTTTAATATATTTTTTACAAATATCCATATAGTATTGAAAAAACAGAGAAGGAGGAAACTTCTCTGTTTATTTTTGGATGTTTTTTTCAACTTGTTCACGAACAGTTTGAATATAATTCATTTTATGATCCCAGCACTCTTGGCTTAAATCCACAGGATACTCTTCGGGGTTTAAAGTTCGCATGTATTCTTCCCAAAATAGAGCGAGACTCTGTTCGTTATACTTTTGAATATCTAATATACTTGGTAGTTCGTATGTTCTTTCACCGTTAACGAAAATGTCTTTATGCAGTTCACGTGCTTCAAAGTTTGTTACGAATTTACTTATATATGTGTGAACAGGGTGGAACATTTTTAAGCGTTCTTCTTTTTCAGGCTCTTCAGAATCTAACGCAATATAATCGCCTTCAGCATGATTATTAACCCTGTTGACTATACGATAAATTCGTTTAAGCCCTGGAGTTGTAATCTTTTCAGGATTAGATGAAATTTTAATCGTGTCATTTAATTTCCCGTCAGTATCTTCAATCGCAACTAGTTTATAAACAGCCCCTAATGCTGGTTGTTCAAAGGATGTAATTAATTTTGTTCCAACACCCCATACGTCAATTTTTGCTCCTTGAGATTTAAGGTGCATAATTGTGTATTCATCTAAATCGCTAGAAGCGATAATTTTTGTATTTGTAAACCCAGCCTCATCTAGTAATATTCTTGCCTTTTTAGACAAATAAGCCATATCACCACTATCAAGACGAATGCCATAGAAATCAATACGATCTCCAAATTCTTTTGCAACACGAATCGCATTTGGAACACCAGATTTTAATGTGTCATATGTATCGACGAGAAAGACACATTTTTTATGAGTTTCAGCGTATTTTTTAAACGCGACATATTCATCGCGATACGCTTGAACGAAAGAGTGAGCATGTGTGCCGGCTACAGGTATCCCGAAGCGTTTTCCAGCACGAACGTTGCTTGTAGATGAGAAACCGCCAATAAAGGCAGCGCGTGTTCCCCAAAGGGCAGCATCAAATTCATGAGCACGTCTTGTGCCAAACTCTAAAAGTTCATCGTTATTTGCAGCATGCTTCATACGAGCAGCTTTTGTTGCAATTAATGTTTGGTAATTCACAATGTTTAAAAGGGCAGTTTCAATAATTTGTGCTTCACCGAGTGGTGCATCAACACGTAATAAAGGCTCGTTATTGAATACAACTTCACCTTCTTGCATACTACGAATGACCCCAGTGAATTTCATATTTTGTAAATAATGAAGGAATTCTTCTTCAAATTGTAATTCTGCTAAATAAGCGATATCGCTCTCGGTAAAACTGAAATTTTCTATGTACTCTACAATTTTTTCAAGACCAGCAAAAACAGCGTAGCCATTCTCAAATGGAAGCTTTCGAAAATATAAATCAAAAACAGAACGGCGATTATGAATACCATCTTTCCAATATGTATAAGCCATGTTGATTTGATATAAATCTGTATGTAAGGCATAACTATCGTCTTTATAATAATTCATTGCGAAAACACCTCCGTAATTTGGTTATAGTATACCAATTTTACGACGTTCGTAGCAAAGAAGAGATATTGATGTGAAGTCAAGAGAGAAAAAAATGAAATAATGCATATTTTTTAGAAAATTAACATTTATCAATTTATATTTCTTTAGATTTTATGTATTATTAGAGTAATGGGGGTAATGAGAATGGAGGAGGACAATGCAACAAACATTAGAAAAAATAGGCAAACAAGTCTTTTATAAACGGCTACAGCAAAAAATGACACAAGAAGAATTATGTCAGGGCATTTGTTCTGTCTCATACTTAAGTAAGATCGAAAATGGAAAGATCGAAGCATCAGAAGAAATTCTACAATTGCTCTGCGCAAGATTAGAGATTGCTGTAACGGATTTAAGAGATGTAGAAGAAGATGTGAAGGGGAAGCTGGATGAATGGTTGAATGCACTAGTTCATTTGGACAAGCAACAAGTAGAACGCATATATGAAGAGTTGCAAGGTGAAATGAAGCATGTTTTGGATTTTGAAATTATAAATTATTATAAACTGCTGTATACACGTTATTTAATGATGAAGCGGGATCTCCCTGCTGTTGAAGAAGAATTGGACGGATTGAAGAAAGTGTATAAGAAATACTCGCCTTTTCAGAAGATGTTATATACGTATAATAAGGCATTATTATATTCTGTGCAGTACAAATATACGCAAGCGTTAGAGTATTTGTTAAAAACAGAATCGATGGCGAAAGAGTTAGGATATTATGAAACAGGAATATATTATAATTTAGCATTGACATATAGTCAGATGGAAATAGATCATATGACATTATACTTTGCTAATGTGGCATTAGAAGGTTTTAAAAGCGAATATAAATTTAGAAATATAATTAATTGTAAGTTTTTAATTGCGTTTAGTTATACTAGAAAAAAACAATATAATGAAGCTATGGAAATCTATAATCATATCATAAGAGAAGCAACTTCTTTTGCTGATAAAGATAATATTCTTTCTATTGCTTTAAATAATATTGGTTATCTGTACTACCGACAAAAAAATTATGCCAAGGCGAAAGAGTATTATATAGAATGCTTAAAATATAAAAAAGAAGAGGATATGAATTATATTGATGCCATGTATGAGCTCTCGTTGCAGTGTATTCAATTAGGAGAACTTGAGGAAGCGGCTGAATGGATTGAAAAAGGTATCCTTGCTGCAAGGAAAGATGAGAGATACAAAGGGATGTTATATTTATTGTTAAATTTAAGATATAAATATTTTGAAGAAAGAGACCTCTATAAAAAATTTCTAGAAACAGAAGTAGTTCCTTTCTTTAAAACAGAGGAAAATATAAAAGATTTAAAGAAAGTATACTTAGAACTAGCTGAATACTTAGAAGAATGCTCAGATTTTAAAGAAAGTAATCGCTATTATAAATTAGCAATTACTTTATTAGAAGAATAAAGAGGAGGGATAGTATGAAAAAGTTAATTGCAGGAACATTTGTGGTTATGGCAATTGCAGCTGTAGTATTGGATATTCAGTATGCTTGGAAGCCGGATACTCTAGGGCAAGAAGCTAAAACAGTTGAACAAATTAATTTATAAAAAAAACCCTTTCCCAACGGAAAGGGTTTTTTCAATATTTGTTCCTCAAAATTCTACAAAACTTGAGAAAATAATTATTTGAATTTTTAGTATATTAATAGTGGAAACATAATGCTAATATGAAACTACTCTTTTTCAAAAAAATTTTTATTAGGGGGAAGGTTCATGAAAAAGAAAAGTTTAGCGTTAGTGTTAGCGGCAGGAATGGCAGTTACTACATTTGGAGGGACAGGCTCTGCGTTTGCAGATTCAAAAAATGTGCTCTCTACGAAGAAGTACAATGAGACAGTGAAGTCGCCTGAGTTTATTTCTGGTGATCTAACTGGAGCAACTGGCAAGAAAGCGGAATCTGTTGTGTTTGATTATTTAAATGCAGCAAAAGGTGATTATAAGCTAGGGGAAAAGAGTGCGCAAGATTCTTTCAAAGTGAAACAAGTGAAAAAAGATGCTGTAACTGATTCAACAGTAGTACGTATGCAACAAGTTTACGAAGGAGTACCTGTATGGGGTTCTACTCAAGTAGCTCACGTAAGTAAAGATGGTTCTTTAAAAGTATTGTCTGGAACAGTTGCACCTGATTTAGACAAGAAAGCAAAGTTGAAAAATAAAAATAAGATTGAAGGCGCAAAAGCGATTGCAATCGCGCAGCAAGATTTAGGTGTAACACCGAAATATGAGGTAGAACCAAAAGCGGACTTATATGTATATCAAAACGGTGAAGAAACAACATATGCATATGTTGTAAATCTAAACTTCTTAGATCCAAGCCCAGGAAACTACTACTATTTCATTGAAGCAGACAGCGGCAAAGTGTTAAATAAATATAATAAACTTGATCATGTAACAAATGAAGATAAGTCACCAGTTAAGCAAGATGCTCCTAAACAGGAAGCAAAAGCTGCTGCAAAGCCAGTAACAGGAACGAATAAAGTGGGAACTGGTAAAGGTGTATTAGGAGATACGAAATCGCTTAATACAACGTTATCTGGGTCATCTTACTACTTGCAAGATAATACGCGCGGGGCAACAATTTTCACATATGATGCGAAAAATCGTTCAACATTACCGGGAACATTATGGGCAGATGCAGATAATGTTTTCAATGCAGCGTATGATGCAGCAGCAGTAGATGCTCATTTCTATGCTGGTAGAACATATGATTATTATAAAGCTACATTTAATAGAAACTCTATTAATGATGCAGGAGCACCATTAAAATCAACAGTTCATTACGGAAGTAAGTATAATAATGCATTCTGGAACGGTTCACAAATGGTATACGGAGATGGTGATGGTGTAACATTCACTTCATTATCTGGTGGAATTGATGTAATTGGTCACGAATTAACGCATGCTGTTACGGAAAATAGCTCGGATTTAATTTATCAAAATGAATCAGGAGCGCTAAATGAAGCAATTTCTGATATCTTTGGTACTTTAGTAGAATACTATGATAATCGTAATCCAGATTGGGAAATTGGTGAAGATATTTACACGCCTGGTAAAGCAGGAGATGCACTTCGCTCTATGAGTGATCCAGCGAAATATGGTGACCCAGACCATTATTCTAAGCGTTACACTGGTACTAGTGATAACGGTGGGGTTCATACGAACAGTGGTATTATTAACAAGCAAGCTTATTTATTAGCAAATGGCGGTACGCATTCTGGTGTAACTGTAACTGGTATTGGTAAAGATAAATTAGGTGCGATTTACTACCGTGCAAATACACAATATTTCACGCAATCTACTACATTTAGTCAAGCTCGTGCTGGTGCAGTACAAGCTGCAGCGGATTTATATGGTGCTAGCTCTGCAGAAGTAAATGCAGTGAAGCAATCATTTAGTGCTGTTGGTGTAAACTAAGGATTTAAGGGATAGATATTAATAAAATACTTCAAAAATAAAGAAGGAGCATAGGCTCCTTCTTTATTTTTTTCTCCATTTTTTCCACAAATAGAACAATCCAATGCAACCTGCGATTGTTACAATCCACTTCGCTTCATTTGTTCCATTCATAACATGATATGCCGAATATACTTCAATCAATAAGGCCGGTATTTTACCTATTGTACTGGCAATACCGAAGGAGAGTAATGACATTTTCCCTAGAGCTGCAAATAAAGTCACGATACTTGATGGGATGAAAGGTATCAATCGAAACGATAGAACGAGTAGAAAGGCCTCTCTACCTTCTACATAAAGAAGACGCTCTACCTTTGGATACTTATTTACTTTATCGTGAGTGAACTTTTGAAGGCCTATGCGATAAATATAAAACGAGATAATAGCCCCTAATGCTTCGCCTGCGATCGAAATGAGTGTGCCATTTGTAACGCCAAATAGCTGTATATTAATGGCGGTTAAAAAGATGCTAGGGATAAAACCTAAAAGACTGATGATGATATTGATTAAGATACTAAGTGGAATTGCGATTGAATAGTATTCTGTTAGGAAATTTTGAATCGTTTCTGCCATATTATAAAATCCTTTATCTTTTTTTGCATTACACCATATTTCGAATGGATAGGCAAGGAGAAATTTACATAATGTAGAAAACGTTGACAGAACGGCGTTTGTATACCTTATATAGGTATTGGGTATATAAAAATGGGGGTATATTTTAATTTATTGAAAAGCACTACATAAACCCTATTTTTAAAGAGTTTATGCAGTGTTTTAAATGGTGTTTTAATTCGGGAAATAATTAGAAAATCATAGGGGTATATTTTAAATTAGGTGAAAAACAGTGGTTTGATGAAAATAGAGTGGTAAACATAGCAAAATAGCTGAAGGGTTTAAAAAATGTATGTGTTTTTTCGTTGTGAAATTGACTTTTAGTGAAGTTACGATAATAATCATGGAAGAGGTGATATGATGAAACGAATAAATAGTCTTTTCTTCAGTAGTTTACTGGCATTGATGCTGATCTTAAGTGGATGTGCAGGAAAAGAACAAAAAACTGAGAAACAAACAGGGAATCAAGGTACGTCAGTAGAAAAAATTAGTGATAATATTTTAGATGAAATGGAAGGGCCGCCTAAAAATGGTCATACGATTGAAAGGCATGTAGGAAAATCAGAAGAGGATTTGAAGAATCGTTTGAAGACAGATAAAGTATCAGCGGCAAGTACATACTATGATAAAGAAACAGCGACGAAAGCTGTAAAAGATAGTTTGAAGCAACATGATAAAGAAATTCAAGATTGGTTAAAAAATTCTAAAGAGGCTCGTCTCGTATTAAATACAACTCATTCATTCCCGGTTGGGAAAACCGTAATAAAGAAAAATATGAATGTAAAAGACAAGTTAGTAAAAACTGTTACTGTTTTAGCGAGAGATAAGTCAGGAGATTTAGGATATAAGATTATTACTTCTTATCCATCTGACAAATAAGAAGGGGGAGTACATATGTATACGACATTACAATACTTTCTTAAATCATACTGTACGTTAAGTATTCATGAGGATGAAATAGTAAGCGTGATGGCAGAGTTTATAGAGCAAGAAGATGAAGAAATTGTTTTGAAATTACGCGATGAATTAGTATATATGAAGAACAAGAACGCGTGGGAAGAAGCGTGCGTACTGGCTGCGAAGCAAGGGAATCGTATATGGTCTTTAGAAGAAACGAAGGATCATCTTGAAACTTTTTTACTATTACTGCAAAAGAAAAAGGCGTGAGTAGATCACGCCTTTTTCTTTATGCTTTTTGAAATTTGTCCGTTTGATAGTATCTCATTGTTTTGGGGCACTTTTATATACGCTTTTTGAAATTTGTCCATTTGATAGTACTTCGCCGTTTTGTGTTACTTTTTTATACGTAACCGCTGTTATTTTATCATTAGTTCTACTAATTACTTGAGAAGAAACTTCAACATTTTTACCAGTATTTGTACCGAAAATACGTGTAGTAATACTACCTCCATTTGAAAATGCTTGAATATAAATATGATTACCTGTATTGTTTTTAAATTTTAAATCCGGACCATAGTCTGCCACTGCTGCATCTTGCCCAAGTGGTAAATAATTTACGGGCATAGAATGATTACTTCGAGAAACAATTCCTAAATCTGCCCTTAAAGCTGCGCTATATAAAGTACTACTGACTTGGCAAACGCCTCCGCCTGCACTTTGTATAACTTTACCTTGTGAATATACTGCGGCAGATTTATAACCATGTGCAGCATCAGTTACACCAACACGGCCATTAAAACTAAACGTTTCATCAGGTGCTACAATAACTCCACTTAAAGTATTAGCTGATTTATTTACGTTAAAGGATTGATTACCATTACGGCCAGCCATTGGAGTAGAGTACTCAGCAATTACTTCTTTAATCCCCATTTTCTGTATATCTTCTGTAGAACGTTCTGGTTTTATTAATGTAACCGGTAATGTAACATCTGATTTACCAGTAGTAATAGCTTCGTTTGTTAAATCGCGTAGTTTGCCTTTATCAATTTTTTCTCCGTTTTGACTTTGACTAACATTTACAGTAGAGCCTTCAATACTTAATTCTGCATTAACAGGATTTTTTAATGTTTCATTATATTTATCTTTTATAAAGGTTTCATAAGCTGTTGTATTTAATTGTGGTGTTAATTTATAGTCACGTTTTAATTCATCGTTTTCAGCTTGCTTCCGCATTTTGTAACGACTCATTACGTTTCCTTCTTGTTCTTTAAAGATTTTGTTTACAAGATCTTTCTCTTTATAATTTATACCTAAATCTTTCCATATGTAAGTTTGTTTATCATCTTGGAATATGTAGGTAAGGGATTTTTGATCTAATTCATTTATTTTTTGATTAATAATTGCTTGAATATCTGCTTTATTTTTTCCAGCAAGAGAAATACCTTCAAACGTAGTATTTGGTAATGCGGTGTTATTTAATTGATTATTTAATTTGGATACATATTGATATCCACCAATACCGCCTACACAAAGTAATATGCCCCCTGCAATTGCAGAACCGATCAGTATTTTACTTAGCTTCATTTATTTCCCCCCAGAAATTTGTGTATAAATATATGTATTACATTTTTTGTATAAAAATGATGAAAATAACAGTATGTAAGTTCTAGTATACTATTATTTCCACTGTGTGTGTAATGTTTTTATAAAAAATGTTACACTGTTGTAATAATTGTCTCTTTTTGTCACAATATGCATGAAAAATTTGTTGAAAATTATAATAAAAAGGCTGTCTAGAAAAATCTAGCAGCCTTTTTATTATAATTTTTTATGCTCATTTTTATTCGTAACACCGAGATGTTCTTGAAGTGTTGTCGATATATTATTGACGCTTTTTTCGTTTGGAACGTAATAATAAATACCATCTATATATTTATCTGTACCTTCCACTTGAAATTTGTCCATTTTTAAACTTGAATCCATTGAATTTTTTGCAATTGTCATCATATCATCAAAAGTTAAATTTGTTTTTAAATCATTATCGACAGCATCTAGTAGGCCACCGATTTTATTAATGGAATTAAGAGATAGTGCTTTTTCGGCAATAGCTTCTAAAACAAGTTGTTGTCGTTGACCACGCATATAATCGCTATCGATGTGACGAGTTCTAGCTAGTGCAAGTGCCTCTTCTCCGTTTAAATGTTGACGTCCTTTTTTAAGATGAATTGCATTTGCTTCGTCTTTACTATTTTGTTCTGTAAACTCAACAGGAACATCGACAGTAATACCGCCAAGGGAATCAACGATTTTGATAAAGGATTTAAAGTTAAATTTTACGTAGTAGTCAACAGGAACGTCTAAAAAGTTCTCTACTGTATCAATCGTGCTGTCTACACCGCCGAATACGTGTGCATGTGTAATTTTATCGTATTTATCACGTGACTTAATGTAGACGCGTGAGTCACGTGGAATGCTTACAAGTTTAACGGATTTGTCGTTTTTATTAATTGTTGCAAGTAATAGCGCATCCGTACGAGTTGCTTTTCCATAATTTTTTTCTCTAATATCACTTTCATCAACACCCATAATAAGTACGGAAATGTTATCAGTCATAGGTTTAACTGCTTTTTCACGTTTGTTGGATTTATCTCCTCGACCTAGTTCAGAATAAGCGTTATTTAAAATGGATTTTGCTTTACTGTATATATGGAAGGAGTAACCTCCTGCTCCAAGTGCTACAATTAGTAATGGAATAAGAAGGAACCAAAGTAGGCGTTTTTTCTTTGAGCGTCCTTTTTTGGCTCGCATATTGTTGTTTGTGTCGGATTTCATCATTTTTTCTCCTTTAAAACTATCAAAGTGTATACATCTAGGTGTATTAAAACACATAAAAAATATTTTACGCTAAATAAAAGCGATTGTACATGTATAAAAAATAGATGTCTTGATTATTTATCCCGCATTAACGGGCAGTAAAACTCCCACCTCAAAGTCCAGCGAATGCAAGGAAGTTAGGTGGGAGTTAACTGCCCGTAAAAGCCCGATTGGTGAAGGCTAATACTCAGAGGGGGATAGTCCCCTCTGAGTAAAGTTTCACTTTATAAGACACCTATTCGTTATTGTATACAAAAGATAGGGATAAGAAAATGATAAAATTTTACCTAATTACAACATAATACTTACGATAATTGCAGATAAAATACTAACGAGAGTAGCTCCATATAGTAATTTAAGCCCAAACCTTGCCACAACATTTCCTTGGTCTTCGTTTAACCCTTTTACTGCACCGGAAATAATTCCAATAGAAGAAAAGTTGGCAAAAGAAACGAGGAAAACAGAAATGATACCAACTGTACGGGGAGAAAGGCTATTGGAAATTTTACTAAGATCCATCATTGCTACAAATTCATTCGTTACAAGCTTCGTTGCCATAATGCTACCAGCTGCGACAATTTCAGAACTTGGTACACCGATAAGAAATGCAATAGGTGCAAATACGTAGCCGATTAATTGCTGAAAAGTGATGCCGAATATAATGAGGAATAGGTCATTAATGCAGCTAATCAATGCTACGAATCCGATGAGCATGGCGCCAACGACAATGGCTACCCGGAAACCATCAAGAATATATTCGCCAAGCATTTCAAAGAAACTTTGCTTTTCACCTTTTATTTCCAAAATATCTTCTTCATCTTTAACGTCGTAAGGGTTAATGATGAGTATGATAATAAAACCGCTAAATAAATTGAGAACGAGTGCGGTTACTACATATTTAGGTTCAATCATCGTCATATAGGCACCTACGATAGACATAGATACTGTTGACATGGCTGATGCACAAAGTGTATAAAGACGGTGTTTTGGAATTTGTGCTAATTGCTTTTTTACCGTAATAAAAACTTCTGATTGGCCGACAATAGCGGAAGCGATGGCATTGTAAGATTCTAATTTCCCAAGACCATTTATCTTGCTAAGAAAGAAACCAATCCAATGAATAAAAAATGGTAGTATTTTGAAATGTTGTAATATACCAATTAAGACGGAAATAAAGACAATCGGTAATAATACAGTAAGGAAAAATGACATCTCACCTTTATTTGCAAGACCGCCAAACACAAAGTTTATACCATCAGCAGCATACTCGAGTAGCTTTGTGAAAAGGCTGGAAATGAACCGAATAAGTATGAGACCAATTTCTGTATTTAATAATAAATAGGTTAAAATTAACTGTATAATAAGCATGATGAAAATAGGTTTGAATTTAATGTGTTTCTTATTATTGCTAGCAATATAAGCAAGGAAGAAAACGACGATAAGTCCGACAAAAAAAGTGATAAATTTCATAGTAAGCCCCCTAAAAGAGATGTTCTGCTATATATGTTTTTCATTTCAAGGGAGAATATGCATCTTTGGTAAAGAAAGGAATAGAGAAATCATGAATATATGTAAAGTGCATCACGTTGCAATTATTTGTTCGAATTATGAAGTGTCAAAAAATTTTTATACTATAATATTAGGTTTTAAAGTTATAAATGAAGTATATAGAAAGGAACGCGATTCTTATAAGTTGGATTTATGTGTAGGAGAAGAGTATCAAATAGAATTATTTTCATTTCCAAGTCCGCCTGAGCGCCCAAGTTTTCCAGAAGCAGCTGGCCTTAGACATTTAGCATTTGCAGTTATAAATATAGAAGAAGCTGTGACGCATTTAAATCAATGTGGTGTTGAGACGGAATCGATACGTATTGATGAAATAACGGGGAAGAAATTCGTCTTTTTCCAAGATCCTGACGGTTTACCTTTAGAATTATATGAGGTTTGAAAATTGGTGAATTTTATATAGGGTTGCTTTCTAATAATTGAAGAAACTAAAGTGAAACTTCTTTTTAAAAGGAGGTGTAACTTTAGCTAAGAAAGCTAAAGGACATATGTGGATATTTTAAAATTATTGATGGTAGCCATTCTTATTGCATTAACAGCTTTTTTTGTGGCTGTTGAGTTTGCAATTATTAAGGTGCGTAGCAGTCGCATTGATCAACTCGTTACTGAAAAACGACGAGGTGCATTGGCTGCTAAAAAAGTAACTGCAAATTTAGATGAGTATTTATCAGCATGTCAGTTAGGTATTACGATTACTGCATTAGGGCTCGGGTGGTTAGGAGAGCCAACTATAAAACATTTACTCGAGCCATTGTTCTTAAAGTTACAATTATCTCCTGCAATTGCTAGTACAATTTCATTTATTATTGCCTTTGCGGTGATTACATTTTTACATGTTGTTATTGGGGAACTTGCCCCAAAAACATTAGCTATACAAAGGTCAGAGCAAGTTAGCTTATTATTATCGAAGCCACTTATTTATTTTTACCGAGTTATGTATCCGTTTATTTGGGCCTTAAATGGTTCGGCAAGGCTTGTAACAGGTTTATTTGGATTACATCCAGCTTCTGAACATGAAGTAGCTCATTCAGAAGAAGAATTAAGGTTAATCTTATCGGAGAGCTATGAGAGCGGAGAGATTAATCAAAGGGAATTTAAATACGTAAATAATATTTTTGAATTCGATAATAGAGTAGCAAAGGAAATTATGGTACCTCGTACGGAAGTTGTAGGATTATATGAGGACGAGCCGTTTGAAACGCATATTACAGTAATTGCGCAAGAAAAATATACGAGATATCCTGTATTTGGTGAAGATAAAGATGAGATTATTGGAATGGTTAATGTAAAAGATTTATTTATTCGTTATATGGATGGTAATCGAGAGGAAGAGTGCTCGATTACACCATATACAAGGCCAGTTATTGAAGTATTAGAAAATATCCCAATTCATGATTTGCTATTACAAATGCAAAGAAGGCGAATTCCGTTAGCTGTATTATATGATGAATATGGTGGTACAGCAGGCATTGTCACGCTAGAAGATATTTTAGAAGAAATTGTTGGAGAAATTCGAGATGAATACGATGAAGATGAACACCCGCCTATCGAACACATAAGCGAAGGATGTAAAATTGTAGAGGGAAAAGTGCTTATTAGTGAAGTAAATGATTTATTTGGCATACATTTGGTTGCAGATGATGTAGATACAATTGGTGGTTGGATCATGGTACAAAAACAAGTCGTTGCTGAAGGGGATGTTATTGAGAAACATGGCTTTTATTTTAAAGTCCTTGAAAAGGATATGCATCAAATTAAACGAGTGGAGATAAAGAAAGTAGAAGAATGATTTTCTATAAACTTTAATAAAAAGGATATATAGAAAATTAAATGTTTGCGCTTTCAAAAGAGGTACTATATAGTGAAGGTGGATACTGAAAAATTCTTCTGAATAATACTCGTATTTTAAGATGGCGGATTTTTTAGATAAGGATTTAGAATGAAAAAAGTATAGGTGATGCAAATGATAGCAACGAAGGATATACGTATAGAAAAAGATTTTTTAGGTGAAAAGGAAGTACCAAGTGTAGCTTATTATGGTGTACAAACATTACGTGCCGTAGAAAACTTTCCAATTACAGGATATCGCATTCATCCGTCACTCATTACGGCAATGGCAATTGTGAAAAAGGCGGCGGCACTTGCGAATATGGATACCGGTTATTTAGCTAAAGATATTGGGCAAGAAATTGCGGAAGCAGCACAAGAAATTGTTGATGGAAAGTTCCATGATCAATTTATTGTGGATCCAATTCAAGGCGGTGCTGGAACTTCCATTAATATGAATACAAATGAAGTAATTGCGAATAGAGCATTAGAACGTATGGGATACAAAAAAGGTGAGTATGCGAAAATTAGCCCAAACACGCATGTGAACATGGCTCAGTCAACAAATGATGCGTTTCCAACGGGAATTCATATTGCAACTCTTATGATGTTAGAAGAGCTTCTTATTACAATGGAAGAACTTCATGCTGCTTTCCGTACAAAAGCAAAAGAGTTCGATCACGTCATTAAAATGGGACGCACACATTTGCAAGATGCAGTGCCAATTCGCCTTGGACAAGAATTTGAAGCGTATAGCCGCGTGCTTGCGCGTGATATAAAAAGAATTAAACAGTCTCGTCAACATTTATATGAAGTGAATATGGGGGCGACAGCTGTTGGTACGGGATTAAATGCAAATCCTACGTACATTGAACAAGTGGTAAAACATTTACGAACATTTAGCGGATTCCCACTTGTCGGCGCAGAGCATTTAGTTGATGCAACGCAAAACACAGACGCATACACAGAAGTATCTGCGGCATTAAAAGTATGTATGATGAATATGTCTAAAATTGCAAACGATCTTCGTATTATGGCGTCTGGGCCACGTGTCGGATTAGCAGAGATTCAATTGCCTGCACGCCAACCAGGTTCATCTATTATGCCAGGTAAAGTAAATCCAGTTATGGCAGAAGTAATTAATCAAGTTGCTTTTCAAGTAATTGGTAATGATCATACAATTTGCTTGGCATCAGAAGCAGGACAATTAGAATTAAACGTAATGGAGCCTGTGCTTGTATTTAATTTAATTCAATCTATTAGTATTATGAATAACGGATTCCGTGTATTCCGTGAATACTGTATTAAAGGAATTACAGCAAATGAAGAATTGCTGAAGCAATATGTTGAGAAAAGTGTTGGAATTATTACAGCAGTTAACCCTCACATTGGTTATGAAGCAGCATCTCGTATTGCACGTGAAGCAATTGAAACAGGAAAATCTGTTAGGGAGTTATGTTTAGAACATGGCGTACTGACAGAAGAAGAATTGGATATTATTTTAGATCCATTCGAAATGACTCACCCTGAAATTGCTGGAGCTTCTTTATTAAAGGATAAAGTGAAACTTTAATCAGTGGGGAGCATCCCACGTTAATGCGAGATAAAAAAATGTAATGTAAAAAACACCGATCCATTTGGATCGGTGTTTTATTTTTTAAAAGATATTAAATACAGCGTTTAATTGAAGTAAGCTAATAACTGCTAAGAAGATTAAGCTATATTTCATTGCTGTTTTAAATAGAGCAGACTCTTTACCAACTAGTCCAACTGCCGCACAAGCAACTGCTACAGATTGTGGTGAAACCATTTTCGCCATTGTACCACCTACTACGTTTAATGCAACGAGTGTAGAAGGAACGATGTTTAATTGATCTGCAGTTACTGCTTGAAGCGGTGCGAATAATGAACCACTTGATACTACTGATCCTGTAATGAATACGCCAATCCATCCTAAGATTGGAGAAAGAACTGGGAATGCATTACCAGTAGAAGAGAATGCAAGTCCAAGTGTAGATGACATACCAGAGTAGTTCTCTACGTAAGCTAAAGCGATAACGCTACAAATTGTATATACTGGAGCTTTTAATTCTTTAATTGTTTCAACGATTAGTTCTTTAATCATTTTACCTTTTACGCGGTAAACGATAAGTGACACGATAATTGCTAATACGATTGCAGTAGTTGTAGATGAGAATACATCAAATTTGAAAACAGCTGCGAAAGGTGTATCAGCTTTTGTAATTGGTGTAGTTTTCATAACCATATTATGAAGACCAGGGAATTGAATGTTAAATACTAAGTTTGCTAGTGCACCATCCGGAGCAAATAACGCTTTAATCGGTTTTAAATTAAAGATTGTTACGAATGCAGTTAAGAATACGAATGGAGACCAAGCATATAAAATTTGATTGAATGTATGAGATTCTTTTTCTTCTTGTTTTTCTTCTGTAGCAGAAGATTTTGGCTGCCAAACACGTAAGAATAATGCAAGAGAGATCATACTTACAACGGCTGCGAAAATATTAGTAAGTTCTGCACCTAAGAAGTAAGTTACAAGGAACTGAGTAACTGCGAAAGAAACACCACTTACAAGAATACCTTGCCAAGTTTCTTTAATACCTTTAATTCCATCGACCATGGAAACAAGTAAGAAAGGTAAAATAATGCTAATGAATGGTAAAATAAGAACAGTTTGACGACCTATAGTTAATGCATCAAGTTCAGTTAATTGTGCTGGTACAGTAACTGGAATACCCATAGCCCCCATAGCACCACCAGCGATGTTAGCTACTAAACAAATACCTGCTGCTTTTAATGGGTTAAATCCCATACCTACAAGTAATGCAGCTGTAATAGCAACTGGAACCCCTAGACCAGCTGCGCCTTCTAAGAAAGCACCGAAAGAATAAGCGATTAATAATACTTGTAAACGTTGATCATTTGTAATGCTGGAAATACTATCGCGAATGATGTTGAATTGCTCTGTTTTAACAGTTAATTTGTAAAGGAAAATTGCTGCGATAACGATAGTACAAATTGGATAAAATCCAGATAAAACACCGAATCCGGCAGATGCTACAGCTACAGTTGCTGGCATTTTATAAACAAATATAGCAAGAATAATAGCGACAATCACACTGTAAAGACCAGCGATATAACTTTTCATTTTGAGTCCCATTAAACAAATGATGAAGCAGAAAATTGGAAGTGCTGCGATTAGTGCAGATAACCAAATGTTGTTTAATGGGTCATAAATTTGTGTCCAAGTACTCATAATAATGACAACTCCTATCTATTATATGTGAAGAAATTCACATTATTTGTGAAATAATTCACAATCAACTTACATGCTTAGTATATTCTCCTTCAACACTATTGTCAACGTAAAAAAGTATAATTATTCCATAATAGTGTTAAAAGAAAGCTTTGTTCATAAAGTAGACAAAAAGCGCACTTAAATGTATTTGAGTGCTTTTTTTAAAGTGAAACTTTATTCAGTGAGTATTTTGTTCATATGTCATTGTCCCAATAGGTGTATAGTAGATGCCGTCTTTTGTATCGAATATAAAGTTTGATATATTGCACATATCTGTCCTGTTTGATCTAGTGGAGGAAGGAGTGGTTTATTTCATTATGAGGTTTTGAATAACATTCCAGCCAAATGTAATATGAATAAAAAATAAGAAGCAAATTCTTAATACTAGAGCATCTCTTTTTACTGAAAATTCCTTTTAGTGTAACAAAGAGGTTAAGTATACTCCAACTACTTTACGGAAGTTTATCAATTATAGACGGTATTTTACAATATCATTACTTTGCGTTTCAATGAGGTGAAAATATAACAAAAAGCCTGATAAAACAACGTTTGCAAGCAAAGTATTTGTAGCCCTTTGTTTTGCTTTTTCGTTATATCATATAGTATAATATTCAAAATCAGTAAGGATTTTTTCCTGAATTCTATGCTGATCAAGGTGGAAAAAATTTTCAGCGTTATAGGTTGATAAAGTTATGTCGTAACAGGAAATATAAGAACAGATATATAAATAAATAAAAAGAAAATAAAAACGAAAATGAGGGGAACTTTATGAGCCAAAATCAATTCGAATGTCGTATTTCAGAAGAAGATGTACAAATGTTAAGAGCGTTAGCGCATCCGTTGCGTCTACGCCTAGTAATGGAACTAATGCAACGTGGAACGTGTAATGTAACACAACTACAGGAAGTATTAGAAATTCCGCAATCAACGGTTTCACAACATTTAACGAAGTTAAAGCAAAATAAGGTAGTACGCTTTGAGAGACGAGGATTAGAAGTGTATTATCAAATCCATAATGATAAAGTAAGTGCAGTAGTAAAAACATTATTTTCTTAAAATTTGAATATTATGGAAAAAGACGTGTGGAATATACGTCTTTTTTTATTTGTCAGAAAGGTAGCGATAGAGTAAATATTAACATGTGAGGAAGAAATGACTATCAATCAACATGCTGCCTTACGGAATATATTCTAAAAGGAAAAGAAAAAATACAAAGGAGTGTAGTAAGCAAAAGGAGGGATAGTAGTATGGATGTGCAACGTGTGAAACAAATCTTATCTTCTTCAAGTAGAATTGACGTTACATATGAGGGCGTACCAGTATGGATTGAGAGCTGTGATGAGCAGAAGGGGAGTGCCCAAGTGTATGACGTATCTAATCCTGGTGAGAGCGTTCATGTGGACGTGACGGCTTTAGAGGAAAAATAATAAAAAAGACGCTTCTAATTTTAGAAGCGTCTTTTTGTTATTCCATCATATGTGCAATTTTCTTAGAGAACATAAGAAGTACTAATCCTAGTACGATTACGATAACACCGATGCTTGCAAATACTTCTAAATATCCTAAAGATTGAGTGAAAGCAGCTAATTGTCCTGCTAATAAGTTTGCAAAGCCAGTACCAGCTAACCATACACCCATTAATAATGATGCTAATTTAACAGGAGCGATTGCACTTACCATAGATAATCCAATTGGTGATAAGAATAGTTCACCGATTGTGTGGAACATGTAAGTGAATACAATGAATAGTAAGTTTGCTTTCATTGTAATGTTACCTTCATCGCTACCAGTTTTTAGAACAGCTAAAGTTAAAACTAAGTACCCGACTCCTAGTAAAATCATACCAAAAGCCATTTTTGTAGGGATTTTTAAATCACCATTTTTTGTTTTTGAAAGTTTAATCCATAATGCAGAAACTGGTAATGCTAATAAGATAATGAATAATGGGTTTACAGATTGGAACCAAGGTGTTGGAATTGTAAATCCACCAATTGTACGATCTACGAACTTATCTGTGTAAAGTGTTAAAGAACTACCAGCTTGTTCAAATCCTGCCCAGAAGAATACAACGAAACAAGTTAAAATTAAAATTGCAACAGTACGTTTTTTCTCTTGTGGTGTTAAAGGTTTTTTCTCAACAGCTTTTGCATTTTGTTCTTTAGATTTTTTACCCACAACTGTTGTTCCAGCTGATCCCAAGTAACGAGGTGCTAATAAGTTAAATGCAATCTGCCCAATAATCATACCGATACAAGCTGTTAAGAAACCGTATCTGTAATCTGCGAAGTAACCGCAAATGAATGGAGCGATAAGAGCTCCTAAGTTGATTCCCATGTAGAAGATAGTGAAGGCACTATCACGACGAGAATCGTTGTCGCTATATAATTGACCTAATAAAGTCGAAATATTTGGTTTGAAGAATCCGTTACCGATAACTAATAATCCTAATCCTAAAAATAGTCCAGTTTTCGTATTCATTGAAAATAGTACGAAGTTACCAATCGCCATAATGATACCGCCAATAGTAATGGCGTGTCGTTTCGTAATGAAATGGTCAGTTAACCAGCCACCAATAATAGGTGTGAAATATACAAGCATTGTGAAAATACCGTAAATTTGAACTGCAACTGCTTTATCAAAGCCTAAACCGCCGCTTACTAAGCTCGTTGTTAAATAAAGAACTAATAAGCCACGCATTCCGTAATAACTAAATCTTTCCCATGCTTCTGTAAAGAACAACAAGTATAACCCTGGTGGATGTTTTTTTGGTGATTGTTGCTCTCCAGCTTTGTCTAATTTTAAAGCTGCATCCATTTTTGTTTCCCCCTAATCCTGTATAACGGATATTTATGTAATCATTTTAATTTACAAAATATTTAGAAGTCAATAGAATTATATGGAAATAGAAAGAAAATTTCTAAAAAAGTTCTATTTTCTTCAACCGTTATTGTATTTTGCCCTGAAAACTCGATAATAAGCGTTTTCAAATGTAGTAATTGAATTCTAAACGAATTTAAAATAGTGATTAATCAGAAAATTTAGATTAAAATATTTATTCTGATATAGAGAAAATATATTCTATTTACTTTTATAATATAACATATTGGGAATAAAAATACAAAATGAAATAATGTGACACTTCAGTGAAATGAAAAAACCAGCTCCATAAAAGAGGGGAGCTGGTTAGAATAAATTTATTTAACGAAGCGTTTTTCAATGTCGTCTAGTAGCAAGTTAGCAGCCATTACACCGCCAGCTGTATTCCAAATAACGTCGTCAACTTTGTATGCTTTTCCGTTCTTTACTGCATTTAAGTTTTTAAATAGAGGATCGTTTATATATTCTTTTTCTAGTTCAGAACCTTTTTTCTCATTGCCTTTATCGAATGTGAAGTAGAATAATACATCGCCATCCATTGCCGAAATACGTTCTTTAGATACGTTACGCTCTGCAAAATCATCTTTATTTTGATCACCAGGACGTTTAAATCCAAGTTCTTTTAAAATAACACCAGAGAATGTATCACCGTGATAAATACGAACATCACCAGGCATAAAGCGTACCATAGAAATTTCTTGATTTACTTTATCACCAAGTTTGCCTTTTAAATCTTTCATACGTGTTTCGTAATCAGCTAAAACCTTTTGGCCTTCTTTTTCTTTATTTAATGCTTTTGCATAAAATTTGAAGTTGTCTTTCCATTCACCACGTAACGTTTCTGAGAACACAGTAGGTGCAATTGCTTTTAGTTGTTCGTACACTTTTTCGTGGCGCATTTTGTTACCAATAATTAAGTCCGGTTTTAAAGAAGCAATTGTTTCAACGTTAACTTGTCCTTCATCACCAACAACTTTTACATCTTTCATTTTATCCTTAATATGTGGATACCATGGGTCACCAGTCCAAGACTTTACAGCACCAACTGGTTTCACACCTAATTCAAGTAAAGCTTCAGTTCCTTCATTTGTTAAGATAACTACACGTTTTGGATTAGCAGGAACTTCTGTTTTACCCATTGCATGTTCTACAGTAACCACTTCTTTTTTATTATCTTCTTTTGTAGATTCTTCTTTGTTATTTGATTTTCCACAAGCACTTAAAAGCATTGAAAATGCTAGTAAAAATACAAATACTGTAAACGATTTCTTCCGCATGAAATTCATTATGTACCCCCTACATGTTGAGAATATTTTTCAATAGCAAGCATGATATTAAGCCTTTATCTTTTGATTGTCAATACATATGGCTGAAAATAATTCTCATTTCCGTTGACAATGAGAATTAAGTTGAAATACACTAACAACGTATCATTATACATTGAAGGGGAAACGCTGCATGTTATTAAAAACAAATCGAGCAAAATGGATTGGATTATTTGTTGGAATCATTGCAGTCGTTATTTGTATTTGGGGAAGTATTATTTTTGGATATACAAATACGAGTTGGAAACTAGCATTGGATGCTTTTTTCCATTTTAATGGTTCCAATGAACATATTATTATTCAAAATGTACGTCTGCCTAGGGCGTTAATTGCAGCTAGTGTTGGTGCTAGTTTAGCCATTGCAGGCTGTCTTATGCAAACTTTAACTAAGAATCCACTTGCTTCACCAGATTTTATTGGATTAAATTCAGGCGCTGCGTTCTTCATAGTTGTAGCAATTGTTATCTTTTCCGTGACGTCATTATCGGCTTTCACGTGGATTGCCTTTTTAGGAGCGGCAATTGCAGCTGTACTTGTATTTGCTTCTAGTTCTTTAGGAAAAGAAGGGACGACTCCTCTTAAGTTAACATTAGCAGGTGTCGCGATAAGTGCTTTATTTTCATCATTAACACAAGGGTTGCTTGTTTTGAATGAAAAGGCAATGGAAGAAGTATTGTTTTGGCTTGCCGGATCTGTACAAGGAAGAAAAATAGAAATTTTACAATCTGTATTTCCGTATTTATTAGTAGGATGGATTGCCTCTCTTATGATGGCAGGGAAAGTAAATACATTGATGATGGGAGAAGATGTTGCAAAAGGTCTCGGACAACGAACAATTTTAATGAAATCATTCGTACTACTCATTATTGTATTGTTGTCGGGTGGTTCAGTTGCGGTTGCTGGCCCAATAGGATTTATAGGAATTGTAACTCCGCATTTTGCCAGATTTCTTGTTGGAGTTGACCACAGATGGAGAGTGCCCTATAGCGGATTGTTAGGTGCAATACTATTAATCTTAGCGGATATAGCCGCAAGATATGTCATTATGCCACAAGAAGTACCAGTAGGGGTTATGACAGCATTTATCGGGGCCCCATTCTTTATTTATATTGCACGTAAGAGAGGGCTTAGCAAATGAAGAAGTATATCCCGTTTCGTATAGGAAAAGATGGATTCTCGTTTTTAATGTATAAACGAGCTAGTCTCGTCTTGGTGAGTTTATTAGTAATTTTAATAGGATTATTTTTTGCAAGTGCAGGTATGGGAGATATGAAGATTGCTCCTTATGACGTATGGCAAGCGATTACTGGAAATGGCGATGCGATGTCAAATATGGTTGTAAATAAGTTTCGTATGCCGCGTATTTTAATTGCGATCCTTGTAGGAATTGCACTTGCTGTAGCAGGTTGTATTTTACAAGGGCTCGTTAGAAATCCGCTTGCTTCCCCTGATATCATTGGAATTACAGGTGGTGCAAGCGTAGCAGTTGTACTCTTTTTAGCTATATTTAGTGATAAAAACAATGCGCTAACAGTAAGCATTCATTATATGCCGCTCGCAGCTTTTGCTGGAGCGACGATTGTAGCGCTTTTTGTATATTTATTTGCATGGAAAAATGATGGCTTATCACCGATTAGTCTTGTTTTAATTGGTGTTGGATTTTGGGCGTTAACGAAAGCGGCAACAACGTTATTTATGTTATTAGCACCAATTTATCAAGCGAGCCAAGCAAATGTATGGATTACAGGTACTGTTTACGGCTCTTCATGGCAAAATGTGATGGTACTTGCGCCTTGGGTTCTCATTTTAACGGTAATATCCTTTATCGCTGCTAGACATTTAAATGCACAAGAGCTAGGGGATGATATAGCGGTAGGACTTGGTGTTCCTTTAACGAAGTCGCGTGTATTTATGTTATTACTTAGTACAGCTTTAATTGGTGGGGCGGTTGCCTTTGCCGGAGGGATTGGGTTTGTTGGTTTAATGGCACCTCATATTTCGCGAAGATTAGTTGGTTCTTTATACGGTGCATTACTCCCAGTTGCAGCTATTGTCGGTGCAATTTTAGTACTCGCTGCGGATTTAATTGGGCGCACAATTTTCACACCACTTGAAATTCCAGCAGGGGTATTTACATCAGCAATTGGTGCACCTTATTTTATTTATTTACTTTATAAAAGTCGGAATTCATAAAGGGAGATGAATATGCAAAAAGCATTGGAGACAAAACGTTTGACGCTGTCCTATGGTGAAACAATTATTATCGAGGAGTTGGATTTAGAAATTCCAAAAGGTGAAATTACAATCTTCATCGGTTCTAACGGTTGTGGAAAATCAACTTTATTACGTTCACTAGCTAGATTATTAAAGCCAACAAATGGTAATATTTTGTTAGATAATCAAGCGTTACAAAGTATGCAAACGAAGCAAATTGCTCGTCAAATGGCAATCTTACCGCAAGGACCCCAAGCACCAGAAGGGCTTACAGTATTGCAACTTGTAAAGCAAGGACGTTATCCATATCAAACTTGGTTAAAGCAATGGTCAGAAAAAGACGAGGAAATGGTACAGAAGGCACTTGCAGCAACAGGTATGACAGAATTTGCTGAACGGGATGTGCATGCTCTTTCAGGTGGGCAACGTCAACGTGCTTGGATTGCAATGACGCTTGCACAAGATACAGACATTATTTTACTAGATGAGCCAACTACATATTTAGATATGACTCACCAAATTGAAGTGCTAGATTTATTATTTGAATTAAATGAAACAGAGCAACGAACAATTGTTATGGTATTACACGATTTGAATTTGGCATGTCGTTATGCAGACAACATTGTAGCTATTCAAGATAAACGAATATATGCACAAGGTAAACCAGAAGAAGTTATTGACCAGAAGTTAGTTCGGGATGTATTCCGTATGGAGTGTCAAATCAGTACGGATCCGTTGTTTGGAACACCACTATGTATCCCGCACGGAAGAGGAAGACGATTAGTTAAAGAAGTTGCTCAAGCAATGAGATAACGAAAAAAGACGATGGGGATTCATCGTCTTTTTATTTTTTGCAAGAAAATAATAGAAAGAGGGGAATTCGTAAACGTCGTTCATATTCCTCTTCACTTTGAAAATAGGTTTGATTTGGTGTAGCTTCTTTTAGATTTATAATGGTAAATCCGGCTTGCTGTAATAATGTGAAATACTCTTCCGTTGTACGATGATATTTAATAACTTCTTGGTCAATCCATGGTTCAACCCGTTTACCTAGTTTAAAATAATCATCGACGAACCAGTTCGTTCTTTTACCACTCGTTTGCAAGCTTTCAAATGAAGAGGTAATAACAGGATGTTGAACGCTAAAGATGAAGGTTCCATTTGTTTTTAAAGTTTTGTACACATTTTGAAAAATGATATGAAGATGTTCAATATAATGTAAAGCGAGTCTAGATGTGACTAAATCAAAAGTAGATGGGGAGTATGTATAATCTTTGAGGTTTATCAAATGAACAGATCCATTTTTATTTTCTAGTTGTTTTTTAGCTTTTTCATACATAAGCTGAGAGCCTTCAATGCCAGTGTAAGAGTGGCATCCGTTTTCTAATAATTCCTCGCCAAACTTAGCATCGCCACAACCTAAATCGAGAATTTGTTTCCCTTTTACATCACCAATGAGTTGAAAGAATGCTGGCTTTTCAATGGATTCATTGGGGCTATTTTCGCGGTATCTTCGTTTCATATATTGCTCAAAAAAAGCTTCGTTATTATATACATCAGATTCTGTAAATGCCATGTTTGAAGCCTCCCTAAATATTTTTTTAATTCTATCAAATATGGAATGTAAATGATAGATTTCTTGTAATGAATCATATATAATTAAAATTTGTAAGCGGTTTCTTTAAACTATTTTTCTATAATAAATTCTGAAAACGTGTTAAGCTAGTAGAGGGATTATTAGAACTATTAAGACAATAATCCGCTTACATGAACGATGGGAGGCTTCACGATGTCTAGTATAACACTTGCGAAATTTTTAGAAGAAAATTTAGAGGATTTAAAATCAAAGGGGCTTTATAACGTAATTGATCCGCTTGAAAGTCCAAATGGACCGATTATTACAATTGGCGGCAAAGAATATATTAACTTATCTTCAAACAACTATCTTGGATTAGCGACTGATAATCGCTTACAAGAAGCAGCGATTGGTGCAATTCATAAGTACGGTGTTGGAGCAGGAGCTGTTCGTACAATTAACGGTACTTTAGATTTGCATATTAAATTAGAAGAAACAATTGCAAAGTTTAAACATACAGAAGCAGCAATTGCTTATCAATCAGGATTTAATTGTAATATGGCAGCGATTTCAGCTGTTATGGATAAAAATGATGCGATTCTTTCAGATGAATTAAATCATGCATCTATTATTGATGGTAGTCGTCTATCAAGAGCGAAAATCATCGTTTATAAACATTCTGATATGGAAGATTTACGCCAAAAAGCAATCGCGGCGAAAGAATCAGGTCTTTACAATAAATTAATGGTTATTACAGACGGTGTTTTCTCAATGGATGGAGATATTGCAAAATTACCAGAAATTGTTGAGATTGCAGAAGAGCTAGATTTAATGACATATGTAGATGATGCACATGGTTCAGGGGTACTTGGAAAAGGTGCAGGTACTGTGAAGCACTTCGGTCTTTCTGATAGAGTTGATTTCCAAATTGGTACATTATCAAAAGCAATTGGGGTAATTGGTGGATATGTAGCAGGGAAACAAAACTTAATTGATTGGTTAAAAGTTCGTTCACGTCCATTCTTATTCTCTACAGCATTAACACCAGCTGATGCAGCAGCTTGCATGAGATCAATTGAAATCTTAATGGAAAGCACAGAGTTACACGATCGTTTATGGGAAAATGGTCGCTATTTAAAACAAGGGTTAAAAGAACTTGGCTTTAACATCGGAGAAAGTGAAACGCCAATTACACCTTGTATTATTGGTGATGAAGTATTAACACAAGAATTTAGTAGACGTCTAAATGAAGAAGGCGTATACGCAAAATCTATCGTGTTCCCAACTGTAGCTAAAGGAACAGGACGCGTTCGTAATATGCCTACAGCAGCTCATACGAAGGAAATGCTAGATGAAGCAATTCTTAAATATGAAAAAGTAGGGAAAGAAATGGGAATCATTTAAGTAACGACATCTTTTGAATAGCTTGCAAATGAGGAGTGGGGAAAATGAAAAAAATTCTAGTAACCGGTTCTTTAGGGCAAATTGGTTCTGAACTAGTAATGAAACTTCGTGATGTATACGGCGCATCAAACGTTATTGCAACAGATATTCGTGAAACAGATAGTGAAGTAGTAACGTCTGGTCCATTTGAAACGTTAGATGTAACAGATGGGCAAAAACTACATGATATTGCAAAGCGTAATGAAGTAGATACAATTATTCATTTAGCAGCTTTACTTTCAGCAACAGCAGAAAAAAATCCGTTATTTGCTTGGAATTTAAATATGGGTGGACTTGTAAATGCATTAGAAGCAGCTCGTGAATTAAACTGTAAGTTTTTCACGCCAAGTTCTATCGGTGCATTCGGTCCATCAACGCCGAAAGATAATACGCCACAAGATACAATTCAGCGTCCTACTACGATGTATGGGGTAAACAAAGTAGCAGGAGAATTACTATGTGATTATTATCATCAAAAGTTTGGCGTTGATACGCGCGGTGTACGTTTCCCAGGCTTAATTTCTTACGTAGCTCCTCCAGGAGGCGGAACAACTGACTATGCAGTTGAAATTTATTATGAGGCGATTAAAAAAGGTGCATACACCTCATACATTGCTGAAGGAACGTACATGGATATGATGTATATGCCAGATGCTTTACAAGCGATCATTTCATTAATGGAAGCTGATTCAAGTAAGCTAGTGCATAGAAATGCGTTCAACATTACAGCAATGAGCTTCGAGCCAGAGCAAATTGCAGCATCAATTCGTAAACACATTCCGACGTTTACAATGGATTACGCAGTAGATCCAGCTCGTCAAACAATCGCTGATAGCTGGCCAAACTCTATTGATGCAACAGCAGCAATGAAAGAGTGGGGCTTTAAAGCAGAATACGATTTAGACAAAATGACAACGGACATGTTGGCTAAGTTAAAAAAAAAGCTCACAGCTGAGTTAGTGATGAATTAATAGGAAGGGTCGATTCTTAGGAATCGGCTCTTCATTCTTTTTGAGAGGGTGAAAATAACATGCAAAGAGTTGATGTCGTATATGCACTAATACATGACGAAGAAACAGATAAAATATTAATGGTACATAATGTAGAACAAAACGTTTGGTCATTGCCAGGCGGGGCTGTTGAAAAGGGTGAAACGTTAGAGGAAGCTCTAGTAAGGGAAGTAAAAGAAGAGACAGGTTTAAATGCTATGGCAGGTGGACTTGTTGCAATCAATGAAAAATTCTTTGAAGAATCCGGGAATCACGCACTACTTTTTACATTTCGAGCGAAAGTACTAACGGGCGAGGTACATGCAGAAGATGAGGGAGAAATTTCTGCGATAGAGTGGGTGGAGCGAACAATCGCAAATGAACGATTCCCATTCTACGATGGAGGATTCGAGTCATTGTTAGAAGTAGCTATTCCATACAAGTTTCAACCAGAAAAAAAGTAATTGAACGAGAAAAAGGAGCCAAAAGGCTCCTTTTTTCTATTCAATCGTCTTCAGTAATAGTTTTTTCAGCAATGGTTTAATCTTCAATCGTAAATCTTCAGCATGATTTGCAACTAAGAAGTGATGATTATAAATGTTTTTCATTAATTGATAAGTCGCTTCTTTCGCTTCGCCTTCTTCGATGAAGATACCGATTACTTCCATACCACTTTTACGAGCGAGTTTCACAGCTTCATGCGTATCTAAAATTCCGTCTTGTTGATAGTCTAGGGCAGAAGGTTCACCGTCTGTGAAGACTAATAGAAATTTATGTTTTTCTGGTCTTTTCGCAAGCTTTTCAGAAACGATACGAATAATATATCCGTCGCGGTTATCTTCTTCTTCACGAAGTTGCATAATTTCTGGACCAATGTTTGGTAACGTTGAGTTTTTGTAATTTACAACCTCATGGATAACGTTCGGTTTATCTTCAGGTTTAGCACTAGAAGCATCTTCCCAAAATCCGCTAATAGCGTGCGGGATTTTTAAAGATTTCAACGCTTCATGGAATAAGACAACACTCTTCTTCGTTTCTTCCATTTTGTTATACATAGAACCAGAACAATCCACTAATAGTTGGAATGCAACGTCGAGCTCTTGCGATTCTTGTCCTTTTTTATAAAACATGCGCGGCTGCTTTTCAGTATAAATACGAAGGAATTTCTTCCGAAGTCTTCCGTAGTATTTATCACTATTTGCATTCGTTTTATTTTCAATCGTTTTTTCGATAATTTTCTTTAATTCTTTTACATCTTTATTAACGACTGATTTGATAGCTTGGTAATCTTTTTTCTCGTCAGGATTTGATTTGCGAGCTTCTTTAAATGTATGAGAGGCACCTACATTATACTTACCATATGCACCCTCGCTTTGGCTAGAAGCGTGTGAAGCTCTTGCTTCTTCTGTATCAGCACCATCAAAGTTGGATTGTGTACTTTTTTGAGAAGTACCTTGTACAGAACCAAGTGCTTGATCGCCATCTTCTGATTCACGAGCAGTATCACCCATCATGTTTGTTTTTGTTCCGCTTTCTAATTCAAAGCGTAAAAAGTTCTCGTTTTCGTTATTTTTATTTTCACGATGCCATGTGGAGAAGCTTTCATCCATTTTGTTTTTATTGTCATCGTCATCTATGAGCTGCGTATCATCATTTGCTAAATCTTCAACGCGGCAGTTCTTTTCATCTGCAATGACAGATAAATAAAGCGGAGCATGTCCGAAATAATTGTTAAGCATATCATTTTCAAGAAGCTCCTCTAAGCGGTAGCGAATTTTCTCAACGATATACATAATATCTTCGGTATTACGGGCTTGGAATGTCTCATGCAAAATTACTTCAATTTGCTCGAAATATTCATTAGTAAACATTTCATATTTATCGCTCGTTAATGAAAGGTAACATAGACAAAATAGACGATCACCGTGATAGTTACGAACGCGGTTTATTTCATTTTGTGAGCCGAAGTAATTGCGGTACATTTCTTTTCGGCGTTTAAAAATATGTTTCGTGCCAGGTCGTAAGTTTTTTACGATTTCCTCGACACGTAAATCTTCTAATAGAACAAATAATTGTGTTAAGAACTTCTTTAGGGGCGATTCTTGTAATTCAATCGCGTAAGAACGAATTAAAGCCATGTCCGAGTAATGTTTATTACCAAGTGCTTTTAAGAACACTTCGCTTTTTAATCCGATTACTGTATCTTCTTCTTTTCGATCATCCCAAAAGTGACTAATGACAACCTTTTTTTCAATTTCGTCGTAGTATGCTTTATAGCCATATTCAAGATAGGCATCGTCTTCTTTTAGAAGGGCATACATTAAGTTTTCCATTTGTAGAAACAGCGACGCATCAATTTTTTTGTCACTAAAAATTTGTCTCATGAATTATCCCTCAAAGAAATAACTTTCTGCTAATTCACGGACAGTCATTTGTTCTGTTTCATCATTTAATTTCGCAATAATGCTTCGCTCAATAGCGCGCATAACAGGAATATATACACCTAAATCGCATGCGTCGATAATACCACGAATACTTGCTGCTTCTTCACTTACACGCCCATCACGAGCTAAAGGCATAAGGTCGCTTGCAAATGCAACGAACTTTTCAATTGTTGCAACATCATTTAATTTTGATTCAGATAGTAATAGTTCTTTTAATGTGTCACCTTGAATATAAGGAACTTCAATAATAACAAAACGGTTTTTTAATGCTTCGTTTAGTTCACTTGTCCCAACATAACCTTCGTTAATCGCAGCAATTACGCGATATTCGTCATCACCGTATACAACTTCTTGTGTAAATGGGTTTGTAATCATTTTACGGTAATCTAGTGCACCGTGAAGAAGTGGTAACGTTTCAGGTTTTGCCATATTGATTTCATCAATATATAGGAAGTGACCGTTTTTCATTGCTTTCATAAGAGGACCGTTAACGAACGTAACTTCAGATGCTCCGTCTTTCGTTTGTAATGTGTTGTATCCTAAAATACCTTCCACATCTAAATCGACAGAACAGTTAATGCTATGCATTGGTTTTTGGAATAAAGAAGAAAGAGTTTCCGCTAGTACCGTTTTACCACTACCAGTTGGTCCTTTTAATAGAATATTTTTGCCAAGAAGAAGTGCCGTAATAGCATCTTCGATAATGCTGTTATCAGATGCTTTATATATTTTAGTACCGATTAAATGAGCATTTTCACCAGTTTCTTGTTTATTCTTTTCATGAATTGTAGAAAGCTGCTGTTTTAAATCAGAATGTATATGAAATTGTTCTAACATGTATTTCCCACCTAACATTATTTTCATAAAGTAATACATCTTATGATAACTTGTTTTAATATGGTATGCAAAGAAAAGGAGAAGGGGGAAATATAAAAGAAAAAGCAATCAATATCACATTGATTGCTTATAGTAAAGGAGAAATCAGTCGCATAAAGGACTCTAATATTCTTTTTTTGATACTTCTTTTTTGGAATGAGTTCCATTTAATTTCAGTAGAGTGTTTAAAGTCTTCTTCAAAATCGCGTTTAATATCATGAACGGTTTCTGATTCATAGAGTACGCTAATAATTTCATAATTTAATTCAAAGCTACGTACATCCATATTTGCTGTTCCGATTGTTGCAATTTTATCGTCAACGAGTACAATCTTTGCGTGCATAAATCCATCTTTATAACTGTAAATAGAAGCACCGGCTTTTAAAAGTGGAGTGAAATAAGATTGAGATGCTTGATCACTAATAATACTATCACTCTTACCAGGATATAAAATGCGTACATCTATGCCAGATATTGCACTTAAGCGTAATAATGTTAAAGTTTCTTGATCCGGAATAAAGTATGGTGTAGCGATCCAAATAGATTTTTTGGCTGAGCCCATAACAGCTAGTAATGTATTACGAATGCTTTTATCATCTGAGCTTGGTCCACTTGCTACAATTTGCACCGCACCTGTTGCATCCAGAATTTCTTTTCCTGGGAAGTATTGTCTATTCATAAATTGATCCCAAGAATAAGTATTCAATCCACTAGACGCATAAAGCCAATCTTCTAGAAAGATGGCTTGTAATTTATACAATGCTTTTCCTTCTATTTTTAAATGACTATCACGCCAAACAGGGAATTTTTTTGAGCGACCAAGATATTCATCACCTACGTTAAGCCCTCCGGTAAAACCAATTTCTCCATCTACAATGACGATTTTACGATGATTCCGATAATTAACTGTCTCCAGTAACCAAGCTGAAAAAATAGGGTCAAATTCGACAATTTCAATTCCAGCTTTTTTCATAGGTTGTAAAAATCGTCGTCTTAACGTATTACTTCCGAGTCCATCATAAAGGAAGCGTACAATAACACCCTCGTTTGCCTTTTGTATTAAAGCATCTCGTACTTTTGTACCAATCTCATCAGATTTATAAATATAGTATTGAATATGTATGTGATGTTTTGCATTCTCGATTGCTTGCAAAATTTCTGAAAAGGTTTGATCGCCGTTTGTTAAAAGTTTTGTCGTCGTTCTATCTGCGGCAGGCCCGCCTCCAAATTTTTGTACGACTTCTGTTAAATGTATGGAACGTTCATGTAATGGGACTGTGAGTGATAATTCTAGTCGTCTTCCTTCTAATATTTCGCGGAATAATTTTCTTTGTTCTTCTGAACGATGGAGATGTTTTTTTCTTCTCCAACGGCTACGCCCGAAAATAGAGTATAAAAGTACACCTACAACGGGAAGAAGTGCTAATACTAAAAACCAAGCTAAAGTACTTTGGGGAGATCTATTTTCTATAAAAATAACGAATGAAATGCCTACGATTGTGATGGACCATAGAGCACCGACAAACGTATATAACGAAATAACCGATGTATTTAATAGGAAAAGAACGATAGATACGATTGTAAATATTAATAATAATTGAACGATAGGTTTCTTCATTTCTATATAATTCCTCTAATCTTTCTTAAATATAGACTTCTTAAATAGAAGATATAATCTGACATCCTTATTATAAAGTGTTTTGTTTTTTTTACAAAATATAGACATTTGTCCTATACTTTCCGCATTTGTCCTACATACAGTATATTGTTACGTTGTTATCCCGCTATTTGCTGGGTAGTAAAAATCCCATCTCAAAATTCGATGAGTGCAAGGAAGTTAGGCGGGAAATGATTGTCCATAAATGCCCGATTGATTTGGGCTAATAATCAGTGGGGGAGGGACAAAGCCCGCGCCGATTAAAATTTCACTTTATATAGCAAAAGGGATGAATAAAATGTATGGTCGTCCAATTGGAGGATTTGGTCATGGCGGATATGGTTATCCATATTACTCGAATTATGCTTATTATCCAGATTACCAACAAGATCCGTATTATTCATACAATATTAAAGTGAGGAAATTGAAAGGGAGAGGTGAATAATGAATTATATAGAAAATAACGGAGTGTATTATCGCAATCATAATGGAGGACACCATCATAATGGAGGACACCATCATAATGGAGGACACAACCATTATGATCATCACCATCATCATCACGGTGGTGGATGGGGCTGGGGTGGAGGCGGCTCATGGGGCGGCGGATTTTTCCCAGGAAGTTTTGCGGGAGGTATGTTAGGTGGGCTTACAGCAGGTGCATTAACGGGTGCAGCAAGTGGAGGTTATTATCCAGCACCGTATCCAGTAACATATCCAGCACCATATCCAGTTCCATACCCAGGTTATCAGCAAATACCATATCAGTATTAAACAAAAAAGAGGTTATCCTCTTTTTTGTTTAATACTATATTTATTTATGAAATACTTCCAAAATAAAGGTAAAAATATGTTAATATTTTATTATTGTAATTCAAAAACATATATACCAATTTAAACTTTTATATTATTATTCGTGAATAGTTATATAGTATGTTCTAATGTCTATTTTGCTATTAAAAAGCATAGAGGTTAGACGCGAGTGGAATGAGTAGGAAACAAGGGTTGCATAGAGCAAGTTAAAGGAATGCGGTATAATAAGGCAAGCTAATTAGGGAGATGAGAAGCTACTAATTATAATTGGAACGGTATTATATTGCTTTTTTTTACAAATAATATTATGTTATTTTAATCGGCATAATTCAAAATGTGATGTATGTAAAGGGTTATTATTAGAAAATGAAATATCTCTATTTCTATGAAAAGAAACAAGTTGTGTTTTAGTTAGATAGGAAGCAAGGAGAGATGCGCATGCTAGAACAAAGAGGTCATGCATTATATGACTCTTCATTGCGAGATTTAAAGTTAGCATTAGATGAGTCTTCAATTGTTGCAATTACAGACCGAAAAGGTCTTATTACATATGTAAATGATAAGTTTTGTGAAATCTCCAAATATAAAAGAGAAGAGTTAATAGGAAAAGATCATCGTATTTTAAATTCAGGATATCATCCGAAAACTTTTTTTCAAAACTTATGGAAGCGTATTTTGAATGGGAAAGTATGGAGAGGTGAAATCCAAAATCAAGCAAAAGATGGTACATATTATTGGGTTAAAACCACAATTGTTCCATTTTTAAACGAAAAAGGAGAGCCGTATCAATTTATCGCGATCCGAAATGACATTAGTAGTAGAAAAGAAGCAGAACAGAGATTACGATTGAGTGAAAGCCGTTATAGAGAACTTGCATATCATGATGCTTTAACGAGTTTACCGAACCGATTACAGCTAATAACGACTGTTAATGAACTGATTGCAGGGAAAAAGGAATTTGGCATAATATACTTTGACTTAGATCGTTTTAAATTAGTAAATGATACGTTAGGTCATATGATAGGAGATTTACTTTTAAGCGAAGTTGCTTCACGGTTGCATTATGTGTTAGGAGAGAAAGATGTTCTGGCTAGGCTAGGTGGCGACGAATTTGTGCTGTTAACAAATGAACATACACAAGATGAGATGCGGCAGTTAGCGACATCGGTATTGTCATGTTTTCAGGCACCATTTATGCTTGAAGGTCATGAAGTATACATTTCAGCTAGTCTAGGACTTTGTTCATATCCACAAGATGGACAAGACGTGGAAACACTATTGAAAAATTCGGATTTAGCTATGTATAGTGCGAAAGAACAGGGAAGAAATGCGGCGTGTTTCTTTACAGATGAGTTACGTGCAAAAATAAATCGTAGAATGAAAATCGAGTTTGCTTTGCAAAAGGCAATTCGTGATGAAGAATTAGATGTAGTATTACAACCTATCATTGATTTGAAAACGAAGAAATATACTGGTATTGAGGCTTTAGTGCGCTGTATGACAGAAGAAGGGCCTATTTCACCAAGCGAATTTATTCCAGTAGCTGAAGAATCTGGACTTATTATAAAATTAGGAGATTGGGTATTAGAAAAATCGTGTCGCCTGTTTAAAACATTACCGGATTACCAAGAAGGATTAAGGTTATCTGTGAATTTATCCATACAACAATTAATGCAGAAGCGTTTTATTTTGTCTGTACGTAGCATCTTAAGGAGAACTGGTTTTCCTCCGAATCGTTTAATTTTAGAAATAACGGAAAGTATTGCTGTTCGCCATTTTGATTATATTATCGCTACATTACAAGAATTAAGAAGTATGGGCGTATTAATTGCTTTAGACGATTTTGGAACTGGCTATTCCTCATTGTATTATTTAAAACAATTGCCACTTGATATCGTAAAAATTGATCGTAATTTTATTCGTGAATTTCATTATGATCATGCACAGCCAGAAAGAACGATTGTAAAATCTGTTATTGAAATTGCCCATAGTTTAAATTTAGCAGTAGTTGCTGAAGGGGTAGAAACGGTAGAACAAGAAAGTTTATTACAATCCATGGGCTGTGACTATGTACAAGGATTTTATTATGCAAAACCTTTATCCGTAGGAGAGTTAAAAGAAAAGTTAATTACGGATTTTTAATAGAAAAGAGAAGCTAAAAGCTTCTCTTTTTTTAATTCGTTTTTTGTGAGTTTTTCATTAATACGGGATAAAGAATAAGACCTAATATAAACAATCCAATTCCTAAGAAGAACGTTTTTAAATCAGCAGTTCCCGTTTTGATAACCCAAATAGAGTATACAAATGCTAATGTAGTAATAACCCCGTCTTTTATTCGAGATCCTGGCATTATATCATACGTTTCTCCTGTAATAACCAATTTAAATTGGTACAGAGTAGAAACAAGGTATGGAATTAAATAAGCTAATGTTGCTACAACGATAGCGAAATTATATGCTTCTGAAACAGTGCCAGAAATCGTTGAGAATAAGAAGATTTGTGTCATCACATTTGTAATAAATAATGATTTTGAAGGACTACCCTTTTTATTTGTTTTACTGAAAAACTTAGGGAAAAGTCCATTTTTGGCAGCCTGGTAAGGTACTTCTGAACTAACAACAATCCAGCCAACAGTAGATCCAAATAAAGATACAAGTGCTAGTAACGCCATTATATATGCGCCTTTATTGCCGATTGCTAAATTTAATGCGTCTACTAATGGTTTTTGAGACTCTTTTAAAGCTTCTTGCGAGAGAGCTCCCATTGTAAGTAAAGTAATTGACATGTAAATAATAAGAGCAATAATTAGGCCGAAAATTGTAGCTTTTTTTACATCACGCTGTGATTTTGCGCGGTTGGAAAGCATAACTGCTGATTCGATGCCGATAAACGCCCAAAGTGTTGCAATAGCAGCTGAATTGATTTGTCCACCTAACGAGATTGATTGTCCAGCTTCATTCATAAATGTTTGACCGTCTCCGAAATTAGAGGCGTTGAAAATGAATAATGTAATCACAATAAACATTGTAAATCCGATAATTTTTGCAATGGTAGCAAGAAGATTCATATTTCCAGCTCGATCAATATTTTGAGAAAGAATATATTGAATTCCCCATAACATAAGGCTACATACTAGAAAAGTTAACCCTTTTCCTAGTTCTAGTGAAAATCCATTTATTGAAAAAAGAATTTGCTTACTTTGTAAAACTGGAAAAAATGTTGATAAATATCCAGCAAAGGAAATAATAACAGATGCTGTTGCAGCCCAGTTCGCAGCCCAATATCCCCACGCCATACTATACCCTGCAACTTTACCTGCTTTTTTTGAAGGAAACATCGCTTGAGCGTAACTTTGTGGTCCTGCTTTTAATTCTGGTTTTCGAATTGCTAAATTTCCAAATACGAGTGCAATCATAAATACGCCAAGTCCTGTAATACTCCATGCGAGTGTAGAACCCATTGGACCTGATACTTGTGCTAAATTTGCTGGGAGCATAAATACGCCACCGCCAACCATATTCCCGATAACAAAAGCTGTTAAAACCCATAATCCCCATTTTTTCGTTTCCATTTTTGTTAACTCCTTTGTAGTAAGATTTGCTTAAACATCATTTTTTACTAGCTTTTTGGCAATAAAAAAAGAGCCATGTAGATAAAAAATACCTACATGGCTCTTCGCCTAACGTAGGTACAACGGGAATAACCCTTGTACCTACGCGTAATTTTTCCGCTAGGTTTCAAGGGTTACGTATGATGATGATGTTTTTGTGCAAATGTAACTACAATTGTTGTATAAGTAAGCATAGTTCTTTGCTCCCTTTCTCCTCTGATTTTGAAGTTAGTATACTACATGTTTTTTTGAATGAAAAGAAAAATATAAAAATTTTTATAAAAATACGTTTTAGAGATTAAATATTTACCTATATTTTTCTTGTACTGGAAAATAAGTGAGAGATTGGCAGAAGAGTGTAGCATGGTATAATACATATAGAATTAGAAGGTGACAAGGGGCTATTGTAGATGATGAGTAAGTATGAGCAAATTTATATAGAAATCAGTAAGTCTATTGATAATAAGCAATTAAAAGAGGGATGCAAAATCCCATCAGAAACAGAATTAATGAAGCAGTATGAGGCCAGCCGAGGTACTGTAAGAAAAGCAGTAGATTTATTGCAAGAGCGTGGCTATGTGCAAAAAATTCATGGAAAAGGTGTTTTTGTATTAAAGCGAAAAAATATTGAGTTTAACTTCGGTGGCATTGTAAGTTTTCAAGAAGAAAATGAGCGTTTAGGACGTCATTGTATTACAGAAGTCGTGGAAATGGAGAAAGAAGAAGCGACAAAAGAGGTTGCAAAATTATTAAACGTGAAAGAAAAAACAGAAATAGATCATATTAAACGTGTACGAAATATTGATGGAGAAAAAGTAATTTTAGATATAAATCATTTTGTATCTGAGTTTATTCCAGGATTAACGAGAGAAATTGCAACGGCATCAATTTATAAATACATTGAGAAAGAATTAGGGCTACATATTAGTTATTCGCAGAGGGTAATTGAAGTGCAGCCGTGTACAGATGATGACCGAAAGTATTTAGATTTAAATGGCACAGATTATGTTGTCGTTGTGAAAAACTTTACTCATTTATATGATGGGAGTCAGTTCGAATATACGGAATCACGTCACCGCTTAGATATTTTTCACTTTTCCGATGTGGCGCGAAGAAAGTAAAGAGGTGAAACGAAATAACGTTTCATCTTTTTTTTATAAAAAAACCACCAACTCATATATACGAGTGTTGACTAACTTATATATACGAGTTAATATGTAAGTGTAAACGGTATCAAAAAAAGAAAAGAGGGACGGGAATATGGGGAAAGACTATCGTAAAACAGCAGAGGAAGTGTTGCAGTATATTGGTGGGAAAGACAATATTGAACAAGCTGCGCACTGTGTAACGAGGCTCCGTATCGCTTTAAAAGATGAAAGTAAAATAGATAATGATAAATTACAGTCTGTTTCATTAGTAAAGGGAGCGTTTCATAATGCTGGGATATTTCAAATTGTAATTGGTCCAGGGGATGTAGATCGTGTTTACGCTGAATTGATAACGCTTGCAGGCATGAAGGAAGCGACAGTGGCTGACGTGAAAGATTCTGGAAATCAAAAGTTAAATCCAGCTCAAAAGTTTGTAAAAGTATTTTCAGATGTATTTATGCCGATATTACCAGCAATCGTAACAGCTGGTTTACTAATGGGGATTAACAATTTATTAGGGGCAAAGGACTTATTTTTTGATGGTAAAAATTTATTAGATGTTTATCCGAATTTAGGTGGGCTTTGGGATTTAATTAATATGATGGCCAATACAGCATTCGTATTCTTACCAGCACTTGTCGGTTGGTCAGCAACGAAGCGTTTTGGTGGTAGTCCAATACTAGGTATTGTTATGGGCTTAATGCTTGTGCATCCGGCCTTATTAAACGCCTGGGATTATGGAAAAGCAGCGACTGGTTTAGAGGGTCAAAAGATTGAGTACTTCAATATTTTAGGATTGTTCCAAATTGAAAAGGTAGGATATCAAGGTCAAATTTTACCGGTGTTAGTAGCAGCATTTGTATTGAGTAAAGTAGAGATTTTCTTAAAGAAACATGTACCAAATGCAATTCAATTATTAGTTGTACCAATTACAACAATCGTTGTAACAGGTGTATTAGCATTAGGAATTATCGGTCCAGTTACACGTCATATCGGAGATTTATTAACAGCTGGATTAGTAGGCGTATATGAAACAGTACCAGTAGTTGGAGCAGTATTATTTGGAGCATTGTATGCACCACTTGTAATTACAGGTATGCATCATATGTTTATTGCTATTGATCTACAATTAATTGCACAACACGGCGGTACATTTATTTGGCCGATGATCGCTCTTTCTAACATTGCGCAAGGTAGTGCGGCACTTGCAATGTTCTGGATTTCTAAAAATCAAAATGATAAAAGTATGGCATCGACATCAGCAATTTCCGCGTACTTTGGGATTACAGAGCCAGCGATGTTTGGTGTTAACTTACGAAATAAATTCCCGTTTTATGCAGCAATTATAGGATCTGCTGTGGCAGCAATATTCATTACATTAAATGGTGTATTAGCACCGGCTATCGGAATTGGCGGATTGCCAGCATTTATTTCGATCATTCCGAAATCGATTCCAATGTTTATTGTAGGAATGATTATCGCAGTTGTAATCCCATTTACGTTAACATGGTTATTTGCGAAAAGAGTTAAACAGAAGTAGGAGGAAGTTAAACATGAAGGATTGGCATAAAAGTGTAGTCTATCAAATTTATCCGAAGAGCTTTAATAGTTATTACAATAAAGAAACCGGTGATATAAAAGGAGTTACAGAGAAACTAGATTATTTAAAAGAACTCGGAGTGGATTATATTTGGTTAACACCGATATACCAATCACCACAAAATGATAATGGGTACGATGTAAGTGATTATTATAGCATTGATCCATCTTACGGAACGATGGAAGAGTTTGAAGAGCTTCTACAAAAAGCGAAAGAACGTAACATTGAAATTATGCTTGATATCGTTGTAAACCATAGTTCGACGGAGCATAAGTGGTTTAAAGAAGCGAAAGAAGATAAAAATAGTCCATATCGCAATTATTACATTTGGCGTGATGAAAAAAATAATTGGCAGTCTAAGTTTGGTGGATCGGCTTGGAAGTACGATGAAAAGACAGAGCAATATTTTTTACATCTATTTGATGAGACACAAGCAGATTTAAATTGGGAAAATGAAAAGCTTCGTGAAGAAGTGTATGATATGATGCGCTTTTGGCTTGATAAAGGGGTAACTGGATTCCGCCTTGATGTTATTAACTTAATTTCAAAAGACCAACGTTTCTTAAGCGATGACGGAAGTACTGCGACAAGTGATGGACGTAAATATTATACGGATGGTCCGCGTGTTCATGAATATTTACAAGAGATGAATCGAAATGTATTTGAAGGGAAAGAGGTAATTACAGTTGGAGAAATGTCATCGACGACAATTGATAATTGTATTAAATACTCAAACCCTGAGCGCAATGAACTGAGTATGACGTTTAGTTTCCATCATTTGAAAGTAGATTATCCGAATGGTGATAAGTGGACGAAAGCTGATTTTGATTTTATTAAATTAAAAGAAATTATGTCTAACTGGCAAATTGAAATGCAAAAGGGCGGGGGATGGAATGCATTATTCTGGTGTAACCATGACCAGCCTCGCATCGTGTCACGCTTCGGGGATGATGGGAAGTACCGAAATGAATCTGCGAAAATGTTAGCGACAGCTATGCACATGCTGCAAGGAACGCCTTACATTTATCAAGGGGAAGAAATTGGTATGACGAATCCTAAATTCGAATCCATCGAGCAATATCGTGATGTGGAATCGTTAAATATCTATGATATAAAGCAGGAAGAAGGCTTATTAAAAGAAGAGATTATAGGGATTTTAAAACAAAAATCTCGTGACAATTCTCGTACTCCGATGCAGTGGAATGAAGAGGTAAATAGTGGTTTTACAACAAGTACCCCTTGGATTTCAGTAGCTGAAACCTTTAAAGAAATAAACGTAGAAAAAGCATTACAAGATAAGGAGTCTGTATTTTATCATTATAAAAAGTTAATTGAACTTAGAAAAACTTACGATGTTATTACAGAAGGAGAATATGCTATTTTAGATGAAAATCACCCTAAGATTTGGGCATATACACGTACTGTAAATAATGAAGTATTACTTATTATTAATAACTTCTATGGAGAAGAAATAACGTATTCTGTACCAGCCCATGTTCAATTAGATGGAATGAAACAAGAAGTACTACTGTCGAATTATAAAGATTCCAGCAAGGATATTACAAAACTTAACTTAAGACCATATGAATCAATTATATATCGATATACGAAATAAAAGGTTGTATGCCCACGCGGCATACAACCTTTTTATTTTAAGACACCACTATACAAAATATTTACGTCTACTTCTGGTTTGAATTTTACTTTTGCATAATCTTTATTCCAATTTTTTTTCTTCCATAAGTCAGGATGATATGCGATAAGATGTCTTCCAATACCGAAAGCATCACAATTTGCTTTTTGTAGTTTGTTTGTTATTTTTTTTGCTTCTTTCGTAAGTTGTTTCGATAAGTCTTTATTTAGTTTTTTTCGTTCTCCCATTTTATAAATATTATCTCTTGGGGCTTCAAGTGCTATTACTTTTAGTTGGAGCTTAATGTGAGCATAAACATTTCCTTTTTTATCTGTTGTTATTTTTAAGTCTCGTTTTAACTTTCGATTGCTAATTTCCATTGTTAAATAATCAGATGTTTTCTCTGATTCATCGCTAGTAAGTTTTTGGGTTATACGGGCACTTGTTCCCATCTTTCCGGTTAATAATACGAATAAAACAGATTGTTTCAGAGGTAAATGCCCAGTTAATTTATCATTGTTAAATAAAGCTAACCCGTTTGTAATTACTTCTTTTCCTTTTATTTGTATAGAAGGGAGGGTAAAGTCTTTACCGGGATCTAACATTTTTGTAGCAGCTGTTTCTAAAGTTTCTTTTGGAAATACACTCATATCTTCTAAGCTTTTCACTTTTTTCTTTAGAAAATCTCCAATTAGTAAATTTCCTACTTTCTTTTTTTCAAGTATCTCGGATGTTTCACCCTCTACTGCAATAAGTTTTACTAAAGCAGTTGGGTTTGTTGGGTCCCGAAAGCTGACATCTAAATAGGGTAGTATACCTTTTTTTAGAATTTTGCTTCCTAGTAATTGAACACCATATTTAAAATAGCGAATATTCCCAGTTACATTTTTTTTTAGGGCATCGCTTGTATCCCGTATGTTATACCCGTTTGCTGAATGTATTTCATTCTCGAATGAAGATTGCTCTCCGCTTGAACTTTTTACGAGTTCAAGCGTTTGCTGCAGTTTATTCTCTTCCGTAATATCATATCCAATACTATAAGCTAATCTCGCTTCTCTTAATGGTTCTTGATCCCAACAGCCAGCAAGGAATGAACTAGTACATAATATAAAAAATAATTTAACTCTTTTTTTGAACATACTGTTCTCCTTTCTTCTTTCTTATTACTGAATAAAGTAGAAATAAAAGAGGGAGGACAACGATGAAAATATAGGTGAACTTATCAGTGAAAGTTGCAATTACTTTTAATTCTTCAGGTGTATCTATGAATAAGGCTACACTAAATGCAATAACTCCAACGATTGGAACAGCTTGTTTATGATTAGCAAGATTGAATATATGTCCAATTCCGATAGAAGCGGCGCAATAATAACTAGCAATAGAAGCTACAACTGTTATCATCCAAATTGGTATGAATAGTAAATCAGTTCGGTCTATAATCCCGATATGTAAAGAGCGCAATAAGTAAGCAACTGGTTCTGGAATAAGCTCAACTTGCTTTGGACTAAATACGATAAAGCAAATCCAAACAGTAAAAGTATAAAAGAGAGTCACAAATCCATTAGCGATAGAAATTGCCTTTAGTTTTGCCACAGCAGTCCCATTTACTTTTGGGAAAGCGATAAGAATAATTTCAAAACCATACATAGCTGTAATTGTTTCCTTTGATGCTTGAATAATATTCCACCATCCAGCTTCTGTAATGGGAAAAATATAAGAAAAGTCAGCCCGTGAGAGCCCAAGTCCAATTAACAGTGCCATTGGGAAAATAAGAATAGAAGCCATGACATAAAACCGTACGATGACTTTAAATGTGTTATAGGCTATATAGCAACAAGCTATTGTAAATAGTATGAGAATGGCAGACCAAGGAGTTGCTTGTAATATCCATACTTTAATGACATTACAAGCACTTAACATAACCGTCATACCGATAAGGGTAAAATAAAAAACATAAGCAAAACCTAATAGTTTTCCAAATTTATTACCAAATAGCATACAAACACTTTCATACATATCAGCATCAGGAAATCGTTTTAAGAAAAGCCACATAAGTAAAATAATTAGTTGAATCGCAAAACCAGCGATGAGAACAGAAATCCAGCCACCGCCTTTCGCTATCGGGTGAAGACGATTTGGTAGAGAAAGGATACCAACCCCGATTTGGCATTGAATAACGAAAAAAGTAAATTGAACAAGTGAAATTTTACTTTGCGTGTTTGTCACCGTTCTCATCCTCTCTCGTTACATGTTGTCGTTGCATTTTTTTCGGCTTTGGATCATGAGGTCGTTCCCAAAATGACCAAATTGGGAATCTTACAAAAGAATCTTTCATATCTTTTATCCGCATTGGGGCAATGGGAGAAAGATATGGTGTATGAAATGAATGTAACTGACATAAATGAACGAAAGTTATAATTAGACCGAATGATATTCCGACATATCCGAATATAGCAGCAAGAATCATTAATGGAAAACGAAGGATGCGAACTGCTGAACTCATATCGTTTGATGGAACGAGAAAAGATGAGATTGCAGTTAAAGCTACAACGATGATCATCGTATAAGAAACAAGTCCGGCTTTTACAATCGCATCACCAATTACTAAACCACCTACAATACCGATTGTTTGTCCAACGCGGCTCGGCAGACGAATACCAGCTTCCCGTAATAACTCAAAAATTAACTCCATTAAGAGAGCCTCAAAAATGGGGGGAAGTGGTACTTTTTCTAATGAAGCTTTAATTGTATAAACGAGTTCAAGTGGCAACACATCAGGATGAAAAGCAACTGTTGCGATATATATAGCTGGTAAGAGAAAGGCTATTAAAAAACTCACTAAGCGAATCATTCGGACGAATGAACCGACAATCCAGCGATTATTATAATCATCAGGTGATTGATAGAAAGCGAATAACGTAACAGGTACGATGAGCGCTGTTGGATCTCCGTCAGATAAAATAGCAACTCGTCCTTCCATTAAATTAGCGGCGGTTCTATCTGGGCGTTCTGTATTTAATTGCTGCGGGAAGGGTGAGAAAGATGTATCTTCTATAAATTCCTGTATGTAGCCTGGTGGCATGAGTGCGTCTGTCTTAATCATTTCCAATCTTCTTTTTACTTCTGCAACGAGATCGTCATTAGCTATATTTTGAATATAAGCAATTGCCACTTTCGTGTGCATTTCTTCACCAAGTGTGAAATATTTAACGACGACATTTGGACTTTTTATGAGTTTACGAATAGAAGCTAAATTGGTTGCTAAATCTTCTACAAACCCGGTATGTGGTCCACGTACAATGCCTTCATTATCCGGCTCTGTTATATCTCTTTTTAAAGATAGAGCTGTTTCGAAAATACAAAAACTATCAACATGTTCATGAAAATATAATGACTTTCCTTGTAATAAAAGCTGCACCCCATAATTTAAATTCGTTTCTTTTTTCATATTTAATGTGGAAAAAGCTTTATCTAAAGCCAAATCCGACCGTGTTAATAAAGGCTCGAGAGCTAATTGATGAATTAAATTTAGATCTGCTAAAGATTCGAGATATATAATGGTTCCTTTTCCATTTTGAAAAGGGATATCTAATTTTTTTATATCATCTGAATGACAGAGTTTATTTTCAATGTAATTAATATTTTCCGGAAGCGATGGAAACATATGCTTTTGATTTTTACTCTTTTGTTGTTCTTTTTGCTCTGTCATAATTTCCACCTCTTTTAGAATAAAGTCGCTTCTGTTAATTTTTGCTTTTTGTGAGAAATTTATGCTTAGAGTATTTGAAAAAAGTAGCTTGAAAGTTACGTTACGTCATCTTTTATACTAAAGAAAATGAGAAGTAGGGAATGGAAAGTAAGGATATATTAGATTAGCGGTCTTAATATAAATCTTTTGTACTATAGAGGATAAGCCTAGCGGTATAAATAATTACATCATTTGATGAATAGGAAATTTATGAAAGGCAATTTATACTATTAGTATTGTGTCTTGCCTTTTTAGGTGCAGTACACAGCCGGTGATTGGCTAGTGGAGGTTCTTCCATTTTGCCAGTGCCGGTTTTTTATTGGATAATAGAGAAAATAAAGTTCTATAAAGAAAGAAGGGGTTGTTTTGAAAGCTGTAAATTCTATCTTTATGAGAGAAAAGATTGCTAGTTCTTATCTTTATTTTATTTCTTTTCTTGGTTTGATTATTATAACTATATCTTTACTTGAAATTAAAATCCCTTCTCATCCAACAATACTAATATTGTTATTAATATTTATGGGGATTGCAGAGTATTTTCCTGTACGATTTTGGAGAGGGACTAGCTCGCTTACCTTTCCGATAATTTACGCTATGAGTTGGCAGTTTGGAATCCATGTAACTATTATTTCTATTGTACTCGTTACGCTAATTATTCACCTGCACCGCCGTTCACCGATACAAAGAATGTTATTTAATAGTACTCAGCATGCGCTTAGTTTGATCTTGGCAGAATGGATTTCAAATAAATGTCTGCCCTTATTAATTAACAAAATAGATATGTCAGTTCTGTATGAGAATTTAATTTCTTTGCTATTATTTTGCGTGTTTTTTTGTTTTTTCAACAACCGCTTTTACGATTTGTTAATGATACTCCTTCCGCAACCGTATTCAATCTATCAGTGGTATAAAAAAACTGTAACGGTATTTTTTTGTGAGACCTTTGGTTTCTCTTATGCGGCCCTAATGCATGTATTAATTAGTACATATAGTGTGGAAATAAATGAGATTACAGTACTGTTTTTCTTTTTTCCACTTGTAGCAATTTCAGTTATTAGTTCTTTTTCTGTACGGATAAGGATGGAGAAGGAACGATTATATGAGCTTTTTCTTATTACGACAGAGATTAGTCGTGGATTAACCGGAGGAAACTTAAAACATATTAAACAAGCACTTAAAGGTTTTTTTGGAATACAAGCATATGTAATATGGACAAAAGATGATGGAAATTGGAATCTCCTATTGAAAGATGGGAAAGTTCACCTAGATATTTCTGATCATTCAGATAAGTTTGAGTCGTTTGAAGAAATCTCTAAAAATCTTGTATTTAATGATTGGAAAACTGGTACGGCTCCTGGAGATGAAATATTCGATAGTGTTATACGCTCGCTTGTATATTTTCCTCTTATTGTAAATGATGAATTAGTTGGAATGTTTGTTGCAGGGAAAAGTAGAACTGCGGGATTTTTCCCGGAAGATGTACAGTCTTTAGCTACGTTTTCTAACCAATTAGCTAACGTAGTTAAAACAAGGATATTGATTTCTGAACAGGAAAAAAGAATGATTTTAGAAGAAAGAAATAGAATCGCACGCGAAATTCACGATGGTATTGCGCAAACATTGGCCGGAGTGATATACCAACTAGAATCCGCGCAGAAAAAATATCGTGATAAACCAATAGATATGCAGCAAATAGTAGAGAAAAGTATAAAAGATTTAAGAGGAAGCTTAGGAGAAGTTCGCTATTCTATTTATGCTTTAAAACCATATCCGACACAACAATTAGGGCTAAAGCAGGCGATAGCAAGTAAAATAAAATCTTTAAAACAAGAATATGAACTAGATATTACATATCATGAAAGAGGTCATGCACGTGCGCTTAGCTTTTCAAAAGAAAGAGTTATTTTTGATACATTACAAGAGAGTTTGCAAAACATTGTGAAACATGCACAAGCAGACAAGACTGATGTTTTACTTAGCTACCAAAGTGAGCACGTACTTTTAAGAGTTAAGGATAATGGGGTTGGCTTTTCACTATTTGAGTCTATGGTTAAAACGAAGAATGAGCCACATTATGGTATATTACATATGAATGAACAAGCTGAACAATTAGGGGCTACTTTACAGATTGATAGTTCTGTAGGGAAAGGGACAAAAATTACACTATTAATTCCAGATTCACAAACAAGGGGTGCGTAAAATGATTAAAATATTAGTAGTGGATGATCATGCTTTTTTACGAGACGCAATTCGGAACATACTAGAGGATGAATCTGATATGAAAGTGGTTGGAGAAGCTAGCTCTGGGGACGGAGTATTGGGAAAAGTAGAAGAATGCAGACCAGATTGTATTTTGATGGATATTAATCTTCCGGGGAAAAATGGGATTGAAGCTACTGAGTTGGTGAAAAAAAATTATCCGAATTGCCGAGTACTGGTGTTTACAATGTATGAGCATGATGAGTATTTAATGGATGCACTCCAGGCTGGTGCTGATGGTTATTTATTAAAAGATTCATCATCGGAGCAGGTAGTAGCAGCAATTCGGATGTTATATCGAGGCGATTCAGTTATTCATCCGCGTATGACTAAAAAATTAATTACATATCATCAGCAAAAAATGAAATTAGAATCAAATGAAAATGAACTGACGGAACGTGAAAAGGAAATTCTCTTTGAACTAGTAAAAGGACTTAGTAATAAAGAAATTGCTGAAGTTTTATATATTAGTGATAAAACAGTTAAAATTCACATTAATAAAATTTTTAAAAAACTAAATGTGAAAAGTCGATCGCAAGCGGTGATTTATGCTGTTCGAAATCAATTGGTTCCGTTGGATTAAATAAGAGATGTTTAAAAGAACTATCATGTTTCTTTATTCTATATTACAAAGAATAAAGAACAAGATAGTTCTTTTGTACTATGTAGGCATAGAATCCTTAGAGAAAAGATACTCCTTTTGTTCAATTTTCAGAATAATCAAAATGTGAAATAATAAAAATAGAATTACATTTTAATCTTGTTAATAATTCATTTCGTGAAAATCCTTTGTTGGAAATAAATGATGGAGGGCTCTTATAGAAAGAGAAAAGTGAGTAATTAGCTATATGAGGTATGGGGATGGTAGTAGTGATGGAAATCTTTCATGATACACAAGATTAAGATTAATAGAGTTTCCAATGCTAAATAGGAAGTTAAGAATCAATTTGTTTCAAAAAATAATATTAATAATGGGGAGATGCAATATGAAACGAGGGAAATTTGGAAAGATTCTTATTGGAACGTTAACAGCTGGAATGTTATTGTCTCAAGGAATTCCATATAACGTCTTAGCTGAAGAGGTAAATACATCTACTTTAACTGGAATTGATGATGCAAATGCTATCTTGAAAGGTCTTACAAAGGAACAACGTAATGCCTTAAAAACGTTAGATACAAAACCAGGTTTTGTTATTTCGCCAGGTATCAATACAGCAAGTCCTAATAATGTGAATGTGATTATAGAGTTTAAGCAAGCACCTAGCAAAATTGAGGTATTAAAACAAGCGGCTAAAGGGAAAAAGGTAGCTCTTTCAAATGCGGAACAAAAGGTAGAGGCATCACATAAAGGGTTTAAAGCAGAGCTTGAACAGCTTCAAAAGAATAAAGAGAAAGGGACAAATTTAAAATCTGCAAAAATAACAAGAGAATATAAGAATGCTTTTAATGGTGTAGCGATTTCGTTACCTGCGAACATGATTGAAGACTTAGTTCGTACCGGTATCGTTAAGCGTGTATGGGAAGATCATGAGGTTAAAATTGATTTGCCGAAAGAAACAGCTAAGACTGCTGTTGAACCAAAAATGGCAGATAGTGTACCGCAAATTGGTGTAGACAAGCTGCATGATGAAAAAATAACAGGTAAAGGAATTAAGGTAGGTGTACTGGACACAGGTATTGATTACAATCACCCGGATTTGAAAGATGCATATAAAGGATATCGTGCAAAGCAAGGTGAAGATCCAAGCAAAATAGATCCGAACTCAATAAAAGGATGGGACTTTGTTAATAATGATGCTGATCCAATGGAGACAACGTATAAGGATTGGCAAAATTCTGGAGGATATCCTGAGATTTATGAGGGGAGTGCATATTATACATCCCATGGTACGCATGTAGCTGGGACAATCGCTGCAGACAAAAAGAATAATGTTGATTACGCGGTTACGGGAGTTGCTCCAGATGTAGATTTATATTCATATCGCGTATTAGGTCCATATGGAAGTGGACAAACAAGCGGTATTCTTGCTGCGATTGATAAAGCAGTAAAAGACGATATGGATGTTATCAATTTATCACTAGGTGCGTCTATTAATGATCCTTTATATCCTACTTCTGTGGCAGTAAACAATGCGATGTTAGCTGGTGTTGTTACAGTAGTAGCGGCAGGTAATAGTGGTCCGGAAGAAGGTACCATTGGATCACCTAGTGCAGCGGCACTTCCAATTACAGTTGGAGCCAGTGACGCCGCAATGAAGATCCCAACGTTTTCCGTCGATGCAGGTAATTTACATGTGGATAAGATGATGCTACTTGGAAAAAGCTTTACTGATAAGATTGAAGATTTGAAAGGTCAATCCGTATCAGTTGTATATGCAGGGCTCGGGAAATCAGATGATTTTACAGGAAAAGATGTAAAAGGAAAATTAGCTCTTATCCAACGCGGTGAGATTACATTTGATGAGAAAATTAAGCATGCTAAGGAAGCAGGCGCAAAGGCGGTAATCGTATATAACAATGTAGATGGTGAAATTACAAGTTATCTTGGGGAAAGTACTTCATCTATTCCATCGTTCCGCCTAACAAAAGTAGATGGTGAGAAATTACAAGCAAAAGCTGTACAAGGAGATGTGTCGTTAGCGTTTGGGGAACTAAGTAATATAAAAACAGAGGGAGATCACTTAGCTGATTTCAGCTCCCGTGGTCCTGCAACTAAGACAGATGATATTAAGCCAGATATTGTAGCACCAGGTGTGTCTATTTTCTCAACTGTTCCTGAATATATTAATGATCCAAAAGATGGAGAAAATTATCCGGTAGCGTATGGACGTATGTCAGGTACCTCTATGGCAACTCCTCATACTACAGGGGTAGCGGCACTCATTTTACAAGAACATCCAAACTATAGTCCATTTGAAGTAAAAGAAGCACTCATGAATACCGCAGTTGACTTAAAAGAAGAGCGTTCTGTATTTGAGGTGGGCTCAGGGCGAATTGATGCATATCGTGCAGTTCATGCAGATACATCTATCGAGGTTGTTGATAAAACATCAAACGTTGTAGGTGATGAAGAAGTAGAAATTGAAGAAAAAACAGGTTCTATTGCATTTGGGTATAAAAATCAAATTGAAAATGGGCCTATTAAAGATAGTCGAAAAGTTTTAATTAAGAACAGCAGTAAAACAGATGGGAAAGAGTTTAAATTAGAGGTGGAATTTTCACCTACAAGTGTAGGTGTGCAAGATGCAGCGAAGAATGGTGTGAAGCTAAACGTACCAGATTCTATTAAAGTAGCTCCTGGTGCATCAGAGGAAATTAGTCCTGAAATTATCATTCCAGAAAACGCTGAGTTTGGTAGATATGAGGGCTATATTCATATTTCAAATAAAAACAATGAAAAAGAAGTATATCAAGTACCATTTGCAGTTAAATTCACAGAAAAAGGGATTGCGTCTGTAGATTTACTGAGAGATGCAATGGCAACAGATGCTTCTAAATTCCATCCATTTATGGAAAGGCCAAGTTCGCCGTTGACATTTAAATTAAATAGTCCTCTTGAAACCATTGATGCAGTTGTGAAGGACCGAAAGACAGGGAAGGCATTAGGAGTCGTTGGTACACTTAATGCAAGTAGCCTAACACCGAATGTTGAATATATGATGTTTTCTGGAATGGGAGGGTATGTACTTCCATTCACAGGAGATCCAGCTCATCCAATTGCGGATAAACCTGTTATGTTGCCTGATGGAGATTACGAATTGAACTTCGTTGGATATGATAAAGAAGGAAAATCTTATACAAAAGGCGATAGCATTATCATTGATAATGTAATACCTGAAATGAAATTTAAGGATGTACAACCTGGTATACACGAAGTCAATGATTCTATGTTTAAAGAAGAAGACGGCCAGCGTGCATTATGGGTGCATGGTAATATTTATGATTCTACAGTAGATGCATTAAAGGCAAAAGGCTTGCAGTATGATCAAAAAGCGAACCAAATTGTATATTATCAAAACTCAGCCTTTCCATCAGGTTGGCTGAATACAATTCAAGCAAATGGTGATTTTAAATTTGGAGTACTTCCAGAGGAAATAAACGAGCCGTTAAATCTAAAATTATTTGGATATGATCTTGCAACTGCAGGGAATATGGCAACTGGATATAAAGATTACGTCTTTGTAAAGGAAGGGACAGAATACGCTGTTCCAAGTTATGACAAAGATAAAATCAAATTAGGAGAGAAAATTACGTTAACTTTGAATCTTAATAATGTAAAACAGCTTATGTCAGGTACATTTGAAATTCCTTATTACAAGCAGCTATTTAAATTTACAGATGTGAAACCAAATCCAGCACTTACGGAATATGTAAAACAACATGGACTGAACCTTAAATTAGAAGATCCGAAGATAAGTGAAGAAGGAGCTTGGGAAAACAAGGTGAAAGTTGGCGCATCATTGGAAGGAAAAGAATTTAAAGGATTAGATGGAGATACACCATTTTTAGATGTTACATTCGAGATGGCGAACGATGAATACTTTAATGATTTAACTGCATTTGGAGTAGATAAGTTCTCTTATACAAAAGCTGGTGCATCTGAAGGCATTGAGATTCCTGCGTTTAAAGATAAATCTTTTGCTATTGTTTCGAAACATTCAACGGTTACAGGATATATTGGCCCGGAAGCTTTCTTGAATGAAGAGGGGTATTTAGGTAAGAAAGACTATACAAAACTAGGAGCAAAAGTGTACGCAGTTGGCAAGGATGGAAAGAAATATACAGGAACGATTGGTGATAACGGGCAATTTGAAATTCATAGTGTCCCAGTAAGCGATAAAGAATATGATATTTTCGTAGAAATGCCAGGTCATTTAAATAGTAAATTAACAACAAAAATAGGGAAAATGCAGGATGGAGAATTAGTGGGACAAAACTTTAGAGCTGACATGGATGATAACCTTGCAGGTGATGTAAACGGCGATAAAATGGTAGATATTCAAGATGCTAGAATAGCAGCTTTATCGTATGGAAAAGGAAAAGTATCTGTAAAAGATGGAGATATAAATCAAGATGGTGTTGTAGATGAAACAGATATTCGTTTTATCGAGAAAAACTTCTTAAAAAAGGGCCCAGATGCTAAAGAAAATCAGAAACCGAAAGAAAATGTAGGGCCAGTGACGTTAGATAAAATCTTACGCTCGATTGGTTTAGAGCCAAAAAAATAAGGGGATACACTTCTAAGGGAAACTAAGGGATAAAGCAATGAACACAGAAGAAAATAGTTTTTGCTAACAACGAACCGGTAATGATTTACTGTAACATTACCGGTTATTTAAAAAATAGCTTTTTGAGTACATGAAGAAAATAGTTTAAAGCTAGTTTGCTTTCGTTATGGGGCAAGGTAGTTGCTTAATTAATATTGTTTGTGGGATGAAAATAAGGTTGTTGTTTGAACTTTAAAATAGGGGGGCTTGTGAAATGAGTATTAAGAAAAAACTTGGTATGGGTGTTGTAACTGCAGCGCTTGGTCTATCTTTAATTGGTGGGGGAACATATGCGTATTTTAGTGATAAAGAAGTATCACAAAACGCGTTTGCAGCGGGTACTTTAGATTTGAGTGTTAATCCTGAAGTTGTTATTAATGTCGACAATATTAAACCGGGTGATGAAATGGAGCGCGGTTTTCAATTAGTTAACAAAGGAACCTTAGCGATAGGAGACGTGAAACTTCTTACAGATTATAGTGTTATTGATGCTAAAGGAGATAATGGAAATGCTGATTTTGGTGATCATATCCGTGTTGATTTCTTATGGAATTTGGATAAAAATGAGGTTCCAATTTGGTCTACTACATTATCTGAGTTAAAGGTAGCTACGCAAAATGGAAGTATTCCTGATCTTGTACAAAAAGGTGTTGTAGACCGGGAAGGAACTGGACTTGCTCCTGGTGATGATGATACTTTCTATGTAATGTTTACATTTGTAGATAATGATGAAGAACAAAATGTATTTCAAGGAGATTCATTGAAATTAAATTGGACCTTCAATTCAATGCAGACAAACGGTGAAGAGAAATAAAGGTAAATGTTATATATAAGAATGAATTGAGAAATAGTATTTTTAATAGTGTAAAGGTTGATTTTGTGAATCAACCTTTTTTGTTTTTAGATTTTTTTATGTGTAGGGATCGCATTTTTATAGTAGTCATAACAGAGCTTTTCACATTCATAGCAGTACTTCTAACATTTATGTCGAATTAAGAAGATATATAGGAGGGATACATATGGAAATAGCTGTAGAACGAGTTTTTACAAAGGAGATTTTAACAAGAGCTGCAAGTTTGTTTCATGTAACGGTGGAAGAAAAGCCACTTGGAGATTTTGAAAATTACATTTTTAAGGCGAAGGGTGATAGTGATGAAGATTACGTATTACGTTTAACGCATTCTTCCCATCGTTCTAAAAAAGAGGTAGAGGCTGAACTAGATTTTTTACGATATGTTGCGGAGAACGGTGCAAAGGTAGCGGGCCCTCTTTACTCAACATCTCAAAATCTTGTAGAAGAAATTGTAGTAGAGGATGGAACTTTCTTTTTTGCTTCCTTATTTACATACGCAAAAGGTGAGCAAGTAAAAGGAGAAGGATCGCCATATTGGGGAAATGCTTACTTTGAAGAGTGGGGAAAAGCGATTGGACAATTGCACCGCCTTACAATGAATTACCCTAAAACTGACTACCGTGATACGTGGGAAGAGGATGAAAGTAGTATTGTTAATGAATTAGAAGATGAGAACGTGAAAGAAATTGCAGCTGTATTAATGGAGGAAATAAATGCTCTTCCAATTGAAAGAGAAACATTCGGCCTTATGCATGGTGATATTCATCCAGGCAATTTTCACTATGATGGAAAAGAGTTAACAATCTTTGATTTTGATGATGCGGCCTATAATTACTTCATTCATGATTTGGCAATGGTTCTTTATTACTCTGTTCTTTTTACACCGTGGACAGTGGAAGAAAAGACGACATTCGCTCGTAAACAGTTACAAGTGTTAAGAAAAGGGTACGAATATGAGCACAGGCTGGCGGATAGTTGGTATGAATCGTTACCGTTATTTTTACGTTTACGTGATATAGGTTTGTATGGCACGCTCCAAAAGAAATTTAAAGGGAAAGATATGCCAGATCATTTCAGAGAATTAGCTGAACAACTCTATGAAAGAATTATAAAAAGAGAAGCGATTGTGAATATATAATACATTCATGTGAAAACAAAGTATATAAAATAAATATATACTTTGTTTTTTTATACAAAAATATGTTTATTTTATTAAAATAATATTGTTATAGATTCGGTATGCACGTATAATTTTATGTATATTCTGAATATTCTTTATAAATGAGGAGGGGGAATGTTGGAAGCTATCGTAAGTTGGATCAATAATATTGTTTGGAGTCCAGCACTTGTTTATTTATGTTTAGGAGCAGGTTTATATTTTTCCATTCGAACGAGATTTTTACAAGTAAGGCATGTAGGAGAAATGGTGAAGCTTACATTTCAAGGAGAAAAATCGGATGCTGGTGTTTCTTCGTTCCAGGCGTTAGCACTTTCATTATCAGGGCGCGTTGGAACAGGAAATATTGCGGGTGTTGCAACGGCTGTTGCATTTGGTGGTCCAGGAGCTGTCTTTTGGATGTGGGCGGTAGCTTTTCTAGGAGCAGGTTCTGCTTATGTAGAATCAACGCTTGCACAAATATATAAGACGAAGCATCAAGGACAATTCCGTGGTGGTCCAGCTTATTACATTGAAAAAGGGCTAGGAGTTAAATGGTATGCATTAGTATTCGTTGCAGCAACAATTCTTGCAACGGGGATGCTGTTACCGGGTGTTCAGGCGAATAGTATTGCTGTAAGTTTGGAAACAGCTTTCGGTATTAATACTTCTGTATCTGGAGCGGTATTAGTAGCGGCATTAGCGCTTATTATTTTTGGTGGAGTTAAGCGAATTGTTAACGTAGCACAAGTTGTAGTGCCGTTTATGGCGCTTGGTTATATTTTAGTAGCTTGTGTAATTGTAGCTATGAATATTGAAAAGTTACCAGATGCTTTCATGTTAATTTTAAAAAGTGCATTTGCATTAGAAGCAGCTTTTGGTGGGATTATTGGTTTAGCAATCTCTTGGGGAGTAAAACGTGGTATTTATTCCAATGAAGCAGGGCAAGGAACTGGGGCACATGCGGCGGCAGCTGCTGAAGTATCACACCCAGCTAAACAAGGGTTAGTACAAGCATTTTCCGTTTACATTGATACATTATTCGTCTGTTCAGCAACAGCATTTATGATGATTATTACAGGCATGTATAACGTATTTGATGCAAGCGGAAAAAACTTTATCGTCAATAAATTAAACGGTGCACAGCCGGGTCCTGGTTATACACAGGCAGCAGTAGAATCTGTTTTCCCTGGATTTGGAAACGGTTTCGTCGCAATCTCGCTATTATTCTTTGCATTTACAACAATTATGGCGTATTACTACATTGCAGAAACGAATATTGCATACTTAAATCGTGATAAAGACCGTCCTTGGATGTCCATCGTACTAAAGTTTGTATTCTTAGGAGTCGTATTCTATGGTTGTGTAAAAACAGCTGCAACAGCGTGGGCTTTAGGTGACATCGGTGTAGGGATTATGGCATGGGTTAACATTATCGCGATTTTACTACTACAAAAACCAGCATTGATCGCCTTAAAAGACTATGAAAAGCAGAAAAAAGAAGGGAAAGATCCAGTATTTGATCCACAGGAATTAGGAATTAAAAATGCTGATTTCTGGGAGCATGAATATGGGAAAGATAAAAAAGAAGAAGTATCTTAATAGGATAGGAACGAAGGAGCAAAGGGAACGACCTTTGCTCTTTTTTTATGGACAAAATGAAGCTGAAAGTTATTTTTTTGCCTATTTTTGAATATAAAAAGAATGTACATGCTTTGTTAGAGGAAGGGGGGAGTATGGTGATTGAGTTTCGTAATGTAAATAAATATTATGGTGACTTTCAAGTTTTAAAAGATATTAATCTGCAAGTACAAAAGGGTGAAGTGGTAGTAGTTGTTGGACCTTCAGGGTCAGGGAAAAGTACATTGCTTCGGTGTATAAATCAATTAGAGACAATTACAGATGGAGAATTAATTGTACAAAATACAGAGGTACACAATAAGAAAACGGATATGAATGAATTACGCCGAGATATCGGGATGGTCTTTCAACATTTTTATTTATATCCACATAAAACGGTTCTTCAAAATATTACACTAGCGCCTATTAAAGTAAATAAAGTTTCAAAAGAGGAAGCTGAGAAAACAGCGATGTTTTATTTAGAGAAAGTAGGAATCCCGGAAAAGGCTAATGTATACCCGCATCAATTATCCGGAGGTCAACAGCAAAGGGTAGCGATTGCTAGGGGACTTGCGATGCAGCCTGAAATTATGCTATTTGATGAGCCTACGTCTGCTCTTGATCCGGAGATGATTGGAGAAGTGCTTGACGTTATGAAAACGCTAGCTAAAGAAGGAATGACGATGGTCGTCGTCACGCATGAGATGGGATTTGCGCGAGAAGTAGCAGATAGGATTTTATTTATGGATGAGGGCCAAATTATTGAGGATACAACACCAGCAGCATTTTTTGCAAACCCAGAACAAGAAAGGGCGCGTCTATTTTTAAGCCGAGTGTTAAATCATTAGAGGAGGAATTTTATGCTTAAAATGAAAAAGTTGTTTACCTTAATCGTATTCTCATGTTTATTCGTACTTGTCGTTGCCGGGTGCGCAAGTAAAAAAGATGATGTGAAAGAAACGAATACGAAGCAAGGCGGGGCCATTGAACAAATTAAGAAGCGTGGGAAATTAGTAGTTGGAGTGAAGAATGATACGAATTTATTTGGATTGAAAAATCCTTCAACAGGGCAAGTAGAAGGATTTGATGTTGATGTCGCAAAGGCACTTGCAAAAAAAATTCTTGGTGATGAAAAGAAACTAGAGCTGAAAGAGGTAACGTCTAAAACACGTATTCCAATGTTGAAGAATGGTGATATTGATGCAATTATTGCGACAATGACAATTACGGAAGAACGCAAAAAAGAAGTAGATTTTTCAGATGTATATTTTAAAGCGGGACAATCGTTACTTGTGAAAAAAGGAAGTAATATTAAGAGCATTGATGATATAAAACAAGGCGTTAAAGTGTTAGCGGTAAAAGGCTCAACATCTACAAATAACATTCGTCAAAAGTCACCAGAAGCGACTGTATTAGAATTTGAAAATTATAGTGAGGCATTTACAGCGTTAAAAGCAGGTAAAGGCGATGTTTTAACGACAGATAATGCGATTCTTTACGGAATGGCAAAACAAGATGCTAATTATGAAGTTGTAGGGAAAATTTTTACGGATGAACCGTACGGAATTGCAATACAAAAAGGTGCAGATGATTTAACGAAAGAGATTAATAACTTACTAAAAGATATGAAGACGAGTGGAGAGTACGACAAATTATATGAAAAATGGATCGGTCAAAAACACGAGAAGTAAAGTGAAACTTTATTTCTCGTGATAAATAGTAAGAGTGAGAGGATGAGAGTACTCATCCTCTTCTTGTAAAGAAAGAGGGGAGAATATGTGCCTGATTTTTCTATATTAACGAATAACATTGATATGTATTTAGAAGGATTTAAATATACGGTTATGTCTAGTGTAATCGCATTAATAGGTAGTTTTATTTTAGGGGTAATTTTGGCGGTAATGCGTATTGCACCGATTCGTATTTTAAATTGGGTGGGGTCCGCTTTTGTAGAGTTTGTAAGAAATATTCCACTCGTATTAATTGCATTTATATTTTATTTCGCTTTACCTGTAATAGGAATTACTTTAAATGGTTTTGTAGCAGGAACACTTACGCTTACCGTATATACTGCAGCGTTTATTGCGGAAGTAATTCGCGCTGGCATTTTATCAGTGGCAAAAGGGCAAATGGAGGCTGCGCGTTCTTCAGGCTTAACGTATGTGCAAGGAATGTATTATATCGTCTTACCCCAAGCTATGAAAATTGTAATCCCCCCTTTAGGAAACCAATTTCTCAATTTAGTTAAAAACTCCTCAATACTTGGAATTATTGCTGGTGCTGATTTAATGTATCAAGGAGATTTAATTTCAACGAAGACATTTGTTACGTTCGATGTGTATATATTTGTCGGGATGTTTTATTTAATATTAACAATTCCGCTCAGTATGCTAGTGCGTTATTTAGAAAAACGCTTGGCAAAGGAGGCGGTATAAATGGATTTTAAAGGAGCAATAACAGGTGATCATATCCTTTTTTTGTTAAAAGGATTACTTATAACGTTAGAGGTAGCGCTCGTAGCAATTGTACTTAGCTTTATTATTGGTAGTGTAATAGGAATATTGCGCTATACGAAAATACCTGTCGTTTCACAAATATTAGGAGTTATCGTGGAAGTGATTCGAAATTTACCGCTACTTTTAATTATATTTTTTACGTATTTTGCACTTCCAGAAGCGGGATTGAAGTTAGAAATTATAACAGCTACAATTGTTGCTTTAACAATATTTGAAGCGGCAATGATATCTGAAATTGTTCGAAGCGGTCTATTATCTATCGAAAAAGGGCAGATTGAGGCTGCAAGGTCTTCAGGGTTAACGTATGTGCAAACGCTTTGGCATATTATTTTGCCGCAAGCATTAAGAAGAATGGTCCCCCCGCTTGTTAGTCAGTTTATTTCATTGCTAAAAGATACGTCGCTCGCAGTTGTTATATCATTGCCAGAGCTTATGCATAATGCTCAAATTATTAGCGGGCAAAATGTAAATTATATGATTCCGACTTTTATAGTAGTGGCTTGTATGTATTTTATAGTGAATTATAGTTTATCAATTTTATCGAGAAGATTAGAGCTTCGTTGACTCTTACAATATATGTAAGGGTTTTTTCCTTGTTTCTCCTTATTTTCCTCTAAATAGTATCTAAATCTTGCAATAATTCGATTTTTTATATTATTTTATCAGAAAAGTGTTAATTTTATATAGAAATTGTAATCGCTTTCGTGTATATTTTTATTATCAGAAAATTTTAAAAAGAGATAGGGGTACTTGTAGGGGGAGGATTAAGATGCAGCAACCAACAAATGAGAAATTACATCGTACGATGAAGAGTAGACATTTATTTATGATCGCACTTGGTGGTGTAATCGGAACTGGTTTTTTTCTAGGTTCAGGTTACACTATTAATCAGGCTGGACCAGGGGGGGCCATCCTTTCATATTTAGTGGGCGGATTTATTATGTATTTAACAATGCTTTGTCTTGGAGAACTAACGGTAGCAATGCCAGTTTCAGGGTCTTTCCAAAAGTATGCGACGAAGTTTATTGGACCAGGAACAGGCTTTATGATCGGCTGGCTATATTGGCTTGGCTGGGCAGTAACAGTAGGACTGGAATTAACATCGATCGGTTTAATGATGAAAAGATGGTTTCCAACTGTTGATGTTTGGGTATGGTGTCTCGTATTCGGAGTTATTTTATATGCTTCAAACGCTATCTCAGCGAAAAGTTACGCTGAATTAGAGTTTTGGTTCTCTAGTATTAAAGTAGTTACAATTATTGCATTCGTTCTACTTGGTGGTAGTGCATTACTAGGATTTTTACCATACGACGGAAAAGAAGCGGCACCTCTTTTCTCTAACTTCGTAAGCGATGGCGGGTTATTTCCGAATGGACTAGCTGCCGTATTACTTACAATGATTACGGTTAACTTCTCATTCCAAGGAACAGAGTTAATCGGGATTGCAGCAGGAGAAAGTAAAGATCCAGAAAAAACAATTCCACGCGCAATTCGTAATACAGTATGGCGCATTATGTTATTCTTCATTTTAACAATGACGATTTTAGTAGGATTAATTTCTTGGAAAGAAGCAGGCGTAATTGAAAGTCCATTCGTAGTTGTATTTGATAAAATCGGTATTCCGTATGCAGCTGATATTATGAACTTCGTTATTATTACTGCTTTATTATCTGTAGCGAATTCAGGATTATATGCAGCAACGCGTATATTATGGTCACTTGCAAATGAAGGAATGGCACCAACTTCTTTCAAGAAAGTAAATAAACGTGGTATTCCAATTACAGCGCTAGTCGTAACGATTGCGGTAGCTGGATTATCTCTATTCACAAGTTTCCTTGCAGAAGATACAGTGTACATGTACTTATTATCGATAGCTGGTTTATCGGCTGTTTCAAGTTGGATCATTATTGCGCTATCGCAACTTCGTTTTAGAAGTCAGTATATAAAAGGCGGAGGGAAATTAGAGGACTTAAAGTATAGAACACCACTATACCCGATTGTTCCAATTTTAGCTTTAATTACAAATAGCATCGTTGTTATTAGTTTAGCGTTTATTCCTGAACAAAGAATGGCGTTATATTGTGGTATTCCATTTATCATTTTCTGCTACATATATTATTATATGAGTAAGAAACGGAAGAAACCGATGAAAGCGGAGATGGAAAAAACAAATGAAACTAACAATCAAACACGATGATATAGAAGCAGATTTATCGTACGGTCAATTAGCGATTGGAAAAGAAAATGGGTATTCACCGTTACAATTACTCGTTTCTTCTATCGCAGGATGTAGTGCAATTGTCTTCCGAACAATTTTAGAAAAGAAACGTATTACATACGATACGTTTACAATTGAAACCGAAATTGGTAGAAGTGAAGCTTTATCAAAACCAGTTGAAAGTGTTCATTTGCACTATAAAATTAAAGCAGAAAACATTACAGAAGAGCAGTTGGACAAGGCGTTACAGCTTGCAGTGAAAAATTGTACGATTGTTCAATCTGTAAAAGATAGTATAAAAGTTACGGAAACAATTGAACTAATCAAGTGAAACATAAAAACGTGAGACTACGGCTCTCACGTTTTTATGTTTTAGAAAGAGGAGAAATTTAATGGAATGTTTAGGGTGTAAATTAGCAAACAAAGAGGAAAAAATATATAAAGTATATGAAAATGAATATGTAACATGTTTTTTAGATCATGCCCCTTTCTATCCAGGACATATTTTAATTGTGCCAAAGCATCATGTTGTAGAAGTGGACGAATTAGATGATGTTGTAGCAAAATCGATTATGGATGCTTCTAAGCTTATTGTAAAAGCGATTAAGTCATTATATAAACCAGATGGAGTTACAATTTGTCAAAATGGTGGAATCTTTAATGAGTTAACGCATTACCATATGCATGTCGTACCGAGATATAAAGAGCGCTCGTTTGCCGAGTTTTATACGGTACAACCTGGAGAAAAACAGAATCATAACTTTGAAGAAACAAAGACATTGTTAAAAGAAGCGATAGAGAACATACTGCATCCCGAAAAGGCGTAAGAGTGATATTCTTAAGGGGACAGTCAGGAAAATTCCAATAAACAAAAGCCCGATTTCTCAGTTAAAATAGAGAAATTGGGCTTTTGTTTATTCTATTATTAAATTTTATCTATTAAAGAATGCTGCAGTGTCACAAAGTATATCGCTCATTCGTTATATAGAATGAGAGGAGGAATTATATGAAAGTTACAAACAACGATTATGAAAAGATGGAAGAGCTATACGAGTTGTACGAACAAAAAGTTTATTATGTAGCGTATTCTATTTTAAATAATATTCAGCAGGCTGAAGATGCAGTTCAAGAGACGTTTATTACTCTTTATAAGAACTTGGAAAAGCTCCATAGCTTGAACACTCAAGAGCTTAAACGCTACACTTTGAGGGTCGCGAAAAATAAGGCGATTGATAGTTATCGGAAAAATAAACGACATGAAACGTTTTTAGAAGAATATGAAAGAGAATCAATAGAAGCAGTAGATGAAAATATTGAAGAGTGGGAAAAACGTCTAATGTCCGAGGTTCAAATTGATACATTGCTAAAAGAGTTAAATGAATCGAACAGACAGGTGTTTAAGTACAAAGTCTTCTATAACTTAACGTATCAAGAAATTTCAAGTGTCATGGGGATAACGGAGGCAAATGTCCGTAAGCAGTTTGAACGCGCTCGAAAACGAGTTCAAAATATGATAGGAGGTATACAACATGACGAATTCAAAGAACTCCAAAGAAATATATGAACTTGCTGAAAAGATTGCTTTAGATGATTTTGATAAACTCGAAGAACAGCATGAATTTTCACATACATATACGCGCAAAAAGAAATTGTTTATGGAGGAAATGAAGCTGAAAGATGGACAATCGCAGAAAAAGCGTAAAAGACACCGTATGTTAATCGCTGCTGCCTGCTTATTGATTGGTATGCCGACAACCGTTTTTGGTGCAGTGAAAGTTTATAATATGATTGTCCAAAAACAAAATTACGAGGTAAATGTTTCAGTAACAAATAAGGACTCGAAAAAGAGTGATAAGTGGTATAAGTTGAAGATTGGTAAATTGCCAGAAAATATGGAAGCAATTGATGACAGTGCTATGAAATATTCATTTAAAGATAACTACGCAATGGGGGGATTTTCATTCGCTCTTCGGAGGGTAGGGGAAAATACAGATTTTCAAACTCTGTATTCGAAAAGTTACGAAGAAAAAGAGATAAATGGTAGGAAAGCAGTAATTGTCCATAAAGAAACAGGAAACAACAATGTAATGTTTGACAGAAAGGTCTTTCTCTTTTTTGAGAAAGAAGGGATTATGTTAGAGAGTTATATTGGATCCGATATAAACGAAGAACAAATGATGGAAGTGTTAGGGAGCATTTCACTTGAGCCTACGTCAAAAGAAAAGGCATCACATATAGTAGAATATGATGAAAATCGTTTTAGCAAAGCAGATGAACCTAAAAAAACTAAGGTGATTCCTTTGAAAAAAGATAGCAAACGACTATTTCATATAGGGAAAAAAGTTCCAGTAACTATAATCATGGATAACAGCCAAATTGAATATGTGATAGAAAAAGTTGAAGTCTTCGATTCAATCAAAGATTTTAAACAAGAAAACTTTAATGAACTTGGCTTAGAAATACTAAGCAAGAATAAGGCTTTAAATCAGATAGGAGAATTGCTACCATACAGACGGGATGAATATAAACTCGGAAATGGTAAAGATTCAATTGATAAACTAGTAGAATCAAAATTAGTTAATCCTAAATTTGTTTACTTAACAACAAAAGTGAGAAATATTGGTAAAAAGTCGACGAAAGAAATTTATATGCACCCATCCATAAAGTTGCTTAAATCTGAAGGTAATGCATGGAACTACGCTGAAAGAGATGGAATTGCGGAAAAAAATATTATGACAGGCGAAGTTGATTATTTAGAACCTCACGGAGAAGGGAAAAGCTTTTACAATATTGGCAGTATCCGACCAGGACAAACGGTAAAAGTTAACTTAGGTTATTTTGTAGATGAGGATAAGCTAGATTCAATTTTCCTTGATGCTTTCCGTTACAGTGGGTTTAGTGGGACGGAGAATATGAATGCGAAAAATCGTTGGTGGTTCGATATTCGTCAATAATAAAACAATAGGAATAACTAGACTAAAAAGCTGCTTATATTTAGCAGCTTTTTAATTTTCATACATATTTAAAATTTCTTTCGCACGTATACGTAGACCATCTATTAATTCCTTTGGTTCTAAAACTCTTGCATCTTTTCCTAGTCTATAAAATAAAGGCGTAATAAAATGAATTTCACCTTTATCAATTGTTGAATGTATATACCCCGTCCCATCTTCGTTTACTTCAATGAACTCTTCAAGGTAAGGAACGCTTTTACATTGGCGTACGCCTTCGGTTGTGAGTAAAACATGTAACTGAGTAGGAATGTTTATTACGTTAGAGTTAGAGGCAAACCATTCTTCTAAATTCATAAAAGTATCTTCGTTTTCTTCCGTGAATAGTATAGAAAGAATACGATCAACACGATACAGTAATACTTTCTGCCTGCTAAAGTCATAGGATGGTAAATACCATAAACCATCGTGAGCATATACACCGATAGGGTGAACGTGTTTTGTTTTTATCCCTGATTTAGATTCGTATTGAAAGTGTAAATTTTTATTTTCAATAGCCGCTGTTAACACTTCTTTTAAAAGTGGTGTATCAATTGTTCTCTTAGGATTCCAAAAGGCGATATAAGAGCGGATTTTATCAACTTTCGCTTTCGCATCGTTTTGAAGAGAGCTATACAGTTTATGAGTAACAGAATTGATTTCTGTATCGAAAGGCAAATCTCGATAGTAGCTTAAAGATTGAAAAGCAAAAAAGATGGATACGGCTTCTTCTTCGGTAAATAAAATAGGCGGAATGACTCTATTCGTTAATACTTTATATCCTCCGTTACGACCTTGTTCAGCATAAATAGGTAACCCCATATCACTTAAATCTAAAATGTATCTATGAACAGTACGAACGGAAATATTAAATTCATCAGCTATTTCTTGCGCTGTAAATGTTTTTTTCGCAGAAGCAAATATAAGAATATCTAATAAGCGTTTAGCTTTTGACAAATATACCACCTGTTTCCTTTTAATATGACATTAATTGTCATGTTTTACTGTTAGTATATTGCTTACATCATAATTTTATCAAGATGAAACGTAAGGAGGAAAAAATATGTCACGTGAAATTGTTTTATTTATTGCGGCGAGCTTAGATGGATTTATTGCGAAAGAAGATGATGATTTACAGTGGTTAATGGAAACCGAAGGAGAGGGAGACAACGGTTATACAGAAATGTACGAAACGATTGATACAATAATTATGGGAAAAAGAACGTACGATTATGTAGTAGAGCATACGGAAACATTCCCGTATGTAGATAAAAAATGTTATGTTTTTTCTAACTCGGAAAAAGGTTCAAACGAACACGTGGAGTTTGTAAATGAAGATGTAGTGGAGTTTACGAAAAGGTTGAAAGAGCAGGAAGGATCTAAAATATGGATGGTTGGTGGAGGGAGTTTATTAAGAGAGTTCTTTAAGAACAATCTAATTGATGAATATGTTGTCACGATTACACCGCATATATTAGGTTCTGGAGTTCCGTTATTTCAAGACAAGAACCCGGAAATCAATTTAACTTTAACGGATACGAAACGTTTTGGACAGTTTGTAAATCTATATTATAAAGTGAAATCTTAAAGGATAAAGAAACACGACTACTCATGGTAGTCGTGTTTCTTTATAGATGGCAATGAAATTGTAAAACAAGATCCATGATCAACTTCACTTATGACTGTAATATTCCCGCCGTGTAGTTCTACGATTTCCTTCACGATAGAAAGCCCTAAACCGGTTCCACCTGTAGCTCGTGTTCTTGCTTTATCAACACGATAAAAGCGGTCGAAAATGTGAGGGAGGTCTTCAGGGGGAATACCTTCACCGTCGTCCTCAATGGTGATGGAAATATGCTTATATTCTTCTGTAACAGAAATGTTGATATGAGAATGCTCTTTTGAATGTCTATAAGCGTTATTTAAAATGTTCACTATCACTTGTTCGAATCGCTGTTCATCTAAGTTGACTAACAGTGTAGGAGGACAAGTGAAAGAAACTTTAATGTGTCTTTCTTTATACATGGCGTTTACTTTTTCGGCTATGCGAGTAAGGAAAGTGTGTAAATGTACTTCCTTTACTTGAATAGAAAAGTTATGTTGTTCCATTTGAGCGAGTGAAAATAAATCTTGAACTAAGTTCGTAATATAATCAGACTCATCTTTTATAATAGATAAATATCGTAAACGTTGTTCAGGAGGTGTGCTGTCTTTTAAGGCAATGTCAGCGTAACCTCTTACGTATGTTAAAGGTGTACGTAATTCGTGAGCAACACTTGCTAGAAATTCACTTCTTTCCGTTTTCATATAATGTAAATCATTTGCGAGCGTTTGAATAGATTGTGCGAGTTCACCAATTTCATCATTTCGAGTAGTCGTTAATGAAACGGATAAATCACCTTTACTCATTTTTTCAGTGGCATGTTTCATGTGTAACAATGGCTTTGTTAATAAACGGGATAATAGAAAAATGGTGATGACTGTTAGTAGAAATGTGATGATACCGGCAATAATGAATTGTTTTGTTAGCCTATTAACCATCTCTTCAATTGATTCAGTTCCAAGAAACATGTACACATAGCCCTCATGTTTTCCACCTACTACAATGGGGCTAACTGTACAAATATAATTAGATGTTTTCCAATGATTTTCTATAATAGCTCCGTTATGGTCGGTTCGAGTTTGCATTCCACTAATATGATTTTTTATAGTCGTGTTTATTTCGTTAGATTTAGCTAGTACTGCTTTATTTGCATTTGTAATAACAACAGTAGTTTCAGCTTCAGACTCCATTAATGCAACGTGAGAGATTGTTTGTTTATCATAATATTTTTCAAGTACATCTCGATGACTATTTCCTCGTTTTAATAGAGCGGTCATTTCTTCATTCACTCTATTGTTTACAAGACTATAATAGAGCAAAACAAAGAGGACGCTTTCGATTAAAAGTGTAACAATTAAAAAATAAAATCCGAATTGAATAGAAATTCGCTTCATCGTTTCGCTCCTAAATATTCGGTATCAACCCACCTGTAACCTACCCCGTACACAGTTTTTAAATGATGATCAATAGGGAAATTTGCTTTTCGCAATTTATCACGCAAATTACGAATATGTGAATCGACTGTGCGATCTTCGGTATTTGTGTTTAATCCCCAAATTCGTTCAATGAGCTGATCACGGCTTAATACATAATTTACATGGCGTAAAAATAATCCGAGTAAAGAGAATTCGATTGGTGTGAGAAGAAGTTCTTCATTATATACAGAAGCAAAGTGCTTCGCCTCATCCCATAGAATGCCGTGATATTGGATTTGTTTATGTTCATTTGTGCGCCTTAAAACAGCTCCAATTCTTGCGAAAAGTTCCTCTTCATGGAAAGGTTTCGTTACGTAATCATCCGCTCCGAGTTTTAATCCTTGGACGACATCTACTGTTTGATCACGAGCGGTAACCATAATAATAGGAACGTTACTAAATGAGCGGATTTTTTTGCACGTGTCCCATCCGTCCATCTTTGGCATCATAATATCGAGTAAAACAAATTTAAAGTTTCGGTTTTCTATATGTAAAATAGCTTCTTCTCCTGACGTCGCACATACGCAGTTATATCCGATTGGAGTAAGATAAAGCGTTAATAATTCAAGCATTCTCGGTTCATCGTCTACGAGTAGTATATCGACCATAGAGTACCTCCGCATTTTTAGTTATTACTTAAATTGTAAGTCAAAATCATGAAGAAATGGTGCAGATTATCATGCATCTGCATAATTTCTTCAGAATTGCTTGTTATTGTAAAGGTGAAATTCTAATTTAGGTAATGATATTGGCTCGAAAACGATTGATACGGAGGCGGTATAGTGAAAAAAGTGACCCGAGTTTTTGGGATAACAATAATTACAGCAGTTGGTCTTGCTGCATGCGGACAAACGAATACAGACCATAAAAACCATGAATCTACAAAAGAGAAGAAAACAGAGCAAAAGGAAATGAAAATGAATCAAGAGGTAACTGCGCCGAAAGAAATGAATAAAGGGGCATCGAATGATTTATTAACGACAAGTTTAAAAAACGTAACGAGATTAAATACAAATGATCCATTGCAAATGGCAGTACTAACTTCGCAAACGATATGGCCAGCAACGCATAAGGAGAATCAGCCAGGCGCTATTATTTTAGTACCAGTAAATGAGTGGCAATTAGGTATTGCGAGTGCGGATCTTATTCATCATCCGAATAATGGGCCGATTTTATTTATAGAAAAAGAAAAGGTACCTGAAATGACGTTAAAAGAAATAAAACGATTAAATCCGCTCGGAACGAAAGATGGAACACAAATTATGGTGATGGGGGATGTAGGTGCATCTATCCTTGAGCAATTAAAAGAATATAAAGTAAAGCAAATAAAAGAAACGGATCCAGCTATATTTGCTAAAGATGTTGATAAAGAATATGCCGATAGAACAGGAAGCTATCCAAATAGCGTTATTGTCGGTTCGTCTGAAGAAGAAGGACGTTTGTATACAACACCAGCTGTAAACTGGATTTCTCATATGCCAGAGCCACTACTCTATACAGAAAAGAATAAAGTGCCAGAAGCGACAATTGAGGCGTTAAAGATGAGAAAAGATAAAGCGAATATATATGTGTTAGGACCAGAGAAAATCGTTTCAAAAGAAGTAGAACGAGAGTTAAGTAAATATGGGAAAGTAACGCGTATTAGTGGAGAGACACCAGTAGAAAATTCTATCGCATTTGCGAAGTTTAAAGATGAAAAAACAAAATTCGGCTGGGGATTCACAAAATCAGGTCACGGTTTGTCATTTGTTTCAAGCGAAACACCAGACTTAGCAATTGCAGGAGCACCTTTTTCACATATGGGTAAACACGCACCTGTTGTCTTGCTGGGGGAAGGTAAAGCTTCACAACCAGTTTATGACTTCCTTGCTAGTATTCAACCGAAGTTTAAAGATGACCCAACACTGGGACCATATAACCATGGCTTCCTTTTAGGTAGTACGAGTAATATTTCATTTGAAACACAAGGAATATTAGATGAGAGATTAGAAATTGTTCAGGAAAGTGGTCAAGGTCACGGTGGACATTAATGAAACGAGAAAAGACGCTATGAAGATAGCGTCTTTTTTTAAGAAACTTTTACATAGCGCAATATCCTTTCTTCGTTATATAATAGCCTTCGTGCAGTCGGCTAGATTTTCTTATGGAGAAAATCAAATGATAAAGGAATAGAGGAGTGGTATTTTGTTTCAAACGATAAAAAATGACTGGTTTTCTAATGTGAGAGGGGACGTGTTATCAGGAATTGTCGTTGCTTTAGCATTAATCCCTGAAGCGATAGCCTTCTCTGTTATTGCAGGCGTGGATCCGACAGTTGGACTATACGCCGCCTTTTGTATTGCAGTTACCATTTCATTTGTTGGCGGAAGAACTGGAATGATTTCAGCTGCAACAGGTGCAATGGCATTATTAATGGTAACGCTCGTTAAAGATCATGGTTTGCAATATTTATTTGCTACAACAATATTAACAGGTATTGTCCAAATTATTTTTGGCGTGTTCAAACTGAGCTCATTTATGAAGTTTGTTCCGAAATCTGTTATGAGTGGTTTTTTAAATTCACTTGGAATTTTAGTTTTTACAGCGCAATTGCCACATTTTAAAAATGCAACTTGGCAAATGTATGCACTCGTTGTATTAGGACTTGCAATTATATATTTATTTCCACGTATTACAACGGCTGTGCCGTCTACGCTTTTTTCAATTATTATTGTGACGAGTATTGCACTTATAAGCGGATTACAGTTGAAAACAGTAGGAGATATGGGAAGCCTGCCGAAAGAATTACCGTTCTTTAGTATTCCTGACGTGCCTTTTACACTTGAGACATTAGGGATTATTTTACCTTATGCAGTTATGCTTGCAATTATCGGTTTATTAGAATCACTATTAACAGCTTCAGTTTTAGATGATATGACGCATACGGAAAGTAATAAACATAAAGAGGCACGTGGACAAGGGATTGCGAACATTGTTGCTGGATTTTTCGGAGGAATGGCAGGATGTGCAATGATTGGCCAATCTGTTATTAACATTAAGTCAGGTGGACGAGGGCGTTTATCAACATTTGTAGCGGGCGGATTTTTAATCGTATTACTATTTGTTTTAGGTGATTATGTTGTTCATATTCCGATGGCAGCTTTAGTTGCAGTTATGATTATGGTTTCAATTGGAACATTTGATTGGAACTCTGTAGCGACGATTCATAAAGTGCCAAAAGGAAATGCGTTCGTCATGATCGTAACGGTTGTCGTTGTTCTTATCACCCACAATCTAGGATTAGGCGTGATCATCGGGACAGTAATTAGTGCTGTTTTATTTGCATTCAACATGGCAAAGATTCACGTGAAACATTTATATATTGAAAATAAGAAAATATACGAAATTCATGGCCAACTATTCTTCGCATCTACGGCAGATTTTATAAATGCTTTTTCATTTAAGGAAGATGTAAAAGAAATTGAAATGAACTTTACTCATGCACACGTATGGGATGATTCAGCAGTGGCCGCAATTGATAAAGTTATCATGAAGTATGAACAGATCGGTGTAAAAGTAAGTATAACGGGATTAAATGAACGTAGTTCGAAGCTCGTTACAAATTTAGCGGCTTATAATAAAAGGATTGCTGGCTAAAGGACTATGATTTTTTAATCTTATACTATTTATTAGCTCCTTTTAAAAAAACAAAAAAAGGGGCTTTTGTATTATAATACGAGTAAGATAATGAAAAGGGGATTCAGCATATGTACAAACAAATCATATTAGCATGTGATGGTTCTGAACATGCACTTCGGGCAGCGGAGCATGCAATACATATTGCGAAATGTAGTGAAGAAGCAAATGTTGAAATTGTATATGTCGTAGATAATAGAACAGCAAAATCAGATATTATACACGGACAAACAGATTTTGAAACAATATCAGCTAGTCGGAAAGATAAATTAAAAGAGATTGAAGGATTATTAAAGGAAGAGAAGATTTCTTATAAATTTACGATTCTGCATGGTGATCCTGGTGATACGCTCGTTCAATATGTAAATACAGGGGATATAGATCTTGTTATTGCTGGGAGCAGAGGATTAAATACATTACAAGAAATGATGCTTGGTAGCGTAAGTCATAAAATAGCAAAACGAGTGAAATGTCCAGTAATGATTATAAAATAAAATGAAATAGCACGTAACTAAGACTTTGGGATACCCGAGGTCTTTTTTTATGTATAAATGACATCCTTTTGTGGAAATACTAGATATATAAGTTGAAAAGATGTTAACTTACAAATTTGTAAGTTTGTTGTTAGGAAAATCGATGTTATGAAAATTTTCCCATTGGTAAAATAAAAGTATCAAAGGGGAGATAGGGAGGATGGAAGGTATGAAATCATTTCAAAATTTATCATATAGTCAAGGGGTAAGCTTAATTTGTTTAGGGGGATTTGCTGCATCTGTTACGTTAGCTGTATTAATAAAGGTATTTCATCAAATTTTTTAATTTTATAGTAGGGAAGGAATTGATTGTTATAGCTAGTAAGAAAAGTGCTGTAAATAAAGAATAGCTCTTAGCGTATAGAATAAACGCTAAGAGCTATTTTTATGTTTGTTTACATATTTATATTTTGTTTAAGCTTGTTTTGACTTTGCAGATCCTGTATTTAAAGTAAGGGCAAGGAAGAACATTGCAAGTACGCAAGATACAAGTAATAAAATGAATCCGCCATCCCATCCGAATGCATCTACAATAAAGCCCATAGCTGCGCTAGCAAAAGTAGCTCCGCCTAGGTAACCAAAGAAACCAGTTAGGCCTGCTGCAGTTCCAGCAGCTTTCTTTGGTGCTAAGTCAAGTGCGTGAAGACCAATTAGCATAACAGGTCCGTAAATTAAAAATCCAATGGAAACAAGTGCGATACTATCAATGATTGGGTGACCAGCAGGATTTAGCCAGTAAACAAGAACGGCAATGAATACACCGACCATAAATAAAATACCAGCAGGTGCGCGGCGTCCTTTAAATAGTTTATCACTCATCCATCCGCAAAGAAGTGTACCTGGAATACCAGCCCATTCATATAGAGCGTAAGCTGTACGTGAGCTACTATGAGTAAAGCTTTTTTCCTCTACTAAATAAGTAGGAGCCCAGTCTACAACGCCGTAACGTACGAAATATACGAAAACGTTCGCGATAGCGATGTACCATAAAAATTTATTGTTTAGTACGTATTTAAATAAAATTTCTTTTACCGAAAGTTCGCGTTCGCGATCTTTCACTTTTTCACCTGATGGATATTCGCCAGTATGTTCCTCAATAGACGGTAATCCACAAGATTGGGGTGTATCTCTCATCGTAATTAATACATAAATACCAACTAAAATTGAAAGAATACCTGGGAAGTAAAATATACTTTTCCAGTCATTTGCAAAGAAGTATAAGCCTAATGTAACGAGAGAAGGCATAAGTGCGCCGCCGACGTTATGAGCGACGTTCCAAATAGACATTTTTGTACCACGTTCACTAATAGAGAACCAGTGAACCATCGTACGACCACAAGGAGGCCATCCCATCCCTTGTACCCATCCATTTAAAAACTGAAGTACAAACATAAGTATAATGCTCGTTGTAATGAAAGAAAATGAGCCGAAAATAATATTAATGATACCTGATAAAAATAGCCCAGCTGCTAAAAAGTAGCGAGGATTACAACGGTCGGATACGATACCCATAAGAAATTTACTTAATCCGTAAGCGATAGATACTGCTGAAAGGATAACCCCAAGTTCCCCTTTACTAAAGCCTTGTTCAATTAAGTATGGCATTGCTAGTGAAAAGTTTTTTCGAACAAAGTAGTAACCTGCATAACCGATGAAGATACCTAAAAATACTTGTAAACGTAATTTACGGTATTCGCTATCAATGCGATCAGCTGGTAAGCGTTCTGCATGGGGCGCAGGTTTAAATAATTGTGTGAAAAACATAAAATGAAAATCCTCTCCTAATTAATTGGAAGCGTTTAAGACAGAGAGAATATAAAAAGGCCATGAAATATAAAAAAGTTCCCTTTTTTATGATTCATAGCCGTATACTCCGATTCTCCGTGACTGTCAATATTAACTTCGACGAAAATTATACAACTTTGTGACAAAAATGTAAACGTTTTTATGAATAAAAGGTATTGACGGATTTTGTTCGTGGGATTAATATTTAAATACGTTAAATATTTTATTGTTTAAATAAGAGGTGGATAACATGCCAAATGATATGACTCATATTGATAAGATTCAAGCTCTTACATTCGCTATAGGAAAGAAAATGCAAACAGAGCTATTGGAACAAATGCAAGCATCAGGACTTACACCACCGCAATTTTATATTTTAAAGATTTTAGATCATTACGGAGCTTCAAGAGCGACACAATTGGCGGAGAAAATGTACGTAAAACCGAGCGCCATTACAGTAATGATCGACCGTTTAATTGATCATGAGTTAGTAGAGCGTTATCACGATGATAATGATCGCCGTGTTGTTGTCATTGAGCTAACGAAAAAGGGGAAAAATACAGTAAAAGAGGCGATGGCAGCTCGTAATGAGCATATCGCAAAATACTTTTCACAATTAGAATTACAAGAACGAGAAGATTTGTTGCGCCTCTTTGAAAAGTTAGAAACCATTATTTGCGGGACACAAGAGAAAAAAGAGAATAAATAAGAGGAATTGAGGAGATTACATGGAGCAACAAGGCAATACAAATAGAAAGTTGTTGTTAATTGGTTTAGTAATTGCGATGCTATTTGCTGCGTTAGACGGAACAATCGTTGGTACAGCGATGCCGCGTATCGTTGGTGAACTTGGCGGACTAAGCTTAATGACATGGTTAACAACAGCTTATATGTTAACATCAACGACAGTCGTACCAATTGCAGGTAAATTAGCGGATTTACTTGGGCGTCGTAACGTATATATAACAGGGCTAGTTATTTTTATGATTGGTTCAGCGTTATGTGGTATGGCAAATGGTATGACAGAATTAATTATTTTCCGTGGTATTCAAGGTCTTGGTGGCGGTATTATGATGCCGATGGCTATGATTATTATTGGAGACATGTTCACGGGAAAAGAACGTGCGAAATGGCAAGGTATTTTTGGTGCGTTATACGGTCTTGCTTCTGTAATTGGACCACAAGTTGGTGGTTGGATTGTAGACGCAGTGAACTGGAGATGGGTATTCTACATTAATTTACCAGTTGGTATTTTAGCAACAGTCTTTATCGCAATGGGATTAAAATCACATAAACAAACGGGACCAATTAAAATTGATATCGCTGGAATCTTTACGATGATTCTCGGTGTTGTAAGTTTATTACTTGCGTTAACGTTTGGCGGAAAAGATTACGCATGGGATTCTTGGCAAATTATCGGTTTATTTGCACTAGCTGTAATTGGTATCGTTAGTTTCGTTATCGTTGAAACGAAAGCTGAAGAACCAATTTTACCGATGCATTTCTTTAAAAACCGTACGTTTACAATACTTAATGCGATTGGATTCTTTATGAGTATCGGAATGTTCGGTGCGATTATGTTCGTACCATTCTTCATGCAAGGTATTGTAGGAGTAAGTGCTGCTGAATCGGGAACGATTATGACACCGATGATGATTACAATGATTGTTATGAGTATTATTGGTGGGCAACTTGTATTAAAAGTCGGTGTAAAACCACAAATTATCGCAGGTATGCTCATTATGGCTGGTGGTTTCTGGTTATTAACAACGATGGATATGCACACAACTAAACTGACTGCAACTTCTTATATGATGGTTATCGGTTTAGGCATGGGTCTTGTAATGCCGACTTTAACATTAGCGTTACAAGAAAGCTTCCCGAAAAAAGACCTTGGTGTCGTAACATCATCAAGTCAGTTTTTCCGTCAAATCGGTGGGACATTCGGTATTACAATTTTAGGATCAATTATGAATAACACGTCAGGTACAACATTAACAAATAAGTTAGTACCTGTATTAGATACATTCCCGAAAGAAGCGGGACAAATGGTAACAAAATTTAAAGATATGATTCATACAGACCCACAAGGTTTATATTCGATGCTATTTAGTCCAGAGGCATTAAAACAAATGCCAGAAGCATTTGCTAACAGTATCGTACCAATTTTGAAAAATTCTTTAGTAGACTCACTTCATACTGTATTCTTAACAGGATTAGTATTTATCATAGTAGGCGCTATCTTTACGATTTTCTTACAGAAAATTAAACTGTCGGATCGTAAAAAAGATGCTGAAGAGCCTGCTGTAGAAGAACAAGAAAAAACTGTATCATATTCGTAATGAAAAAGCATCGCCATTAGGCGATGCTTTTTTGAGTATAACCTTAAAAGCTTTTTTGTGAGAAATGATTGACGTATTTTTATAAATGCGTTATATTATTTTCTGTAAACGGTTACATGAAATGAGGAGAAAAGAGAATGAGTACGATTAAAGACGTTGCGAAATTAGCGGGAGTATCTGTTGCGACCGTTTCCAGAGTGTTAAATAAAAATGGATATGTTCATGAGGATACGTTAAAGAAAGTAGAACGAGCAATTGAAATGCTAGATTATAAACCTAGTACAGTAGCGCGTTCTTTATATAATAAAAAATCTCGTTTAATTGGGTTAGTAGTTCCAAATATCGTGAATCCATTCTTTCCAGAAGTTGCACGTGCCGTAGAAGATGTAGCACATAAACAAGGTTACACAGTTGTCCTTTGTAACTCTGATGAAAGTTTAGAAAAAGAGAAACAATACATTGATGTACTTAGACAAAATAATGTAGATGGATTTATTGTAGCAACGAATCCACAAAATAGTATAAATTACATGAATTTATCAGTTCCAGTCGTTGCGATTGACCGTATGTTTAATGAGCGTATTCCTACTGTATATGCTGATAACTATGCAGGAAGTCAGGATGCGACAAGCTTGTTAATAGATAAAGGATGCAAACATATTGCACATATTCGTGGACCACGTGATGTAAGTACAGCGAATGAGCGTTTTGAAGGTTTTGTAGATATCATTACGCAAAATAATCTTTCATATATGATTGCAGAGAGTACATTTGACCCAGCAAATAGTGAGCGTGTAGCAATGGAATTATTAGAAGAATACCCGCATATTGATGGAATTGTTGCTGGGAATGATTTAATTGCAATTGGTATTGTAAAGGCTGCACTTCAAAAAGGAATGGCTATTCCTGACGATTTACAAATTATCGGATTCGATGGAATTTCTTTAACAGAAATGATGTATCCATCTATTACAACTGTTGCACAGCCAATATATGAGATGGGGAAAATTGCAACAGAGTTGTTGTTAGAGCAAATGGAAGGAAATGCATTGGAAGAGAAACACTATCGTTTACCGATTAAAATTATAGAAAGAAATACAACGAAGTAAGGAGATGAAACAGATGCCAAATATTGCAGTAGTAGGTAGTATTTCAATGGACTTAGTGGCTGTTTCAAAGAAACGGCCGAAAGCAGGAGAAACAGTAATTGGTGAAGCATTTCATACGATCCCAGGAGGGAAAGGGGCGAACCAAGCAGTTGCTGCAGCTAGATTAGGTGCCAATGTAGCAATGGTTGGAGCAGTAGGAAATGATGATTACGGAACAGTAGTTAGAAAAAATTTAGAGAACGAACGTGTTTTTATCGACTATGTGGTACCGGTTACAGATAGAACGACAGGAATTGCTCATATCGTTTTAGCAGAAGAGGATAACAGTATTGTTGTCGTACAAGGAGCAAATGCTCTTGTGAATGAATCGGTTGTAGATCGTTCAAAAGATCTTCTCGTAAAAGCTGATATGGTTGTTCTACAATTAGAGATTCCGCTTGAAACAGTAAAGTATGTTCTATCTATTTGCGAAGAACATAAAATTCCAGTTATGTTGAATCCAGCGCCAGCACAAGTGTTATCAGAAGACATATTAGAAAAGGCAACGTATATTACGCCAAATGAACATGAGTGCCGCATTGTATTAGATGATTTTACATCACCAATTGAAGATTTACTGGCGAAATATCCAAATAAACTATTGATGACAGAAGGTTCTAACGGTGTTCGTTTCCATAATGGTACGGAGATTCTACATATTCCTAGCATTGCTGTTGATGTAGTGGATACGACTGGAGCTGGTGATACATTTAATGGTGCGTTAGCAGTTGCACTTTCTGAAGGAGAAACGCTTCAAAAAGCAATTCGTTTTGCGAATATTGCTGGAGGCCTTTCTGTAACAAAACTTGGGGCACAAGGCGGTATGCCAACGAGAGATAGAGTACGTGAAGTGCAGGTGATTGTCGGATGAAAAAGCACGGTGTATTAAACAGTGAGATTGCGGCAGTCCTGGCTTCACTCGGACATACAGATACGCTTGTAATTGCTGATTGCGGATTACCGATTCCTGATGGAGTAAAGCGAATTGATTTAGCTGTTGAACTTGGAAAGCCGAGTTTTTTAGATGTATTACAAGTTGTAGCTGATGATATGGCAATTGAAAAAGTGACGTTAGCAGAAGAAGTCATTATCAATAATGCGGAAGTAAATAAAGAGATTGAGCTGCAATTAAAAGAACCAGCATTTGAATATGTATCACATGAACAATTTAAAGAAAATACAAAAAAAGCGAAGGCAATTATCCGTACAGGAGAGGCTACGCCTTATGCCAATGTAATTTTACATGCAGGCGTGATTTTTTAATAAAGGGAAGTGATGAGAATGCGTATTGAAATGAAAAACATTTCAAAGGCGTTCAGTGGAAATCCTGTTTTGAAGAATGCACAGTTTATGATTGAAGCAGGAGAAGTCCATGCATTGATGGGGGAAAATGGAGCGGGTAAATCGACGCTCATGAAGATTTTAACAGGTGTATATACAAAAGATGGTGGAACAGTCACGATTGATGGGCAAGAACGCATTTTTAAAAATGCGAAAGAAGCGGAAGAGTACGGCATTGCATTTATACATCAAGAACTGAACATATTGCCAAATTTAACAGTAGCTGAAAATATGTTTCTCGGTAAAGAGTTAATGTATGGGAAAACAGGTATTTTACGTACTCGTCAAATGAACGCGATTGCGCAGCAGCAATTGGCGGAGCTAGGATTACATGTAAAAGGTGCTATGTTAGCAGGAGAACTATCAGTTGGACAACAGCAAATTATTGAAATTGCGAAAGCGTTGATGACAAGCGCAAGCGTTATTATTATGGATGAACCAACTGCGGCACTGACGGATCGTGAAATTGAAACGCTCTTTACAGTTATAAATAAGTTACGTAAAGAAGGGGTTTCATTCGTTTACATTTCACACCGCATGGAAGAAATATTCTCAATATGTGATGCTATTACAATTTTGCGTGATGGAGAATATGTAGGGAAAAGATTAATTCCGGAAACGTCATTTGATGAAGTAGTGAGTATGATGGTGGGGCGCAGCATTGGTGAACGTTACCCAGAGCGAAATAGTCAAATTGGTGAAGTAATTTTTGAAATGCGTAACGGAACGAAAAAGGGGGAATTTGAAAATGTTTCGTTTCAAGTTAGAAAAGGTGAAATTCTTGGTGTAGCTGGCTTGATGGGAGCTGGTCGCACAGATATTATGAAAGCGATATTTGGATATGAACCTTTAGACTCTGGACAAATTTTTATAAACGGACAAGAAGTAAAGATTGATAGTCCGATAGATGCAATTAGACAAAGAATTGCTTTCATTACAGAGGATAGAAAGTCTGAAGGATTAGTGTTAGATTTCTCAATTCGAGAAAATTTAGCGTTACCGAATTTAGAAAGTCTTTCAAAGGGAAGTGTCCTTAGTAACGAACTAGAACAACAGTTTACAGAGGACATGATGAAACTTCTTAATGTGAAAGCATCTAGTGGAGAGCAAGCGGTGAAATCTCTTTCTGGTGGAAATCAGCAAAAGATTGTAATTGCGAAATGGTTAGGTATTCATCCGCAGTTACTCATTTTAGATGAGCCAACAAGAGGTGTGGATGTTGGAGCGAAAAAAGAAATTTACTCTATTATGAATAAGCTTACTGAACAAGGAGATGCCGTTATTATGGTATCATCTGAGCTTCCCGAAGTTTTAGGGATGAGCGATCGAGTTCTTGTTATTCATGAAGGAAAAGTCGGCGGTATTTTAGGGAAAGATGAGGCATCACAAGAGTCTATAATGGCACTAGCTACAGGGGGAGAGTAAGGATGGCTAAGAAGGGGAATGTATTACAACAACTCGGTTCTTTAATCGGTTTAGTATTAATTATTGTCGTAATTACAGCTTTAAATCCAGCATTTATTGAAATTCCAAATTTATTTAATATACTGCGTCAAGTATCGATTAATGCGCTTATTGCATTCGGAATGACCTTTGTAATTTTAACAGGGGGTATTGACTTATCGGTAGGTTCTATTTTAGCATTATCAAGTGCACTTGTTGCTGGAATGATGGCAAGTGGCATGGACCCGTTCCTTGCAATGGCAGTTGGACTACTTGCTGGTCTTGTAATGGGAATTGTAAACGGTATCATCATTGCGAAAGGAAAAGTAGCTCCATTTATTGCGACTTTAGCAACAATGACTATTTTTCGTGGGTTGACGCTTGTTTATATGGACGGACGTCCGATCACTGGTCTTGGTGATCATTTAATGTTCCAAATGTTTGGCCGCGGTTATTTTCTTGGTATTCCGGTACCAGCTGTTACAATGATGATCGCTTTCGCAGTGCTGTACTTCATTTTGAAGAAAACGACATTTGGTCGCCGTACATTTGCAATTGGTGGAAATGAAGAAGCAGCAGCACTATCAGGTATTAATGTTACGAGAATTAAAGTAATGATTTACGGTCTTTCCGGAATCTTGGCAGCGCTTGCAGGTATTGTCTTAACATCACGATTAGATTCTGCACAGCCGACTGCGGGTACTTCTTACGAATTAGATGCAATTGCAGCAGTTGTATTAGGAGGGACAAGTCTTTCTGGAGGAAGAGGATGGATTGTTGGTACATTCATCGGTGTACTTATTATCGGTGTACTAAATAACGGTTTAAATTTATTAGGTGTATCTTCTTTCTTCCAACAAGTTGTAAAAGGACTTGTAATCTTACTAGCTGTATTAATTGATCGTCGAAAAGAAGCGTAATGGAGGGACAGTTCATGAAGAAATGGTTACTTATACTCGTTGCATGTATTATGGTCATTACTGCTGGTTGTTCAATGGAACCACCAGAATGGGCAAAGGATTCTAGCGATAAAGGTCGAAATAAAACTATTAAAGTTGGATTCTCTGTTTCAACTTTAAACAATCCATTTTTCGTGACTTTGAAAAAAGGTGCAGAAAAGAAAGCGAAAGATAGTGGCATTGAATTGATTGCTGTTGATGCACAAAACGATGCAGCAAAGCAAACGAACGATGTTGAAGATTTAATTCAAAAAGGTGTGGACGTAGTTGTTATTAATCCAACCGATTCAGATGCTGTTGCTTCAGCAGTAAGTGCGGCAAATGCAGCGAATGTTCCTGTTATTACAGTAGACCGCGTTGCGAATTCAGGTAAAGTTGTTTCGCACATTGCTTCTAACAATATCGAAGGTGGTCAAATGGCTAGTGATTACATTCGTGAATTAGTTGGCGGGGGAGCGAACGTTGCTGAGTTAGAAGGAATCCCTGGATCCTCTGCTGCTCGTGAGCGTGGGAAAGGATTCCATAACGTAGCTGATAAGTCTTTAAAAGTAGTAGCAAAACAAGCAGCTGATTTCGATCGTGCGAAAGGTTTATCTGTTATGGAAAATATTTTGCAAGCGAATAGCGATATTAAAGCGGTATTTGCTCATAACGATGAAATGGCATTAGGGGCACTTGAGGCATTAAAATCTGCTGGGAAAACGGATGTAGTAGTTGTTGGATTTGATGCAACAGACGATGCTGTGAAAGCGGTTAACGATGGGCGTATGGCTGCAACAGTCGCTCAAAAACCGGAATTAATCGGAGAGAAGGCGATGCAAACAGCAAAAGAAATAACACAAGGTAAAAAAGTGGACAAATCTATTCCGATTGAATTAGAGCTTATTAAAAAAAATAAATAAATATAAAATGAAAATTAGGAAGGAAGAATAACAAATGAAATTCTTTATTGATACAGCAAACATTAACGAAATTAAAGAGGCAAATGCATTAGGCGTAGTAGCTGGAGTAACGACAAACCCATCACTTGTAGCAAAAGAAGGCGTAGATTTCCATGAGCGTATTCGTGAAATTTGCAGCTTTATAGAAGGACCTGTAAGTGCAGAAGTAATTAGCTTAGAAGCTGATAAAATGATTGAAGAAGGAAAAGAATTAGCGAAGATTGCTCCAAACGTTGTTGTAAAAGTACCGATGACAACGGAAGGTTTAAAAGCAGTAAAAGCATTTTCAGATTTAGGAATTCGTACAAACGTTACATTAGTATTCTCAGCAGTTCAAGCATTACTTGCAGCTCGCGCTGGTGCGACATACGTTTCACCATTCTTAGGTCGCCTAGATGATATCGGTCATAACGGTATGGACTTAATTCGCCAAATCGCAGAAATCTTTGCAATTCACGGCATTGAAACAGAAATCATTGCAGCATCTGTACGTCACAGCGTTCACGTAACTGACGCAGCACTAAATGGTGCACATATTGCAACAATCCCAGCAAACGTAATTGCTTCATTAGTGAAGCACCCATTAACAGATCAAGGGATTGAGAAATTCCTAGCTGATTGGGAAAAAACACAAGAGAAATAATATGAAATCGAGAATCCTAGTTTAATTGACTAGGGTTCTTTTTTTATTTGAAGGAATTTTCATGCAATTTTGCATATTGTCTTTTAAATTTTTAATATAAGCTATTTAATATATACAAATCACTCTTTATTTTTTATATTTTGATATAAAGTAACACTTTAATCAGTGATGGGGGTTGTTCATCCCCCACCGGATTATTAGCCCTCGCCAATTGGGCTTTTACGGGCAGTTATCTCCCAATTAACTTCCTCGGGTTCGCTGAATTTTGAGGTGGGAGTCTTACTGCCTAGCAAATAGTGGGATAAAAAGATAGAGGGTCTGACCAGAAAACTGGAGGGCATGATTCTATAACAGAAAGCTTAACGTTTATAGAATTATGCCTTTTTATATAGGGAGGGCAGAAAGCCGGGATTTCGATTTAAACGCACTTATTTATCTGAATTTTAAGTTTTATAAAAGGAGAGACAGAGGATGAAAAGAAAAGCTCCATTTAAAGTACTATCAACGTTAGCAATTGCGGCAGTTATCGGATGTACATCTGTAATGAGTGCTCCGTTAGCATACGCAGAAACGCCAGCGAAAGAAAAAGATAATGTGTCTACAACACCAATTGATTACAATTTAATTCAAGAAGATCGTTTAGCGGAAGCGCTGAAAGAAAGAGGAACAATTAATCCAGCATCTTCTAAAGAAGAGACGAAAAAAGCTGTCGAGCAGTATATTGAAAAGAAGCAAGGAGATCAAGCGAATAAAGAAATTCTTCCAGAGGATACGGCAAAAGAAGCATCTGATTTCGTGAAAAAGGTAAAAGAGAAAAAGATGGAAGAAAAGGAGAACGTAAAGAAGGCTGAAAAAAATGTTAGCCCTGAGCAAAAGCCGGAACCAAATAAAAAGCAATTGAATGGACAAGTTCCAACTTCCAAGGCAAAGCAAGCTCCATATAAGGGATCTGTTCGATCTGATAAAGTATTAGTGCTACTCGTTGAATTTAGTGATTATAAACATAATAATATTGATCAAACACCAGGTTATATGTATTCGAAAGACTTTAGTAGAGAACATTATCAAAAGATGTTGTTTGGTAATGAGCCTTATACATTATTTGATGGTTCGAAAGTAAAAACATTTAAACAATATTATGAAGAGCAGTCTGGCGGTAGCTATACGACAGACGGATATGTAACGGAGTGGCTAACTGTTCCAGGAAAAGCATCTGATTATGGAGCTGATGGTAGTAGTGGTCACGATAATAAAGGTCCAAAAGGTGCACGTGATTTAGTGAAGGAAGCTTTACATGCAGCTGCTGAGAAAGGGTTAGACTTATCTCAGTTTGATCAATTCGATAGATATGATACAAATGGCGATGGGAATCAAAATGAACCTGATGGTGTAATTGATCATTTAATGGTAATTCATTCTGGTGTTGGTCAAGAAGCTGGTGGCGGTAAATTAGGTGATGATGCAATTTGGTCACATCGTTCAAAATTAGCTACAGATCCAGTAGCGATTGAAGGGACAAAATCAAAGGTAGATTACTTTGGTGGAAAAGTAGCAGCGCATGACTACACAATTGAACCAGAAGATGGCGCTGTAGGTGTGTTTGCACATGAATTTGGACATGACCTTGGTTTACCGGATGAATATGATACGAAATATACTGGAGCTGGATCACCTGTTGAAGCTTGGTCATTAATGAGTGGAGGCAGTTGGACAGGAAAAATTGCAGGAACAGAGCCGACTAGTTTTTCACCACAAAATAAAGACTTCTTACAAAAGAATATGGGTGGCAACTGGGCAAAAATTTTAGAAGTAGATTACGATAAAATTAAGCGTGGTGTAGGAATTCCTACATATATTGATCAAAGTGTTACGAAATCAAATCGTCCAGGTGTTGTACGTGTTAATTTGCCAGGCAAGAGTGTTGAAACGATTAAACCTGAGTTTGGAAAGCATGCATATTATAGTACAAGAGGAGATGATATGCACACAACACTAGAGACACCATTCTTTGATTTAACAAAAGGAACACATGCGAAATTCGATTATAAAGCAAATTATGAGTTAGAAGCAGAGTGCGATTTTGTTGAAGTACATGCAGTAACAGAAGATGGAACAAAAACATTAATTGATAGACTTGGAGAAAAAGTAGTACAAGGAGATAAAGATACAACAGATGGGAAATGGATTGATAAATCATACGATTTAAGTCAATTTAAAGGGAAGAAAGTGAAACTACAATTCGACTACATTACAGATCCAGCTGTAACATATAAAGGTTTCGCGATGGATAATGTAAGTGTAACTGTTGACGGACAAGGTGTATTCTCTGATGATGCAGAAGGACAGTCAAAAATGCAGTTAAATGGATTCGTTGTTTCTGATGGGACAGAGAAGAAAGCTCATTATTATTATTTAGAGTGGAGAAACTACGCTGGATCAGATAATGGATTAAAAGCAGGAAGAGGTCCGGTATACAATACAGGTCTTGTCGTTTGGTATGCAGATGATAGTTTCAAAGATAACTGGGTTGGGGTGCATCCAGGTGAAGGCTTCCTTGGGGTTGTAGACTCTCATCCAGAAGCGTTTGTTGGTAATTTGAACGGGAAATCAGCGTACGGTAATACAGGCATGCAAATTGCAGACGCTGCATTTTCATTTGATCCAACACCAGCATGGAGTGTAAATTCATTAACACGTGGACAGTTTAATTATGCTGGATTACAAGGTGTTACAACATTTGATGATTCAAAAGTATACAGTAACAAGCAAATTGCTGATGCAGGACGAAAAGTGCCAAATCTTGGTCTTAAATTCCAAGTTGTTGGACAAGCAGAGGATAAGTCTGCAGGTGCGGTTTGGATTAAGCGTTAATAAAATAAAAGCACATTCTTCATATGAAGAATGTGCTTTTTAATTTGTACAGTAAGTTATTATTTTAGTTTATGTAATACAAGTGTCTGTTCATATGTAGTGTATCAAATTATATGGGGAAAGGAAATATTTCCGAGGAAATTGTCGAAGTATCGTCGGTATTTATTCAGTTTCTTTTTTTTAGGGAGAAAGTAGTATTGCTTTTATACATAAGTTTATTTACAGTATTACTTGGTTATAAGCAAAAGTAATGTATATTAGGCGAAAAAAGAGCTCTATTCGATAGAGCTTTTTTTTGTGAGTAGAAAGGAGAAGTTATAAATGAAAGAAACAATTGTATGCCCACAGTGTGAAGGAAATATTACTGCGCAACATATTATCGACATCCCACATCTTTTTTCATTAAGGTGTCCACATTGTAAGGTGAAGCTGAAAGAAATAAGGATAACGCCATGTTTAATATTAGCGGCAATTTGTATAATCCCACTGTTTATTATGATTGGTGAGAGCATTAAAGAATTGCTAGGAAAATATTTTTCTATTATAGACAATGTACCAACCGTACTTATTTTCTTCTTATTTTGTTATCCGTTGTATTATTTCTATGAAAAATATAATGCTAGCTTATTTATTAAGTATGGTTTATTGAAAGTGAAAAATTGAACAGGAGCTTATCATTATGTTGTGGAAAATTTATTTAGTAATTGTAGCGATATTAGCTATTGCTTCATTAATAAGAGGGATGTTTCAAACACCAATTCAAAAGTTTGATTTTGTAGTATCCATTATTACGTGGATAGGGCTATTTGATTTTGTCTTCGATGTAGAAATATTGACCTCAATCGTTTGGAAATGCATCTTCGTGTTTAGCATTATTTGGACTTTGAGTGCCGTTTTTGTTTTACGTTTATATGAAGAGAAGGATGAACCGCTACCTTTTATATTCAAATTAATTGGTGTGATTCCAACTTTGCCGTTATATTATGGGTTATATCAATATGCATTTTAAAAAAAGACAATGATGGAATTAACCCATCATTGTCTTTTTTACTTTGCTTCTTACGTAAATCATACCGGCAAATGTTAATAAGAATGCAGTTCCGATAACGAAGCTGACACTAGGTGATGCCCCGATTGCTCCAACTGTAAAGGAACCAGCAACAACTCCTAATGAGAAGAATGCATAAAATAATCCGAAGGCTTTCCCGCGATTATCATCTGTCGTATTTTCAACAAGTAATGCATTTATCGATGGGAAAAGGATAGCGAATCCAATGCCGTAAATCATCATAACGATAAAGAGCATGCCTTTTGTTGCGAATAATCCAAGTAAAGATAACGCTAATGCCATTACTGCAATACCAATCAGCATTAGTTTTGAACGATTAAATCGATCGTAAATACGATTTGTTGGAAGTAAGAAGAAGAGGATAGCGGTAATTCCGAATACACTTAGCATCATACCTGTTGTAGATGCTTTAAGTACTAACGCCTCAACTTTTACTGGTAACATATATGTGACAATTCCTTGTGAAAACATTAGAGTGAAAGCACCAATATATGCCTGTAATAACGGTTCTGATTTCAATAGTTCAAACATATCTTCTTTGTTCATCATTTGTGTTCTTGATGTATCTTTTCTTGACACGTTATTTGGTAAGAAGAATAGAGATACGATTGTACCAAGAACCATTAAAATAGAAATAGTAATGAAAACCCATTCTATTCCAGCTGTCGCTTTCATAATGCCACTGAAAGCAGGACCTACGATAGCCGCTGTTCCAACAGCAGCACCAGATAGAGCCATTGCCTTACCTTGCTTTGCTGAATTTGTTTGTTTTGATAAAAATGTAAAGGCAGCAGGAATTAAAAATCCGTCACTAAAACCGTGCATAAAGCGCACAACTAATAGTTGTTCACCACTTTGAACAACGGTATATAACAAGACTATGAAACTCGTAAATCCCATGCTTATATAAAGTATTTTTTTTGCACCAAATTTATCGACAGCAACTCCAGCAATAATATTACCAATCATATTAGCAAATGAATACATACCGACAACTAGCCCAATAATAAGAGGAGTTCCTCCAAGGCTTTGAGCGAACGTACTCATAATAGGTAATTGTGAAAATGTATCTAAAAAAGCTACGATAACAATAAAGTAAATAAAATATTTCAAGCGATATTCACCTCTCCTATGCTATTATGGCATACTGCTAATTTCAACTGCAATGAAATTGAATTAACAGATGTGGAAAAAAGTACAAAGTGACAAAATATTGAACGTTATTTGTTAAAATTTAGTGGAAATGAGATTGTTTTTTTGAAATATATGGATAGAAGTATTATAATAGATTTGTAAACTTCACCAGGTTAAGTATATACATAGAGAGGGATGTTTAAAATGAAAGCATTACTTTGGCATAATCAACGTGATGTAAGAGTAGAAGAAGTACCAGAACCAACTGTACGACCAGGAGCAGTAAAAATTAAAGTTAAATGGTGTGGTATTTGCGGGACAGACTTGCATGAATATTTAGCAGGGCCAATTTTTATTCCGACAGAAGAGCACCCATTAACACATGTAAAAGCACCGGTTATTTTAGGTCATGAATTTAGTGGTGAGGTAGTTGAAATTGGTGAAGGTGTTACATCTCATAAAGTGGGAGACCGCGTTGTTGTAGAACCAATTTATTCTTGTGGTAAATGTGAAGCTTGTAAACATGGACATTACAATGTTTGTGAACAGCTTGTTTTCCACGGTCTTGGTGGAGACGGCGGTGGCTTCTCTGAATATACAGTAGTACCAGAAGATATGGTTCATCATATTCCAGATGAAATGACGTATGAACAAGGTGCACTTGTAGAACCAGCAGCAGTAGCAGTTCATGCAGTACGTCAAAGTAAATTAAAAGAAGGGGAAGCTGTAGCAGTATTTGGTTGTGGTCCAATTGGACTTCTTGTTATCCAAGCAGCTAAAGCAGCAGGAGCAACTCCTGTTATCGCAGTTGAACTTTCTAAAGAACGTCAAGAGTTAGCAAAATTAGCAGGTGCGGATTACGTATTAAATCCAGCAACTCAAGATGTATTAGCAGAAATTCGTAACTTAACAAACGGTTTAGGTGTAAATGTTAGCTTCGAAGTAACAGGTGTTGAAGTTGTACTACGTCAAGCAATTGAAAGTACAAGTTTCGAAGGACAAACGGTAATTGTTAGCGTATGGGAAAAAGATGCAACAATTACTCCGAACAACCTTGTATTAAAAGAAAAAGAAGTTATCGGTATTCTTGGATACCGTCACATCTTCCCATCTGTTATTAAATTAATTAGCTCTGGTCAAATTCAAGCAGAGAAATTAATTACGAAAAAAATTACAGTGGATCAAGTTGTTGAAGAAGGATTTGAAGCACTTGTAAAAGATAAAACACAAGTGAAAATTCTTGTTTCACCCAAATAATAAAGAATTGAAAAAAGTAGTCCTTTTCTAGAAATAGAAGAGGGCTACTTTTTTTCTATACGGAAAGGTGATAGACTTTCCTTTGACTAAATGTACTTTTGGTTGGGAGGGAAAGTTGAATGCTTTCATTTTTTTTAACATTGAAACGTATGCTAAGAGCCTGTTTGCGAGCGTGGAAGGATAAAGAATTTCAAGTTTTATTCGTATTAACAATTTTGACTTTAATATCGGGTACAATCTTTTATAGCACAGTGGAGGGATTACGTATCCTTGATGCTTTATATTTTAGTGTTGTGACACTGACAACTGTAGGCGATAAAGACTTTAGTCCCCAAACTGATTTTGGGAAGATATTTACGATACTATACATATTTATCGGGATTGGATTAGTGTTTGGATTTATTCATAAGTTGGCGGTTAATGTGCAACTACCAAGTATATTATCGAATAGAAGAAAAGAGTAAAGCATGTAATTGCTTTACTCTTTTTTTACATTAGTTTAGACAAGTATTTGCAGTAGCTTAACAATACTTTATTACAATGTAAGTGCATTCATTCATTATATTCACTATGTATAAAGTTATAATGATATGAACATTTGCATATTTTAATTTAGTGATAGAAATTTTATGAAAGGTGGGATATTCTAATCATAGGTTAACCAGACGACATCATAGGATCCTAGCAAAATGTTTACAATAATTCAATTATAAAATGGAGGATTTCAGATGAAAAAGAAAGTTCTTGCTTTAGCAGCAGCTATTACGTTAGTAGCACCGTTACAAAGTGTTGCGTTTGCTCATGAAAACGATGGAGGACAGAGAGTAGGCGTTATTCCGCGCTGGTCTGCTGAAGATAAACATAAAGAAGGCGTAAACTCTCATTTATGGATTGTAAACCGTGCAATGGATATTATGTCTCGTAATACAACACTTGTAAAACAAGATCGAGTTGCACTATTAAATGAATGGCGTACGGAGTTAGAGAACGGCATTTATGCTGCTGACTATGAAAATCCTTATTATGATAATAGCACATTTGCTTCACACTTCTATGACCCTGATAACGGGAAAACGTATATTCCATATGCAAAACAGGCGAAGGAAACTGGAGCTAAATATTTTAAATTAGCTGGTGAGTCATACAAAAATAAAGATATGAAACAAGCATTCTTCTATTTAGGATTATCTCTTCATTATTTAGGAGATGTAAACCAACCGATGCATGCGGCAAACTTTACAAATCTTTCGTATCCACAAGGGTTCCATTCTAAATATGAAAACTTTGTAGATACGATAAAAGATAATTATAAAGTAACGGATGGAAATGGATATTGGAATTGGAAAGGTACAAATCCAGAAGATTGGATTCATGGAGCGGCAGTAGTTGCGAAAGAGGATTACGCTGGCATTGTAAATGATAATACGAAAGATTGGTTCGTGAGAGCAGCTGTATCGCAAGAATATGCAGATAAATGGCGCGCTGAAGTTACACCAATGACAGGTAAGCGTTTAATGGATGCACAACGTGTTACTGCTGGATACATCCAACTTTGGTTTGATACGTACGAAAATCGTTAAGTATTTGAAAAAGGTCAAATCTCAGAATAGAGTATTTGGCCTTTTTATCACTATACACATGGAGGTATGAAACGTGAAAAGTAAATTGTTAAAAGGTGTACTTAGCTTTGGGATTGGTTTAGGAGCTTTATATAGCGGATCTTCAGCTCAAGCAGAAACGCCTACAAATCAAAATAATACGTTAAAAGTGATGACGCATAACGTGTACATGCTATCAACAAACTTATATCCGAATTGGGGACAAAGTGAGCGTGCTGATTTAATTGGAGCGGCAGATTATATAAAGAATCAGGACGTTGTTATATTAAATGAAGTGTTTGATAATAGCGCCTCAGATCGTTTGTTAGGAAATTTGAAGAGAGAATATCCAAATCAAACGGCGGTATTAGGTCGTAGTAGTGGAAATGAATGGGATAAAACATTAGGGAACTATTCATCTTCGACTCCTGAAGATGGGGGCGTTGCGATTGTGAGTAAATGGCCAATCGTTGAAAAAATTCAATATGTATTCGAAAAAGGCTGTGGACCAGATAATTTATCAAATAAAGGATTTGTATACACGAAAATTAAGAAAAATGATAGTTTTGTTCATGTAATTGGGACGCATTTACAAGCTGAAGATAGTATGTGTGGAAAAACTTCACCTGCATCTGTACGTACAAAACAGCTACAAGAAATGCAAGATTTTATTAAAAATAAAAATATACCAAATAACGAGTATGTGTTAATTGGCGGAGATATGAACGTAAATAAAATAAACGCTGAGAATAATAGTGATTCAGAGTATGCATCTATGTTTAAAACATTACACGCTTCTATTCCATCTTATACTGGACATACAGCGACTTGGGATGCGACGACAAACAGTATTTCGAAATACAATTTCCCCGATAGCCCTGCCGAGTATTTAGATTATATTATTGCAAGTAAAGATCATGCGAACCCATCGCATATAGAAAATAAAGTGTTACAGCCGAAATCTCCACAATGGACTGTTACATCATGGTTTAAAAAATATACGTATAATGATTACTCTGATCATTATCCAGTAGAGGCTACTATTTCTATGAAGTAGTCAAAAAAGTTTCTTCGTAAAGAAGAAACTTTTTTTATTTGCAAACAGGAAAATCACTCTTTTTTTCCAATATGTATAAGACATATATAGAAGAGGAGCGAAAAATGTGGATCGAGGAATTTTTAAAGAAGTTCCATTACCGTGTGCATTTTTAGATGAAGTGGCTTTAGAGAGGAACATTCAATCGATTATAGAGCTAAGTGGCGATAAAAAGATTCGGATAGCGAGTAAATCATTACGATCCGTTCCAATTATGAAACGGATTTTAGCTGCAAACAACCGATTTCAAGGTATTATGTGTTTTTCACCTAGAGAGGCTTTGTTTTTAATTGAACAAGGATTTAATGATTTATTATTAGGATATCCAGCTTATGATGACAGGGCTTTATATGAAATTAGTTTGCTAACAAAGAAAGGGCTTATTATTACTTGTATGGTGGATTGTGAAGACCATATTGTTTATTTAGAAAAAATTGCAGAGAAGTCTAAAGGGTGTTTTCGTGTCTGTTTGGATATTGATATGAGTAGCCGTTTTTTACAATTTCATTTTGGTGTAAAAAGATCCCCGGTAAAAGATGTGCGGAGCGCTTTGGAAATAGTAGAAAAAGTGAAGGGCTCATCATCTTTAATACTAGATGGTGTAATGGGATATGAAGCTCAAATTGCTGGGGTTGGAGATCATATACCGAATCAATGGATAAAAAGTAAAGTAATTTCTTATTTAAAGAAGAAATCAGTGTTAGAAGTTAAAGAAAGAAGAGGACGTATCGTAAAAGAAATACAAAACCTTGGTATTGAACTTAGGTTTGTAAATGGGGGGGGAACAGGAAGTATAAAAACAACTGAGCAAGATAACTCAGTTTCAGAGATTACAATAGGTTCTGCTTTTTATGCCCCTAGACTGTTTGACTACTATAAAGAAGTACAATTTCATCCAGCTATCGGATTTGCTTTACCAGTTGTACGTAAACCAGCTCCGTTTATCTATACTTGCCTAGGTGGTGGATATATTGCTTCAGGCGCAGTTGGTAAAGATAAAGAGCCTGAGGTTTGGAGACCAGATGGTGCAAAACTATTAGCTTTAGAAGGTGCTGGTGAGGTACAAACTCCCGTTCATTATAACGGTGAGGAGCGAGTGAATATAGGAGATTCTATATTGTTTCGTCATAGTAAAGCTGGGGAATTATGTGAGCGTTTTCCAATTTTGTATCGTGTGAAACAAGGGAAGATTATTGGGGAGTATTCAACATATCGGGGGGATGGCCAATGCTTTCTATAGAGGGGAAAAAATGGAGAAATTGGACAGGGAATGTAGAAGGAACGCCGCATTATACGATGTATCCAGAAACTATACAAGATGTAATAGAAGTTGTAGAGCTTGCACGAAAAAAGGGGAAGAAAATTCGTGTTGTCGGTTCAGGGCATTCGTTTACGCCTCTCGTGCAAACAGAAGAAATTTTAGTTTCTTTAGATGAATTAAAGGGTATTACGAATATTGATGAAGAGAAGATGGTTGCCGAAGTATGGGCAGGAACAAAGTTACATGATTTAGGGAAGTTGCTTGAAGAAAAAGGTTATGCACAAGAGAATTTAGGCGATATTGATTCACAATCTATTGCGGGAGCGATTAGTACGGGAACTCATGGGACAGGTGTTAACTTTGGGAGTTTATCAACACAAGTTATAGAGATTACGACAGTTTTATCAACAGGTGAGAGTATAGTTTGTTCAGAAACCGAGAACGTCGAATATTGGAAAGCATTTCAGTTATCGCTTGGAATGCTAGGTATCATCGTAAAGATAAAATTAAAGGTTATCCTATCATATTCGCTCGTTTATAAAAGCGAAAAACAGTCACTATCTACTGTAATGAACAAGTTAGAAGAATATAAGAAGAATCGTCATTTTGAATTTTTCGTTTTTCCTTATTCAAATGAAGTACAAGTGAAGTTTACAAATGAAACAACGAGTAAAGGAAATGATTTGAAATGGCATAAACTAAAGGTGGAGTTACTTGAAAATAGGATGTTCTCTTTGTTATCTAAAGGGTGTAAATGGTTTCCTTCCATAAGTAAAGGAGTAAGTCGATTATCAGCTAAGGCTGTACCAAACACAAAAATAATCGGCCCAAGCTATGAAGTGTTCGCTACATCACGTACGGTTCCATTTTATGAAATGGAGTATAGTGTCCCTTCAAAGCATATGAGAGCTGTTGTAGAAGAAATTTCAAGTCTCATTGAAAAGAAAAAGTATAAGGTGCACTTCCCGATTGAATGTCGCTACGTGAAAGGTGATGATATATGGCTTAGTCCAGCGTATGGAAGAGACTCGGCATACATTGCTGTTCATATGTATAAAGGTATGAAGTATGCTGCTTATTTTGGTGAAGTGGAGAAAATTTTTCTGAAATATGAAGGTCGTCCACATTGGGGAAAAATGCATACGTTAACATACGAAAAGTTACAAAACATATATCCAGAATTGCATTCGTTTCTAAAAATGAGGAAGTCACTAGATGAAACAGGAATGTTTTTAAACCCTTATACAGAAAAGTTATTTACGATTATGAAAAAAAGCTGACAAAGTATTACTTGTCAGCTTTTTTTAGTATAATTGCATTTCTTGTTTGACTAATATGCTCGTAGAATAGTAACTTATCACGGCTAAATACATGTAATAAAACATGAATAATAAATAGGCCGTTAATTACGAATTGGAATAACAGTATAACTAGTAATACTAGAGGCTCTGTAAGATTTAAGATAGAGCTACTAGAAAGAATATAATTGATTCCACCTAAAACGAAATAGAATATACCGTAACGGATGAATAGTTCCTTCATCGTAATACGATCTGAGTTTCCTTTAATGTAAATACGAAGCAACGCTTTTCCTATCGTTCTTCCATTTGTAAAGTATGGAATGATAATAAAGTAAATAAAGATTGAACATGTAATGAAAAGGAGTTCGTATACATTTGTGTAAGATTGGATATTAGAAATAAATAGAGAGTTTCCTTTATTTTTAATGACAGGAACAACGATAGATAAGAACAGCCAATCAATTTGCATAGCGATAAGACGACGAACGAATCCGACTGGTTTCGTTTCTAAATCAACATGACTATCTAATTCACTTGTTTTCGGAAGGAAGTACGTAAATATTGGTGCAATGATAAAGCCAATTACGCCGCCTAATGTGTTTAAAAATAGATCATCGATATCGAATAAGCGATATGCACAATTGTATATACCGTATAGTCCAGTTACCTGTGTTAGTTCAAAAAATAGTGAAAGACAAAAAGAAATACAAACTGTTTGTAAGAAACTCCGTCGGAAATAATAACGTAAATAAACACCGAATGGAACGGTTAATAGAACGTTAAATGCTACTTGTAAAAACGCAGATTCTTTTAATAAATAGAAGTAAGTAGTTGGTTTCGCTAAAATTGCCGATGTATGATTACTAATCTCTTGTATGAAATAAAATGGTGAGAGTTGCATGTGCTGTGTATTAGCTGGTTGTAGGCTACAAGTATCATACGTTTGTGGTAATGGCAAAATAACAAGAAAATAGGCGTTTAATAAATAGAGTAGTAATGAATATAAAATAAATGAGCGCCATTTATTTAAATAACCGTATTTTCGATAATTAAATATTAAAAATGGAATTAACAGAAACATTGCTAAAATAGGAAATAAAATAAATGCTGTTTTTACTGGAAATAAATATGCAGTCAAAATGAAGCTCCTTTCAATGAAAATTCGTTTATCATTATAGCGCTAAAAAGAGTATAAAACAAAGTTAAAATATTTCGAAATAGAAAAAATTACAAATTTTATCGAAATTAAGTTATACTAAATTTAATATAAGGATATTGTGATTATATAAGTTGAGAGAGGGTACTAGATATGCGATATGAACTTTTTTCTGTAAGTGGAGATCATATTACGAATTTTGAAAGTGCATGGCGTTTTCAAGAGGGAGAACAGATTTTTGTTCATGATGATCAAACAAAACGAAATTTTATTATTATTCGCCTAACGCATGATGTATTTCAACAAAATAAACATGTTATTCGTTTGTATTGTCAAGAAAAGAAAGTTTATGAATAAGGGAATCCCTCTTACTGGATGAGAAAAGGTAAGAGGGTTTTTATCATTTTACATTAGGAATATCGAATGGAGTTTAATGCATATAAGTAGCATTGGATTTGGAAGAAAGGATATAGTTTTGCATTTTGTGCTTCCAAGTTTCATTTTCGTTTCTTTGGGAAAGCCACGCATGGTAATCTTGTTGTGTTTTCCATAACATACGGACCATATATTTTGCTCCATCATCTGTACGATGCATAGGTGAAAATTCTATGTTAATAAAACCATTTGTTCCAGTTGATGGATAATATTGTTTAAGTGAATATAGTAAATCATTCTCATAGCCATATTTAATATGAATTAGTTTAGTAACAATAAACATATGAACACCTCTTTTATAATAGTAGTAAAGAAGACGGATTTTTATTAGTAGGAATATAATTGATATTATACTATTCTGAAAATTTAAAGTAAATAATGCACTTCAACTTAATATAAGTATAAAAAAGCGAGCCATCTTAGTGTAGTAGAATGACTCGCTTTAAATTTGTAAGTTTACTTTATAAGAAAATGATAGTAAGTACCCCTACGATAATACAATAGAAAGAGAAATATTTTAAATTTCCTTTTGCCATAATGTTCATAAACCATTTTAAAGAAATATATGTCATGATAAATGTTGCTATAAATGCAACGATATATGGTACGAATAATGTGTCTAAATTAGGATCTTTAGCAATGTTTGTAATACTTAGCAATAATCCACCTAAACTAACAGGAATATATAGTAAGAATGAGAAGCGAAGAGCGGTCTCTTGCTTCATACCGAGTAACATCGCTGCTACAATTGTAGCGCCAGATCGGCTAATTCCAGGGATTAGTGCACAAGCTTGTGCTAGACCGATAATGATTGCATCTTTCATAGAAAGGTCGCCATCATTTTTACGTCCACGTAAGTTTCGAATAATCCAAAGGCCGATAGCGGTAATAAGAAGGGAAATCCCAACCATTTTCACACCTTTTAAGTACTGATCGATATAATCTTTAAATAAAACGCCAATTATACCTGCTGGAATAGTTGCAATTACAAGGTAAATAATGAAGAAGAAATCTGATTTTGCATCTTCTGCTCTTGTAAATATATAAGATAGACCATTCTTTGTTAGACGAATTAAATCATTTCTATAAATAAGTAACACAGCTAGTAATGAAGCTGAATTAACAAGTAGTTCAAAGCTAAATCCTTCTATTTTTAGTCCTAGCAAATGTTGTGCTAAAACGAGGTGACCACTTGAAGAAATCGGAATTGGTTCTGTTAGTCCTTGGAACAGACCAAGAATTAAGTATTTTAAAATGTAGTAAAATTGTTCCATAACATCCTCCTTGTTAATTAGTCTAAAGAAACAACTTTTCCATTATAACAAAGATATAGATGAATATTGGGAAGAAATAAATATTCAAAATATAATAAAAACCCCTTATAGCGATATAAGGGGTTTTTATTGTTAATGAGAAGATACTGTTTCTTGAAGACCATTAGTCAATTGAACATCGACTTTTTCAGCATCATGAATATGGTTCATAATAGTAGTATTTAATTTTTGGAACATTTGTTGAGTGTTTGCAAATTCTCGTAATATATCATCATTACAAGATTTTTGGTTTTCAATTGCTTGAATAACATTTGTAGCACCATTTTGTAACGTTTGAATCATAATTAAAATGTTTTCGATTCTAGCGTTTGTATCGGCACTCATTTCTACACCTTCATCGACTAAATGTAAATTATCTTTTGTGTTTTCGTATGCTTTTTCAATTTCTTCTTGAATTTTTTTCGTTAAGTTGCCAATATTTTTTGTACTCTCTGCCGTACTTTCTGCTAGTTTTCTTACTTCATTGGCAACAACCGCGAAACCTTTACCGTGCTCTCCAGCACGCGCTGCTTCAATACTTGCATTTAACGCAAGTAAATTTGTTTGTGCTGCAATGTTTTGAATGACTTCTACAATTTGCTCGATTTCTTTTGAGCGTTCACTTAAATGATTCATACTGTTAGACGTGCGCTGAGATTGTTCACCTAATTTATTAATTACAATAAGTAAACGGTGAACAGATTCTTTTCCTTCATTAGAGCAGTCAATAATCTCTTCGATAGACTGAATTAAGCTTTGTTCTTTTTGTAACATTTCACTATTTAATTCATTAGAATTTGTTGTACGTGTTGAAACATTTTCAAAACACGAGTTTAATTGCTGAATTAAATTTTGGAGTGTATGGTGCTGGTTATTTACAAGTTGATGCTCTTGAACGACGTTTTGCACACGGTCATGGATAGAAGAAATCATATTTTGTTTTTCAATATCTTTTTGTTTTAATTCTGCCTCTAATTCTTTTATACGATCTTCTAATTGATCAATTTTATGTTGGAGTGATTTCTTTTGAGTAAACATGTATTTATTTCAACCGCCTTTGGAAGTTATATTTTCTCTATATTTGGATTTTAGCATCTTTTATAATTTTTAAATATAGGAATTGTTAAATATTTAAGAATCTATTACATTTTATTTATAATTCCCTATTTTTTGTCATGAAAAATAAACTGTATTTAATAGTATTGTAAACAAACTGTAAAATAAATCATGTATAACTGTATAAGAAGGGAGTCGGATTATGAACTATTTTAAGCGAATCAGTAGTCTAGTATTAGCAGGAATTATCGGTCTTTCTAGTACAGTCGCTGTAAAAGCAGAGTCAAACGACGAGAAACTTAACAACATGCAACAGCAATTGCAGCAAAACGATGCAGATATGCAGAAGAAAGAGCAAGAGAAGCAAGCTGTTAGTAAAGAGATTCAAGGTATTGAAAACGAACTACATAACTTAAATAATACAATTGCAAAAAATAAAGAGGATCAAGCTGCTATTCAACGTAAAATCGATGAAACACATAAGCAGATTGAGCAAAAAAAGAATGAAATTGTCGTTTTAGAGGATAAAGTCCTTGCTCGTAAAGATATTATGAGAAAACGTATGGTTTCTGTTCAAAACAGTTCAAATACAAGTTTAGTAGTAGAAGTTGTTGTAGAGTCAAAAAACTTTGCAGATTTCTTACAACGTATGAATGCAGTTTCTACTATTTTAGAAGCTGATAAAGAAATTTTACGTCTACAAGAACAAGATCTTCGTCAAATTGAAGAAGATAAGAAAACAATTGACGAAAAAGAAGCATCTTTAGTAGTAGACAAACAAAAATTAGCAAAAGCGCAAGCTGATTTGCAAGATAACTTGAAAAAGCGTCAAGATAACTTACAAGCAGTTCAAGCTAAATATAACCAGATTGCAAGCCAACTTAATTTAGCAGCAGAAGAAAAAGCTAAAATTGAGTCAAATATGAAGGCAGTACAAGAAACGATTGCCCGTGAGCAAGAAGCAGCAAGAATTGCAGCAGAAGAGCGTGCGAAAGCAGAAGCGGCTGCAAAGGCTGAGCAAGAAGCTTTAGTGAAAGCACAAGCAGAAATTGCTGAAAAACAAAAGCAAGAGAAAGCTAATAAACCAGCTGAACCTGTTGCGAATAATAATTCGAAGGTAGAACCTGCACAACCTTCAAAGCCAACTGCTGGTGGAAGAGAAATATATGTACATGCAACAGCTTATACAGCAGATCCAGCTGAAAATGGCTATGCGCCAGGACAACAAGTTTATTCTGCATGGGGAGGCTATAATCTAACTGCAAACCCAGGAATGAAATTAATTGCTGTAGATCCAAGTGTTATTCCATTAGGTTCTACTGTATATGTTGAAGGTTATGGACAAGCAATTGCAGCAGACACTGGTGGCGCAATTAAAGGTCACAAAATCGATGTTTTAATGCCTGATAAAGCTTCGTCTAGTAATTGGGGCAGAAAAAATGTTAAAGTTACAATTTTAAACTAACACGTAATCCAACTTTACAATACGTAAAGTTGGATTTTTTTGTAAAAATAATGTTAAGTTGAGTTTACATTTTGTTAAGGATATCATACAATAATGGTGAGAGGTGGTAAAATTGACCATTTTAAATAGAGTGAAAGAATTAAGAGCTCGCTTCAATTTTTCGCAAAGTGTATTAGCAGAAAAGGTTGGAGTGACGAGACAAACAATTGCTGCAATTGAAAAAGGGGATTACGTTCCTTCGTTGTTATTGGCACTTACGATTTGTGATGTGTTCCAGTTAAAGATGGAAGATGTGTTTGTTTTAAATAAGGAGGGGAAAGAGGATGAATAGACTTGTATTTTCTTATATGCTAAATGTACTTTTAATGGTATTAGCAGGTTGGGCTTTTATTGAGTTGTATTATTTTACTATTGAAGTCGCTAATTTTATTCAAACGAAGAGAGTACCATTTGAAGTTTCAATAAGTTTAATACCGCTCGGATTACTTTTAACATTTGGTATTGTATCGACGGTTATTTATAAAATTCAAAAGAAAAAATATAAAGAGCTCTCGTATTGGATGTATCCACTATTATTTCCTCAAGAAGATGAGCGTGAAAAGGCAATTACAGAAAAGGCTTGTCGTACTACATTTATGTCATTATGGTATGTGTTGCCTTGTGCGGTTGGGTTTTTAACTCTTTCTCCAATTGTTATTCTATATGTTCCTGCATATCCGATATATATTGCATTTAGTATCTTCTTTATTCAGATGACGATTTTTCACGTGTCTTTATATCGAAATAAAATTGCTTAAAAAGAAACCTTCTTGCATCGGCAAGAAGGTTTCTTTTCAGCTTATACTTGTACATATAGCAATATTATTTTATCATTTTATATAGAGTAAGATTTTGTAAGGGAAAGGAATTGTATATGAATAAGCAAAGAATTTATAGTATAGTAGCAATCCTTCTATTTGTTGTAGGTGGGGTTTTAATTGGAAAGCCATTTTATGATGGATATAAGGCTGAAAAGAAACAGACTGAAAATGTGCAAGCTGTTCAAAAGATGGATTATGAAAAGCATGAGACAGAATTTGTAGATGCGTCAAAAATTAATCAACCAGACTTGGCAGAAGTAGCGAATGCATCGTTAGATAAAAAACAAGTAATCGGTCGTATTTCGATTCCAAGTGTTTCATTAGAAATTCCTGTTTTAAAATCTTCTACTGAGAAAAACCTGTTATCAGGTGCAGCGACAGTAAAAGAAAATCAAGTAATGGGAAAAGGGAATTACGCACTAGCAGGGCATAACATGTCTAAAAAAGGTGTTTTATTTAGTGATATAGCATCTTTGAAAAAAGGCGATAAAATTTATTTATATGATAATGAAAATGAATATGAGTACGCTGTTACTGGTGTATCTGAAGTAACTCCGGATAAATGGGAAGTTGTAGAAGATCATGGGAAAGATGAGATAACGCTTATTACATGTGTATCTGTAAAAGATAATTCTAAGCGTTATGTTGTAGCTGGTGATTTAGTAGGAACAAAGGCGAAGAAATAAAAAAGAAGGTCAACTCTTTAAAGGGTTGACCTTCTTTTTTACTATTGTTGAGAAATAATAGAATATTTTAGTTTGTATTTAAAAATCCTTCTATTTATGTATAATAAAGTTAGAATTCTAGATTTTGGGAGGAACAAGAGTGAGACAACAGGTGAGGAAACTTCTTTTAACAACAAGTATAGCTTTATTGGTAGCTCCAATTTCAGCTTATGCGCATCCAGGACGTACAGATGCGAATGGTGGACATACGTGTCGTACAAACTGTGAAAAATGGGGATTACAGTACGGGGAATATCATTATCACAATAAACCAGCTCCTAGTAGTGGTGTAACGAGTCCAGCTCCTAGCCCAAATAATAATGGTGCTGTAGAAGCTGAAAGACAAGCAGAAGCACAGCGCAATGCTGAAGCTGAAAAACAACGTGCTGCAGAAGCACAGCGTAAAGCTGAAGAAGAGAGACAACGTGTAGCTGAGGAACAAAGAAAAGCAGAAGAGGCACGTAAGCAAGAGGAAGCAAAGCGCCAAGTTGATATGGAGAAAGGTCAACTTGAAGGTGAAAAAAATGGAGAGACTGATTTTAAAGCAGGGAAAAATGATGTTCAAGTACATTTAGCTGGAAAATCAGATACATATAAACAAGCATTTACAACTGCTTATACTACTACTTGGTCTTTAGAAGAGCAGAAGAAAACGCATTTTGAAAGAGGAAGAGAACAGGGCTTAGCACAAGAGACGATGGACGATAGTCAAATTACTCCAGAGTTTAAGCCGATCTTTGTAGAAGGTTTCCAAGTGGGAAATAAAGAGAGAACAGAAAAAATTGAAAAAGAGCAAGCTGAACTAGGGGAAAAGGCTGGTAAGGAACTAGCTGAAAAGAATCCTGGAAATAGTGAGAAAGATGTATACGTGAAGGCATATGAAACAGCGTATGAAACAGGCTATAAGTCTACAAAAAAGGCAGTAGAAAAGGCTGGATATAAGTATGCGTTTGAAAACTATGATTTAAAAGTTCCTGCTAAGTATGAAAGAAATGAATTTTTAAAGAAATGGTTTATTGAAGGATTTAAATCGAATAAAAAGGCAGCGGAAATTCGAGAAGAAGGGTATAAAAAGGGAGACAGCTGGTTCTCATTCTTCTATAAGAGTTTCGTACCAAGTGAATATAAAGAACATAAAGAGTTGTATGAGCAAGCAATAGAAAAAGGTAAGAAGGCATAAAAAAGATGAGGAGAAATTCCTCATCTTTTTTTTAATCCATCCATTTTACTAGTTTTTTAGAGATTAATAATAAAACACAACCTAAAACAATCGCTACAGCGCCGATAACAGTAAACACTTCAGCATATCCAAGTGAAGTTGTGAAGCTTGCAAGTTGTCCACCTAAAATATTGGCGATACCTGAACTTGCTAGCCATACACCCATTAGTAAAGAAGCAAGTTTTACTGGAGCGAGAGAACTAACCATTGATAGTCCGACAGGTGATAAGAATAGCTCACCTAACGTATGGAAAAGATACGTAAAGACGATAAATAGTAAGTTTGCTTTTTCCGTAATGTTATGTTCGTCACTACCTGTTTTTAATGTAGCGATAACAAGTATGATATAACCGATACCGAGTAAGATCATACCAAGTCCCATTTTGGTTGGGATTTTTAAATCCCCGCGCTTGCGAGTTGCAAGTTTTGCCCATAATGCTGAAATGACTGGGGCAAGTAAAATAATAAATAATGGATTGACCGATTGGAACCAAGATGTTGGAACTTCCCATCCGAACACAGAGCGGTCTACAAATTTGTTTGTATATAGTGTTAATGAACTACCAGCTTGTTCAAAACCAGCCCAGAAGAAGACAACGAAGCACGTTAAAATGACGATAACTGCGGTACGTTGTTTTTCTTTTTTTGTTAACGGTGTATCTCCTACTGATGGTTGTCCAGCAGCTGTTTGCAAATCGCGAGTTGGTTTTTTACCGATATCACCAAGGAAGCGATTTGATAGTGTTGTAAATAAAATTTGTCCAATTATCATTCCGATTGAAGCTGCTAAGAAACCGTAACGGAATCCGTAATGTACAACGCCATCAACTGTTGTTTTGAATAAATTTTCTGATAAAAATCCGCAAACGAGTGGAGCTAAAAATGACCCGACGTTAATACCCATGTAGAAAATGGTAAATGCACTATCACGTTTTGGATCATTCTCTTCGTATAATTCTCCAACCAGTGTAGAAATATTCGGTTTGAAGAATCCATTACCGATAATAATAAGCGCTAATCCGAGGTATAGGCCTAATTGGTTTTGCAAGGCAAATAGTGTAAGGTTACCGATTGCCATCGTTATACCACCAATTGTGATGGCTTTTCTTCTACCTAGAAAACGGTCTGTTAAGTATCCACCAATCATTGGTGTGAAATAACAGGCTCCAGTATAAAATCCGTAAATGGAGAGTGCCCATGCGGGACTAAACCCAAGACCACCGCTTACTAAAGCTGTCGTTAAATATAATGTTAATAATCCTCGTAATCCATAGTAACTAAATCTTTCCCACATTTCTGTAAAGAAGAGTAAGTATAAACCTGGAGGATGTTTCTTTTTTCTTTGCTGTTCTTTTTCTAGTTGTATCGCTGATTCCATGTTATTTTCCTCCTGACACAAACAAAAACAAGGTTAATAATTTTGTATATTTAATATTTTACTTTATTAACTATTATAAGTCAATGAAGTGAAACTTTAATCATATTGGAAGATTTTATTCCAATATGATTATTAGTTGAACGAATCAGGCTTTTATGGGCAGTTTGATTCCCACTGGATATCCGGTTATTAGCTTAATTATTAGGGGGGAGTCTTACTGTCCGTTAATGCGGGGAAAGGTTGATTTTTCAGAAGAAATTGGAAAAGGGAAATAGCTATAGAATGGGCATTTCTTTTGTGATAGACTATGGACTATGTTTTCTTTGTAAGGAAGCGGATTATCACGTTTTTCTATATGTGGAATTGATTTCACAAGAGATGAAATTGAAGAAGGAGAAAGAAATGAAATTGTTACAGAAAAAAGAAATTTTACTTATTAGTCTTATGCTATTCTCTATGTTTTTTGGAGCGGGGAATCTTATCTTTCCGCCTTTCCTTGGATATGAAGCAGGAGAACACGTGTGGATTGCGCTGTTAGGTTTTATTATATCAGCAACAGGTCTTCCGATATTAGGTGTTATTGCTGTTGCAAAAGCAGGAAGCTTTCAAACGTTAGCGGGTAGAGTACATTCTTCATTTGCAATTATTTTTCCGTGTATTGTGTACTTATTTATTGGACCTGGTCTTGGTATACCACGTGCAGGAAGTTTAGCATTTGAAATGGGACCAGGTCAGTTATTCCCAGAATCGGGTAGTGTAGTTTTACTAGTTTATACGATCGTTTTCTTTAGCTTTGTTTACTGGTTAAGTTTATCGCCATCTAAATTAATGGGCTTATTTGGGAAGGTTTTAACGCCTTTATTATTATGTATGATTGCACTTATTTTTATAAAAACTATGTTTACACCAGTTGGTAGTGTGAAAGAGGCTACTGGAAATTACGGACAAGTTCCTATGTTCCAAGGATTTTTAGATGGATATTTAACGATGGATGCGCTAGCGGCTTTAATCTTTGGTATTGTTATTGCAAATGCTTTACGTGCAAAAGGTATTGAAGATGATCAAGGCTTAGCGAAATATATGAGTATTGCTGGTATTGGAGCAGGTCTTTTATTATCTATTATTTATGTCATCCTCGGATATGTGGGTTCAATTAGCGGTTTGTTAGGTACGTTTAATAATGGGGCGAATGTGTTAGCACAAGTGATGACGACGTTATTTGGACAAGGCGGAGTAGTTTTGTTAGGCCTTATTTTTACTATTGCGTGTTTATGTGTTTCAATTGGACTTGTTACATCTTGTAGTCAGTTTTTTACAAGTGTATTTCCAAAAGTATCGTATAAAGTTTGGGCGTTTATATTGAGCTTTATTAGTATGATTTTAGCTAATTTAGGGTTAACACAAATTTTAAAAGTTTCAGTACCGATTCTTGGATTTATTTATCCAATTGCATTAACGCTTATTATTTTAGGGTTATTCCATAAATATATTGGGAAGTATGTGTGCATATATCCTGTTACAATTTTGATTGTAGCGGTATTTAGTGCAATCGATATTTTAAATAAAAATGTGATGACGAATCAGTGGACGCCAATATTGAAGTATATTCCGTTTTATACAGAAGGTGTAGGATGGATCATTCCAGCTCTTGTAGGTGTGTGTATTGGTGTAATCGTTAGTATCATGATAAATAAGGACAAATAAGTGAAAGGGTGTTTTCTATAATGGGAAAACACCTTTCTTTTTTTGGAAAAATAGTTTTAAAAATGAATAGACTAAGAGTATGATAAAGATAATTGGTAATATATAGGTTTCGAATGAATGGTGAGGGGGGAGCATATGAAGGAAGATTTGAATAAGAAAATAGAAGCACTCGAAACTACAATTGAAACGATGCAAGAAGCACTTTTTGAGTTGAAAGCAAAACAAAGGGAAATAGAAGTAGAAAACGCTCAGCAACATGTTAGTAAGGAAAAGAAAGTATATATCGAAACGATAATAGATGAAAAATTACAAGAAGATGTAGTAAAGATCAAAGAGCCCGTGCAAAAAGTTGAGGAAAAACAAGTAAATATATCTGCTTTTAAACCGGAACCATTCAATATTATTAAGTTTTGCCAAACATGGTTGCCGCGTATATTTGTCGGTATTATGCTACTTGGGGTTATTTGGTTATTTAAAGCAGGGGTAGATGCTGGTTTATTAACACCAGCGATACGAATTGTGTTTGGTATCGCCTTATCTATCGGTTTGTATTATATAGGGGATATTCAAATTAAACGAGAGCGGCAAGCGTTAGGGTTAGTATTAGCTGGAGGAAGTATTACAGGCATTGTTTTAACGACGTTTGCGGCACATTATTTATATGGATTTATTCCAGCAAGTATTGCGTTTATCTGTAATATTGTATGGGTTATTTTAGGGATTTATTTAGCGAAAAAGTATCAATCGGAATACCTTACTATCTTCGTAGCGGTCGGAGCTTTCTTCGTTCCGTTCTTGTTAAATAGTACGACTCCGAATCCTTATATTTTCTTTGGATATGAGACGATATTAACACTTAGTTTATTATGGTATGCGTTGAAAAATCGTTATAAGTACTTATATATGATTTCTTATGTTGTTGCTGCCATTGTCCTGTTTGTCTTCTTTGCTGTTATGTCGATATTAGTAGAGAATTTGCAAATACAGTTAACGATTGTATATGGTGTAATTCATTTGCTGTTATTTTGGCATATGTTTTCAGAGAGAGAGTTTATACAAGAAGCAAGAGTAGCGATATTTAGTACAAATGCCGTTTTCTTTATTTTATCTATTGCAAAAATACCTGATTTTACTACGTGGGGATTGGTCATAAGTGCACTCGTGCATACTGTTATGTTTGTACTTGAATATAGGAAGAATAAACAGTCTATATTTGCAAATCTCTTATTTGGTTTTGCAATGGGGTCATTTAGTTTAGCGATTTTATATGAGTACAGTTTAGTGAATGCAGCAATTGTATTATTGTTACAAGGTTTTCTCGGTATGGTTACTTCTATTAAAGCAAAACAACAAATTAAACTGTATGTAAGTGCCACTATTTATGCGATTGGAATGGTACAGACGATTTTTAGCCCGTTTGATCATTTTGTTTCAGCTGGGTTTGTTGCTCATATTATTTTAATAGGTACATTTTATTACTGCATGAAACGAGCGAAAGATGTATTAACGAGTTTTGGAAAATATGTTTATTCTATAGCTCTCTATTGGTTCATGGTCATTGTATTTATTACAATTACTAGAGTTGGTGAAGTTCTTTCTACAGATGGAAGTATAATAAGCGTATCAGTATCGTTATTATGGATGGTATATGCATTATTTGCAGTTTGGCTTGGACGGAATAAAAATATGAATGAAATATTGTATGCTGGCTTAGTTGTTTTAGTAGTAACGATAGGAAAGTTATTCCTTCTAGACTTACCAGAAGTTTCAATGATGATCAGGGCAGTGTTATTCTTAATTGTAGGTAGTATAGGTATCGTCATTTCCAGAATGTTTTTCTCAAAAGAAGAGAAATGAGAAGAAGGCAATCCGCATGTGGATTGCCTTTTCTTTTACTTCTTATTAATCGTTACAGCTTCATTATATTTAGCAGTTGTATTTTGGCGTAGACGAAGTGTTGCTTGTCCAGTTGTATTTGAATCAAGTTGTACGTTCACAATTTTTTCAGCAGAACCAAAGCTGTTTGTTGTGAATGAGAAGGCGCTACTATATCCGAAAGTAGATGGCCAAGTGCCGTTTGTATTTTGGACTTTTGCTACTTGTGTTCCGCCAGTCGTGAAGATACCTAAAGAATAGTTATTATAAGTTGTATTAGGTAATAAGTTGTTTACTTGAATCTTTATTTGGAACACTTCATTGTTTGGTAGAATGCTAGGGCGTGTAATCACATAATCGTTTGCTGTTACGGCGCCGTTATATCCGTATGAACCAGGTTTAAATGTATTTGTATTAAACCATTGGTAACCAGCGTTTGGGGCACTCCAAGGTTCTGGTTGTGGCTCTGTTGATAAGCTTGGTTGTTCAAATGTTTGTAAAGCAGTAGGTGAATCAAGTTGTAAACCGTTTACTTGATCTAAGCTTGTAAATGTCTCTTGTTTCGATAGCCAATTTACGATATTTTCTAGTAAAACAGCATCGTTTTCTTCTTTATAACCATCGTAAGTTTTCTTTGTTTGGCCAGAATCTTCACGAACGTATTTTGGCGTAGCATCTTCAACAGGAGAAGAGTCACCGATAAAGGCAGCTTTTCCAAGTCCTACTTTTGCAATTGCAGCATATGGACCCTCTGCAACGCCACCGCCGTTATAAACACCACTATCAACAGCGTTATTCCATTTTGATGGGTTTTCTGGAAGATAAACAAGTCCTTTTGCTAGTTTTGGATTTGTAATTGCTAGAGTAGAACCAGCATGCATTGCTACCGTTGAAACACCTTGTGTAATTCCGAATGATTGTTCAGGCGAAACAATGTTTTTAGCTGAAACATCACCAAGTGCATTGTAACGGAAGCGAATACCAAAATTATTAGATAGCCAATCGGAACTTTCTACTCCTTGCATAGCTTGTGAGTTTGCTTCTTCGTTAGACATTCCTTTTGCGGGATTTTCCCAAGCACCGCGTCTATATCCATTAAATACTTCAGAAGAGTCCCAGCGATTTTTATTACGATCTGCATTATAATGATCGGCAATGAAGAAGATACTGCCGCCATTTTTTACATATTGTAACATTGCATCTTGTTCAGATTTTTTGTAAGGAATATTTGCCTCTGGAACGATAAACACGTTGTAATTTTTTAAGTCTTCGTATGTAATAGGTGTTGATTTACGAAGTTCTTTTACATGATATCCATTTTGGGCAATGCCGTTTCCGAAATCAGAAAAGCCGCCATCAATAACCCAGTCAGCTGTCCCTGCAGTTTGACCGTGCGTATTATCAAATAATACTTTCTTCCCATTGTTTTGATTTACAACCTTTGCAGCAATTTCAGGAGCTGGGTCTACAGAGCTTTCGGCATAAGTAGACGGTATGAACGAACTCCCCATACTAAGTGTAATTGCTGTTGCTAAAGAAAATGTAATCCATTTTTTATTCTTCATAGAAGAATCCCCCTAATAATAAATATATGTGCTTTAATAATGTAATTTATTTTTCTGAAAAAATAAAGACAGAAAACGTAAAAAATATTAAAAAATTGTAAAAATACCGTGAATTTTGTTGAGAAATATTTATGTACACAATAAAAAATCCCTTCCAATTAATAAGGAAGGGATAACTTGTTTAACTAATCTTTGAATTAGGTGTTTCATCAATCTTATGAAACCCTTTCATGTAATACACGATAGCTAAGCCAATAAGCCAAATTGGGCCAACGATTAATGCAATTCGTGTATCTTCTGAATACGCCATTATACATAGTACAAGTGCAAGGAAGCCAAGTGAGAAGTAAGAGCTTAATGGATGTAAAGGCATTTTATACGTTAGCTTGTCTTTTTTCTCAGTTGATAATCCTTTACGGAATTTAATTTGAGCGACTAATATAATTCCCCAGGTCCAAATTGCCCCGAAAGTTGAAATACTAGTTAACCATGTAAACACCTTTGCAGGCACAAGGTAGTTTAATATAACACCAACAAGTAAAACGATAGCCGTTGCTACAATTCCTTGACTTGGAATCCCATTTTTATTTAAACGACCGAATCTTTCAGGAGCTTTCTTTTGTTGTGCCAATGTAAATAGCATACGCCCTGTACTAAATAAACCACCGTTACAAGAAGAAAGTGCAGCTGTTAATACAACAAAGTTAATAATACCTGCTGCTTTTGCAATGCCGATTTGTTGGAATGTTAATACGAATGGACTTCCTTTCTCACCAAGTTCGTTCCATGGATAAATTGCCATCATAACGAATAATGCCCCGACGTAAAAGATTAGGATTCTCCAAAATACGTTATCGATAGCTTTTGCGAGTGTTTTCTTCGGATTTTGAGCTTCACCAGCTGTAACACCAATTAGTTCAACGCCTAAATAAGCGAATAATACCATTTGTAAGGAAAGTAGTAATCCGGAAAATCCATTTGGGAACCAGCCACCATGTGACCAAAGATTTGAAATACCAGTAGCGATACCACCATTTCCGAATCCGAATAAAATAATGCCAGCTCCAACTACTATCATACAGATAATTGTGACAATTTTAATGATGGCAAACCAAAACTCAAGTTCTCCAAATACTTTTACTGATAAGAAGTTGAAAGCGCTCATTAATAATAGAGCGAGTAGTGCCCAAGTCCAGCGCGGGATATCTGGGAACCAGTACTGCATGTAAATTCCAGCCGCCGTAATTTCAGCCATACAAGTAACAACCCATAAGAACCAGTAGTTCCAACCAGTAATATAGCCAGCAAGTGGGCCGATATAATCATTAGCGTATTTACTAAAAGAACCGGCAACCGGTTGTTCAATTGCCATTTCTCCGAGCGCTCGCATAATGAAAAAAATAACGAGTCCAGCGATCATATAACCTAGTAAGATGGAAGGACCAGCTAGTTTAATAGCAGAAGCAGATCCTAAAAATAGCCCAACTCCAATAGCTGAACCGAGTGACATTAAAGTAATATGTCGTTCTTTTAAACCTCGATTTAAAGTTCCAGATTTGTTTGTGTGCTGCATAAGAAGAATCCCCCTTGTAGAATGAGCTACCTAAATATTTAACTATTTCAAATTATAAAACATTTCTATCTGTTATGCTACAAAAATAATCAGAAAAGAACTGTACTACATCTGAAGTTGTCAGACTTAAACTTAAAATTCTCACTATTAGAGAATATATTGACTCTTCTTTTTATTGATTGTTAAGATTAAGTATTATATTTTCTCACATACTAGTAAGAAAAGAATGTGTGATAATAATTCAGATGTAGGAAGGGTACATAAGCATGTTTCAATTACAAAAATATAATACTTCTGTGAAGCAAGAGCTTTTAGCTGGCATCACAACTTTTTTTACATTTGCGTATATTCTTGTCATCAATCCTAAAATATTATCTGATGCAGGTGTACCATTTGATCAAGCTTTTACGGCAACTATTATTGCGACAGTTATTGGGACGCTATGTATGGCGTTTTTAGCTAACTATCCAATTGTTATTGCTCCAGCTATGGGGATGAATGCATATTTTGCTTATTCTGTTGTTCAACAGGCTGAGGGGATTACATATGTCATTGCGTTTTCGGCAGTATTTGTAACAGGTATTATTTTTCTTTTATTATCTTTCACTTCATTTAGGCAAAAGTTAATTGTCGCAATTCCTGATAGTTTAAAGCATGCAATTGCAGGTGGAATTGGACTATTTATTGCTTTTATTGGATTACGTCTATCTGGAATTATCGTTGATCATCCATCTAATTTAGTTACGATTGGTGATTTTCATTCTCCAGCCGTTATTTTAACTTTAATTGGTTTAATTTTAGCTGCGGTATTAATGGTATTACGTGTGAGTGGTGCATTATTTATTAGTATGATTGTGACAGGAATTATCGCCTTCTTTACGGGGCAACTGAAGTTTGAGGATAAAATTGTAGCGATGCCTCATTTACCAGAGGGTATTATCGTTTCAAATCTAATCAATGCCTTTTCAGATGTAATTCAGTATGGATTATATGGTGTTGTATTTTCATTTTTACTTGTACTTTTATTTGATACGACAGGTGCATTACTCGGTTTAATTAAACAAGCAGGTTTAATTACAGATAATACAGAGAAACGTTTTGGTAAAGCGTTTATTGCAGATGCGATTGGCGGAACGACAGGTTCTATCTTTGGTACAAGCCCAACAGCAGCGACAATTGAATCGTCAGCTGGTATTGCTGCGGGTGGTAAAACGGGATTAACAGGTATTGTAGTTGTTGGACTAACAATTATAACGGCATTTTTCAGTCCTGTAATTGCATCTTTATCAAGTGTAGCTGCTATTACAGCTCCTTCATTAATTATTGTCGGTAGTTTAATGGCACAAAGTATTCGTGATATTAATTGGAATGAGTTTGAAGATGCATTACCAGCATTTTTAATTTTCGTAGGTATTCCGTTAACGTCTAGTATTGCGAATGGAATTGCAATCGGATTTTTAGTGTATCCGGTCTTAAAGATTGTGAAAGGGAAAGGGATGGAAGTACATCCGTTACTATACTTATTTACAATTTTATTTGGATGTCATTTATTCTTATAATATAGATATAGAAGAGGGGCTTCTTATGAGAGGCTCCTTTTTTGTGTATAATAAAGTGAAACTATAATTAGTGAGGGGTTTATTACCCGCAAATAGCGGGGGAAAGTGAAAATTAAATTAATTACGCAAAATATAAATTACTTAATGGAATATATATGTTACGATTGAGGTAGAGGAGGAACATGAATGGCTGTAAGTAAAATAAAAGTCGCGCGTGTTCAGTTAGATTTAACACAGCAAAAATTAGCAGAAAAAGTAGGCGTTACAAGGCAAACGATTAGTTTAATTGAGAAGGGGAAATACAACCCGTCTTTAGATTTATGTTTGAAAATTTGTTATGCGGTAGATAAAACATTAAATGATTTATTTTGGGAGGAAGAGGAGTGAGGGGATGAGAATCGTGAAAGATGAACGTTTAATGATTGAGGGGCTAAAACATTAAACGTTCATCTTACAAAATATCGTCATACTAGGTATTGTTTTTTATCGCTATGTTTTGCAAGGTGCAGGATATGAAAGTATTTCGGATTTATTAATGGTATTTATGTGCGGGATAATAGGTATTAACTTTTTAAACTTAAAAAATTCGGTGCAAGTGTATGAGCATACGGGCGGAGTATCACGCAGCTATTTTATGAAACTATTATTCATTCCGGTAGGTATTATTATTGGGATTTTAGCTATTTGTATCATTGTAACACCAGATATTTCGATAAAGGAAATTAGTATGACAGGACTTATTATGTTGGCTTGTTTTTTAGTCCCTAGTTTGTTTATATACATATATATGAAAAAAATAAAAAGTGAAGATTGAAATATAAGAAAAGCTTTCCCGTATTGCGGAAAGCTTTTCTTATATCTTTTTATATACAATACTTTATGAAGGCCAATCGGTTCAATTTCAAAGATTACACCATGTTCCTAGAAGCCTAAGCGCTTGTAATAGTCAGTTACAGTAATTCGGCCATTACACCATAAAATATTTGCTTTACGCTCTTGCAAGACTTGTTACGCTTTTTGAATTAAAGAGCTTCCAGCGTGTTTGTTTCGAAAGTTAGGTAATGTTGCCATTCCACGTAGTCGATAATGAATACCTGTTGGTAAGTCAAGGTATATTTTTTTGAGAAGGAAGCGATACTAATCGGTTCATCGCTTAGAAAAGCACCTAAGTGAAAGGTATCTGCTTCGTAGTCAGAAGAGTATTTACAATCTGTTACTGTTTGATTCGGGTGTAAAAATTTTTGACATAATACGCAAGTTTCAGATGCATCAATACATTTCACGGTAAATATATTAACATCCTTCCTTATAAGCCTTTTTCTGTTAGTTGTATAAAGAAATAGGCAGGTGCAGCGAAAAGTCCGAGTATGCTAGCGGTTCCGAGAAGGAGCGAAAGCAAGAGACAAGTATATTTGACGCCAGTTGATTTTTTCCAGCCGTAACTACAAATTTCAATGCTAACACCGATGAGAATAATAGCAACGAGTACTTCCGCTAATAATAATAGAGCTAAAGTTACAATAGACATAATGTGATCCATCCCCATAATATGTGATAGTAACATTTTACCATATAGAATGGAAAAAAATGCCCCTCAATTATGTGAGGGGCATTTTCTATTCTAATATGTTTTTTAGTGTATTAATATGTTCTTTTGAACCTGTTACAAGCAGTGTGTCACCATGTTGTAACCTCGTATCACCATGCGGTATTAATGCTTTATTACCTCGGTAAATTTGGATGACAAGTACATCACCTAAAAATGGAAGGCGACGAAGCTCGATGCCGTTATATTTATTGCTACGTAGTTCAACTTCACGTACTGTTTCGTTCGCTGTTGTAATTAAACGAACGAGACTCGGTTTATCGATAAGAGCACGTAATAAAATACGTGTAGAGTTAATAGTCGAGAATACAGCGATATGTTCTTGTGTTGCTTTTTCTTGTAGAAGTGGATCTTCTACACTTGCAATGACATGTTCAACACCTAGTTCTTTCGCATGTTCTGCTAATAATAAGTTTTGTTCATCATCGCTTGTTGCAACGACAACGCGATCTGCATCAAATGCTGTTCGTTCAGTTAATGATTCAATTGTAATATCATCTAATTTCACGATAGGGAAGTCATGTGATTTCGCTTCCTCATCATTTATTTTATTTTGGCGCATCATATATAGCGTTACATCATAGTCTTCTCGTTTTAAATCAAGTGATAATGGAAGAGTAATTCTGCTCGCGCCAATAATAGATACTTTCGGTTTTGGTGTTTCCACTTTTGGGAACATCTTTTTAAATAATATAGGTGCAAAAATGCAAGTAATAACTGCACTTAAAATAAGAGAAGCGGATAAACTTGGGCTGATGATTCCTAGTTTTTCACCAATTTGTGCCGCCGCAATAACTAAGGAAAGTGTTGATGTTAATAAGATGGCACTTCCGAGTACGATATTACGCGGATACCATTTACGTAGGACGAGTGATGGTAAAAGTTTTGAAATAAAGAGTCCTACAATTAAAATTGGGATTATTAGCATACTAGAAGGTTCTTTAAAAATAGACCAGACTTCTAGATTTACACCAACCATTACGAAGAAAATAGGAATGAAGAAACCGTATCCGATGGAATCAAGTTTTTCAACCATATCTTCATTTGGTGATAATAACGATACGAGTACACCTGCTAAGAAGGCACCTAAAATATTTTCTGCACCAACAGATTCAGATAACCCTACTAAAATTAAGATAAGTGCAAAAACAGCTCGAGTATCAATTTGTACACTACCAGCTTTTAAGCTATCTAAGTATGGGATGTTTTTGAAGCGTTTTGCAATAAAGTAAATGATAATACCTGCTCCGAATAGAAGGAGTAGGAGCCACATGCTTTGGCCGCTTTCAGAATTTAATCCGACAAATACAGCGAGTAAAATCATTGTAACTAAATCTGCAATAACAGCGACTAATAAAATGATTTGTCCGATTGCGGTTTTTCCTAAGTTATTCTCTTTTAGTGTTGGTACGACAACACCTAAAGAAATAGTTGAAATAATTAAAGTCATGAACATTGCATTATCTACAAATCCTAGCCATACGAATAGTAATGATAGGGCATAAGATAAGATGAAAATAAACAAGAAAATAATGCTTGCTGCTTGGAATGTGTTCGGTTCGTTTTTCGTACTTTTTTTCCCTTTTTGTTTAAAAATAGAAAAGTCAATTTCTAACCCGCTTAAAAACATGAGGAAGATAAATCCTAGTGTTGATAAAACTTGGAGCCACATATCTGGCTCAATCATATTAAACCCACTTTTACCTACAAAGATTCCCGCGATGATCTCTGCAACAACGACAGGAAGTGCTTTTAATTTAAAGCGTTGTAACAAAAGGGGAACGAAAAACGCGATTGCAACTACAACCATAAGTGATAGAACAGAAGTATGATGTTCCATTGCGTTCTCTCCCTTCAAATAAATATAGTACCTATTTAGCCATATAATAGGTAGAAAATCAACGCATATGGATTCGATTTCATAAAGAAAGAGTTTTCTTAACATTTGTCATAATAAGTATATTTTTCATGATTCTGCTGTTAATGCCGTAATGTGGATGTAATAGGGGAGGGGAATAAAAAAAGACTGCTGAGGAATCTCAGCAGTCTTTTTCATGTACATTACATTGAGAAGAAGATCCATACAGTTAAACCAACTGTTGCAGTTGCAACGAAGAAACTGTATATCATTGTAAGAATTTGAACTCTTCCTTCTCCTTCTTTTAAATGCATGAACATAATTAATTGTAATAAAGCTTGCGCAACAGCCATTATGATAATAGTTGTTAAGACTGTTGAAAGTGGTAATGTTGTGTAAAGTGCCACGTATAACGCTAGAAACGTTAGTGCAAGCGATAAAATAAATCCGAAAACGTGTGACCAAGGGAATCCGCTATGCGCATGCCCGTTTGCTTGGTTGTTATTTTGACCCATTTACGCCACCATCCCGTTCAAGTAAACTAGTGTGTAAATAAAGACCCAAACAAGATCAAGGAAATGCCAGTATAAGCTGATAATGAATACTTTACGAGCTGTAACTGGTGTTAAACCTCGTTTTAAAATTTGGATAATAACACAAATTGCCCAAATGATACCGCCTGTTACGTGGGCACCATGCGTTCCAAGAAGAACGAAGAATGCAGATAGGAAAGCACTTGTTTGAATTGTTGCGCCTTCACCAACGTATAAAATGAATTCTTCAATCTCGAAGAATAGGAAGCCTGCACCTAAAAGTAATGTAAGGATGAACCATCCAAGCATTGCTTTTTGGTTGTGCTTACGCATTTCGTGAATTACGATACCACATGTGAAGCTACTTGTTAAAAGTAGTAATGTTTGAATTAAAAGCGTTTTAAGTTCAAACAGTTGTGCTGGAGTTGGGCCATCTGCCGTACGACCAGCAAGGACTAGATAAGAGGCGAAAAGTGTTGCGAACAGCATAATTTCAGCCCCAAGAAAAATCCAGAATCCTAGGATATTCAATCTGCTTTGTTCGGATTGATATTCCAAAGGTAAGCTTTTATCTAAAGCCGCCATGTCATTTCACCTCTCATGCTATATGTTCTGTTTCTTTAATTTCATCAACACTTACGTAGTAACCATCGTCGTAATCGAATGAACGATAGATTAAGCAAGCTAAAATACCAACGCCGCCGATTGCTGCAAGCCAGAACCAGCTAAATACTAATGCGAAACCTGCAAGACCGAAGAATAAAGACGCAATAATAGGCACACCAGAGTTACTTGGCATGTGAATTGGTTTTAAATCTTCTGCTGCTGGTGTAACTGTTTCTCCGCGTTTTTTCATGTACCAGAAAGCATCAGCTTCTTTAATTTCAGGAAGCTTCGCGAAGTTGTAATGTTGTACAGGAGATTGAGTTGCCCATTCAAGTGTACGACCATCCCATGGATCTCCAGTTGTGTCACGTTCACCGTGACGTGCACTCCAAATTACGTTGTAGCAAAGAAGTAGGAAGCCGATACCCATCATTACCGCACCAACAGATGCGATTTGGTTTAGCCATCCCCATCCAAGACTTTCAGAGTAAGTGTACATACGACGAGTCATACCGTCTAAACCTAAGAAGTACATTGGGAAGAAACAGATGTTGAATCCGCTCATAAAGATCCAGAATGTCCATTTACCTAGGCGTTCATTTAACATATGACCAGTCATTTTTGGATACCAGAATGTGAATCCAGCAAGCATAGCGAATACTGTACCTGCGATTAATACGTAGTGGAAGTGAGCAATTAGGAAGTAGCTGTTATGGTATTGATAATCAGCTGCTGCCATTCCAAGCATAACCCCTGTAACCCCACCGACTACGAAGTTTGGAATAAATGCCAATGACCAAAGCATTGGAACTGTAAAACGAATACGTCCTTTATACAGTGTAAACAACCAGTTAAAGATCTTAACCCCGGTTGGAATCGAAATCGCCATTGTCGAAATCGAGAAGAATGAGTTAACCGCTGGACCTGCACCCATCGTGAAGAAGTGGTGAAGCCATACGACGAAACTTAGTAAAGAAATTGCAACCATTGAGTATACCATCGCACTGTAACCGAATAGACGTTTACGTGAGAATGTACTAATGATTTCAGAGAAAATACCGAATGCCGGTAAAATAACGATATATACTTCAGGGTGACCCCATACCCAGAACAGGTTGGCCCATAACATCGGCATACCGCCGCTCGCCATCGTAAAGAAGTGAGCATCGAATAGACGGTCAAATGTCATTAATGCAAGAGCAACTGTTAATACTGGGAAAGCGAAAATAATGATAATTGTTGTAATTAAGATTGACCAAGTAAACATTGGCATTCTCATTAAAGTCATACCAGGTGTACGCATTTTTAAGATAGTAACAAGGAAGTTAATACCGGTCATTAGCGTACCGAGACCTGAAATCTGTAATGCAATTGCGTAGTAGTTGTTTCCTACACCAGAAGTAAACTCTGTACCTGCCATTGGGAAGTAAGAAGTCCACCCAGCGTCTGGAGAACCACCGATTACGAAAGCGATGTTAAATAACATTGCTCCGACAAAGAATAACCAGAAACTTAAAGCATTTAAGAACGGATATGCAACGTCACGAGCACCAATTTGTAATGGTACTACAAGGTTCATTAATCCCATAACGAATGGCATCGCCATGAAAAGAATCATAACTGTACCGTGTGTTGTAAAGATTCCGTTATAGTGTTCAGCGTTTAAATAAGTTGTTTCTGGGAATGTTAATTGTGCACGGATCATTAAACCATCCATACCACCACGGAATAACATGATAACCGCAGAAATAATATACATGGCTCCGATTTTTTTATGGTCAACAGTTGTCAACCATTCATCCCAAAGCCACTTCCATTTTTTATACTTTGTTAGTACGAAAATGATTGCTAATGTCACAAGAACGATAGAAGCGTCTGCACCGTAAATAATCGGGTCACCTGTGACAAAGAATTCATCAAGCTTCACTGTGTTCACTCCAATCTGTTGGAATAATAGCTATTATTTTTTGTTTTTGTAGTAGTTGTAATCACAATATTCAAGTGATTTTGGATCTACATAACTTAAGTGATGACTAGAGAATGTCATACGACCAACTACACCAGGTTTAACAATTTCGTTGTACTTATCTTCTGTTAGTTTAGGAGCAGTTTGTTGTACTTCTTTTACCCACTTGTCATACTTTTCTTTTGTTTTTGCTTCAACTTCGAACTCCATGTGAGTGAATCCTTCACCAGAGAAGTTCGCGCTACGGCCTAGGTAAGAACCTGGCTTATCAGCTTGTAAATAAAGATCCATAATCATGCCATCCATTGTGTACTTCATACCACCAAGTTCTGGTACCCAGAAAGCATTCATTGGGCCGACAGAAGTCAGTTTGAATTGAATTGGTACACCAGCTGGGATGTTTAAATAGTTAACGGTTTCAATTTTTTCCTCTGGGTAACTGAATAACCATTTCCAGTTTGCAGATGTAACATAAATTTCAACTGGTTTAATATGTTTGGACTCTTCCGGAACCTCTTCCGAAGCATAAGTTGCTTTTACTGTTGGGATCGATAATGCGATAACGATAATAACAGGAACAAGCGTCCAAATAATTTCTAATAATGTGTTACCGTGTTGTTCAGGTGGCTCGTAGTCCATATTCTCTGGTTTTTCACGATAACGAATCAAGATGACTGTAAACAGGATGAATACAATTGCGATAATTAATGACATAAGCAAGAATGACCAAACAATTAAATCATACTGTGCTTTTGCAACAGGTCCTTGCGGATTTAATACTGCGAGTTTCTTATCACAGCCACCGAGGAACAGAAGTAATGATAACGGAAGAAGCGAAGCCAACTTCCAAAATGCTTTCTTTAGTTGCACGATTGAAAATCTCCTTTCTCCTTGGATTGAAACTATGCCAATAAAACAATATAAACCTATTAATTTATAGAAGGCAATAGTTTTTGAGATATTGTTAAAAAATAGACACAAATGCACACTTTTTAAGGTGAATATCATTTGTAACTTGATTATATTGTAAACTATTTTCCAGAGAAAAACGTGATTGTGAAAATTTTAAGATAAATAAAGTTATACCAAGATATCCAATAAATAGAAAAAAGCTATCTTATTATAAGAAAGATAGCTGAATATTTTGTATATTTAGTTTATTTCCTGAGTTATACTTTTTTTCTGTTCAAATGTGACAACTTTTTTATATTTAACTTGGTATAAAATGTAGCAAATAATCATAAATGGAATTCCGCAATAAAGAGCGATTCTCTGATCTGGAATGAAAGCTAAACTAACAAATGTAATAAAGTTGAGTGAGAACGCTACGATTGGAACTACTGGATAGAGCGGTGTACGATAGTTTAAGTCATTTATGTCGCCGCCATTTTTTACGAAATTTCTACGGAAGAAAAACTGTGAAGCCGCGATTGACATCCAAACGACAACGGCGGCCATTGCTGCAATAGATGTTAAAACTAGAAAGACAGTATCTGCCGCAAACACGCTTGTTAATAAAGAAAGGCTTGCAAAAATAAGACTGAAAATGAGTGCATTCAGTGGTACCCCTTTTTTAGTTAACTTCGTAAAAGCTGGACTTGCCATTCCTTGTTTTGCCATCGCCCAAAGCATACGAGAATTTGCGTATAAACCAGAATTAGCTACGGATAATACGGCTGTAATAATAACAAAGTTCATAATGTCTGCTGCATATGGAACACCAGCTACATCAAATACAAGTACAAATGGACTTTCGACTAGATTAGCCTCTTGCCATGGGAGTAACCCTACAACAACTGATATTGCTAGGACGAAGAAGAATAGAGTTCGCCAAATTGTGTTTTTAATTGCTTTTGGAATTGTTTTTTCAGGATTTTCACTTTCTCCTGAAGCAATTCCGATTAATTCTGTTCCTTGGAAGGAGTAATTTACTGTAATCATTGTAAGAAGAACAGCTAATGCACCATTTGGAAATAGACCGCCATTTTCAGTGAAATTGTGAAGCATTGGAGCGGGTTTTCCGTTAAAGTCTAGTAGACCAAACATAACTGCACCACCAAGTACGACAAAAATAACAATTGTTGCAACTTTTACACTTGCGAACCAAAATTCTGTTTCTGCATATGCCTTTGCTGATAGAGCGTTCACAAGAAAAAGTGCTGCTGCAAATGTAACGCACCAAATCCACGAAGAAACGTCTGGAAACCATCGTTTCATTAAAATACTTACAGTTGTTAACTCTACTCCAACTGTAACAGCCCAATTTAACCAATACATCCAACCGACAACAAATCCAAAACCAGGTGAAATAAATTTGCTTGCATAGCTTTGGAACGAACCTGCTTCTGGCATAGCAACGGATAATTCACCAAGACATAACATCGTTAAATACATAACAAATCCACCGACTAAAAATGCAAGAATTGCACCACCAGGTCCAGCGTTATGGACGATTTGACCAGATCCCATAAATAGTCCAGTTCCAATAACGCCACCAAGTGCGATCATAAATAAGTGTCTACTTTTCATTGTACGTTTTAAATTTGTTTGTTCTACTTGTTGATTCATATGCCCCTCACCCCGTTATTTTCTTGTATGTATTAACTGGTTTTCATTCTGAGTGTTTAATCATTAGCGGGGGATGTGACACATACTCAATTTATTTGTTATGAAATGAATGGAGTATGTAAAAAACGAACTATGACTAAATACTCTAAGAATGTTTATTAACAAGGTGATATCTTCACTATGTTAATAATTTCGATTTTAGCAAAATGTTCCGAAAAAGTATATTGTTTTTTCTTTTTATTAAAAATAATTAGAATTTTATAACGATATAAATGTGAATAATAATTCACAGAATCTTTCTAGCAAACTAGTTAGAAGAAGGGTACAATGATAAGAGTTGTGTCTGTAAAATAATAATTAATGGAGTTTTGTTTATAATGAAAAAGTTAAAATATCTTTTTGTTTTTGGGATTATACTTGCGACCGCGTTTTTTATAGGGAAAGATAAAATTATACAAAAGGCGCAAGTGCTACGCTTAGATTTTCTATCTGAAATGAAAGAATCAGCTATGATTGAAGATGTTCCATTTATAAAACAATTACCAGAATTACCTCGTGGATGTGAAGTGACAAGTTTGGCTATGTTACTGCAATATAAAGGTGTACAAGTAGATAAGATGCAGCTTGCTAGCGAAATCCATCGTGTTCCATTTGAACAAAATGGTTTGCGTGGAAATCCTTATGAGGGATTCGTTGGAAACATTTATACGAAGGCTGAACCTGGATATGGTGTATATAATCAACCAATCTTTAATTTAGCAGAAAAATATGTTCCTGAAAAAGTAATTAATTTAACAGGTAGAGACATGCAAGATATATATAAAGTAATTAGTTCTGGATCTCCAGTATGGGTCATTATTAATACAACGTTTAAGCCACTAGCTGAAAGTAGTTTTGAAACATGGAATACGAGTTCAGGTGAAGTGAAAATTACATATTATGAGCATAGTGCAGTAGTAATTGGATATGATCAAAACTTTGTATATGTAAATGATCCTCTTAAAAACAATCCACGTTTGGCTGTTCCACGAGCGGAATTTGAGAAAGCTTGGGAGCAAATGGGAAAACAAGCAATTACTATTTTGTAATAAGGAAAAAGTCATCTTTTAGATGGCTTTTTATTTTTAAGTCTATAACACGGAAAATTCGGAATATTCTTTTAAAAGTTAATAATTCGCGTTATAATAACATTTAACTTGGTGAAGAAGGAGAGAAGAGAAATGGATGTTGCAAAGGAACTTGTTTTGTCAAAAAATCAGTTGGTTGAGTGGAGAAGGCATTTTCATAAGTATCCAGAGTTATCTTTTCAAGAAGAGAAAACATCGCAGTTTGTGTTCGACATACTTCAAAAAATCCCATATTTAGAAGTGTCACGACCGACTCAATATAGTGTGATGGCAAAGTTAGTAGGTAAACAGCCCGGTAAAACAATTGCGGTCCGGGCTGATATGGATGCTCTTCCTATTCATGAAGAAAATGATTTTGATTTTATTTCGACATATCAAGGTGTGATGCATGCATGTGGTCATGATGGACATATGGCGATATTACTTGGTGTGGTACATAAGTTAGTAGAGGAAAGAGAGAAGGTTAAAGGGGAGATTCGTTTTCTATTCCAACATGCAGAAGAAAATTTTCCTGGTGGCGCAGAGGAAATGGTTGCAGCGGGGGTAATGGAAGGTGTGGATTATATTATTGGTGCTCACCTGTGGGCGTCGTTAGAGGTTGGTAAAATAGGTGTAATTTATGGTGCGGCAATGGCTGCGCCGGATGTTTTTAAAATCACGATTGAGGGCAAGGGTGGGCATGCTGGAATCCCTCATGAAACTATTGATAGTATTGCAATCGGTACACAAGTTGTTTCACAACTTCAGCAAATTGTATCTCGCCTCACGAATCCGTTAGATTCTCTCGTAGTATCTGTTACGCAATTTCATGCCGGAACAACCCATAATGTGATTCCAGAACAAGCGGAAATTGAAGGAACAGTGCGGAGTTTAAGACATGAGTTGAGAGAAGAAACAGAGGGGAAGATTGAACGGATTGTAAAGTATATTACAGAATCTTACGGAGCGAAATATACATTTTCTTATGAATATGGATACCGACCAGTTGTAAATGATTATGAAGTTACAGAGCTTATTGAACGCACGGCATTGCAACTTTATGGACGAGACAGGATTGTTCGTTTACAACCAACGATGGCTGGAGAAGATTTTTCAGCATTTTTACAAAAGGCACCAGGGACATTCTTTTTTATCGGAGCAGGAAATAAAGAGAAGGGAATTATATATCCTCATCACCATCCTCGTTTTACGATTGACGAAGATGCACTGCCGATTGGCGTGGAAGTGTTTGTATCATCCATTATGAATTTCATAAATAAAGGAGAATGAGATGAAGAAAATACACGTGCTAGCACTTATTCCCGTTCTTTGTTTAGTAGTTGGACCAGTATTTGCAAATTCGGTCACTCCTTACGTACTAGGGATGCCATTTTTATTATTTTGGGTATTATTATCGGTGCTTATTACCTCTCTTTGTATGGGGGTTGTGTACGTATTCGATCCTGCTAATAAGGGGGATATGGAATGACAGCATTATTTATCATTATTTTATTCTTATTTCTAGCGCTATTTTTAGGTATTCGGGCGCAGCGTGGAAAAGATATGAATTTAGAGCAATGGTCAGTTGGAGGAAGAGGATTTGGAACGATTTTCGTATTTCTCCTTATGGCAGGCGAAATTTATACGACATTCACATTTTTAGGAGGAAGTGGATGGGCGTATAGTAAAGGAGCGCCTACTTTTTATATTTTAGGTTACGGCGCACTAGCTTATATTTTATCGTATTTCTTATTACCGCCAATTTGGAAATATGCGAAAGAACATAACCTTGTTTCACAGCCAGATTTTTTTGCGAAGAAATATAGAAGTAAAGCGCTTGGATTGATTGTTTCAATTGTTGGTGTTGTTTCCATCATCCCATATCTTGTTTTACAGTTGAAGGGATTGGGGATTATCGTTTCAGAAGCTTCTTATGGAAGGGTATCACCTGTTGTTGCAGTATGGATGGGCGCTATTGTTATAACTATATATGTAATGGTTTCAGGTATACATGGATCAGCTTGGACAGCTGCTTTGAAGGACATTATGATCCTGTTTATTGTTATGTTTTTAGGTATATATTTACCGTATCATTATTACGGAGGGTTTCAGCCGATGTTCGAAGCTGTAGAAGCTGCGAAACCAGGATTTTTATCTTTACCTGAAGAAGGGATGAGTATTTCTTGGTTTGTTTCTACTATTATATTAACGGCCCTAGGTTTTTATATGTGGCCTCATACATTTGCTTCTGCTTTCTCTGCTAAAAATGAAAAAGTATTTCGTAAAAATGCGGCAATTATGCCATTGTACTCTTTAGTTTTACTTTTCGTATTTTTTGCAGGGTTTGCTGCTATCCTGCAAGTTCCTGGATTAAAGGGAGCAGATGTAGATCTTTCATTATTCCGTCTTGCTTTACAAACTTTTGATCCTTGGTTTATTGGAATTATTGGTAGTGCTGGGGTATTAACGGCATTAGTTCCAGCATCCATGCTTGTTATGGCCGCGTCTACATTGTTAGCGAAAAATATTTACCGAACGATGATCCCATCTGCTTCAGATAGACAAGTGGCCAAAGTAGCAAAATTATTTGTGCCTGTAGTAACGTTTATAGCAGTTTTATTTACATTTAAAGGAGGGGAAACAATAGGAGCTCTCCTTTTAATGGGATACAGTATTGTAACGCAACTTTTTCCTGCACTTGTATTTAGTTTGTTTCCACGTCAAATTATTACGAAGCAAGGGGCGATTGCAGGAATGGCGATTGGTCTGTTAGTTGTTGCATATATTACTTTATCTGGTTCTACTATAGCTACGATGTTTCCGAGTTTCCCGCAGTATATAAAAGATTTAAACGTAGGTATAATCGCATTATTAATGAATATGATTGTGATGTTTGTAGTGAGTGGGATTAAGAAAAGAGTATCTATAAAAACAGACAATATAATAGTAGAAAAATAACCTGTGCACGAGAGCTATCTTTGAAAAGAGATAGCTCTTTTTTGTATATATTTTCTTCTATTAGCGGAATCTAACTAAAAACTTGTTGAAAAGGAAGTTAGGTGGGGGAATTGTTAGAGTTAGAAGGTAACTTGTTTGAAGTTATGGAGAAAATAAGAGATGAGTTAGGTTCACCTAATGATTTAACAATTAGAGAAGTTGCTCTTGCTGGCAGTTTAACGCGCTGCGCTGTTATTTTTTTATGTGGGTTAACAGATAAGGATAATGTTTATAAATATGTAGTTCGTACGCTTCAATATGAAGAAATACAAAAAGAAGCAGTTATTGTTCAAACGTTATTGGATCGCTTTATTTCTATCGCAGAAGTCGGTATGAAAACAACATTTCCGGATATTATAAATGCGATTTTAGCGGGAGATACAGTTATATTAATTGATAATATTCAAACGGCTATTGTTGTTAACAGTAGAGCTTGGGAGAAAAGAAGTCTAGAGCCTCCAGTGACAGAAGATTTAATACGTGGACCAAGAGTTGGGTTAAATGAAGATATTAATGTAAATAAAATGTTAATTCGCCGTGGTTTACGTGATCCGAAGTTACGGTTTCAATCTTATATTATGGGGAAACGATCGCAGAAAGAAGTAACCTTAGTATATATAGAAGATATTATTAACCCGTATATTGTAAAAGAACTAGATCGGCGTCTTCAATCCATAGTGACAGATGTCATTTTTGAGACGGGAACGATTGAGCAATTAATTCAAGATAATAATTTGTCACCCTTTCCGCAGTTTTTAAATACGGAAAGGCCTGATAATATTGTGGCTTCATTAGCGAAAGGAAAGGCGGCTATTTTGGTGGATGGATCACCGTTTGCTCTTATAGCTCCACTTGTATTTGTTGATATTTTTCAATCTGTCGAAGATCATTATGAGCGCTGGGTGATTGGAACGTTATTGAGAGTTTTACGGATGATTTCTGGTATAATGGCAGTTTTGCTACCAGCTATGTATGTAGCACTTGTATCATATCATCAAGGGCTTATCCCATCTAAACTAGCTTATTCTATTGCGGGAGCCAGAGAAGGGGTACCATTTCCGGCATATATTGAAACATTAATGATGGCATTAACGATGGAGTTAATACGAGAAGCGGGAATTAGATTGCCAAAACCGATGGGACAAACAATTGGGATTGTAGGCGGTCTTGTAATTGGGGAAGCGGCGGTGAATGCAGGAATTGTAAACCCGTTCTTAGTTATTATTATTGCAGTTACTGCAATTGCTACATTTTCACTGCCTGTATATAGCATTACAATTACGTTTCGCATTTTACTTTTTGTTTTTGTATTAGCAGCAACTGCTTTTGGATTGTACGGAATCATTTTAGCTCTTATTTCACTTGCGATTCATATTACGAATTTAAAGAGTGTTGGTATTCCTTATACAACGCCTATTGCTCCTGCATTTTACAAAGATTGGAAAGAAGAACTTATTCGTATGCCAAAATCGATGTTGAAAGAGAGACCGGAATATTTACAAACAAAAGATTCTACAATACGTCCAAAGGAGCGAAAATAATTGAAACCATTTGAGTATGGCGATGAAGAGATAGGATCTCGGGAAATTGGGTTTGCGGTATCGTCAACCATTATTGGTATAGGGGCATTGTCTATGCCGAGAGATATTGCTGATCAAACTTTATTTTCGGACGGTTGGATTATTTTACTTTTGGGTGGATTGATATGTGCGGTTTTAGGTTGGTTTGTAACGAGGGTAGCTATTTTATTCCCAAAACAAAACTTTGTTCAATATACGAGTGCGCATTTGACGAAACCTGTTGCATACACAATTAGTAGCATCTTAGTATTAACATTTGCAGCTTTGACAGCATATGAATCGCGAATGATTGCGGTTATTTCACAAACATATTTATTTAGTGATACACCAATACAGCTATTGTCTTTCTTCTTCTTATTAGTTGTTATTTATGGAGTAGCTGGATCGAGAGCGGCTTTATTAAGGTTAAATGTTCTATTCTTGCCAATTGTTTTAATTGCGATAGTGCTTCTTTCTTTATTGAATGTAAACTTAATGGAAATAGATAATTTACTACCGGCTTTTCAAACGAATGTCAGTCAATATGCTGTAGGAGTTAAAAATTCTATTTTTACATTCATCGGATTTGAGGTAGCTCTGTTTTATGCTGTGTTGTTGAACGATAAGGCAGCGAAAAAAGCGCCAATGGCAGTTGCAAAAGCGGTGATGGTGAACGTATTGTCATACATTTTAATTTATGTAACTTGTATTAGTGTTTTTACATATATGACAACACGTGGATTGACATATCCAACAATTGAACTAGGAAAAGAAATTGAAATTGGTGGAGGGTTTTTAGAAAGATTTGATGCAATTTTTTTTACTACTTGGATTATTACTATTTATAACACGACAGCAATGTATTATGACGTCGCATCTTTATTATTTTGTGCTATGTTTCCAAAAGTGAAGAAACATATTTTCATTTTTGTCAGTGCCCCGATTATTTTTATGGTGAATATGATACCTAGTAATTTGAAGGAATTGTCAAGTTATGGGACTTATTTAGCTTGGATAGATATGGGGTTTGTCGTGTTAGCGCCTTTGTTAGTTTTTATTGTATATAAAATAAAAAGAAGGAATGGTAAAAATGAAACACCTTCTTAAAATAATAATGGTTATGGTTTTAGCTGGATCTATAAGTGGGTGCTCTGAGTTAGAAGAAATAGAAGAAAGAGGATTTGTAGTAGGTGCAGCTTACGATATTGTAAAGGCAAAGAAAGCAAATCCAATTATGAAAGGGACGTATCAGATGGTACTCCCCAGTAAATTGTCGCAACAAGGTGGACAAGGTGATGGAGATGGCGAAAATTATATTAATGTTAGTGCGAAAGCAGATAGTGTCTTTGAGCAAATCCGAATTATCGCAAAAAAAATTAGTCGTTCATTATTCTTTCCGCATATACAAGTGATTATTTTTTCTAAAGATTTACTAGCGAATCCATATGTTTTGCAAAATACGTTAGATGTATATATTCGCGATCATGAAATGAGAAGGAATATTCGTTTGTTCGTTTCTAAGCAAAATGCAGAAGCTATTTTAAAGCAGAGTGCCAAGCCTGAAAATTTGCCAGCGCAGTATATCGATATGTTAGCTGAACATCCTCCGAAAAATGCCCAAATGATTGAGGCTGCAAGAATTGGTGAAGTCCAGGAAAAGATGATTTCCAATCGGAGTTTTGTATTACCTATTCTCGAACTAACAAAACAAGGGGTACAAATGAACGGGGCAGCGTTGTTTCGCGGGAAGGATAATAAGTGTGTAGGTATTTTGGGTGGGGAAGAAACATTAGGGATGAATTATATAATAGGTAAAAAAATTGGAGGTTTTTTTACCATTCGTAAAAAGGATCAACTTATTACATATGAAATTCATAAGCTGCGTCGGAAAATTAAAGTATCTACAACGAATGCTACAAAACCAAAATTTGATATTCACATATCTCTGGAAGGGACATTGGCGGAGTTGCACTTTAGTGATCATAAAAAGGTGTTGAATGAAAAGCGTTTAGAGAAGGATATTTCGGAGGAAATGGAGAAACGCATCCAAAAATCGATTAAGCTTGTTCAAAAAAAATATAAGGTAGATGTATTAGAATTAGGGGAATTGTATAAGAGACATAATTATAAAGAGTGGAAAAAAATAAGTAAGAATTGGGATCAAGGTCAGAATTATTTTAGTGATGCTGAAATTACTGTTCATGTTCATCCGATAATTGAACATTCAGGCTCAGCTTTACCGAAGAGAGTGAAATAAGGTGATGAAAGTTGTTTACTGGATTAGGAATTAGTTGCACGATATTAATGGCGGTTCTTCCGGGAACCATATACTTCATCCATAAAAAACTCACAACGTATGGGGCGCAGCCGTGGAAAGAAAAAAAGAAACCTGAATGATTTTCAGGTTTCTTTCGCGCAAAGCATATGTGGAGGGGGATACCTTCTATGTATGCTTTGTTTTTCTCCCGCGTTAATGGGCAGTAAGACTTTTACCTAAAAAATTCGGTGGGAACAAGGTGTTAGATAGGAAGTCAACTACCCGTACACGCCTGATTAGTGAGGGCTAATACAAGCCCCTACTGAGTAAAGTTTCACTTTATACAAGCCCTAACCAATGTACCAATTGTGTAGAGAGGAATGTAACAACAATGGCGATAACGGTAGGGATTGCAAACGATAAGAATGTCCATTTTGCACTTTTTGTTTCTTTATATATGTTAACTAGTGTCGTTCCGCACGGGAAATGAAGAAGGGAGAACAACATTGTGTTTAACGCTGTTAACCAAGTCCAACCGTTTTCTAAGAATAGATTTTTAATCTGATTAAAATCATCTATTTCAGTTAAAGATCCAGTTGATAAGTAAGACATTAATAAAATCGGAATAACAATTTCATTAGCTGGTAGTCCAAGAATGAATGCAGCTAGAATAAAGCCGTCAAGTCCTAACATTTTAGCGAATGGATCTAGGAAGTTTACAAAATACATAAGCAGGCTTGTGTCACCGATGAAAATATTAGCGAGTAACCAAGTTAATGCAGCTGCAGGAGCAGCTACAACTATAGCTCGTTTTAAAACATAGATGGATTTATCGAGTGTTGCACGTACAATTGTATTCCAGATTTTTGGCTTACGGTACGGTGGTAACTCAAGTGTGTAGTGAGTTGGAACGCCTTTTAAAGCTGTTTTCGATAGTACCCAAGAAACGGTTAACGTCATAATAACACCAATTACAACCATTCCAACTACAACGCCAGCAGTAACAAATGTTTGCATACTACCTGTATAACCAGCAGCCATAAATAGTGAAGCCATTAAAATTAGCATAGGCCAGCGACCGTTACATGGAACGAAGTTGTTTGTTAAGATAGCAAGCATACGTTCACGTGGCGATTCGATAATACGCGTTGACATAATGGCAGCTGCATTACAACCGAATCCCATTGCCATTGTTAAAGATTGTTTACCATGAGCACCAGATCGCTTAAATAAACGATCCATATTAAATGCAACACGTGGTAAGTATCCGTAGTTTTCTAATAGTGCAAACATAGGGAAAAAGATTGCCATAGGTGGTAACATAACGCTAATAACAGCACCGATACCACGGAATAAACCAAGTATTAAAATACCATGTAACCATTCAGGTGCATGCATTGCTTGGAACCAAGATGTTAAATATCCTTCTACCCATCCAAAGAACTCAGCAATCATATCAGATGGTACGTTAGCGCCTGCAATTGTAAGATAAAAGATAATAGATAAAATGCCTAGCATAATTGGAAATCCCCAAATTGGAGATGTGAAAATTTTATCTAGTTTTTCAGAACGATACAATTTATCAGTATTTGTATATTGAACAGATTCTTTACATATGCTTGCAGATGTTCGGTAAATATCTCCGACAATATCATCTCGTATATCTTCTTTTGATAGTGTTTGTGCATGTTGAATAATATAGTCCAATGGAAGAGCTTTACTGGCTGAGTGAGATTCCATTTATTACGACCTCCCTTACAAGTGGTTCATTATGGTGTTTTTGAAGTGTAGTTAAGAAATTTTTATCTCCATCTAATATACGTAACGCAATCCAGCGTGCTGGATACGCATCACCGAACACTTTATAAATTTGTGGTTCTAATTCCTGAATCATATTTTCGATTTTTTCGCTGTAAGTAATTTTAATTGGTGTTGGAATTAGTTTTTTATTTGCTACTTTAGCGATGACATTTAGTAAATGCCCGATACCAATTCGGTTTCGAGCTGAAATCTTCACTACCGGTACACCGAGTGATGTTGCTAATTTCTTTTCATCAATAACGATGCCTTTTTTCTCAGCTTCATCAATTAAGTTAATACAAATAACTACGCTGCTCGTCATTTCCATCACTTGGAGTGCTAAATTTAAATTTCTCTCCATAGCAGTTGCGTCTATAACAACTACAGTGACTTCTGGCTTTTCAAAGATAATATAATCTCTCGCCACTTCTTCATCCGCAGAATTTGAATATAGTGAGTAAGTTCCAGGTAAATCTATTAATGTATATTTATTTCCGTTATGTTCATATTCCCCTTCGGCCTTTAAAACAGTTTTTCCCGTCCAGTTTCCAGTATGTTGTTTTAAGCCTGTTAAAGTATTAAATAATGTACTTTTCCCGGTATTCGGGTTGCCAGCTAAAGCAATACGGTGGTTGCTCATCTGAAATCATCTCCTATTAATACCCCGAAAATAAGGGAGCTTTCTTCTTTACGCAGTGCAATAGTTGTATTGCTTACTTGATAAGCGACCGGATCTCCAAGTGGACTGCGCTGTAATACTTTAATCGTTGCCCCAGGGATAAACCCTAGATCTAATAAACGTCGTTTCATAGTTCCTTCTAATTGTATCTTCTCAATTTGTACAAACTCTCCTGTTTTAAATGCAGAAAGTGGTCTTGTATTAGCCGATACCATAAAAGTTACCTCATCTCTATATTGTTAGTTTAAGTTTAAAAAGTTTCCTTAGGTAAACTTTTTGCTACTAATATAGTAGACTACATTGAATGATGCTGTCAATTAGTACTTTAAAAATATTCAATTATTTTTAGAATTGTTCCAATTTATTTAGTTGTACTAAAAAAAATACTGAAATTCTGTTTAATGTAAATAAAATGAGATTGTAAAAGTTAAAAATATAGTGGATTTGTAAATGTATTTTTAACTAAAAGGTGAAAAGAAAGAAAAACATTTACATTGAGTTTACATTATTAAGAATAAATTTACATTACAGCTCGTTTAGTGTGGATTTTGTTGGGTTCTGTAACTACAAATGTTGGGATTCCTAGCTTTTTAGGATTATTATCGCCATTTACTTAAAATTAAAAATTGCTTAACACTCACATAATATTGTTGTCCTACAATGAATTTGTGTTCGAAAAAAGTAGACGAATGTGAAAAGTGATAATCCAAATGGGGGTACAAGACATGGTTATGAAAAAGGGTATTAAATTTTCTTTAGCAGCTTTAGTGGTAGCAGGAGCATTAGTTGGATGTGGGAAAGCAGAAGATACAGCTAGTAAAGATAATGCTAAAGGAAGCGATAATGCAAAACAAGAATTGTCAGGTACGATTGCAGCTGCAGGTTCTACAGCGCTTCAACCTCTTGCAGAGGAAGCTGGAAAGAAATTCATGGAGAAAAATTCAAAAGTTTCTATTCAAGTTCAAGGTGGCGGTAGTGGAACAGGGATTAACCAAGTAGCATCTGGTGCAGTACAAATTGGTAATTCGGATGTTCCATCTGGAGATAAAATAAAAGATGCTGATAAAGCAAAAGAATTAGTAGATAACAAAGTTGCGGGTATCGCATTCGCGCTTGTCGTAAATAAAGATGTAAAAGTTGATAACTTAACAGTACAACAAGTACAAGATATCTTCACTGGAAAAGTAACGAATTGGAAAGAGGTTGGCGGGAAAGACGAAAAAATCAACGTAATTAACCGTCCAGCTTCATCTGGTACACGTGCTACTTTTGAAAAGACAGTGATGAAAGACGCGAAAATTAATGATGGAACTGGTACGACACAAGATTCTAATGGTGCTGTAGAGCAAGCGATTAACTCTACTCCAGGTTCAGTGAGTTACTTAGCAATGTCTTACATGGTTGGTGAGAAAAAAGGTGCGCTACAAACGGTTAAAATTGATGGATCTGAACCAAAAGTTGAGAACATCGCTGCTGGTAAATATCCATTCTGGTCTTACGAGTACATGGTAACAAAAGGTGAGGCAAAAGAAGCAACAAAAGCTTACATTGACTATGTAAAAGGTAAAGATTTCGAAAAGCAAGTAGAAGATATGGGTTACATTCCGATGTCTAAATTAAATAAGTAATAAAATTTATGGGGCTGGCTGCAAGGTCAGTCCTGTTCATTTCAATTTATGAAGTGGGGTCTGTCCTGTGATGAAGGGGAAAAAACAAATAAATTACGTAAAGAGTGAATATATAGGAAGATCACTCGTTACGTTTTGTGGTATTTTTATTGTTTTAGTTACATTAGCTATTATTGCGTTTATTTGTGGTAAAGGAATTCAATCTTTTACGCAAAGTGGTATCTCATTTACTGAGGTATTAACATCGACAAAATGGAATCCGAATGCTGACGAAGGAACCTTCGGAGCTGTAATTTTTATTATAGGTTCAACATTGGTTTCGATAGGTGCAGTTATTATTAGTGCGCCAATTGCTATAGCTCTTGCTATATTCATGAATTTAATTTCGCCGAAGTTCGGAAATAAAGTATTGAAGCCTGTTTTAGAACTATTAGTTGGTATTCCTTCAGTTGTATACGGATTATTAGGGGTTACGATTTTAGTGCCGCTATTACGTGATTCGTTTGGAGGAGTGGGCTTTAGTTTAATTGCGGGTATTATTGTCCTAAGTATTATGATATTACCTACTATTGCTAGTATCGCTTCTGATGCAATACGCTCTGTTCCATTTGATTATTTAGAAGCTTCTTATGGTCTAGGATCAACGAAATGGCAAGCGATTAGTCGAGTGATTGTTCCTGCTGCAAAACAGGGGATTTTAACAGGTATAGTTTTAGGATTAGCGCGTGCTTTTGGTGAAGCGTTAGCGGTTCAAATGGTAATCGGGAACACGATTAAATTACCAGAAGGAATATATAGTCCAACAGCAACGTTAACGGGTATTCTGACAATGGATATGACGAATACATTGAACGGAACAGCTTGGAACAATGCGCTATGGACATTAGCGATGATTTTGCTTGTTATTTCATTCCTGTTTATTTTAGTAATTCGAGCGATTGGTCAAAGAGGTGAGCGATAATAATGAATGCAAGAACGGTAAATAAAGTTTGGACAGGTATCTTTTATGCGGTTGCGGCTTTAGTTGTAGCTTTGCTAGTGTTCTTAGTGTTTGAAATTTTACAAAAGGGATGGGGATTTTGGGATCCTAATTTCTTGTTTGGAGAACCAAGCAATACAAGAGCTGGTGGTGGGATTGGTCCGCAATTATTCAATTCCTTCTATATGCTTGTTATAACGCTTATTATATCTATTCCTCTTGGATTAGGTGCTGGAATATATTTAGCGGAGTATGCAAAACAAGGTCGATTTTTAAGTTTTGTTCGTTTATGTATTGAAACAATGGCGTCTTTACCTTCTATTGTTGTTGGTTTATTCGGTTTGTTAGTGTTCGTTACAATGACAGGCTGGGGATACACGGTAATGGGTGGTGCTTTAGCTTTAACTATTTTAAACTTACCAGGTTTAACGCGTGTTTGTGAAAATGCGATTTCAGAAGTTCCTCATAATGTAAAAGAGGCGAGTCTTGGATTAGGTGCGACAAAGTGGCAAACGATCGCGCGTATTATTATCCCGTCGTCATTACCGCAAATTATTACAGGTGTTATTTTAGCGGCTGGCCGTATATTTGGTGAAGCAGCGGCATTAATTTACACAGCGGGTTTAACATCTCCAATTTTAAATTCAGCAGCGGACTTCTCAAGTCCTGCGCATCCTTTAAATCCATTTAGACCAGCTGAAACGTTAGCGGTTCATATTTGGAAGTTGAATTCTGAAGGGATTATCCCGGATGCGAAGTTGATTGCGACAAAATCTGCAGCTGTATTAATTATTATGGTATTACTATTCAATGTTATTTCACGCTTGATAGCATCTGTATTGCATAAGCGTTTTACAGGAACGAAAAGAAAAAGTAAAACGACGAAGAAGGTAAAAGCGGCATAAGTTATAAAGAAGAACTCTCTATTTATAAGTAGGGGGTTCTTTTTGTATTTTAATATAGAAGAAATGGATATAAAGGGGGGAGTAAAAGACCTTCAAATAACGAATATCTTATTGTAGACTTTGGTCAACCTATAGAGCGATATGCGCAAAAGAAGGATGGATTATATGGGTAGGTAAAGAAAAGGCGTTATCTTCATTCGTGAAGATAACGCCTTTTCACTTTAAATATCAGGTGTTTCTGTAGAAGTACTGATTTTTCTGCGTGAACGTCTTTTTCTACCGATTTTATCCAGTAATTCGTACATAACAGGAACGACTACTAATGTAAGAACAGTTGAGACTGCCAAACCGCCAATTACAACAACTGCCAAACTTTTTGATACCATACTCCCTGCTTGAGATTGACCGAATAGGAGAGGGAGCATAGCAACGATTGTTGTTACAGCTGTCATAATAATTGGACGAAGTCTCGTGGACCCAGCTTCTAGTAAGGCGTCCCTTGTTTCCATGCCATTTTCTCGATTTTGTTGCACTCTTTCTATTAATACAATTGCATTTGTGACGACAATCCCAATTAACATTAATGCGCCGATTAAAGAATTTATATCGACAGGTGTTCTTGAAATGATTAATCCTAAAATACCACCGACAGCAGCTAATGGTAAGGAGAATAAAATTGCAAAAGGAGCACGCGCTTGCCCAAAGGTGATAACCATAATTAAATATACAATCCCAATTGCAATCCCCATGATTTTGAATAAATCTGTGAAGTTCTCTTGCATAGATTCAGTGGCACCGGCGATATTTACTTTTGCTCCACTAGGTAAATCTAAGTTGGTTATCGCATTGTTTACTTCTGCGCTTACTTTACTTAAATCTTCACTTGAGGCTTCAGCGGTAATTTGAATTGTTTCTTTTCCGTCTTTATGGAAAATTTCTGTTTGAAGTTGTTTTTCTGAAATAGTTGCAATATCCTTTAAAGGAATTGGTCCGTTAATAGGTGACAGTATGTTTGCGTTTAAAATATCTGTTTGTTTATTAATATTTTCTTTTTTGTGCTCTATCATAATAGTAGTTTTTTCATTGTTAATTGAAATTTCACCAATAGGCGATTTCTTCATAAGGAATGCTACTTGTTGTGCTGCTAATTCTGGGGTTAAACCTAATTGTTCGGCTTTTGTTTGATCAATATGAATTTGCCATTCTTTCTTAGAGTCTTCTAAATTCGTTTTTACTTTAGAGAGAGCATCCATACTCTTTAGTTTTGTTTCGACGATGTTAGCGGCTTTTTTTAGATTCGTTTCGTTAGTAGCAGTTACGTTAAATTGTAAATTGTTACCCCCACCAGAGCTTGAATAACTCGTTTTTATATAATCAAGTTCGGCAGGTTCAAAAGATTTATGATCTTTCTTTAAGTCTTTAATATATTGGTCGATATTAGACCCCTTTTTGAAGACTACAAATATACTGGCAAGATTATTTTTAGTCGTTTGCCCCCATTGTGCATCTTCTGCGCTAGATCCCATTCGTAAAATAACATCTGTTACATCAGGATTAGAGAGTAGTTTCTTTTCGAAGTCAAAGGCTTTTTGTTTTTGAGATTCAGAATTATAATCAGCTGGAAACGTCATATTAACGGATAACATTGTATCATCTTCGGACTTTATGTTCGATTTTGGTAGTAATATATATGCAGCGATTGATCCCGCAAATAATAAAAATGAAGTTAGTAGAATAATAAATTTATGAGAAAGAGCCCACTTTAATGTAGCTACATATCGTGGTGAAGAGCTCGGCTTGCGATGCTTTGTTTTTTTGAGTAGTAAAAAAGCCATAAGTGGAACAACTGTTAATGCGACGATTAAAGAAGAAAGGATAGAATATACAACTGCTAATACCATAGGTAACATTAATTTTCCGATTACTCCTGATACGAGGCCGATAGGTAAAAAAACAGCGACCGTTGTTAAAGTAGAAGAAGTGATTGCGACGGCAACCTCTTTCGTTGCATCGATAATAATATCTTTAGAGAAAGGTTCTTTTTGTAAACGGCGAAAAATATTTTCAATGACAACGATACTATCATCGACGAGACGTCCAACTGCAACTGCTAAGCCACCGAGAGTTAAAATGTTAAGTGTGATGTTAGATTGGTGTAGTAAAAAGAGTGTTAATAAAATAGATAATGGAATACTGACAACAGCGATGAGTGTCGTTCGGAAGTTACGCAAAAAAATTAAGATAATTAGAGTAGCGGCGATTGCGCCAAGGATTACTTCTTTTCCCATACTAGTAACAGCATTTTCAACTTGTTCATGAGTTGAGGCTAAAAGTTTAATAGAAAACTGATCTTTATATTGCTTACTTATGTCTTTAATTTTTTTATCAATCTCTTTTCCAATTGCAACCGCGTTTTTACTCGGCTCTTTCATGATGATTAATCCTGTTCCTTCTTCTCCGTTTATGTGTGATATTGTATCGTAGTTTTGTTTCAGTTCAATTTGAGCAATATCTTGCAATTTCACTTGAGGTGCTACAGTGATGTTTTTAATCTCATTTATATTTTTTACTTCCCCGATGACACGAAGATTGTATTCTTCTTTATTAACAGTAATTGCTCCAGTGGGAGTGGAAGTTTCTTTTCCCTGTACAACTTTTAATACTTGCTCTGATGTTACGTTTTTATCTTTTAGTTTGTTAGGATCAAGAACGATGGATAATTCGGAAGTTGATTTTCCGAAAAACATGACATTGGCAACACCATCAATGCTTTCGAGTTGTGGTACGATTTCTTTCTCGATTTGTTTTTCGTCAGCTTTTGAAAATCCATTTTGCTTCTGAATGGTAATTTGAGCGAGTGGAATCATAGAAGTATTTAATTGGCTAACTACAGGTTTAGTTACATCTTTAGGTAATTTAATCGTATTAATTGCTTTTTCGACTTCGCGTGCTGCATCTTTCATATTTGCCTTGGATGTATATGCAATGTCGATGCGTGATAATCCTTCGTGTGTGGAGGAAATGATGCCATCAATATGTTCTAAATTACGAAACTGTTTTTCAAGGGGATCAGTTACGTCTTTAGTCATCGTTTCAGCATCGAGCCCTTGAGATAATGTTGTGACAGTTATTGCAGGGTTATCGATGCTTGGTAAAAATTCCATAGGTAATTTAGAGCCGGAATAAACACCGAGTATGGAAATGAGAAAAACCATGATAATAATAGCAGCTCGGTTTTTTAATGAAAATTTTGTTAACCTATCCATAAGATAATTCCTCCATTAGTATTTATAGTTTTGTGGGCACTCTCTTACTATATAACAAAAAATGGATATTTTTCATTAATTAAATGTAAAAAAATTCTAACAACAATCTTAAGTTAATGTTTTTGGTGAGATTGTATTATTTGTATAAAGTGCAATTTTTGATGGGGGAGGAAATTGTTCGTTCGAATTGCTTTTTAATGTGGATGGATTCGTTTCTTACGGCTAATTTATGTCGTTATTCTATAGGGAGTAAATGATTATGAACTTTAATATAGAAGAGAATGAAAATCTGAGAAGTTATTGTGACCCACAGTTTGGTTGCTCGGAGTGTATTGGTATACAATCAAAATACCTGTTTTCAGTAGAGAGGATAAGGAGTCCTTACATAGAAGAAAGTAGGATAGGTGATTTTTTTTTGTTTTTTTTATAAAAAGTACTTGTTATTTCGAAATCACGATGGTATATTAATAAACGTCGCTGATGCGGAAACGCAGAAAACGACAAAAAGAAATTAAGAAACATTGTTGACATCGAAAAATGAAGATGTTAATATGATGAAGTCGCTTATGAAGCGGCGGACAAGTTCTTTGAAAACTGAACGAAACAAACAACGTGAAACGTCAATTTTTATTTTTAGATGCTAGACAAACTAACTTTATTGGAGAGTTTGATCCTGGCTCAGGATGAACGCT
>NZ_JBPWGY010000011.1:0-220958 GCF_051780025.1 Bacillus cereus group sp. BceL062 | reverse complement strand
AAGCTAGTAAGATCCCTGAAAGATGATCAGGTTGATAGGTTCGAGGTGGAAGCATGGTGACATGTGGAGCTGACGAATACTAATAGATCGAGGACTTAACCATATAATATGTAGCAAATGTTATCTAGTTTTGAAGGAATATGCCTTCATAGTTTGGTGATGATGGCAGAGAGGTCACACCCGTTCCCATACCGAACACGGAAGTTAAGCTCTCTAGCGCCGATGGTAGTTGGGACCTTGTCCCTGTGAGAGTAGGACGTCGCCAAGCAAGCTTAAGACGAGTCAGAATGACTCGTCTTTTTTGTGTTTATTTTTATTTACCAAATGTCATAATCCATAAATTTAATAACGCCAAAAATGAAAAAAGAATGAAATAGAGACTGTTTAAAATAATGGCAATGATTTTTTGTGTTCCTGATTTTCCGACTGTCCTAAAATAATACTTAAGAACAGGAAACATTATTTCTATTATAAGTATATATTTTAAAAAATGAGAGTAGAAAAAATGGGATGATATAAATAAGTATTCAATCATTATAGCAATTACTGCGATAGAGAAAAATAAATAAGATAATAGCATAGTTATTTTTTTTCACGGTTATTCTCCCCCTAAAAATTAAATCGCTATAATATAAGTTCTATTGATGTATAGAGAATAAGAGTTTATATACTTTTATTAAAATGTACTGAAGTACCATATAAACAATTGTACGTAAAATAGATCTCTAGAAATATATATTCTAATTCCCTTTCCTTCTTGCATATAGTTGCAATTCTTCTTTTGAATATAACTAAAACACGAACGTTATTGGTAACTAGTAAAAAAACATTCGATTATTTATTGACATTGTTTATAAAATATTGTTAATATAGCCATAGAAACAATATTTTATAAGACCTCATATAATCGCGGGGATATGGCCTGCAAGTCTCTACCTAACGACCGTTATTCGTTAGACTATGAGGGAAAGTCACTCGGTATTTTTCTATTCACAAGGGATACGTATGCCTGAGTAGAGCGCTTTCTCTCATAGTAAAAGAGAAACTGTTCTATTTCAGGCTTTTTTTATTTGAATCGGGGGGATTCTAATATGAAATCACTAGTTGGAGTCATAATGGGAAGTACGTCAGACTGGGAAACAATGAAATTTGCTTGTGACATTTTAGATGAATTAAATATACCGTATGAGAAAAAAGTTGTATCCGCTCATCGGACTCCGGATTATATGTTTGAATATGCAGAGACGGCTCGTGAACGTGGATTGAAAGTTATTATTGCTGGAGCTGGTGGAGCAGCGCATTTACCAGGAATGGTTGCAGCGAAGACAAATCTTCCTGTAATTGGCGTTCCAGTTCAATCAAAAGCGTTAAACGGATTAGATTCATTATTATCCATCGTCCAAATGCCAGGAGGGGTTCCAGTTGCAACTGTTGCAATTGGTAAAGCTGGTTCAACAAATGCTGGATTACTTGCTGCACAAATACTTGGATCATTCCATGATGATATACATGATGCATTGGAATTGAGACGAGAAGCGATTGAAAAAGATGTGCGTGAAGGTAGTGAGCTAGTATGACGAGAATCATTTTACCTGGAAAAACAATCGGCATTATTGGAGGCGGCCAGCTTGGAAGAATGATGGCATTGGCAGCTAAGGAGATGGGATATAAAATTGCTGTTTTAGATCCTACAAAGCATTCACCATGTGCACAAGTTGCTGATGTTGAAATTGTTGCACCATATGACGATTTAAAAGCAATTCAGCATTTAGCAGAGATAAGTGATGTTGTCACATATGAATTTGAGAATATTGATTATAGATGTTTACAATGGCTTGAAAAACATGCTTACTTACCACAAGGTAGTCAGTTGTTAAATAAAACGCAAAATCGTTTTACAGAAAAGAATGCAATTGAAAAAGCCGGGTTACCGGTAGCGACGTATAGATTAGTTCAAAATCAAGAGCAGCTTACTAAAGCGATTGCTGAGTTATCATATCCTTCCGTCTTAAAAACAACGACAGGTGGATATGATGGGAAAGGGCAAGTTGTTTTAAGAAGTGAAGCTGATGTTGAGAAGGCACGAAATCTTGCGAATGAAGCAGAATGCATTCTAGAAAAATGGGTGCCTTTTGAAAAAGAAGTATCAGCTATTGTCATTCGTAGTGTAAGTGGTGAAACGAAAGTGTTTCCAGTAGCGGAAAATATTCATGTGAATAACATTTTACATGAATCTATCGTTCCAGCTCGCATTACAGAAGAACTTTCTCAAAAAGCAATTGCTTACGCAAAGGTACTTGCGGATGAATTAGAACTTGTGGGAACACTAGCGGTAGAGATGTTTGCTACAGCTAATGGTGAGATTTACATTAATGAATTAGCACCAAGACCTCACAATTCAGGACACTATACACAGGATGCATGTGAAACGAGTCAATTTGGTCAACATATTCGAGCAATCTGTAATTTACCTCTTGGAGAAACAAATTTGTTAAAACCAGTTGTCATGGTAAACATTTTAGGCGAACATATAGAAGGGGTCCTAGGACAAGTGAATAGATTAACCGGGTGCTATTTACACTTGTATGGAAAAGAAGAAGCAAAAGCGCAGCGAAAAATGGGGCATGTTAATATTTTAAATGATAATATTGAAGTCGCTCTAGAAAAAGCGAAGAGTTTGCATATTTGGGACCATCAAGAACAACTGTTGGAGGGAAAAAGATGATTAATCGTTATACACGCCCTGAAATGGGTGCTATTTGGACGGAAGAGAATAAATTTAAAGCATGGTTAGAAGTTGAGATTTTAGCTTGTGAAGCATGGGCTGAGCTTGGCGATATTCCAAAAGAAGATGTTAAAAAAATTCGTGAGCATGCATCATTTGATATTGATCGTATTTATGAAATTGAAAAAGAAACACGTCATGACGTAGTTGCTTTCACTCGTGCTGTATCAGAAACACCAACATTAGGTGAAGAACGCAAATGGGTTCATTACGGTTTAACATCTACAGACGTAGTAGATACAGCTTTATCTTACATCTTAAAACAAGCAAATGAAATCTTGTTAAAAGACTTAGAAAACTTCGTTAGCATTTTAGCTAACAAAGCGAAAGAGCATAAATACACGATTATGATGGGAAGAACGCACGGTGTTCATGCAGAGCCAACGACATTTGGTTTAAAACTTGGTCTTTGGTATGAAGAAATGAAACGTAACGTAGAGCGTTTCAAACAAGCTGCGGATACAGTTCGCGTTGGTAAATTATCTGGTGCAGTTGGTACATACGCGAACATTGATCCATTCGTAGAAAAATTTGTTTGTGAAAACTTAGGATTAGAAGCGGCACCAATTTCAACACAAACATTGCAACGTGATCGTCATGCACATTACATGTCAACACTTGCGCTAATCGCAACATCTATTGAAAAGATGGCAGTTGAGATTCGTGGTTTACAAAAGAGTGAAACACGTGAAGTTGAAGAGGCTTTCGCAAAAGGTCAAAAAGGTTCTTCTGCAATGCCACATAAACGTAATCCAATTGGATCTGAAAATATGACTGGTTTAGCTCGTGTTATCCGCGGTTATATGATGACGGCTTACGAGAATGTTCCATTATGGCATGAGCGCGACATTTCTCACTCTTCAGCAGAACGCGTAATTCTACCAGATGCTACAATCGCATTAAATTACATGTTAAATCGCTTTGGTAATATCGTTAAAAACTTAACTGTATACCCGGAGAATATGAAACGCAATATGACAAGAACATACGGCTTAATTTACTCTCAGCGCGTAATGCTTACACTAATCGACAAAGGTATGGTACGTGAAGAAGCTTATGATATCGTACAGCCTAAAGCGATGGAAGCTTGGGAAACACAAGTACAATTTAAAGAGCTTGTAGAAGCTGATGAGCGTATTACGAGCAAATTAACGCAAGAGGAAATTAACGAATGCTTCAACTATGAGCATCATATGCAACATGTTGATACAATCTTTGAACGCCTAGGATTAAACGAAGCGTAAAATTTTATATGGCACAGAATAGAGTCATTCTGTGCCATTCTTTATAAAAATATTATTCACATTTTTCAAACTACAGGGGGCTTGCGAAATGCAAAAGCTAGAATTGCTGTATGAAGGTAAGGCAAAAAGAATTTATCGTACAGAATCAGCAGATATGGTTTGGGTAGAGTACAAAGATAGTGCGACTGCTTTCAATGGGGAGAAAAAAGAGACGATTACAGGAAAAGGTCGTTTGAACAATGAGATTACAACTTTATTGTTCAGAAAGTTACAAGAAGTAGGAATAAAAACACATTTTGTTGAGAAGTTATCTGAAACAGAGCAACTTGTAAAAAAAGTGAGTATTATTCCTTTAGAAGTTGTCACAAGAAATGTAATTGCAGGAAGCCTTTCAAAGCGATTAGGAATGGAAGAGGGAACTGTACTTGCAGAACCAATCGTAGAATTTTACTTCAAAGATGATGATTTAGGTGATCCGCTTGTAACGGAAGATCATATTCGTGTATTAAATGTTGCGTCACCAGAGCAAGTAAGCGTATTACGAGATATGGCTCTACAAATCAATCAAGTATTGATTGAGCATTTCGCAAGCTGTCGTGTAAGATTAGTAGATTTTAAATTAGAGTTTGGTGTAACGGAAGAAGGAGAAATCATATTAGCGGATGAGATCTCACCAGATACTTGCCGTTTATGGGATGAAACGAGCAATGAAAAGTTTGATAAAGACGTATTCCGTCGCGATCTTGGAAATTTAACAGAAGCTTATGAAGAGATTTTAAAACGTTTAGGGGGAATTTCACATGTATAAAGTTAAGGTATATGTAACGTTAAGAGAAAGCGTATTAGATCCACAAGGAACAGCAGTAAAAGGGGCACTTCATAGTCTTTCATTTACAGAAGTACAGGATGTTCGAATCGGAAAGTACATGGAACTAACAATTGATAAATCTGTATCTGACCTTGACGAAAAGGTAAAGGAAATGTGTGAAAAATTATTAGCAAACGTTGTAATGGAAGACTTCCGTTATGAAGTTGAGGAGGTTGTCGCACAGTGAAATTTGCCGTAATAGTATTTCCGGGTTCGAACTGTGATGTCGATATGTTCCATGCAATTAAAGATGAGCTTGGTGAAGAAGTAGATTACGTTTGGCACGATAGAGAGAATTTAGATGAATATGATGCAATTTTACTACCTGGTGGATTCTCTTACGGTGACTATTTACGTTGTGGTGCTATTTCTCGCTTTGCTAACGCAATGAAAGCAGTGCAAAAAGCTGCTGAGCAAGGAAAACCAATTTTAGGAGTGTGTAATGGATTCCAGATTCTTGTTGAATCAGGATTACTACCAGGAGCACTAATAAGAAACGAAAACTTAAAATTTATGTGTCGCACTGTTCAGTTACGTGTTGAAAATAACGAAACGATGTTTACATCACAATATGAAAAAGATGAAGTAATCAATATTCCAATTGCACATGGTGAAGGGAATTACTATTGTGATGAAGTAACTCTTAAACAATTAGAAAAGAATAATCAAATCGCATTCCGTTATGTAGAAAATCCGAACGGTAGCGTTTCAGATATTGCTGGTATTGTAAATGAAAAGGGAAATGTACTTGGTATGATGCCACACCCAGAGCGTGCTGTAGATGAATTGCTTGGTGGTGCTGAAGGGTTAAAAGTCTTTCAATCTATCTTAAAACAGTGGAGGGAAACATATGTCGTTAATGCTTGAACCAAATCCAACACAAATTAAAGAAGAGCGTATATATGCGGAAATGGGGCTAACAGACGAAGAGTTTGCCATGGTTGAAAAGATTCTAGGCCGTTTGCCGAATTATACAGAAACAGGTTTATTCTCTGTAATGTGGTCTGAACATTGTAGTTATAAAAATTCAAAACCAGTTCTTCGCAAGTTCCCAACAACAGGTGAGCGTGTCCTGCAAGGCCCTGGAGAAGGCGCTGGAATTGTAGATATCGGTGATAATCAAGCGGTTGTATTTAAAATGGAAAGCCATAACCATCCTTCTGCTATTGAACCATATCAAGGAGCAGCAACAGGCGTTGGTGGTATTATCCGTGACGTATTCTCTATGGGAGCACGTCCAGTAGCTCTATTAAACTCACTTCGCTTCGGTGAACTACAATCACCACGTGTGAAATATTTATTCGAAGAAGTAGTAGCAGGAATCGCAGGATACGGTAACTGCATCGGTATTCCTACTGTTGGTGGCGAAGTACAATTCGATCCATGTTACGAAGGAAATCCACTTGTAAATGCAATGTGCGTAGGTTTAATTAACCACGAGGATATTAAAAAAGGGCAAGCACACGGTGCTGGCAATACAGTAATGTACGTAGGAGCATCAACTGGTCGTGACGGTATTCACGGTGCAACATTCGCATCTGAAGAACTATCTGAAAGCTCAGAAGCGAAACGTCCGGCAGTTCAAGTAGGAGATCCATTTATGGAGAAACTTCTTATCGAAGCATGTTTAGAACTTATTCAGTCTGATGCACTTGTTGGAATTCAAGATATGGGAGCTGCTGGTTTAACTTCATCTTCTGCAGAAATGGCAAGTAAAGCAGGTATGGGTATTGAAATGTACTTAGATGATGTACCACAGCGTGAAACGGGAATGACACCATATGAAATGATGCTATCTGAATCACAAGAGCGTATGTTAATTGTTATCAAAAAAGGTAGAGAGCAAGAAATAGTAGATTTATTTGAGAAGTATGGTCTTGCAGCAGTTACGATGGGGAAAGTAACGGAAGACAAAATGCTTCGCTTATTCCATAAAGGTGAAATGGTAGCTGAAGTACCAGCAGATGCTCTTGCAGAAGAAGCGCCAATTTATCATAAACCATCAAAAGAAGCAGCATACTTTGCTGAGTTCCAGCAGATGAAAGTGGAAACACCGCAAGTAGAAGATTATAAAGAAACGTTATTCGCTTTACTACAACAACCGACAATTGCAAGTAAAGAGTGGGTATATGATCAATATGATTATCAAGTACGCACAAGCACAGTTGTTACACCAGGTTCAGATGCAGCGGTTGTACGTGTACGCGGTACAGAAAAAGGATTAGCAATGACGACAGATTGTAACTCTCGCTATATTTACTTAGATCCAGAAACGGGCGGTAAAATTGCGGTAGCAGAGGCAGCGCGTAATATCGTATGTTCTGGTGGAGAGCCACTTGCAATTACAGATTGCTTAAACTTTGGTAACCCAGAAAAACCGGAAATCTTCTGGCAAATTGAGAAATCGGTAGATGGTATGAGTGAAGCTTGTCGCACATTACAAACGCCAGTTATTGGCGGAAACGTATCGATGTATAACGAGCGTAGTGGTGAAGCGGTATATCCAACACCGACTGTTGGGATGGTTGGTCTTGTCCATGATTTAAAACATGTAACAACACAAGAATTTAAGCAAGCTGGGGATTTAGTGTACGTAATTGGAGAGACGAAAGCTGAATTTGGTGGAAGTGAATTACAGAAAATGATCCACGGCAAAATTTTCGGCCAATCACCAAGTATCGATCTAGATGTAGAATTAAAACGCCAAAAACAAGTATTAGAAGCAATTCAAGCTGGCCTTGTTCAATCGGCACATGATGTTGCTGAAGGTGGTTTAGCAGTTGCAATTTCTGAAAGTGCAATTGGTGCTAACGGTTTAGGTGCTACTGTGAAATTAGACGGTGAAGCAACGGCGGTATTATTTGCGGAATCACAATCTCGCTTCGTTCTAACTGTAAAACGTGAAAACAAAGAAGCGTTCGAGAAAGTTGTCGAAGCAATTCAAGTTGGAGCAGTGACAGATACAAATGAGGTAACAATTCATAATGAAGAAAATGAAGTATTACTTACAGCAAATGTAGATGAAATGAGACAGGCTTGGAAAGGGGCAATCCCATGCTTGCTGAAATAAAGGGGTTAAATGAAGAATGTGGCGTCTTTGGAATTTGGGGGCATGAAAATGCGGCACAAGTTTCGTACTACGGATTGCACAGTTTGCAGCACCGTGGGCAAGAGGGCGCAGGCATTGTTGTAAATAATGGGGAAAAAATCGTCGGTCACAAGGGATTAGGTTTAATATCGGAAGTGTTTTCAAGAGGTGAGCTAGAAGGATTGAACGGAAAATCAGCAATCGGACACGTACGATACGCGACGGCTGGTGGAAGTGAAGTAGCTAACGTTCAACCATTATTATTCCGTTTTTCTGATCATAGTATGGCATTAGCTCATAACGGAAATTTAATTAATGCAAAAATGCTTCGCCGCGAATTAGAGGCAGAGGGAAGTATTTTTCAAACGAGTTCAGATACAGAAGTACTTTTACATCTTATTAAGCGTAGTACGAAAGATTCTTTAATTGAAAGTGTAAAAGAGGCACTAAATAAAGTGAAAGGTGCGTTTGCATACCTTTTACTAACTGGGAATGAAATGATTGTTGCGCTAGATCCGAATGGGTTCCGTCCTCTTTCAATTGGAAAGATGGGTGATGCTTACGTTGTAGCATCAGAAACATGTGCTTTCGATGTAGTAGGTGCAACATACATTCGTGATGTAGAACCGGGTGAATTACTTATCATCAATGATGAAGGAATTCACGTAGATCGTTTTACAAATGAAGTAGATCATGCAATTTGTAGTATGGAGTACATTTACTTTGCGCGTCCGGATTCTAATATCGCTGGTATTAATGTCCACGCAGCACGTAAAAACATGGGGAAACGTTTAGCGGCAGAAGCTCCTATTGAAGCTGATGTTGTTACTGGTGTACCAGATTCTAGTATTTCAGCTGCGATCGGTTATGCTGAGGCGACAGGTATTCCATATGAGTTAGGATTAATTAAAAATCGTTACGTTGGACGTACATTTATTCAACCTTCTCAAGAACTGCGAGAGCAAGGGGTAAAGATGAAGCTTTCCGCAGTAAGAGGTGTAGTTGAGGGGAAACGAGTTGTTATGATTGACGACTCTATCGTAAGAGGAACGACAAGCAAACGAATTGTTCGTATGCTTCGTGAAGCTGGAGCGACAGAGGTTCATGTAAGAATTGCTTCACCGCCTCTAAAATATCCATGTTTCTATGGTATTGATATTCAAACGAGAAAAGAATTAATTGCAGCAAATAATACAGTAGAAGAAATCCGTGAAATGATCGGAGCGGATTCTTTAACATTTTTAAGTGAAGATGGATTAGTAGATGCAATTGGACGTCCATATGAAGGGAAATATGGCGGCCTATGTATGGCTTACTTCAATGGAGACTATCCAACAGCTCTTTATGATTATGAGCAAGAGCTTTTAGAAAGTATGAAATAAGAAAGTGAAAAAAGCTTCTACTTCTTTTGATGTAGAAGCTAGCTTCTTTCTTAAAAACGGCCGCCCTGGATGGGGAGAAATTAAAAGACGAGGTGTAAATAACGATGGCGAATGCATATAAGCAAGCAGGAGTAGATATTGAAGCTGGATATGAAGCGGTATCTCGCATGAAAAAACACGTACAAACAACAATGAGAAAAGAAGTACTAGGCGGTTTAGGCGGTTTTGGAGGTATGTTTGATCTATCAAAATTTGCATTAGAAGAACCTGTATTAGTATCTGGAACAGATGGCGTGGGAACAAAATTGATGCTCGCTTTTATGGCAGATAAACATGACACAATTGGTATTGATGCAGTAGCGATGTGTGTAAATGATATTGTTGTCCAAGGGGCAGAGCCGCTTTTCTTCCTTGATTATATTGCTTGTGGTAAAGCTGAACCTAGTAAAATTGAAAACATCGTCAAAGGTATATCAGAGGGCTGTCGCCAAGCTGGTTGTGCATTAATTGGTGGGGAAACAGCTGAAATGCCAGGAATGTATTCTACGGAAGAATACGATTTAGCTGGTTTTACAGTTGGGATTGTTGATAAAAAGAAAATTGTAACAGGTGAAAAGATTGAAGCTGGTCACGTATTAATTGGCTTAGCATCTAGCGGTATTCATAGTAATGGTTACTCTTTAGTACGAAAAGTGTTACTAGAAGATGGAGAACTATCTTTAGATCGCATTTATGGACGCTTAGAACTACCTCTTGGTGAGGAGTTATTAAAACCAACGAAAATTTATGTCAAACCTATTTTAGAACTATTGAAAAAACATGAAGTATACGGTATGGCTCATATTACAGGTGGTGGATTCATTGAAAATATTCCACGTATGTTGCCAGAAGGAATTGGTGCTGAGATTGAACTTGGATCTTGGGAAATTCAGCCGATTTTCAATTTGCTTCAAGAAGTTGGGAAACTAGAAGAGAAAGAAATGTTCAATATTTTTAACATGGGTATTGGTATGGTAGTAGCGGTAAGGGAAGAAGATGCAAAAGATATTGTTCGTCTTCTTGAAGAGCAAGGAGAAACAGCTCGTATTATTGGTCGTACTGTACAAGGGGATGGTGTTACCTTCAATGGGGGCACAGCACTATGAGTAGATTAGCAGTTTTTGCTTCTGGAAGCGGATCTAACTTTCAATCTCTCGTTAATGCGGTAGAAGAAAAGAGATTGGATGCAGATATTAGTTTATTAGTATGTGATAAACCAGAAGCACGCGTTATTGGACGGGCACATTATCATCATATCCCATGTTTCGCTTTTTCAGCGAAAGCATATGAGTCAAAAGAAGCATTTGAAAAAGAAATATTAAAGAAGCTAGAAGAGTATGAAATTGATTATGTTATTTTAGCTGGATATATGCGTTTAATTGGGCCAACTTTACTAGAAGCATATGGCGGGAAGATTATTAACATTCATCCATCACTACTACCGAGTTTCCCGGGGAAAGATGCTGTCGGTCAAGCGTTAGAAGCAGGTGTGAAAGTAACTGGAGTAACAATTCATTATGTAGATGCAGGTATGGATACAGGTCCAATTATTGCGCAAGAAGCAGTAGTTGTTTCTGAAGGTGATACGAGAGAAAGCTTACAAAAGAAAATTCAACAAGTTGAACATAAATTATACGTAAATACAGTGAATCAAATTGTTCAGTCTGTGAAAGAACCAACTGTTAACTAACATACAACCAGGGGTGAAGGATAAATGAAAAAGCGTGCATTAGTAAGTGTTTCAGATAAAACAGGAGTAGTAGAATTTGTTAGAGGTTTACTAGAACAAGGGATTGAAGTTATTTCAACAGGTGGTACGAAAAAATTACTGGAAGAAAATGGTTTACAAGTAATCGGTATTTCTGAAGTAACTGGTTTCCCAGAAATTATGGATGGCCGTGTAAAAACATTACATCCAAATATTCATGGTGGTCTATTAGCAGTTCGTGATAATGAAACACATGTAGCGCAAATGAATGAATTAGGCATTCAACCAATTGACTTTGTTGTTGTTAACTTATACCCATTTAAAGAAACAATCGCTAAGCCTGATGTAACATTTGCTGATGCAATTGAAAATATTGATATCGGTGGCCCAACAATGATTCGCTCTGCTGCGAAAAATCATAAATTTGTATCGGTAATCGTAGATCCAGTAGATTATGATGTTGTATTAGCAGAACTGAAAGAGAACGGCGAAGTAAAAGAAGAGACGAAACGTAAATTAGCAGCGAAAGTATTCCGTCATACAGCGGCATATGATGCGTTAATTTCTAACTACTTAACAGAACAAATGGGTGAAGAAAGTCCAGAAACGTTAACTGTAACGTTTGAGAAAAAGCAAGACTTACGTTATGGAGAGAACCCACATCAAAAGGCTACTTTCTATAAAGCACCATTTGCTGCAACTTCTTCTGTTGCATATGCAGAACAATTACATGGTAAGGAATTATCTTATAACAATATTAATGACGCAGACGCAGCGCTTAGCATTGTAAAAGAATTTACAGAACCAGCAGTAGTAGCGGTAAAACATATGAATCCATGTGGCGTTGGAGTAGGAACTGATATTCACAAGGCATATACTCGTGCTTATGAAGCGGATCCAGTATCAATCTTCGGCGGTATTATTGCAGCAAATCGTGAAATTGATAAAGCTACAGCAGAAAAGTTACACGAAATTTTCTTAGAAATTGTTATCGCTCCTTCGTTCTCGCAAGAAGCTTTAGAAGTGTTGCAAAGCAAGAAGAACTTACGCTTACTAACTGTAAATATTGAAAAAGCGACAAGTGCAAGCAAAAAACTAACTTCTGTCCAAGGTGGTCTTCTTGTTCAAGAGGAAGATACGTTATCATTAGATGAGAACACAATTTCAATTCCAACGAAACGTGAACCATCAGAGCAAGAGTGGAAAGATTTAAAACTAGCTTGGAAAGTTGTAAAACATGTGAAATCAAATGCAATTGTTTTAGCGAATGATAACATGACGGTTGGTGTAGGCGCGGGACAGATGAACCGTGTAGGCTCTGCAAAAATTGCAATGACACAAGCTGGCGAAAAAGCACAAGGTAGCGCACTTGCATCTGATGCTTTCTTCCCAATGCCAGATACAGTAGAAGAAGCAGCCAAAGCAGGAATTACAGCAATCATTCAACCAGGCGGATCAATCCGTGACGAAGATTCTATCAAAATGGCAGATAAGTATGGGATTACGATGGTGTTTACTGGCGTACGTCATTTCAAACACTAATAGAGGATATTTAAAAAGTCCGGTTAAGATAACCTTTTATTGATATGAAAAAGCAAACTAGGAGCATAGCTTCTAGTTTGTACTTATTTAATTATTGGGGGATGAAATATGAATGTTTTAGTAATTGGCCGCGGTGGGCGTGAGCATGCTTTAGCTTGGAAGTTTGCACAATCTGAAAAGGTGGAGAAGGTGTATGTAGCACCAGGTAATGAAGGTATGCGAGATGTTGCAACACCAGTTGATATTGATGAAAATGATTTTGATGCATTAGTTTTATTTGCCAAAGAGAATAATGTTGAATTAACTTTCGTTGGGCCAGAAATTCCGCTTATGAATGGAATTGTTGATCGTTTTAAAGAAGAGGGACTTCGCGTATTTGGTCCGAATAAAGCGGCTGCTGTTATTGAAGGCAGTAAAGCTTTTACGAAAGAGTTGATGGAAAAGTATAATATACCAACTGCTGCATACGAAACTTTTACAGACTATGATGAAGCAGTAAAGTACATTCAAAAAGTTGGTGCGCCAATTGTTATTAAAGCTGATGGATTAGCTGCTGGTAAAGGTGTAACGGTAGCAATGACGCTTGAAGAGGCATTACAAGCTGTGAAAGAAATGCTACAAGATGTGAAATTCGGCGTGGCAAGTAAGAAGGTCGTTATTGAAGAGTTTTTAGATGGACAAGAATTTTCATTGATGGCATTTGTAAATGGAACAACTGTACATCCGATGGTAATTGCTCAAGACCATAAACGAGCTTTTGATGGCGATAAGGGTCCTAATACAGGTGGAATGGGCGCATATTCTCCAGTACCACAAATTCCAGAATCAGCAGTTCAAGAGGCGATTGAAACAGTATTACACCCAACTGCTAAAGCGATGATCCAAGAAAATCGTTCGTTTACAGGTATTTTATATGCAGGGCTTATTTTAACAAATGATGGTCCAAAGGTAATTGAATTTAATGCTCGCTTTGGTGATCCTGAAACGGAAGTTGTATTACCTCGCTTAGAGAATGATTTAGTTGATGTATGCAACGCTGTGTTAGATGAAAGTGAACTAACTTTACAATGGTCAGAAGATGCTGTTATCGGTGTTGTACTTGCTTCTAAAGGATATCCAGAAGCGTATAAAAAAGGTGAAGTTATTAACGGATTAGATGCATTGCAAGATGTGATTGTTTTCCATGCGGGGACAGTAATGAAACACGGTGATTTTGTAACAAATGGTGGTCGTGTATTATTTGTTGCTTGCAAGGCGAATAGTTTACAAGAAGCAAAAGATAAAGTATATAAAGAAATCGGTAAAATTGAAAGTGATGGTCTGTTTTATCGAAGTGATATAGGATATCGTGCAATTGGGCATGAGATGACGAGAAGCTAATGTATAAAAAATCCCGCTGATTTCTCAGCGGGATTTTTATGCATCTTTATCTTTCTTCAATTTTCCTTTTTGCTTTGCCATTTCTCGAAGTAAATACTCGATGTGTGCATTGACGCTACGAAACTCATCATTCGCCCATTTTTCGATGACTGCGTGTAATTCAGGATCAATACGTAATGGGAAGCTTTTCTTTTTAGCCATAATTATTTACAACCTATTAGTATAGGCTTCCTGTATTAATAACTGGTTGCGCACCTTTATCTGAAACGATGGCAACCAATAAGTTGTTTACCATATTTGCTTTACGCTCGTCATCGAGTTCCAGCACGCCTTCTTCATCCAACATATGGATTGAATCTTTGGCCATTTTCACAGCACCTTCAACAATCTCTTTTCTAGCAGCTAACACTGCTTTTGCTTGTTGACGTTGTAGCATTGCATGGGCAATTTCTGTTGCGTAAGCTAAATGCGTTAAACGAGTTTCTAATACTTCTACACCAGCAATTTCAAGACGCGCTTCTAATTCGCGTTTTAGCTCTTCTGAAATTTCCTCAGTATTTCCACGTAACGTAATACAAGTTTCATCCTGGAAATTATCATAAGGATATTTTGTTGCCACGTGGCGGATTGCTGTTTCACTTTGGATTTCTACGAATCGATCGTAATGCTCAACACCAAACATTGCTTTTGCAGAATCAACCACCTTATATACGATAACAGCTGCAATTTCAATTGGATTTCCTTCGACATCATTTACTTTTAATTTCTTACTATTAAAGTTTTCAACACGTAAAGATACAGTTTGACGGAATGCAAATGGAATTGTTAAAAATAAACCGTTTTGACGAATTGTTCCTAAATAATTACCGAAGAACGTAATAACTTTCGCTTGATTCGGTTGAACGATACCGATGCCTGTAGCCAAAACAGATGCTAATATGAGAGCTAAAATAGCTATTACAAACATTTCTTGTACAAGGCAAAATACACCGATAGCGGCTAAAACTAAAATTCCAATAACACCTAGAAATCCATTTACATAAAATACTTGTTTTTCTTTCATATGATCGCCTCCTGATATAAAAATGATATCACTTTTATATCATTTTAAGCAAGGGGTTCATACCTAATCTTCTGAATTTTTTTATTTGGTATTTTTTATGTACGTGTTAGGGATGAAAAAGAATGTACGTTCTGTTTTGTGGTAAAATAAAGAGGACTTAACCGCCCACTGCAGCAGCTAAGTCCCTTTGAGAGCATCTTGCATCGTGACAAATGATTCAAAGCGGTTTTGCCAGGATTATTTCTTCAATCGCTGACTCAATCTCTTTGTCAGAAGCATCATAACTTCCCTTTGACTTTGGCTTGTCATGAGCGGAAGTTTGATTCACTTCTTCTTTAGCATGTCCTTTTTCAGTAAAATTCATGCCAGGCATTTTAAATGCGCCCATATTCATGTATTTTCCAAATTTCCATGCTTCAACAATAGGGCAGAAGCGAACAATTCCCTCTGCAACTTTCATTGCACCAATCCATAGAAAAATGTTAGACCAAGTGCACCACGGATTGCGTACAAGTTTAGTGGCACTACATCCGAAGAGGACAAGCCCAAGTGTAATTCGAATTAGAGCGTTTATTGTCCCGATGTTTTGCTTCATTAGAAAAACACTCCTTTTTATGAAAATTGAAATAGTAAATACTACTTCTCTTATTAGTATTCCGTGTGATTTTGGGGATATGTAATCCAACATTTGACGTTGAAAAAGATGTTGGAATGGGCGTGTGTGTCAGTAGCTTTTTTTGTTATAATGAAAGAATGCATAAAAAGAAGGTAAAATGAAATCCTTCTTTTTGAAAAATATTTAATAGCTATTTAAAAAAAACAAGATGAAAACTAACTGTTATTTTAAACAGAACTATAGATATAACTAGAGAAAAGAAAGGGTGTTTTCATGTACGATATTTCCGGATGGAAACATGTATTTAAGCTTGATCCAAATAAGGAGTTAAGCGATGAACATTTAGAAATGATTTGTGAGTCTGGAACCGATGCTGTTATTGTAGGCGGAAGTGATGGAGTTACAATTGATAACGTATTACACATGCTAGTTAGCATTCGTAGATATGCAGTTCCTTGCGTGTTAGAGGTTTCTGATGTGGAAGCAATCACACCAGGCTTTGATTTTTATTACATCCCAAGTGTATTAAATAGCCGAAAAGTAGAATGGGTAACAGGTGTTCATCACGAGGCATTGAAAGAATTTGGGGATATTATGGACTGGGACGAAATTTTCATGGAAGGGTATTGTGTTTTAAATCCTGAAGCGAAAGTAGCCCAGCTTACAGATGCAAAATGTGATTTAACAGAAGATGACGTTATTGCATACGCGCGTTTAGCAGACAAGCTATTACATTTACCGATATTCTATTTAGAATATAGCGGTACGTATGGAGATATTGAACTTGTTAAAAATGTAAAAGCAGAATTGAAACAAGCTAAGTTATATTATGGCGGTGGCATTTCTAATGCAGAACAAGCGAAAGAAGTAGCGCAGTATGCCGATACAGTAGTTGTTGGAAATGTTATTTATGATGATATAAAATCGGCGTTAAAAACAGTTAAAGCAGTAAAAGGAGAGTAGGTGCAGGCGTATATGAGTATGACGGATAAGTTATTAAATGGTTTAAATCCACAGCAACAAAAAGCAGTGCAAACAACGAATGGACCGCTGCTATTAATGGCGGGAGCGGGTAGTGGTAAAACACGTGTGTTAACACATCGTATTGCATATTTACTTGGTGAAAAAGGTGTAGCGCCATGGAATGTACTAGCTATTACCTTTACAAATAAGGCTGCTCGTGAAATGCGCGAGCGTATTGATACACTTGTCGGACCAGAAGCAGAAGATATTTGGATTTCTACGTTCCACTCTATGTGTGTACGTATTTTACGACGTGATATCGATCGTATTGGTATTAATCGTAACTTTACAATCTTAGATTCAGGCGATCAGTTAACTGTAGTCAAAAAAATTATGAAAGAGCGTAATATTGATCCGAAGAAATTTGAGCCGCGCTCTATTTTAGCCGGTATTAGTAATGCGAAAAATGAACTGTTATCTGCAGATAAATATGCAAAAAAAATTACAATCGCTGATCCATATGAAAAATTAACGAGCGATGTATATACAGAATATCAAAAACGTCTTTTGAAAAATAACTCATTAGACTTTGATGATTTAATTATGACAACGATTCAGCTATTTGAACGTGTTCCAGAAGTACTAGAGTTTTATCAGCGTAAGTTCCAATATATTCACGTGGATGAGTATCAAGATACGAACAAAGCGCAGTACCTTCTTGTTAAACATTTAGCAGCACGTTTTAAAAACCTTTGTGTTGTGGGTGACTCAGATCAGTCTATTTATCGCTGGCGTGGTGCGGATATTTCTAACATTTTGTCATTCGAAAAAGACTATGAGAATGCGCAAGTTATTCTGTTAGAACAAAACTATCGTTCGTCACAAAATATTTTAAATGCAGCCAATGCTGTTATTGAAAAAAATACGAATCGTAAACCGAAAAAATTATGGACAGACAACCAAGTTGGGAGCAAAATTTCGTATTATCGTGCTGCAACTGAAAAGGACGAAGCGTATTTTGTTGCGAAAAAAATTCGTGATGATATTCAAATGGGGAACCGAAAATATACTGACTTTGCAGTATTATATCGTACGAATGCTCAGTCTCGTATGGTTGAGGAGATTTTCCTGAAATCTAATATCCCTTATAAAATTGTCGGCGGTACGAAGTTCTACGACCGTAAAGAAATTAAAGACATTTTGGCGTACTTACGTTTAATTGGGAATCCTGATGATGAGATTAGTTTCGCACGTATTATTAACATGCCGAAGCGCGGGATTGGTGCGACTTCTATCGATAAAATTATTAATTACGGTGTGCAAAACGGAATTTCATTAACGGCTGTATTTGATGAAATTGAGCATGTTGGTGTAAGTGCAAAAATTACAAAGGCAGTAAAAGAATTCGCAAGTTTACTACACAACTGGGTAAATATGCAAGAGTACTTATCTGTTACAGAATTAGTAGAAGAAGTCATTGAAAAAACAGGATATCGCGAGATGTTGAAAAATGAACGTTCTTTAGAAGCAGAAGGCCGTTTAGAAAACTTAGATGAGTTTTTATCTGTTACGCAAACGTTCGAATCTCAAAGTGAAGATAAGAGCCTTGTTGCATTCCTAACAGACTTAGCTCTTGTCGCGGATATTGATCGTGTAGATGAAGATCCAACTGCTGGTGAAGAAGTTATTTTAATGACGATGCACTCAGCAAAAGGGCTAGAGTTCCCTGTAGTCTTTATCGTTGGTTTAGAGGAAGGAATATTCCCGCATACGCGTTCTCTTATGGAAGAAGATGAAATGCAAGAAGAGCGTCGCCTTGCTTATGTAGGTATTACTCGTGCAGAAGAAGAATTATACTTATCGAATGCGCAAATGCGTACTTTATTTGGTAGGACAAGTATGAATGCAGCATCTCGATTTATTACAGAAATCCCGGCAGAGTTGGTGGAACCATTAAATGAAACAGCGCCGAAGCGTGAAACTTCGTTTAGTGCAAAAGGAAGAACGACAGGAGCTGCGGCAACAACAACACGCTCTCGTTCAGCTTTCGTACGTCCGGCTGTTAAGACAACAGGCGGCGAGCAAATTGGCTGGGCAGTAGGCGATAAAGCTTCCCACCAAAAATGGGGAGTCGGTACAGTTGTAAGTGTAAAAGGCGAAGGTGATTCAAAAGAATTAGATATCGCGTTCCCAAGCCCGATTGGTGTTAAACGTTTATTAGCAAAATTTGCACCTGTGACGAAACAATAGGAAAGGAATGAGGATATGTCAAAAGAGATAGCAAAAAAACGTATAGAAGAACTACGTGATTTGTTAAATACATTTAACTATCAATATCACGTATTAGACAATCCTTCTGTTTCTGATGCGGAGTATGACCGTAATATGCAGGAGCTTATAAAATTAGAAGCAGAGAATCCAGAGTTCATGAGTGAAGACTCTCCCTCCGTGCGCGTTGGGGGAACTGTTCTTGATATATTTGAAAAAGTAACGCATAAGTCACCGATGTTAAGTTTAGGAAATGCATTTAACGAAGGAGATTTGCGTGATTTTGACCGAAGAGTACGTCAAGGAATTGATGATGCGAATGTAAGATATATATGTGAATTAAAAATTGACGGACTTGCTGTTTCACTTCATTATGAAAAAGGACGCTTTATTCAAGGTGCAACACGTGGTGATGGTATAACAGGTGAAGATATTACCCAAAACTTGAAAACGATTAAAGCAATTCCACTTCGATTAAATGAAGAGGTAACGTTAGAAGCGCGAGGCGAGGCTTATATGCCGAAGCGTTCATTCGTTAAACTAAATGAAGAAAAAGAGCAAAACGGTGAAGATGTATTTGCGAATCCGCGTAATGCGGCAGCAGGTTCAATACGTCAACTTGATACGAAAATTGCAGCAAAGCGTAACCTATCCATGTTTGTATATGGTCTTGCAAATGTAGAAGAAAAAACAATTTCATCGCATAGCGAATCACTTGATTTCTTAGGTGAACTGGGGTTTAAGACGAATCCAAATCGCCGTACATGTGAAACAATTGAAGAGGTTATAGCTTATGTAGAAGAATGGCAGGAAAAACGTCCGAATCTTGATTATGAGATTGATGGGATCGTTATAAAAGTAGACGATGTTGCTCTTCAAGAAAGCCTAGGAACTACTGCAAAGAGTCCAAGATGGGCGATTGCTTATAAATTCCCGGCTGAAGAAGTTGTAACGAGATTAACGGGCATTGAATTAAGTGTTGGCCGTACAGGGGTTGTAACACCGACTGCAGAGTTAGAACCAGTACGAGTGGCTGGTACGATCGTTCGTCGTGCTTCCTTACATAACGAGGATTTAATTCGTGAAAAAGACATTCGAATTGGTGACTACGTTGTTGTGAAAAAGGCTGGAGATATTATTCCTGAAGTTGTGAACGTTATTTTTGATAAGCGTACTGGTGAGGAAGAAGAATACCGCATGCCAACGCATTGTCCGGCATGTGAGAGTGAACTAGTTCGTTTAGAAGAAGAGGTTGCACTTCGTTGTATAAATCCAACTTGTCCTGCCCAAATTCGCGAGGGATTAATTCATTTCGTTTCAAGAAATGCAATGAATATTGACGGACTTGGCGAGCGTGTCATCACACAGCTCTTTGATGCAGATTATATTCGTACGTTTGCAGATTTATATGCATTGACGAAAGAACAATTACTACAGCTAGAGCGTTTTGGTGAAAAATCAGCAACAAATTTAATACAAGCAATTGAGAATTCGAAGGAAAACTCGTTAGAGCGATTATTATTTGGCCTTGGAATTCGCCATGTCGGAGCGAAAGCAGCACGTACATTTGCAGAGCATTTTGAAACGATGGATGCACTTGTGAAAGCGATGGAAGAGGAGCTAAAATCAATTAATGAAATTGGTGAAAAAATGGCGCAATCCGTTGTGACATATTTTGATAATGAAGATGTATTAGAGCTATTACAACAGTTTAAAGAGTATGGCGTGAACATGACATACAAAGGCATAAAAAGTGCAGATTTACAAAATGTTGAATCTTACTTTGCAGGGAAAACTGTCGTCTTAACTGGGAAATTAGAAGTGATGGGACGCAGTGAAGCGAAGAAGAAGATTGAGGCATTAGGTGGAAAAGTAACAGGAAGTGTTAGTAAAAGTACGGATTTAGTTGTTGCTGGTGAAGCTGCTGGCTCAAAATTAGCGCAAGCAGAGAAGCACAATGTTGAAGTTTGGAATGAAGAGAGGTTCTTACAAGAGCTAAATAAGTAAGAGGTGCAAACTTACCATGAAAAAAATAGCATTAGCGGTATTAAGTCTTGGCCTACTTGTAAGTGGTTGTAGCGCAGGTGCCGACAAAGATGAAAAAGTGGCTGAGAAATCAGGGAAAGCAAAAGAGCAAGCAGTCGTTCCGAAGTATGCTATTTCGGATGAATATTATAAGACGACTGTTCCATTTGATGCAGGATCTGCACGTGGATTAGTTGTGCAGGGATTAAATAATCGTCTTGATATAGATGAATTTGAAACAGGATTAATGCGTATTGCAAAAGAATCATTTAATACGAAAGATTATTTCTTTAAAGGTGGAAGTACTCTAGATGATCAAACCGTAAAAATGCTTGTAAAAAGAAAGCGTACAGATGCCGAACAAAAGGAACTAGAGAGCAAATTAAAAAAAGATGCAGTTAAATTTCCGAATATAGGACTCAATCCAGCGTTAGGCGAAGGATCAGAATCACTAGAAGTGAAAAATAAAAAAAATCCAATATATATTTCAAATATTTTAGAGCATAATTATTATGTGAAAAAAGGCGATAAAGATGTTGAACTTGGTGGTATTGTAGTTGGTTTAGCAATGAATTCTGTTCAATATTTTAATGAAGAGCATGGTTATCCGCGTGAGGCTAAAATCGAGGACGAAAAAATGTTAGCTGAAGGGAAAAAAATGGCGCAAGAAATCTTGAAAGTTATGCACCAAAAAAAGCCCGACATAAAAAACGTTCCGATTACATTTGCGATTTATCGTCAATCTCCAAAGTCTGCACTTGTGCCAGGAAACTTTGTTTCTTATGCTAATGTGGAAAAAGGTAGTGAAACGGTTGAAGATTGGAAACAAATTAACGAGAAATACTATTTGTTCCCGTCTGAACAAGCAAAAACAGACAATAAGCGTGAAGATCTTGCAAGGGTATCTAACTTCAAAGCAAAACTAAGCGATTATTTCCAAGGCGATTATTCCGCTGTTATCGGTACTGGTATGTATAGAGACGAGGAATTAAAAGAAATGAAGCTGGATATTCCTGTCCAGTTTAATGGAAAAGCGGAAATAATTGGTTTTACACAATATGTAGCAGGGCTTGTTATGGAATACTTCCCAAATTATATGAGAGTACAAGTAACGATTAAATCTGTAGAACGTCCAGAAGCGATTATTATACGTGAAGCGAAGCAAGATGAGCCACTCGTAAAAATTTTAGATTAAAGATAAAAGCTGTTCCACGAAGGAACAGCTTTTTTTCTTGAGGAATTTTGTTATAATTTTAAATGTTATAAATAAGGGGATAAGGGGTAAAGGTCATGGACGAACTAAGTCTTCAAGTCATTATTTTATTAATTGCATTCGGATTTTTAGCAGCTTTTATTGATTCAGTTGTTGGAGGTGGAGGATTAATTTCGCTTCCTGCACTAATGTTTGTCGGTTTGTCACCAGCTTCGGCAATTGCAACGAATAAATTAGCTGCAACGATGGGGACGTTTACGAGTGCAATTTATTTTATTCGATCAGGAAAAGTCGATTTTAAAATTGTAGGAAAGTTAATCCCGTTAACTATTATTGGAGCGGTCGCAGGTGCTTTAGTGGTAAAATTTATTCCACCGGATATTTTACGTCCATTAGTACTTGTAATGTTGGTGTTTATTGCCATTTATATTATTGCAAAAAAGGATTGGGGAAGCGTATCTACCTATAAGAAGATGACGAAAAGGAAAACATTAATATTTTTCTTTGTTATTTTAATGATAGGGTTTTATGATGGTTTTTTTGGACCAGGGACAGGATCCTTTTTAATTTTTGCATTTTTATTAATAGGTTTGGATTTTATTCAAGCAGCGGCATCTGGAAAACTTTTGAACTTTGTTAGTAATATCGTATCTTTAATTACTTTTTTATTTTTAGATATAATTCATTTTGAATACGGTATTATTATGGGATTATCAATGATTTTAGGTGCTTATTTTGGATCGAAGTTTGCAGTTCAAAAAGGTGTTGGATATGTAAGAACTTTATTTTTATTAGTTACTATATTATTGATTGGAAAAAATGTTTTGGAATATACTCATATTTTGTAGATTCATACGCATGTATGAATCTCTTTTTTTTATTATATTTTAAAAATTTATTAATTTTTAAAATATAAGTCTAGGAATATTTGAATAAATCTAAATTATCGTGTAGAATAATGTTGTAAAATGTAAACGTTTTTCTAAGGGGAGGCTAAAAAGAATGGTAGTAGCATACAAACATGAGCCATTTACAGATTTTTCAGTAGAGGCTAACAAATTAGCGTTTGAAGAAGGTTTAAAGAAAGTAGAATCTTATCTTGGACAAGACTATCCATTAATTATTGGGGGAGAAAAAATCACTACAGAAGATAAAATTGTTTCTGTAAACCCTGCAAATAAAGAGGAACTTGTTGGTCGTGTTTCAAAAGCAAGCCGTGAATTAGCTGAAAAAGCAATGCAAGTAGCGGATGCAACATTCCAAACTTGGAGAAAGTCAAAACCAGAAATGCGTGCAGACATTTTATTCCGTGCTGCAGCAATTGTTCGTCGTAGAAAACATGAGTTCTCTGCTATCCTTGTAAAAGAAGCAGGTAAACCATGGAATGAGGCAGATGCTGATACAGCGGAAGCAATCGACTTTATGGAATATTATGCTCGTCAAATGTTGAAATTGAAAGACGGTATTCCAGTAGAAAGCCGTCCAATTGAATATAATCGTTTCTCTTACATTCCATTAGGAGTAGGTGTTATCATTTCTCCTTGGAACTTCCCATTCGCAATTATGGCAGGTATGACAACAGCTGCTTTAGTTTCTGGTAACACAGTATTACTAAAACCAGCTAGTACAACTCCTGTAGTAGCTGCGAAATTCATGGAAGTATTAGAAGAAGCTGGCTTACCAGCTGGCGTAGTAAACTTCGTGCCAGGTAATGGTTCTGAAGTTGGTGACTACTTAGTAGATCATCCTCGTACACGTTTCGTAAGCTTCACTGGATCTCGTGATGTAGGTATCCGCATTTATGAGCGTGCAGCGAAAGTAAATCCAGGTCAAATCTGGTTAAAACGTGTTATCGCTGAAATGGGCGGTAAAGATACAATCGTTGTTGATAAAGAAGCAGATCTTGAATTAGCAGCTAAATCTATCGTTGCATCAGCATTCGGATTCTCAGGACAAAAATGTTCTGCATGTTCTCGTGCTGTAATCCACGAAGATGTATATGATCACGTATTAAATCGTGCTGTTGAATTAACAAAAGAATTAACAGTTGATAACCCAGCTGTATTAGGTACAAATATGGGTCCTGTTAATGACCAAGCTGCATTCGATAAAGTAATGAGCTATGTTGCAATTGGTAAAGAAGAAGGTAGAATCCTAGCAGGTGGCGAAGGAGACGATTCTAAAGGCTGGTTCATCCAACCAACAATCGTTGCTGATGTTGCAGAAGATGCTCGCTTAATGAAAGAAGAAATCTTCGGACCAGTAGTAGCATTCTGTAAAGCAAAAGACTTCGATCATGCACTTGCAATTGCAAACAATACAGAATACGGTTTAACAGGAGCAGTTGTTTCTAATAACCGCGACCATATTGAAAAAGCACGTGAAGACTTCCATGTAGGTAACTTATACTTCAACCGTGGATGTACTGGTGCAATCGTAGGTTACCAACCATTCGGTGGCTTTAACATGTCTGGTACAGACTCTAAAGCTGGTGGCCCAGATTACTTAGCACTTCACATGCAAGCAAAAACTACTTCTGAAACTTTATAAGAAATAGTAGAGGAGCTTTTCACAGAATGTGAAGAGCTCCTTTTAAAATTAGAATCCCATATATTACCATTGCGCTAAGAGGACGAGCTAAACCCTATTAATAGCGGGATAAACATGTAAATAGAAATAAAGTGACGGAAAAAGTTGATTTATTAGTCACATTTTTTAGTATTCATTTTAAGAATTTCCTGTATAATACAATTTGAAAGAAAATCTATGGTTTGACAAGAAACACTCTTTTCGGTTTTGCTCACTGAATGGAGTGTTTTTTTGTAACCAAAAATTCCTCTGTACTCATTGCATTTGCATATACTCCATTTAAACTGGCCAAAATTGTATTGTGAATATAAACAGCTGGTATAGTAGCATTCTTAAAAGAAAGATCTTTTGTAGCACAAGCATCGTGTATAACGGTACAATGAAAGCCGAAATCAAAAGCAGCTCTTACGGTAGCATCAATACACATATGAGTCATCATCCCGCATATGACGATGTGTTCAATGTCTAAACGTTGTAATTGTTCTAAAAGATTAGTTTCTCGGAAGCTATTTGGATAATGTTTGAGTATAACAGTTTCTTCTCTAAGCGGACGGACATTCTCGTGAATATGGACACCTTCTGTATTAGGTAGGAAAAAAGTAGCATCATCTTTTATTGCTACATGCTGGATATGAAAAATAGGTTCGTCGTTCATTCTAAAGTGTTTTAGTAGCTCACTGGCATACTCACTTGCTTCTACCGGATTGCGCAATTCCATCTTTCCATTTGGAAAATAATCATTTTGGATATCAACGAGTAATAGAGCTGTTCTCATATATTCACCTTCCTCTGATTTCATATTCAAATAATAGTATTCAATTCATAGAAAAAATAATCCTTTTAAAAAATATGAGGGAGAAGAATTTTACATAACCTTCAAGATTACTATTTTATTATGAATTTTTATTTGAAAATTTTAATAAAGAAATAATTAATATTTTTCTAAAAAATGTATTGACTCTCACTATTCTGAGTTCTATAATGAGAATTAATTAAACGACAATTAAATCGATACATTCTTATCCAGAGAGGTGGAGGGACTGGCCCTACGATACCTCAGCAACGGGTTTTTTAATACCGTGCTAACTCCAGCAAGTCTTTATAGGCTTGGAAGATGAGAAGATGTGAACGAGTACATATAAGTGCTCTCCTTCTTATCTTTTATTACTGATAAGAAGGAGAGCACTTTTTATTTTACCTCGAAAGCTCTACTTCTAGTTTTTACAGCATATAGGAGGGAAGAAAATGATTTCTTTTAATAACGTAAGTAAAGTATATGAATCAGGTGGGCAATCTGTTCATGCTGTGGAGGATGTAACATTATCAGTTGAGAAGGGCGAAATTTTTGGCATTATCGGATTTAGTGGTGCTGGAAAGAGTACTTTATTACGCCTAGTAAACATGTTAGAGAGACCGACTGCAGGAACGATCTCAATAGATGATAAAGATATTACATCACTATCAACGAAAGAATTACGGAAACTTAGACAAAGAATTGGGATGATTTTCCAAAGTTTTAATTTATTTAATTCAAGAACAGTGTTTGGGAATATTGCTTATCCATTAAAGTTAGCGAAAGTACCAAAGAATGAAATAAAAGAAAGAGTCAATGAACTGCTGAAGTTTGTAGGGCTAGAAGATAAAGCAAACTATTATCCGGAGCAGTTATCAGGCGGACAAAAGCAACGTGTTGGGATTGCTAGGGCACTTGCAACATCACCAGATATACTTATATGTGATGAGGCAACATCAGCCTTAGATCCAGAAACAACGACAGAGATTTTAAACTTATTAAAGAAAGTCAATCGTGAATATAATTTAACAATTCTTCTTATTACACATGAAATGCATGTTGTGAAAGAAATTTGTCACCGTGTAGCTGTAATGGAGAAGGGAAAAGTTATTGAAGAAGGAAAACTGTTTGATGTTTTCACACAACCAAAAACAAAGACAACTCAAAACTTTGTACGTTCTGTTATTAATGACCACTTGCCAGAAAGTGTTCTAGCGAAAATTCAAAATGGTGGTCAGATCTATCGCTTAACTTTTACTGGTGAGGAGACTGGACAGCCGGTACTATCATATATCGCAAAAAACTATAACGTCGATGTAAATGTACTGTACGGAAATATTATTGAACTTCAAAATGTGCTATTTGGAAATCTTCTTGTAGAATTGCAAGGTGAACAGAAGGAAATTCAAAAAGCATTACAACATCTAAGACTGCAAGTGAAGCTGAAGGAGGTAGAAGCTCATGCGAGTTGATTGGAGTATATTTTGGCCTCGTATATTAGATGCGACGGGGGACACCCTCTTAATGGTAATTGTAACCCTTATATTCGCTACAATTCTTGGTATACCTCTAGGTTTACTTTTATATGTAACAAGAAAAGGTAATTTTTTAGAAAATAAATGGGTTTTTTCTATTCTTAACGTCATCATTAATACAATTCGTCCAGTTCCATTCATTATCTTTTTAGTAGCTTTAAGCCCACTAACAAGAAGCGTGATCGGAACGACGATTGGAACAGCGGCAGCAATCTTCCCAATGACGTTAGTGGCATCTATTGGTATTGCTAGAATGGTTGAAACAAATCTTGTCTCAGTTCCGAAAGGAGTAATTGAAGCTGCACAAGCGATGGGCGCTTCACCACTTAGAATTGTTTTTGAAATTCTCGTGCCAGAAGCGTTAGCACCATTGATCTTAGGTGTTACGTTTATGACAGTTGGTTTAATTGAATTTTCTGCAGTTGCTGGGCTTGTCGGTGGTGGTGGTCTTGGTGACTTAGCAATGACATATGGTTATCAACGTTTTGATACATCAGTTATGTTCGTAACGGTCGTTTTACTTATTATTCTTGTACAGATAGCTCAAAATTTAGGAAACTACTTTGCGAAAGTCTTTTTACGCAGATCATAAAAAGGAAGAGGGGAAAAGAAAATGAAGAAAATTTTAGCATTTGCATTATCAGCGATTTTAGGAATTTCAGCACTAAGCGGCTGCTCAGGTGGAGACACAGGTGCAGGAGCAAAAGAGAAAGTAGTTCGTGTCGGTGTAACTGGAACGGATGGAGACGTTTGGGAAATTTTGAAGAAAAAAGCTGAAAAAGAAGGGATTAAAATTAAACTGGTTGAGTTCTCTGATTATACAACGCCAAATAAAGCGTTAGCTGATGGAGATATTGAATTAAACTCATTCCAGCATATTGCTTTCTTAGAGCAATTTAAAAAGGAGCATAAGTTAGATATTACAGCTGTCGGTACAACACAAATTGCACCAATGGGCTTATTCTCTGAAAAATATAAGAAAGCAAATGAAATCCCGGATGGTTCAGAAATTGCTATTCCAAATGATCCAACGAACCAAGCACGTGCATTAAAACTTCTTGATGCAGCGGGGTTATTGAAACTTAAAAAAGATTTTGGTCTATTTGGGGATCCAAGTGGTATCGCTGAAAATCCGAAGAAGTTAAAAATTACACCGGTTATTGCACAGCAAACACCTCGTGTATTAAAAGATGTAGCAGCTTCAGTTATTAATAACGGTGTGGCTGGTCAAGCTGGATTAGATCCAGCGAAGGATCCTATTTTCTTAGAAGATCCAAAGAATGAAAATGCGAAGCCTTATATTAATATTTTCGCAGCTCGTACGAAAGATAAAGACGATCCAACACTGAAAAAAGTAATTGAATTATATCATTCAAAAGAAGTAACAGATGCAGTTAAGAAAGAAACAAAGGATGGTTCAATTTCAGTAGATCTTTCACTTGAGGAGCTTGAAAAAATCGTAAAATAATCATTGGGTTTAATGAACTAACAGAAGGAACCCCTCCGCTGTTAGTTCGTTCAACATATAATCTACTTAACAAACAAAACCCTAATTTTGTACCTTCCAATTTTGTATAACGTAGAATCCAATGTTTGTTAAGTAGAGTGATGGACCGGGAGTTTTCCTGGTCTTTTTTTATTACTGAAAGCAGCTAGCGAATAGTAAGGTAATCCAAATTATAATGGGATAAGAAAGTAAGCTGAAAATGAGTGTAATTACGAATTGCTTTTTATGAATTAATTGTTTTTTGGATGAAAAAAAGAAAATAGAAAAGATAACAATGAAAACTGAGGATATTACGCCAGGATTATAGGAGCGATAAATCAAAAACAAAATAATATGTTGCACAGCGTTAAAGAAAATGGCTCCTTGTATAAAAATAATCCAGTGTATAGAAGACAAGAAGTTTAGTTGATATAGAAAGACGATAAGTACGACGAAGATTGTTAATATGGAAATGGCAATGAAAAATTGTTGGCTAGTTATAAGATGAATTGAAAATTGATTAGCAAGATATTGTGGCATTTGGAAAGCTTCTTCAAGGTTATGAATGAAAAATAATAAAGGAATGATCCAAAGCGTAATAGTGGAATGTTTTTTTAGCAACTTATATCACTCCAATAAAGTATAGAAAGCCTAAAAAGGCCCTCTATACAGAGATGATTATTCAATTAGGATACTTTTTAAATTATCTTCATGATGCTCTCGTTCTTTCGGATAAGCAGCTAGCTCCTCTTGCAAAATACTTAGCATTTGCTTAGCTGATTGCTGGATTGGAGTAGGTAGCTCTTCTAATATACGCATACCGAATCTTACTTTTGTCCGAATTACTTTTCGTAGTAATTCCTCATGCATGCACCACACCTCCAAATCGAATGTTTAGTACATCCTCTTCAAACTTGGCTCCTTGAATAGAAAGGTGTGTTAATGTTTTTGGTAATGTGATGTTCCGTTTAACAGAGCCGGCTCGAATAATAAGCTCATCACCTTTTTGATTTAATGAAAGTTCACTTTTGTTTGAGAAGGGGATGGACAGAACGAAAATATATTCATCGCCATCTTTTTTCACATATTGTGTGCGACCATTGAATTTCACTTCAGTAGGAGAGGAATCGGATTTAAATAAAGCATTGCCTACACGCTCTAACATAGGTAAACCAACAACTTCTTGTTCAAACATGGGAGCTTCGTAAATAGGAAGCGGCTGAAAACTATCTTGAATTAATGTTTTATATTTCTTTTGCGTATCTTTCCATGCTTGAAAATAAGGATCGGTGACAGTGTTAGGGATGACACGGTTAATCATGATGGCATCTACGTTATAATCGTATAAATTTAAATAAGTAAAACTACGCTGAGCTTCTTTAATGACCATTTTTTCGGGATTTACAACGATGCGGATACTTGTTATTTCTCGGTTCGATAAAATATCTCTCATTTCTCCAAGCTGTTCAAGTGTATTTGTTAATTCGTCCATAATATCATCGGTTGGAAGGGGGACACCAAGAAGTGGTTGAGCTACAGGACGAACGACTTTTAAAACTTTTCTTTTAATAGGAAATAATTTTTCCATCCACCAGCCGAGCATGTCTGGAAAACTAAGCATTGCTAATGTTTCTCCTGTTGGAGCGCAATCAATGATGATAACGTCGTATGTGTTTTTTTTATAATAATCGAGCACGCGAAGTAAGCTAATTAAATCTTCCATACCAGGAAACATCGTTAATTCTTCTGTTGTAATATCATCAGCTGCTTTGGAAGTGAATAACAAGGTAATGTATTTCTGTAACTTTCCCCAGCCTTTTTCCATTTCATAAATCGTATTAATCTCTTGTGCCCACAAGTTTTCGCGAATTTCTAATGGCTCAGAAGATAGCTTTATACCAAATGAATCTCCTAAACTATGAGCAGGGTCTGTACTCATTACTAATGTTTTTAATCCTTGTTTTGCGCTTTGAAGTGCTGTTGCTGCTGAAATGCTAGTTTTTCCTACGCCGCCTTTACCTGTATACAAAATAACTCTCATCATTCTATCCCCTTTATTTCGGTTATCAAATATTACGAACATCGAAGTATTTAAGTGAATAAAAACCCAGTTAGGGCTTTATCCCACATTAACGGGCAGTAAGACTTCCGTCCAAAAATTCGGCTGGAGCAAAGAAATTAGGTGGGAGGTCAACTGCCCGTAAATACCCGATTGGTTCAACTAATAATCAGTGAGGGATGAGAAAACCCCTCACTGATTAAAGTTTCACTTTATTCAATCGGAATGTTTTTCATTCTAGGTGTAGAAGCCTTTTCTTCTGTTTTTTGCTGTGTCGTAGCAATGTGATTCATAATCTTTTGGAAGATTTGTAGTAAGAATGCTTTTTCTTCTTCTGACAATGCTTCTGTCACTAAGCTAAAGTAATGGGCTGCATTTTGTTTTACTTCTTGAACGAGCATTACGCCGTTTTCTGTTAAACGAATTAATACAATACGTCGATCGTTTTCATCACGGTACCGTTCAATATACCCCTTTTTTACAAGGCGATTTACAACACCTGTCGTTGTACTCATCGGTATATCAAGAAGGTCAGCAATTTTTGTCATTGTAATATCTGTATTTCGCTCCATCCAAAGTAAACAAAATACTTCTGTCTTTGAAAGTGTTAAATCAAGGCTTACCCATTCTTCAGGATAGAAAAGTTTCTTGGCGTTATCTAGCAGTAAGTCTAAAAAATGTTCATATTGCAACAATTAATTCCACTCCCGTATATTTCGAGGTTCGTAATATTTATTTTTATTTTATGCAGAATAGAAATAAATGTCAATAATTTTAATTAATTTTTCAGATTAGAAAGAAAACAATCTTTAAAATGGCATTTTTTTATGATAGATTAATAAATAGAAAAATAATTTTACATAAAAATCCATAACGGTAAATATATTTATCTATAATGGATGTGCATCTAACAAGGGGGATAATGATGAGAAGAAGAAATACGCAAGCGTTCACGTTTTTAGCATGGACTTCATTTGTTTGTGCGCTTTCAGGGATGCTAATTGGGATTTACACGTTAGATGAAACGCTTAGTGTAAAAGGGTACTATTTAATTGGAACGTTATTTTTAACGATGTCTTGTTTTGTATTACAAAAAACAATTCGTGATAATGAAGAAGATAACGAGAGATTTCCAAAAAATAAACCGTTAGATAAAGAGTAAATTGTAAAGAAAGGCGCTTGCCTTTCTTTTTTTATGTAAAAATGCCGTAAGTGCCATGTGTTGACTTGCTTGAAGTACTGAAAATTTGGTATCATCAATAGTATTGTAGATTGAACGATATATTATGGAGGTGGCCTAGCCGTGTCAAGAATTTCCGTTGAGAATGTAAAGCACGTAGCACATTTAGCACGTCTTGCAATTACTGATCAAGAAGCAGAAAAATTTCAAAAACAACTAGATGCAATTGTTACATTTGCAGAACAGTTAAATGAATTAGATACAACAGATGTAAAACCAACAACTCATGTATTAACTATGAAAAATGTTATGCGTGAAGATGTGCCAGAAAAAGGTTTACCAGTAGAAGAAGTATTAAAAAATGCACCGGATCACAAAGATAATCAAATCCGTGTTCCAGCAGTATTAGAATAGAGGAGGGGAATTTCGATGTCATTATTTGATCATTCTGTATCAGAGTTACATAAGAAGTTAAACAACAAAGAAATTTCCGTTACGGATTTAGTAGAAGAATCTTACAAACGTATTGCGGATGTTGAAGATAACGTAAAAGCTTTTCTTACATTAGATGAAGAAAATGCACGCGCGAAAGCGAAAGAATTAGATGCTAAGATCGGCGCTGAAGATAATGGTTTGTTATTCGGTATGCCAATCGGTGTAAAAGATAACATTGTCACTAACGGTCTTCGTACTACTTGTGCGAGCAAAATGTTAGCAAACTTTGATCCAATTTACGATGCGACAGTTGTGCAAAAGTTAAAAGCTGCTGACACAGTTACAATCGGTAAATTAAATATGGACGAGTTCGCAATGGGTTCTTCAAATGAAAACTCAGGTTTCTACGCTACAAAAAATCCATGGAACTTAGATTACGTTCCAGGCGGATCTAGTGGTGGTTCTGCAGCAGCTGTAGCAGCAGGAGAAGTATTATTCTCTCTAGGTTCTGATACGGGTGGTTCTATTCGTCAGCCAGCTGCATATTGCGGTGTTGTAGGTTTAAAACCAACTTACGGACGCGTATCTCGTTACGGATTAGTAGCATTCGCATCTTCACTTGACCAAATCGGACCGATTACACGTACAGTAGAAGACAATGCATACTTATTACAAGCTATTTCAGGTATTGACCGCATGGATGCAACTTCTGCAAATGTTGAAGTTGGAAACTACTTAGCTGGTTTAACAGGCGATGTTAAAGGTTTACGCATTGCTGTACCGAAAGAATACTTAGGCGAAGGTGTTGGCGAAGAAGCTCGTGAGTCAGTACTAGCTGCTTTAAAAGTATTAGAAGGTATGGGCGCAACTTGGGAGGAAGTATCTCTTCCACACTCTAAATACGCTCTAGCAACGTATTACTTATTATCTTCTTCTGAAGCATCTGCTAACCTTTCACGCTTTGATGGCGTACGTTACGGTGTTCGTTCTGATAATGTAAATAACTTATTAGATCTTTACAAAAACACACGTAGCGAAGGTTTCGGTGACGAAGTAAAACGCCGTATTATGCTGGGTACATTTGCACTTAGCTCTGGTTACTATGATGCATATTACAAAAAAGCACAACAAGTACGTACATTAATTAAAAACGACTTTGAAAATGTATTTGCTAACTACGATGTTATTATTGGACCAACAACGCCAACTCCAGCATTTAAAGTAGGCGAAAAAGTGGATGATCCAATGACAATGTATGCAAACGACATTTTAACAATCCCAGTAAACTTAGCAGGTGTTCCAGCGATTTCTGTTCCATGTGGATTCGGTGCTAATAGTATGCCACTTGGATTACAAATCATTGGTAAACACTTCGATGAAGCGACAATTTACCGCGTTGCACATGCGTTTGAGCAAGCAACAGACTATCATACAAAAAAAGCAAGTCTGTAAGGAGGCGAGCATAGATGAATTTAGAAACAATTATTGGTTTAGAGGTTCACGTTGAGTTAAAAACAAATTCGAAAATTTTCTCTGCGAGTCCAACAGAATTCGGAGCAGAGCCAAATACACAAACGAGTGTAATTGACTTAGGATACCCAGGGGTACTTCCAACTTTAAATAAAGAAGCAGTTAACTTTGCAATGAAAGCTGCAATGGCATTAAACTGTGAAATCGCAACGGAAACGAAGTTCGACCGTAAAAACTATTTCTATCCAGATAATCCGAAAGCTTACCAAATCTCTCAGTTTGATAAGCCAATTGGAGAAAATGGTTGGATTGAAATCGAAGTAGATGGCAAAAAGAAACGTATCGGTATTACACGTCTTCATTTAGAAGAAGATGCTGGTAAATCAACGCATACAGCTGACGGGTCATTAGTAGACTATAACCGTCAAGGTATGCCTTTAATCGAAATCGTGTCTGAGCCAGATATGCGTACGCCAGAAGAAGCATACGCATACTTAGAGAAGTTGAAATCAATCATTCAATACACTGGCGTATCTGATTGTAAGATGGAAGAAGGTTCTCTACGTTGTGATGCGAATATTTCCCTTCGTCCAGTTGGACAAGAGAAATTCGGTACAAAAGCAGAACTGAAAAACTTAAACTCATTCACTTACGTACAAAAAGGTCTTGAGCACGAACAAGTGCGTCAAGAAAAAGAATTGTTATCTGGTGGTATCATCCAACAAGAAACACGTCGTTATGATGAAGCAACGAAGAAAACAATCTTAATGCGTATAAAAGAAGGATCTGACGATTACCGTTACTTCCCAGAGCCAGATTTAGTTGAACTTTATATCGATGATGCGTGGAAAGAAGAAGTGCGTGCTTCTATTCCAGAACTTCCAGATGCACGTAAAGCTCGCTACGTTGCTGAAATTGGATTACCAGCTTATGATGCACACGTATTAACATTAACGAAAGAGATGTCTGATTTCTTTGAAGCAACAATTGCAGATGGAGCAGATGCGAAATTAACATCAAACTGGTTAATGGGTGAAGTACTTGCATACTTAAACAAACAACAAAAAGAATTAAAAGATGTTGCATTAACGCCTGCTGGTTTATCTAAAATGGTTCAATTAATTGAAAAAGGTACAATTTCTTCTAAAATCGCGAAGAAAGTATTTAACGAGTTAATTGAAAAAGGTGGAGATCCAGAAGAAATCGTTAAAGCGAAAGGTCTTGTTCAAATTTCTGACGAAGGTACACTTCGTAAAGTCGTAACAGAAATCCTTGATAATAATGAACAATCTATTGAAGACTTCAAAAACGGTAAAGACCGTGCAATTGGCTTCTTAGTTGGTCAAATTATGAAAGCGACAAAAGGACAAGCAAACCCACCGCTTGTTAACAAAATCTTACTTGAAGAGATTAATAAGCGATAAAATAAGAGAGAGATTCTTATTTTTGAACGCTAAAATAGTATAGATTCTTAAAGATTAAACAGAAAAACACCCTTATTTGGGTGTTTTTTCTGAGTTAATCAAACGTTTGTTTAAATGGTGAAAAATAATTTAAATAAACGTTTGATTAACTGTCAAAAGTGAAAAAATGTTTGTATAGCAACTATGGTATGATAGTTGCAAAAAGGTGGGAATAATGATAAATCTAGACATAGAGGTTTTTTTTCATCTCATGAAATAATAGATAATTATTATTCGTTATATGTAAATTTTTATGGAAGAATGGATAGACATAAAGTGAAACTTTAATCAGTAGTGGGGGTGTTCATCCCCCGTTGATTATTAGCCTTCACCAATCGGGTTCTTACTGCCTGTTTGAGCGGGATAAAAGAAGGATAGGAAGATGAGAGGAGGTAGGCATAGGGATACTGAATAAGAATTCGGTGTATTCTTTTTTTCAATGAATAAGGAATTTCCTGTGCTAATAAATGATGAAACGAGCAAGGATTATTTATAACCCTACTTCTGGGCGTGAGCTATTTAAGAAGAGCTTACCAGAAGTATTACAAAAATTAGAACAAGCTGGATATGAAGCGTCTTGTCATGCGACAACTGGTCCTGGAGATGCAACTGTAGCGGCGAGACAAGCTGCGGATCGTAAGTTTGATGTTGTTATCGCCGCTGGTGGTGACGGTACGTTAAACGAAGTGGTAAATGGTTTAGTAGGACATGAGCATCGTCCGAAGTTTGGAATTATTCCAGTTGGAACGACAAATGACTTTGCACGTGCGATCGGTGTACCTCGCGCTATAGAAGAGGCAGCCGATATTATTTGTGAAGGGAAAACAGTTCCTTTAGATCTTGGTAGAGCGAATGATACATATTTCATTAATATTGCTGGTGGCGGCCGTATTACAGAATTAACATATGAAGTACCAAGCAAGCTAAAGACAGTATTAGGCCAACTTGCTTACTATTTAAAAGGAATAGAAATGTTACCATCATTACATCCAACATATGTTGAAATCGAGTATGATGGGAAGTTATTACAAGAAGAAATTACGATGTTTTTAATTACAAATACTCGTTCAGTTGGTGGATTTGAAAAAGTAGCACCGTATGCATCGATTAACGATGGATTATTTGACTTATTAGTGCTGAAAAAAGGTTCTATCGCTGATTTAATTAAAGCAGCAACACAAGCGCAACGTGGGGAACATATTAACAATCCGAAAGTACTATACACACAAGCGAATCGAATTAAAGTGCATTCACCAGATAAACTAATGATTAATTTAGATGGTGAGTACGGTGGGGATGCACCGATGGAATTCGAAAACATATATCATTGTCTGGAATTATTTGTTCCTGAACATCAAGAGGATGCCCTGTAAGGGCATCTTTTTTTATTAGAATTGTAAATTGGAAGTTAGTTTGATTTTTATGGTATTTTTACAATTCGTTTATTTTATATCCATATTTTATTGATACACTTAAGAGGATAAGAAATGAGAGGTAGGGTGCTATGGAGAAGGTAAAAGCAATACTATTTGATAAAGATGGGACATTAATGGATTTTCACTCAATTTGGATAAAAGTAGCGGAAGAGCTTGTAGCGGAATGTATAAATTTATATCAATTACCAGAGTCAATGCAGCAAGCTTTATTAAAAGAGATTGGTGTGGATGGGGTATTTGTTCATCCAAGTAGCGCACTAGCGGCTGGAACAAGCCTCGATGTAGCAAAGGGGCTTTGTAAGTATATTAAGTCATCTAAGGAAGAGGAGATGCATGAATGGGTAAGTGAAAAATTATTTTCGCTTATGTACGAGCATCGTTCCTATATGAAAATGACGGCAGATCTACCAAGAATTTTACAAAGTTTAAAAGATAAAGGATTTATTTTAGGTGTTGTTACAGCTGATGATTTTGCGCCGACAGAATTATTTTTAAAACAATATCAATTAGAATCCTTTTTTGATTATATTGTAGCTTCTGATACGTTTCCGGCACAGAAACCTGATAAAAGAATTATAGAATCCTTTTGTGAAAGGTTTCATTTAGAGGCATGTGAGGTGGCAGTCGTTGGAGATACGCCAACCGATCTATATTTAGCTAAAAACGGTGGTGATTGTTATGCTATTGGAGTACTATCTGGTACGGGAGACCGTAAAACTTTAGAACCACTTGCGGACTTAGTCGTAGAATCTGTTGGTGAGTTTATTTCTCATTCAGGTGAGTTTATTTGGGAACAAGGAAAGTCTAGTATGCAAGGGAAATAAGTCTATAAAGACTCTTGATGAGTCTTTATAGACTTATTTTTTATGCCTGGATACAAAGAGTATAGGATGAATACTAGAACGGAAAGTTGGCATGTATTTTGCAATAAAAAGAGAAAACAATGTAAAGAAAAGGATGGGGTACGCAATGAACACAAAAAAATTTGCTAAAGTAAATGAACAAATTCCAGGACCAAAAGCAGCAACTTTATTAGAGCGCCGCCAAAATATAGTACCAAAAGGAGTAAGTAACGGCATATCAACGTTTGTACAATCTGCAAATGGAGCTCTTGTAACAGATGTTGATGGTAATCAGTATATTGATTTTGCTGGGGCAATAGGGACAATTAATGTAGGGCATTGTCATCCGGCTGTTAAAGAAGCACTTCATAAACAAGTAGATCAATACATTCATACGGGATTTAATGTCATGATGTATGAGCCATATATTGAATTAGCGGAAAAGCTTGCTGCATTAGCGCCAGGAAGTTTTGATAAACAAGTACTATTTTTAAACAGTGGTGCTGAAGCCGTAGAGAATGCAGTGAAAATCGCCCGTAAATATACGAAAAGATCAGGTATTATTGCGTTTTCTAAAGGTTTCCACGGGCGTACATTGATGACAATGACGATGACAAGTAAAGTAAAGCCATATAAATTTGGATTCGGTCCATTTGCTCCAGAAGTATATAAAGCGCCATTCCCATATGAATACCGTCGTCCAGAGGGGTTAACGGAAGAGCAGTACGATGATTTTATCATTGAAGAGTTTAAGAACTTCTTTATATCAGAAGTAGCACCAGAAACAATTGCAGCTGTTGTTATGGAGCCGGTTCAAGGGGAAGGCGGATTTATCGTCCCAAGTAAGAAATTTGTCCAAGAAGTACGCAATATTTGTTCAGAACATGGCATCTTATTTGTAGCGGATGAAATTCAAACTGGATTTAGCCGTACAGGAAAATACTTTGCAATTGATCATTATGATGTCGTTCCAGATTTAATTACAGTGTCTAAGTCATTAGGAGCTGGTGTACCGATAAGCGGTGTTATTGGACGTAAAGAAATTATGAATGAGTCTGCACCTGGAGAGCTTGGTGGAACGTATGCAGGAAGTCCATTAGGATGTGCGGCTGCATTAGCGGTTCTGGATGTAATAGAAAAAGAAAAATTAAATGATAGAGCGATAGAATTAGGAAAAGTCGTAATGGACCGATTCCAAGAGATGAAAAATAAATATAATTGCATCGGTGATGTGCGCGGATTAGGGGCAATGTGTGCATTTGAGATCGTTCAAGATCGTAAGACGAAAGTGCCTGACAAAATATTAACAGCTAATTTGTGTGCGGAAGCAAATAAACGAGGATTACTTTTATTATCTGCGGGGACATATGGAAATGTTGTCCGTGTATTAATGCCATTGGTTATTACAGATGAGCAACTTGAGGAAGGTTTAACGATTATTGAAGAATCATTACAAGCTTGTTATGAGCAAGCAAATATTGCCCGTGTATAAAAACTGAATGATAAATCGCAAACATTCTAGCTGACTCTATATAAAATGCAGAAAATTCACTTTATAATAAAGGTAGTGAAGTGAATCGATGGATTTGAAGTTAGGGGTGGCTAGGATGGTTGCAGAAAAGGAACGAGTGTTAATGGATTTAAAAGATGTATTTGAATATGCGTTTGACGAAATTTTTGTTACAGATGAGCAGGGAATCGTTGTACGTGTAAATAGTACATGCGAAAGGCACTATCAACTAGCTGCTGAAGAGTTAGTAGGTAAACATGTAAAGGAACTACAAAAGGATGGAATCTTTTATCCATCCGCAACATTAGAAGTAATTGAAAAAAAGAGACCGATTGAACTCGTTCAAACGACGAAATCGGGAGAGTATTTACATGTTCGGACGAGGCCAGTTTTTGATGATGAGGGAAATTTAAGAAGAGTGATTAGTTATTCTCGAGATCTTACTGAACTCTATCAATTACGACAAAAGGTAGAGGAAATGGATAATCAGTTAAAAACATACAAAAAAGAATTAAGAGAAACATATGAACATGAAGGACTTATTTTTAAAAGCATTGCTATGCAAAAAATAATAGAAACGATTAAAAAAGTATCTGTGGTAGATAGTACTGTTCTCGTTTTAGGTGAGACAGGCGTGGGAAAAAGCCGCTTAGTACGTCATCTACATGAAGTAAGTCACCGGAAGAATGAAAGTTTCTATGAAATTAATTGTGCGGCTTTGCCAACAAATTTAATTGAATCGGAGCTTTTTGGATATTCAGGTGGGTCTTTTACAGGTGCAAATCGTGAAGGGAAAAAGGGATTATTAGAGTCAGCACATAAAGGGACTCTTTTTTTAGATGAAATTGGTGAAATGCCGCTTGAAATTCAAGCGAAGCTTCTGCAAGTATTGCAAGAAAAAACATTTCGTCCTATAGGCGGAAGAGAATTAAAAAAGGTGGACGTTCGAATTGTAGCGGCAACAAATAGAGATTTAAGTGAGATGGTGAAACGAGGAACATTTCGGAAAGATTTATATTATCGTCTGAATGTCATTCCGATTTCAATTCCGCCACTTCGGGAAAGAACAGAAGACATTTTACCACTCGTTTATCATTATTTACAGCACTTTAATAAAAAGTACGGACGTGATGTAAAGTTAGCACCTAGTACGTTACAAATGTTTGTTGGATACCCGTGGGAAGGAAACAATAGAGAAATAGAGAATGTAATTGAAAGAATTGTTATTACTGCTGACGATATCGTTACGATAGAGGATTTACCAATAGCAATGCAGGAATCAACAGTTGAACAGTCAGGTCAAAGTCTCTATAAAATGTTGGAAGAAGTGGAACGAAATATTATTTTAAAAGCGTATAAAACATGTGGATCAAGCTATAAAGTAGCAGAGTTTCTAAAAATAAGTCAATCTGCTGCCACTAGGAAGATTAAGAAGTTCATAGAGGAGGAAGAAAACATTGGATAAAAAAGCGACGTTTGTAAATGTAGATAAAAAAGCGATGTATATAAATGGTGAGTGGATTACACTGCAAGAGCAAATTGAAGTAAACAATCCAGCAACGAAAGAAATATTTGCAACTGTACCAAAGGGCGGGATAACAGAGGCAAAGCAAGCTGTTGATGCGGCGCATGAGGCTTTTAAAACATGGTCAAAATTAACAGCCGCGGATCGTGCAACGAAATTAAAAAAGTGGTTCACACTTATTGATGAAAATAAAGAAGAAATCGCAGCGATTATGACGAAGGAGCAAGGAAAGCCGTTTGCAGAAGCGCTTGGTGAAGTGAATTATGCAAATAGCTTTGTTGAATGGTATGCAGAAGAAGGGAAGCGCGTATACGGTGAAATGATTCCTGCTTCTCATCCGAACAAACGTATTTTAGTTATGAAGCAACCAGTTGGGGTTATGGCAGCTATTACACCGTGGAACTTCCCAGCGGCTATGATTACGAGAAAGGTAGCTCCAGCGCTTGCAGCAGGTTGTACAGCAGTTGTAAAGCCTGCAAGTCAAACACCGTTAACTGCATTGAAGTTAGCTGAATTAGCACACGAAGCGGACATTCCAAAAGGTGTAATAAACATTGTAACAGGTAGTGCAAAAGCAATTGCTGATACGTGGATGGAAGATGAGCGCGTTCGAAAAGTGTCCTTTACAGGATCAACGGAAATTGGGAAAGAGTTAATGACTAGCGCTGCGCAAACGATGAAAAAAGTTTCATTAGAATTAGGTGGTCACGCTCCATTTATCGTAATGAATGATGCAGATTTAGATAAAGCGGTAGAAGCCGTTATTGGTTCGAAATTCCGTAATGCAGGACAAACGTGTATATGTACAAACCGAGTATTCGTTCAAGAAGAAGTATACGAAGTATTTGTAGAGAAGTTCCAAAAGGCAGTAGGGCAACTTAAAGTCGGAGACGGATTCGGTGCGGAAACTACTGTAGGACCACTTATTGATGAGAATGCAGTTTTAAAAGTACAAGAACATATTGAAGATGCAGTTCAAAAAGGTGGAGAACTCTTATATGGAGGCCAACAGGTTACAGAGCTAGATGGACATTTCATTCAGCCGACTGTAATTGGATTGGCAAATGATACAATGCTTTGTATGACTGAAGAAACATTTGGACCCGTTGCACCAGTTGCGAAATTTAAAACAGTTAAAGAAGTAATTGAACGTGCAAACAATACACCATACGGTTTAGCTGCGTATATTTTTACGAAGGATATTAGCCAAGCGTTCCAAATTAGTGAAGCGCTAGAGTACGGTATTATCGGTTTAAATGATGGTCTTCCGTCAGTTGCACAAGCACCGTTCGGTGGATTTAAAGAAAGTGGTATCGGGCGTGAAGGCGGTCATTTCGGCATCGAGGAATATTTAGAAATCAAATACATTTCATTAGGATTATAAGTAATACACTAGAATCTCTATAAGGTAACAGAGAAGGAGATTCCAGTATGATATATTGGCTATTATTACCTGTTACAATTATTTTTGAAGTAGCTGGAACGATTGCGATGAAATTATCGAATGGCTTAACAAAGCTTGTTCCAAGTGTACTTATTTTCGTTTGTTATGGTATTTGTTTCAGTATCTTTGCTATCGTTGTAAAAAAGATTCACTTAAGTATTGCTTATGCGATCTGGTCTGGCCTAGGGACACTACTTATTACGATTATTAGTATATACTTCTTTAAAGAGCATATTAACTTATTCCAAGCGTGTTGTATTTTATTTATCGTTTTAGGTGTAATTGGACTTAAAGTATCATCGGCATCATGAGAGCTATCTTGTGTAGAAGATAGCTTTTTTCTATTTGTGTAGTTAGCAATTAATACGACAAAATATGACAAGAAAGTGTAAAGGGTTTTGTTATGATACATATGAAATGTTGTCTTATGTGGAGGAAAAAGTATGTTAAAAAAGGTGAGTCAAATTGTTTTAATTTGTGGCATAGCTTTTAGTTTAAGTGCTTGTACCGAGACTGAAAATAGTAATGAAAGTAAACAAGAGAACGTTCAAGAAAAAATTTATAAAATAGGTGAGACAGTAGATGTAGATGGTTTGCAAGTAACTCTCGATTCAGTCCAATTAGGGTATCCAGATTACACCATAGATAAAAAGAAAGATGATATTTTAGGGATTGTTTTCACGGTGAAAAATAATAGTAAAAAAGAAATACCTTTTGCATTTTACGAATTTGAGATTACAAATAAGAAAGGTACAAAGTTTAAAGAATATAAATATGATAGCTTCATTAGTAAAAAGGTAGCACCAGATGAAAAAATCCAAGACATCATGCGATTTGATGTAGATAAAGAAAATACATATATCGCCACATACAGGCCTGAGTTTACACGTGAAAATAGAACGATAAAATTTGAATTGAAGCCGAACAAATAAAAACACATTGGATCATCCAATGTGTTTTTATTTTGGTTGATTTAAAATGCCCAGTTACCTTTACGGAAAATCGGCTCATGTCTTCCATCATCTGTAATACCGTCGATATCAAGCTCAGCTGATCCGATCATGAAGTCGTTGTGTGTGATACTAGCGTTTGCGCCGTTTTCAGCAAGTTCTTCTTTAGACATTGTTTTTCCACCAACTAAGTTAAATGCGTAAGCATTTCCAATCGCAAGGTGGCAAGATGCATTTTCGTCAAATAGTGTATTGTAGAATAAAATATTTGTGTTTGAAATTGGTGAGTCATGAGGCACTAAAGCGACTTCTCCTAAGAAGTGAGAACCTTCATCTGTTTCTACTAAATGTTTTAAAGCTTCCTCACCAGATTCAGCTTTATAGTCTACGATACGCCCGTTTTCAAATGTTAACGTGAAATTATCGATAATGTTACCTGCAAATACTAACGGTTTTGTGCTAGAAACTTGGCCGTTTACACCCGTTTTAAGTGGCATTGTAAATACTTCTTCAGTTGGAATATTAGCCATAAATGGTACGTTCTTTTCATTTAAGCTACCAGCACCAGCCCATACATGCTTCTCTGGAAGTTCAATTGTTAAATCTGTTCCAGGACCTGTATAGTGAAGAGCTTTATAATGCTTTTCGTTTAAGTAATCCACTTTTGTATGTAATGTTTCATCGTGTTCTTTCCATGCTTCTACAGGATTTTCTAAATCAGCGCGAGTAGCTTTGAAAATAGCATCCCATAGCTTTGCTTCTTGTTCTTCTGGTGCTACGTTAGGGAATACTTTCGCAGCCCATTCTTTCGTAGGAACAGAAATTACACACCAGCTTACTTTATCGGCTTGTACATAATCACGGTATACTTTCATCGCTTCTCCAGCTACTTTATGGGCTGTTGCGATACGTGTTGCTTCTACCCCTTTTAATAAATCAGGATTTTCTGCATAAATAGACATAAATGCAGCGCCTTCTTTTGCTAATTCTTCACGAGCATGTGCTTTCCAAGAAGGGAATTCAGCGAATGCTTCTTCAGGAGCTAGATCGAACTTTAAGCGTGTTAACGTCTCATCATTCCAATCAACATATACGTGTTTTGCACCAGATTTATATGCTTTTTCTGTAACGAGGCGTACGAATTGTACAGCTTCAAGAGGTGCGCTAATTGATAAAGTTTGTCCGGGTTGAATATTAACACCAACATTAACTGCAAGGGCAGCATACTTCTCTAACGTTTGTTCAAATGACATATGTATAATCTCCTTTAGTTTGAAAGATTTCTTACTATATATAATACAAGAAAATTCTAAAAATATATATAAATATAAAGTAAAAAGAGAGCTCAAAATGTATTGAGCTCTCACATTTATTTAATGGAAGAAGCAAACTGTTCAACTGTAGTTGTATGGTGTATACGAACACGTTTCATTTTTAGCAACTCATCCGGTTCACCTTTCGTAATGAACTTTCCAGGCTTTGTTGTCGTCGCAAATTGATAATATTTCTTCGTTTCTGTAATGACTTTATCATCTACATGGCCAAATGGATAAGCAATTGCGATAACGGGCTTACCTGTTATTTTTTCTAGCTTTTCTTTCGATCCTTTTAATTCTTCTTCGTAGTTTGTAATCTTCGGTAAATCAGCATGTGTTGCTGTATGAGACTGCACTGAGAAAATACCGGAATCAACAATTTCTTTTATTTCATTTGTAGAGAGAGAGCCTTCAACATCGACATTATCAACAATCATATATTCTGTTGCTGTCGGCTTGAAAGTATCGTCTTTTAGTTTTTGCAAAATATGAAATGCATTCATATTATTTTTCATACCATCGTCAAATGTAACAAAAATTGGTTTGTTGACTTTATTAATATCGCCCCAGCGTTCAAACGTTAATAATGTATAACCGTTATCTTTTAAATATTTCATTTGGCCTTCAAAGTTAGCAGGTGATACGAATAAATCTTTAATGCCTTGTCCATGATAATCATCGATTGCGTGGTACATAAGAACGGGAACCTTTTGCTCGAAAGTAATAGCAGATTTTGTGAGTGAGATGATTTTTCCATCTTCCTTGACTCCTGTTGCTTCAATTTGGAACTCACCGCGTTTTCCTTCAAATTCTTTTATGTCAAATGGAAGTGTAAATTGTTTCTCCTTTTCTTTAGAAGAAAAAGATTTAGCATGTTCCTTTCCATCCGCAGTGCGCCAAATTTTATATTGTACTTCGGTTAGAGAATCTTTTATTTCTGTAATATGGATACTTGTGTTTGTAGAATCGTGTGTAATCGGATTATAAGAAATTTTACCTTGTTCTTGCACAGTCTCCTCTTGTTTTTTAACTTCTTGAACCTTTTTCTCTTTTTTAGGTTCTGGACTTACAGTGCTAGTATTACATCCTGCTAGAATAGCAGACGTACATAAAGCAATTGCTGCGTATTTTCTCATAAAATCACCTTCTATTGTGTAGTATGTTGCATTACTTATATTTAAAATCCCCACCGCTGTAAGAGCGGTGGGGAATTACCCTTGTTTATCGTATCATTTTTAGATGGGGGATAGGTTAGTGACTGTAAACAGATCTCTTCTTTCGTTTTTTAGTAAGATTTAAAATATCTTATGGTTTACTTTATAAGAGATGCGAATTTTTCCATGGACATATCAGGTCCTACAAAATGGCGTTTAATTAAGAGTTGCTCGTTTGGGGTACCTTTTGTAATGTGATTGCCGTGATCAGTAGTCACTGCGAACTCATAATGTTTTTTTGTTTCTTCGACAGCGGCGTCATTATAAGAGCCTACTGGGTAGGCGAGAGCGATGATCTTTTTACCGGTAAGAGTTTCGATTTTTTCTTTAGAACCGCGTAATTCCTCATCATAATTACCTGAATGAGCCATCATTGTATGATTTGCAGTATGAGATTGAATAGAAAAAATACCTGAATCTATCATTTGTTTTATATCATCTGTTGATAGACGGTTCGGTTTGTCTATCTCATTTGAAGTAAGAAATTCAGTTGCTGCAGGTTGGAATGTATCATCTTTTAATTTTTGTAAAACATGAAGAGCATTCATATTATTTTTTCGACCATCATCCATTGTTATAAAAATAGGTTTATTAACACGGTTTATATCATTCCAACGTTCAAATGTAAGCATCGTATAACCGTTATCTTTTAAATACTGCATATGTTTTTCGAATTGTTCAGGCGGTACGTATAAGCCGTAATCACCATCACCTGGTCCAGGGTATTTTTCAATCGCATGATACATCAAAAATGGTACATGTTGCTGGAATGTAATTTTAGATGTTACTAGATTTGTTTCCGTATTATCCTCTTTAATCCCTACTGTTTCAATTTGAAATTCTCCACGTTTTAAATGAAATGTTTTTAAATGAAGTGGGAGGGCAAAATCACGATCTTTTTCTTGTGAAGTAAAAGTTTGTTTGCTTTCAGGTCCATCGGCAGTACGCCAAATATTGTAACGTACTTGTTTAAATGAATCTCTTAAGTTTTTTGTATAAAGCGTGGTGTTTTGTGCGTTATATTCATACGAATCCCATGTGATAGCCCCTTGCGTTAAAGGGGTTTCTACTGTTTTTGCTTGTGCTTTTTTTGGTTCAACTGCTTGTTCCGCTGTTGTTTCTTTTATTTGTTTATCACTAGCATTACTAGTGTTACAACCTACGAGAATAGCAGAGGAAAGTAAAGCGATATATGTATATTTTTTCATTCTATCATCCTTCTATTGTGTTTTAATTATAGTCACTTATACCCTTGTCCATCATATCATCATAGAATATATAGGGGAATACATTTTTGGAATAATTCGGAAAGGAGTCTTGCGTTTTTTTGGAGTAGTTTACATATAGAAGATAGTAAAAAACTCCACTCAAACTTCATTTAGAAAAATAGAAGTAAGGTGGAGTTTTTTATTAGATAAACAATCCAGCGATTGTCGCAGATAAAATAGAAGCAAGTGTTGACGCGAATAGCATTTTCCAACCAAATTTAGATACGACGCTTCCTTGTTTTTCAGAAAGGGCACGGATTGTACCAACAATTGCACCAATTTGGCTAATACTTGCGAAGCTAATTAAGAATACTGTAACGATTCCAACTGTACGTGGAGCTAATGTTGTAACTGTTTCTTTTAAATCAAGGATTGCTACAAACTCGTTTAATACAATCTTCGTACCCATAATACCACCAGCTGGGATAATATCTTGAGTTGGAATACCCATTAAGAATGCGAATGGAGCGAGTATATAACCGAAGATTTGTTGTAACGTAATAGCATGTCCCATTGCACCTGAAGCTGCGCTAATTACGTAGTTTACAACTTCCATAACACCGATGAAAGCAATCATTAATGCAGCAACGATCCCAGCTACTTTTAAACCGTCAAGCGCACCGTTAATCATTGCGCCAATAAAACTGTCTCCAAATAGAGTTCTATCAAATTTTTGAATCACTTCGTCTTCCTTTTTCGTATCAACTGGTGTTAATAACGAACAAACGATTAAGCTTGAGAATAAGTTTAGCGGAAGAGCAGCTAGTACATATTTCGCATCTAACATCATTACGTATGATGCTGTAACAGAAGCAGAAACGGAGCTCATCGCAGAACAACAAATAATAAACATACGGTTTTTGTTAAAATGCTGTAAATCATTTTTAATAACGATTAACGCTTCACTTGAACCGAAGAATACAGAATTTACTGCGTGGAATGATTCAACGCGTGGTAAACCAGTAATTTTTGAAATTGCACCGCCGACAACGCGAACGATAAATGGTAAAACACCTAAATAACTAAAGATTGAAAGTAGTGCTGAGAAAAATACGATAATTAATAATACATTTAAGAAAAAGACAAAATCTCTTTGAATCCCATTAAAGAGAAAATCGACACCTGTCGTACCAAGTTTAATTAGTTTGTTGAAAACTTTACTAATTAAAATAATGATTTGTTGACCAACCTTTGTAGCAAACATAAACCAACCGATTAAAATTTGGAAACCAATCATAATTGCAATTGCGCGGAAGTTGATTTTACTTTTGTTGTTTGACAAAGCAAAACATAAACCTAAAACGACAAGAATACCGATAATGCTCATTACATATTGCATGTAGTTGCCCCTTTCAGAAGTTCGTATAAAGTTTGTACATAAAACGCTCGTTATATTACTAAAAATAAAACAAAGAGGTTTTATGTCATACGTAAGATGTCTGACCTTTTAGAAAAGTAAAAATAAAAAAAGACCCATATGGATTCACTTTCATCTATGAGAGAAAGCTAATCAATATGAGTCCTTTTTTGCGCATAGGCTAATATTCATTAGTTTTCCCCATAGTCCAGCAATTTAAGGTTGCCGGGTAGAAACTCTCGATCCATATTATCGAGTATATATGAGGTAACATCGTCCGTATTAAATTAGTAGTAGCGTAACATTACTAGAGAACTATCGTCAATAGCTTTTTTTCTTCCAATAGAAATAGACCATATAAGTATGATAAAATGTAACGCAGTGTTATGAAAAAGAGAGGTCGGAAAATGAGTACAAAAATGACGCCACCAGTTGAAAAAAACGAGTTTATAGATGTAGTATTTGAAGATTTAACACACGATGGTGCCGGTGTTGCGAAAGTAAAGGGTTATCCTATTTTCGTTAAAAACGGACTACCAGGTGAAGAAGCACAAATTAAAATTATTAAAGTGAAGAAAAACTTCGCGTTTGGTCGTTTGATAAAACTTCATACAGAGAGCCCGTATCGTAAAGATGCAGAATGCCCAGTATACAACCAGTGCGGCGGTTGTCAGCTTCAGCACTTAACATATGAAGGACAATTACAAGCGAAAGAAAAACAAGTACGTGACGTTATGCAGCGTATCGGTGGGTTAAGCGATGTCCCTGTTCATCCTGTACTTGGCATGAAAAACCCATGGGTATACCGTAATAAAGCACAAGTACCGATTGGGGAACGTGAAGGCGGACTTGTAGCTGGATTCTATCGTCAAGGAACGCATGACATCATTAATATGGAATCATGCTTAATTCAGGCAGAAGAAAACGATGCATTAATTCAAGAAGTGAAACGTATTTGTGAGAAACATGGTATCTCGGCATACAATGAAGAGCGTAACAAAGGAACACTACGCCACGTAATGGCTCGCTACGGACAAGTAACAGGGGAAATTATGCTTGTCTTCATTACACGTACAGCAGAATTACCAAACAAAAAAGCAATTATTGAAGAAATTGTAGCGAAATTCCCAGAAGTAAAATCAATCGTTCAAAACGTAAATACGAAACGAACAAACGTTATTTTCGGTGATACAACGACAGTACTGTACGGATCAGAATATATTTATGACTTTATCGGTGACATTAAATTCGCGATTTCAGCACGTTCATTCTATCAAGTAAACCCAGAACAAACGAAAGTGCTATACGATAAAACGCTAGAATACGCAAAGTTAGATGGTAACGAAACAGTAATTGATGCATATTGCGGAATCGGATCAATCTCTTTATTCCTAGCGCAAAAAGCGAAAAAAGTGTACGGCGTTGAAATCGTCCCAGAAGCAATCGAAGACGCAAACCGTAACGCAGCACTAAACAACATGACAAACGCTGAATTTGGCGTAGGAGAAGCAGAAGTAGTCATTCCAAAATGGTACAAAGAAGGCGTAATCGCCGACACAATGGTCGTAGACCCACCGCGTAAAGGTTGTGACGAAGCGCTATTAAACACAATCATCGACATGAAACCAAAGCGCGTCGTATACGTATCATGTAACCCAGCAACATTAGCACGCGACTTAAAAGTACTAGAAGAAGGCGGATATAAAACACAGGAAGTACAGCCTGTTGATATGTTCCCGCATACGACTCATGTGGAGTGTGTGGCTTGGCTTAAGTTGGTATAATAGAAAAGCAGTTGATATAGGAAAAATCTATACCATCTGCTTTTTGGTTTACAAAAATACCATTCATAAGCGATTTTAGTTAAAATAAATATTGCTTATTTTCACAAATTATAAATTGAGAGTTTGAAATTGCATTCATAATGAGAGGATTTGAATTTGAAATGATAGATAATTTTTGGCGTGATTTACCACGACCATTTTTCGTACTTGCACCAATGGAAGATGTGACAGACGTCGTTTTCCGTCACGTAGTAAGTGAAGCTGGCCGACCGGATGTATTCTTCACAGAGTTTACAAACTCGGATAGCTATTGCCATCCAGAAGGTATGAAAAGTGTACGTGGCCGTTTAATTTTTACAGAAGATGAACAACCAATGGTAGCACATATTTGGGGAGATAATCCTGAATATTTTCGTCAAATGAGTATAGGTATGGCAGAGTTAGGATTTAAAGGTATCGATATTAATATGGGATGCCCAGTACCGAATGTAGCATCGAGAGGAAAAGGTAGCGGCCTTATTCTACGTCCAGACGTTGCAGCAGAATTAATTCAAGCAGCAAAAGCGGGCGGATTACCTGTCAGCGTAAAAACGCGACTTGGCTTTAAAGAGTTAAGTGAGTGGGAAGATTGGTTAACGCATATTTTTAAACAAGATATTGCCAACCTTTCTATTCATTTACGTACAAGAGAAGAAATGAGCCAAGTAGATGCGCACTGGGAACTAATTCCGGAAATTAAAAAATTACGTGACCGCATTGCACCAAATACGTTAATAACAATCAATGGAGACATTCCTGATCGTCAAACTGGAATGGAACTTGCTGAAAAATACGGTATTGATGGCGTTATGATTGGACGAGGAATCTTTAAAAATCCATTTGCTTTTGAAAAAGAGCCGAGAGAACATAGCAGTAAAGAACACCTTGATCTTCTAAGACTACAGCTTGATCTTCAAGATCAATATGCAGAAGTACTGCCACGCTCAATCACGGGACTTCATCGCTTCTTCAAAATTTATGTAAAAGGATTCCCTGGAGCTGCGGAACTAAGAAATCAATTGATGAGCACGAAATCGACTGATGAGGTGCGTGCGTTGCTTGATAAGTTTGAGGCGAGTGTGAATGTAGTAGAAGGTAGTGAAACAGTGTAACTTTTGAAAGTTACACTGTTTCATTTTAATTAAGGTGAACTGTATCATAAGTAAGTGAGGTATTCTATGTAAAACAGGGGGAAGAAAAGAATACAGGAGAAAATCGAAAATGGCAGGTTGATCTTGATTTTCACTGATATTATCATGTTTATTTTATTATGCCTATAATTGGAGGCCATGTGAATGTTAAGTGATCAGGCGAGATATTCTAGGCTCGCGAATATAACAAAAATAATAAATACAAAATTAGAACTACGTGAAGTATTGCAGCGTGTAACAATGGCGATATCAGAGGAGATTGTTAGGTGCAACGCTGTTGGAATTTATTTACCCCAGGAAGATGGAACATTTAGAGGGTTTGCAGGAAAACCAGAGACCATAAATGGTGTAACGCTCGATACGCAAGTAATTGATCCTGAAATAGACTTACTGGCAAAAGAAGTTATTGAAACCAAAAAAACGATCTATATCCCTGATACCTCAAAGGATCATCGGCCGGATCCGAGACCAGTTGATGCGTTCAAAATTAAGTCCTTATTAGCCTTGCCTATCTCATTTGGGCAAGAGTTATTTGGTCTGGTTTTTTTATTTGATTATGGAACTCCAATGAACTTAACAGATTCAGAAATTCAAAGTGTTGAAGCTTATGTAAATATGGCTGCGGTCGCAATTCAAAACGCAAATAATTTAACACAAAAGGAAAACCTTATTGCCGAGAAGCAGTTGTTACTAAATGTTACCCGTGATTTATCAATGTGTTCCTCGATACAGGAGAGTTTTGATAAATGTTTTTTTTACTTAGGACAGATTTTAGAGAGTAAAAACGTGGCTGCCCACCTTTTAGACCCGTTAGACAAAAAAACGATTAAAACAACGAAGTTAAGTAAGGACTGTAATTGGACAGAAGTGGATTGGATGGAAAAAAGCTATGACGCCAAGATCCAAGAGGTTATTCAAACAAAAAATATAGATAGTAAGGGTCTTTTGATGATCCCATTGGTTTCAATGGGAGAAGTATTAGGGGTAATTGTCGTTGGTAAAGAGGGAAAATCTTATAATTACGATAATTCCCAAATTCAATTGGCAAAATCTATCGTTGATGCCACAGCTCCTACGTTTTCAAACTTGTTATATATGGATCAACTTGAAAGCATGGTGGAAGAGCGAACGAAAGAACTAGCTACTGCTAATGAAAAAGTTACAAGTGTGATCGAAAGTATTACGGATGGATTCTTTACTTTGAATAATAAATGGGAATTTACGTACGTAAATAAGCATCAATATTTTCCACAAAGAAAAACAGCAAAAGATGTATTAGGCAAGAATATACGGGAGGTTTTCCTGAGTAGCGTCGACACAGTTATGTATAAGGAATTTCATCGTGCAATGTCAGAGCGAACTACAGTTCATTTCGAATTTCTTTCTATATCTGATGAATATTGGTACGAAGTTAGTGCATACCCGTATGATGATGGTATTTGTTGTATTTTTAAAAACATAACGGAAAAAAAGCAATATGAGCAGGAATTGAAAAGGTTATCAAACATAGATTTAATAGGGCAAATGGCAGCAGGTATTAGCCATGAGATTAGAAATCCAATGACAACAGTACGAGGATTTTTGCAATTATTAAAAGAAGAGAACATCTATGAGAAACATAATAATTACTTTGATTTAATGATAGAAGAACTTGATCGCTCCAATTCTATTATTACTGAATTTCTCTCAATGGGTAATACAAAGAAATCGGATTTGCAGATGTTAGATTTAAATTTAATTATTCATGATACGATTCCTTTAATAAAGATTGATACGCATAATCAAAATAAATATATTCAAGTCGATACAAATGACATTCCGGAATTACTTTTAAATCGTAATGAGATACGGCAATTATTAATAAACCTATACCGTAATGGCTTAGAAGCGATGAGCACAGGGCAAGTTCTAACCATCAGTACCTACAAGGAAGGTCAAAATTGTGTGGTGCTTGCAGTGCGTGATCAAGGAAAAGGTATCAGACCTGAAGTATTAGAGAAACTCGGTACTCCATTTTACACGACCAAAGATAATGGAACTGGATTGGGGCTAGGTATATGTTATGCCATTGCTGCCCGTCATAATGCAAAAATAGAAATTCAAACAGGATCGGAAGGTACGACTTTTTTTGTTAAATTTAATTATACAAATAATAAACAATAACCTCGTGTAGATTAGTTACGGTGAACCGTACCGCAAATAAAAAGTAAAACCTAAGTAAACATAATCAATATATTTCACCTGAATTTTGCGTAACATTCATGTTTGAGTTGCCCACTAAATTAGAGTTGCATAAAAAGAAATGGACTAACCGATATTAGGTTAGTCCATTTTCAAGTGTGTTAATTAATAGTGAATCTCCCTTCTGTACTTTTAGGAGCTTTTCGGTATTAGCTCCTGACTCTCCATATGTATATTCTGTTAGTATTGGGTCCTCATGTCCGAAATTTCGCTCAGCATTTTTATACCCAATTAAATAATTCAATATTGATTCCCTCCCATATTAACTCTATTATCATTATAATTTAATTGGATTAAGATGGATAATACCAAGTACCTAAACAACATATGTTGCTGTTTTAAAATCATCCCCAAAAGCATTAATCCACCTAAGACTACAAAACCTCCCCCTAAAATGTTAAAGTAGTAACTTGACGACATTAATTTACACATGCTAAAAGCATTACTATAATCAACATTTCAGGAGGCAAAACAATGGCAATGAGCAACAACGATATATTAAAAAGAGTAAGATATGCTTTAGATATAAGAGATATAGATATGGTGGAAATATTTAAACTTGGCGGGATGGAAGTAACGAAAGAAGACGTAGTTGATATGCTTACAAAAATAAAAAGAGCGCCTCAGCATGAACCTGAAGATGCGGATGTAATCGAAGATGAGTACGTAAAAACATGCGATATGATGATGTTAGAGGCATTTTTAAATGGATTCATTACTTTAAAAAGAGGGAAACAAGATCCGAAACCAGGGCAACCGGCACCTGTACAGAGCAAGGAGAGTGCCAATAACCTTCTTCTAAAGAAAATGAAAATCGCACTATCTTTAACGACTGAGGATGTAATTGATATATTAGATAGCGTGGGCGTTACGGTAACAAAAGGAGAGTTAGGCGCTCTATTAAGAAAAAAAGGCCATAAAAATTACAAAGAGTGCGGCGATAGATACGCAAGGAATTTCATTAAAGGATTAGCTGTAAAGTATAGAGGATAATGAGTTTGTTAAAGCAGTAAATGATATAATAGGTAGAGTAGGACGTTTGTATCCTACTCTTTTTTATTTGTAAAATAATACGCTAGGTGATGAAATGATACATACATATTTAGGTGAGACAATTAATTTTCATATAACTTATAAGAAGAAAAAGTCCGTGCGTCTTTTTGTAGATTCGTACGGAAATGTGGAAGTGCAAGCTCCAAAAGGGACACCTGTTGAATACTTAGTCAAGTTGCTAGAGGAGAAGTGGGATTGGATTCAGAGAACCCGTAAGGAAATGCAGGAGCGAGTGCTTGGACCACAGGAAAAAGATTATGATCAAGGAGAGGAATTTCTGTATTTAGGAAGTACGTATCCGATACAGATTTCTCAAGATACAAGTATGGAGCAAGACAATGCAGTGTTTGAAGGGGATAAGCTACATATTTATGTGAAAGAGCTTAAGGATGAGAAAATACAACAAGCTTTAAAACGATTTTATTATAAGCAGTGTAAAGCGCTAGTAGAGAAGAGTATTAAAGCGCATCAAAGTAATTTTAAAACAAAACCGCGATCTATTCGTATTACAGATAGTAGTCGTACGTGGGGAACTTGTGATTCGAATTTACAATTAACATTTAATTGGAAGCTAGCGATGGCACCACAGCGAGTGATTGACTATGTAGTTGTTCATGAAATGTGCCATATGGTTCATTTAAATCATGATCGTTCTTTTTGGCGCCTTGTCGGAAAGATAATACCTGATTATAAGGAAATGGAGAATTGGTTAGCGCTATCTAGTTGGAAGATGACGATTTAGGAGTATCGATTTTTGTCGGTAAATCGATATTCCTTGTCGAATCGTTGATATATTGTGAGTTTTGATAGATATATTTGAAAAACCGTTGATATATTGTAAGTTATGATAGATATATTCGAAAAATCGTTGATATAATTTCATTTACCACAAAATTGTTCAAAGGATCGAAAAAAAGGAGATGTCACAAGGGACATCTCCTTTTTTCGAGCATATAGATTATCGCCCAAACTTCACAATGAAAGTATCTGCTGTTTTCTCCATCTCATACCCACGATACCCCTCCGAAAGCAAAGCCTGCTGTCCATTAGCATCACTCATTAGAATACTTTGAATATCTGTCCAATCTCTTTCTTTATCTCTGCGCAATTGTTTCACAAAAATATACCGCATACTACCACCATACTTCTCCTTCAGCGCAGCAATCTCCATCCCTTGCGCAAACTTATCCTTCAAACTTGGAATGTTAAAAGGAGCAACGGTGCAACATACATAATCATATTTGCTATCTTCTTTTTGCAATTCTTCCATAATGACTTTTGCTAATATTTTTTGCATCCCATTTCCTCGGCAGTTCGGATGAACGTTTGAGATTTCTTGATAGATAACGCTTTGTAATTCGCTTTCGTGTAATCCGATATCGAGTCCTAAATGTTCATCGTCGATAGGAGGGACGAGTAGAGCACGAAATGCGATGAGTTCATTTTCGATAAAAGCGCCAATCATCATGCCGTTTCCTTCTAGAATATATTGAAATTCTTCTTGTGAGAGTGGTTGTAAACGACTTTTATCTTCCAATGCTTCAACTATAATGTTTTGTAATGATAAAATTTGTTCGATGTGCTTTCTTGATAGTAATGTAACGTGAAATGGTTGTTCGTTTTGTTTTAATTTTCCTTCATATAGAACAGTCATGTGTTAGTCCTCCTTTAGCGTACAACGTCTTGAAAGACGGTTAGTTCTTGTAATGTATCTTCGTTTATTTCAATGCCGAGTCCTGGCTTTTCTTTTAAGCGAATGAATGGTACGTCGTAATGTAGGTTTCCGATATCTTTCGTGAATTTTAACGGACCTGTAAGTTCAACACTTGTAATGATTTTTTTTGAGAAAGCGACGTGGAATCCTGCGGAAGAGGCAACGGATGATTCGACCATTGATCCCACTTGGCATTCAATGCCGGCCATTTCTGCTTGATGAGCGAGCTTTACTGCGGGATATATGCCGCCGCATTTCATTAGTTTTATATTTACTTTATCAGCTGCGTCTAATTTAATAATTTGGCGCATTTCACGAGAACTTTTTAATCCCTCATCAATCATAAGCGGAAGGTCTGTTTTCGAACGAATATGAGCCATTGCGTCAATATCATCCGCTACAACAGGTTGTTCAATCCAGTCGATATTTAAATGTCCTAATGAACGAAGTGCAGTTAATGTATTTGCGCTATTTTTCCAGCCTTGGTTCACATCAACACGAATGGCGATGTCATTTCCTACACGTTCACGCACAGCTTCAATTCTTTTTACATCTTCTTTTACATTCGTACCGACTTTCATTTTGAAAGATTGATAACCTTTCTGAATCATGGAAGCAGCTTCTTCCGCCATATCTTCTGGAGGAGCAATGCTTAAAACGTGAGTGATAGGAAATTCTTCATGGTAGCGCCCGCCAATTAATTGATATACAGGTTGTTTTAGTTTTTTGCCCATTATATCAAAGCAAGCAATATCAATCGCAGCTTTTGCTGTCGGCACACCGTAAATGGTATTGTCCATTATGTCGTGTATTCTTTCAATATTCATTGGATTTTTCCCGATTAGAGCAGGAGCTAGCGTATGTTTTAAAGTATGGAAAGTACTTTCCCATGATTCACCTGTGACGTGATCATCAGCAACGCCTTCACCGTAACCGATAATGTCTTCGTCTGTTTCCATTTTGACGATAATAGAAGGCATATCAGAATAAGAACCATAACTAATAACAAACGGATTGCGAAGTGGTAAACGAATTGCGTAAAGGTGAATAGCTGTAATTTTCATTGAATAGAAACCCCTTCCTGTTTACAATAGTTTTATACATTTGATATAGTTGACGTTAAATAGTCGTTAATTAATAATAAGGAGTTAGAGAAAATGATGATAAAAATTGCAGTTGTCGGTTCAAAGGAGTTTATGGAGAATCTTTTCCCTATTGCTCATAAATTAGAAGAAATAGAAATTGATCCATATGTTTACCTTCACCCGGCAGAATCTTCTGAACTATTAAAGCGTTTAAAGCCTTGTGATGTTATCTTTTTCTCAGGTGCCTTACCTTATTATATGGCAAAAGAAATAAGAGAACAATTACGAATTCCAAGTACGTACTTACAGCAAGATGAGACAACGGTTGCATCTTCACTTCTTTCTGTCATGTATCATCAAGGTATTCAACCGCATAAAATTTCAATCGATTTAGTAGACCGTTCGTTTATTACAAATGTATGCCGCGATATCGGTATAAAAGAAAAGCCACAAGTGTTGGATTATGAAAATATGTTGTGGAGTAAAGAGGAAATAAATAGAGTCATTGATTTTCATGTAGCTAAATATCAATCCGGAGAGGCTCATTTAGCTTTAACTAGTATTCACGCTGTTTACGATGAGCTTCAAAAAATAGGTGTTCCTTCAGAGCGTATGATTGATCCAACACAGTCCATTATACATGGGCTAAAAGATGCAAAAATAAAAGCTGAGTTAGCAAAAAGCTATTCAGCTACTGTTGGTGCTTGTATTATTTCTTCCTTAGAATTACGAACGAGTTTGCTTGAAAAACTAGATGTCATTTCAAAAGAACTACGTGGTTCATTTAAACAAGTGGATGAAATGACATGCATTTTGTATACAACTCGTGGTGATATCGAATCGATTATTAAAACAAATGCGATACATAACTTGTTTGCGAGCGTAGAAGGAACGATAGCTATTGGATTTGGTTATGGAAAAACCGTGAAAGAGGCGGAGCAAAATGCAAAAATTGCTCAAAGTTTTGCAAAGAATAATCCAATAGATCGTTGTTTTTATATACTAACAAGTGATAAAGATTTATTTGGTCCGTTCCCGAAAGAACAGAGAGTACAAAGTTTGAAAAATGATAATCCGGAACTAATGAAAATAGCGAAGGAAACGAAGCTTAGTCCGGCCAACTTGTCAAAAATCATTCAATTTAGTCAATCGCATCCGTCATTGAAGTTTACAGCAGCTGACCTTTCTGAGTACTTACAAGTGACCCGGCGATCGACAGAAAGATTGTTAAAAAAATTAGTTGATTACGGGTATGCTCATATTTGCGGCGAGGAAATGCCCTATCAACAAGGGCGACCTCGCGCACTATATGAACTGAATTTACCGCTATTTTTAAGCTTCTAGTTGCGCTTTTTGTTTCTTTAGTAGTTCTGCTTTTTCAATGTCTGATAGTTTTACAATTGTGAAGCCTGTTATACCATAAATGATTGAGATAATAGGTACGATGAAATTCAAAATAGCATAAGGGGCATATTCAAATGCACCTACGCCAAGTGTAGCGAGAATAAATACACCGCACGTATTCCAAGGAACGAAGACAGAAGTTAATGTTCCGCCATCTTCTAATGCTCTGGATAAATTTTTTGAATGTAGTCCTTTTTCTGTGTATGCATTTGCGTACATTCTTGAAGGAACAACAATTGAAATATATTGTTCAGAGCAAGTAAGGTTTGTTGCAAAACAAGATGCGATAGTAGAAGCGATAAGCCCTTTTGCTGATTTTGCTAACTTTAAAATTTGATTTACAATTGAGCGAAGAATACCTGTATGTTCTAATACTCCTCCGAAAGTCATAGCGACAATTGTCATAGAGACTGTATTCATCATCGAATCTAAGCCACCGCGGTTAAATAGTTCGTCTACTAGCTTGTTTCCAGTGTCTATAACAAATCCAGCTTGGAGTGCACCGACAGATGCTGAGACAGAACCACCTTGAATAAAGACTTGTGATAAGAATCCTAAAATAATACCGACGAGAATGGCTGGTATGGCAGGAACCTTTTTAGCGACCAATACCATAACGGCTACGGGTATGATTAATAGGAAAGGTGAAATAACAAAGTTTTGTTGTAAGACTTGTAATGTTTGATCGATGCTTTGCGCATCAATATTGTTATCACCGAAGCTTCTTCCTAAGAAAGCATAGACGATAAGAGTAATAATTAAACCTGGAATTGTAGTAAATAACATATGACGAATATGTGCGAATAAATCTGTATTTGTTAATCCTGCGGCTAAGTTTGTTGTGTCTGAAAGCGGTGACATTTTATCGCCAAAATAAGAGCCTGAAATAATGGAACCAGCAACCATTGGAGCTGGAATACCCATACTTAGACCAATGCCCATTCCGGCAACACCAATTGTTCCCATTGTAGACCAAGAGCTACCAATCGCTAATGCAACGATAGAACAGATAATGGTAATGGATACTAAAAATAGTGATGGAGTTAAAAGTTTTAAACCGTAATAAATCATTGTTGCGACGATTCCACCGCCAATCCAAGCACCGATTGTTAAGCCAACAAGAATAATAATGACGATAGCGGGTAATGCAAGACGAATCCCTTTATACATTGCTTCTTCAAGATCATTCCATTTGTAACCGTAACGCCAAGCGACGATAGAAGCAACGGTCGTACCGATAATAAGTGGAACGTGAGGGCTTTGTTTTAATACAACAATTGTAACCATCATAACTGCAACGGTAATGATAATAGGGATAATCGCTATTCCAAAAGGTATTTCTTTTTTCATAAATTTCCTCCTTGTTACGTATGTTTGTTTGTATTTTTTTAGAATTGTCGTAAAATAGACGGTTATTAGGTTATGATAACTAAAAATATATGTAAGCGTCAACAAAAAACAGAAAATAAGGAATGTTCTAGTTGTTTATCCAGTTTGTAATATAGATACAGAGTAAGCTTTTAAAAAGTTTAAAAATAAACAATTGACTTTTTTCTTAAAATTCAATATGTTCATAAAAACATCTGTTTTTCATAAGTATAATTAACCTGAATGGTTTGTAATTTGGGAAGGAGAATGGAGCTTTGAAAACATTAGAACTACAAGAGCGTTTAACGGAAATTTTTCAGCATTTACATGAAAACCCTGAAGTAAGTTGGAAAGAGTATGAAACGACAGCTTATATTACTAACTTTTTAAAAGAAGAAGGAATTTCATATAAAACATTTGATGATTGCCCAGGCGTAATCGCTGAGATTGGGAATGGGAACCCGGTTATTGCGATTCGTGCTGATATGGATGCACTTTGGCAAGAAGTAGATGGAGAATTTAAAGCGAATCATTCGTGTGGTCATGATGCTCATATGACGATTGTAATGGGGCTTATTTTACAATTGAAAAATATGAGATGGGATAGTGGAACGGTTAGATTTATTTTTCAACCGGCAGAAGAGAAGGGAAATGGTGCTTTAAAGATGGTAGAGAAAGGTGCTGTAGATGATGCTGATTTCTTATTCGGTGTCCATTTACGACCAATCGAAGAATTATCTTTGAAACAAGCAGCCCCATCTATTCGTCACGGAGCAGCAAGATTTCTAGAGGGTATGATTCATGGGGAGGATGCACATGGGGCAAGACCACACCAAGGTGTGAATGCAATTGATGTCATTTCCATGATTAATATCGGTTTGAAAAATATATGGTTGCCGCCACAAAGTTCATATTCAGTGAAGATGACGCGGTGCCAAGCTGGTGGAGATAATCTAAATATCATTCCAGGTAACGGCCATTTTAGCTTAGATGTAAGAGCGGAGAATAATACATTATTAGAAGAATTAAAGAAAAAGATAGAGCATGTAATAGAATCAGCCGCATCAATGGGATCGAAAACTTCATACGAATGGATTGATCTTGCTCCAGGAGCAGAGGTGTCAGAAGAAGCGGAGCGTTACATGCGTAAAGGCATTCTCGAAGTGTATGGAGAAGAGCAATGCACAGGGCCGCTTTATACGACAGGAAGCGATGACTTCCATTACTACACAGTGAAGAGACCACATTTAAAAGCTGTCATGCTTGGACTAGGAGCAGATCTACAACCTGGATTACACCATCCGCATATGAAGTTTGATCATAGTTGTATTATGGATGGGGTAGAAATATTGAAGCAAACTGTATTGAAAGTGTTAGAAGACAGGGGCTAGAGAGCTCCTGTTTTTTTATCGTGAATTGTCGGTAAATCGATATATTTGAAAAACCGTTGATATATTTTGAGTTATGATAGATATATTGAGAAAATCGTTGATATATTTGAAGTTACGATAGATATATTAAGAAAATCGTTGATATATTTGAAGTTACGATAGATATATTAAGAAAATCGTTGGTATAATTTCACGTACCTATTAATTTGATGAAAAATGAGCCTCCAGTACATGGTGTATAATAATAAGTACCATTTTTTAATAGGAGAAAACGAATGAACGAACAATATTACGATGCAGTTTTACATATAAAAACAGTTGGTGAGCAAAAAGGGTTTAACAAGTCTATGCATTATCACCGCTATGAACCGACGCCGTATAGCGGGTTAGATGAGTTATTGAATCAATATGAAATACGAAGTAGCGACCGAATTGTAGACTTTGGGTGCGGAAAAGGGCGATTAAACTTTTATATGCATCATAAATGTGGTGCTTCAGCAGTTGGAATTGAAATGAATGAAGAGTTTTATAAAGAAGCGATGGATAATAGAGATCGTTATGCACGAAAGGCACGAAACAGTAAGGGGAAAATTCAATTCCAATGTTGTTTAGCGCAGGAATATGAGATTGGTCCACATGATAATAGGTTTTATTTCTTTAATCCGTTTTCTGTGCAAGTGTTTATGAATGTAGTCAATAACATTTTGCTTTCAGTAGAAGAAACGGGGAGAGAAGTGGATATTATTTTATATTATCCTTCTGAGGACTATATTTTCTTCTTAGAAAATCAGACTGCGTTTGAGCTGAAGAAAGAAGTTAGATTGCCAGGTGCTTATGAGAAGAATGGGAATGAGAGGTTTTTAGTGTATACGTTAGGATAATAAAAAAGCAGATGCTAAGGCACCTGCTTTTTTTATTAGTTACGGATTAAGTAATCAAATGCGCCTAAAGCAGCGTTTGCACCTGAACCCATAGAGATGATGATTTGTTTGTACGGATTATTTGTACAGTCACCTGCAGCAAACACTCCTGGTACGTTTGTAGCGCCGTGCTTGTCTGTGACGATTTCACCGCGAGCGCGTTCAACTGTTTCGCCTAACCAGTCTGTGTTTGGCACAAGACCGATTTGAACGAATACACCTTGTAATTCAACGTGATGAACTTCTTCAGTTTCACGATCGATGTAAGAAATACCGTTTACTTTGTCAGTACCAGTGATTTCTTTCGTTTGAACGTTTTTCAGAACAGTTACGTTTGGTAAGCTGTTAAGACGCTCTTGTAATACAGCATCAGCTTTTAATTCTGGCATGAATTCAAGAACAGTTACGTGCTTAACAATACCTGCTAAGTCGATAGCTGCTTCAATACCAGAGTTACCTCCGCCAATAACTGCTACATCTTTTCCGATGAATAATGGGCCGTCACAGTGCGGGCAGTATGCTACACCTTTATTTTTGAACTCAGCTTCACCTGGTACGCCAACATTACGCCAGCGAGCACCTGTAGAAACGATTACGCTCTTACTTTTCAGAATAGCGCCGTTTTCAAGTTCCACTTCAATAAGTTCTTTTTTCTCTAAACGTTTCGCACGTTGTAGATTCATTACATCGATGTCGTATTCTTTTACGTGCTCTTCAAGGCTTGCTACTAGCTTAGGACCTTCAGTGCGTTTTACGCTGATGAAGTTCTCAATACCCATAGTATCCATTACTTGACCACCGAAGCGCTCAGCAACGATACCAGTGCGGATGCCTTTACGTGCTGCATAAATTGCTGCACTTGCACCAGCTGGGCCGCCACCAACAACAAGAACATCGTATGGATCTTTATCAGAAAGCTCTGATGCATCTGGACCGTTACCCATTTTAGCTAAAATTTCTTCAAGTGTCATACGACCGCTTCCGAAAGATTCGCCATTTAGGAAAACTGTTGGTACTGCCATGATGTCTTTGCTTTCTACTTCTTCTTTGAATGCAGCGCCATCAATCATAGTATGTGTAATACCAGAGTTAAGAACGCTCATTACGTTAAGAGCTTGTACAACATCAGGACAGTTATGACAACTTAGGCTGATATAAGATTCAAAATGATATTCGCCTTGAATGTTTTTAATTTGATCGATTAATTTTTGTTCAACTTTTGGAGCACGTCCACTAACTTGTAGTAAAGCTAACACTAATGAAGTAAATTCGTGTCCTAATGGAATACCAGCGAATACTACACCAGTGTCTTCATCAGGGCGATTTACACTAAAGCTTGGTGTTCTCTCTAGTTCAACTTTTTCTACTGTAATCTTTGATGACATAGTAGCTAATTCATCTACTAGAGATAACATATCTTTAGATACATTATCGTCTCCTGAGCTAACTTTAAGTAAAATATCGTTCTCCATTAACTGAAGGTATTGGGATAGTTGTGTTTTTATATCTGCATCTAGTATCATTTTGATCGAACTCCTTAGATTTTGCCTACAAGGTCAAGGCTTGGTTTAAGTGTTGCAGAACCCTCTTGCCATTTAGCTGGGCAAACTTCACCTGGGTTGTTACGTACGTATTGAGCTGCTTTAATTTTGTTAACAAGAATGCTTGCATCACGGCCGATACCGTCAGCGTTGATTTCCATAGATTGGATAACGCCGTCTGGATCGATGATGAATGTACCACGAGCAGCAAGACCTTCTTCTTCCATTAAAACGTTGAAGTTTGTAGTGATTGTGCGAGTTGGGTCACCAATCATAATGTATTCGATTTTGCCGATAGTTTCTGAGCTATCATGCCATGCTTTGTGAGTGAAGTGAGTGTCTGTAGATACAGAGTATACTTCAACGCCTAAGTCTTTTAGAGTTGCATATTGGTTTTGTAAGTCTTCAAGTTCAGTTGGGCAAACGAATGTGAAGTCAGCTGGGTAGAAACAAACTACACTCCATTTTCCTTTTAAACTTTCGTCAGTAACTTGGATAAATTCTCCATTATGGTAAGCATTAGCTTTAAACGGTTTTACTTCTGTGCCGATTAATAACATATTAAATTTCCTCCTAAATGTTGGTTTTGAGCATCAAAAAATAGTTTGCTCATAAAATATATTTTTTAATTAACTATAATAATTCTAATTCGATATTAATTATCATATAGAAGTGGTTATTTTGTCAAGAGAATAAACCAACTTTACACCAATTTAATTAATATTTATTCTCAATTAAGGTTGTTAGGGAATGAAAAGGTAACTTTCATGTCATAAATTTTCAATGAGTGTTTGAAAGAGTAGTGTGTATGTTAGAGACATGGTGTAAGTATAAATTCTTAGGAAGGAGATATTTCTTGGAAGTTGTAGATTTGAAAAGGAACTGCTTATTTCTATTTTACAAAGAATTGTGCGATAAATAAAATAAAATGAATCGGAATCTTTTTGAATAATTTTTGTCCGCTCAAATATATAATTAGGAAGTATATTGCAATGATAATTAGAAACATTGACTCAAAGGGCTAACAAGATATAATAAAATCTAGATATATCTTTCAAAAAGAAGAATATATAATATAGGATGAAAAACATTCAACCTATTATTTTTTTATAGCCTTTAGAAAACGCTTACAATTAGTGTGGGAGGAGAAACCATGTCTAAGTTCACGAAGTATTTTTTAATGGAAGATAAAGATGTGATTGCATATGTGAAAGAGAAATTATCTAAGTTTGAACATGCAAAGGGGTTACAGTGTAAAGAAATAGGTGATGGTAATTTAAATTATGTGTTCCGCGTTTGGGATGAAAAAGAGACCATGTCTGTCATCGTAAAGCAGGCCGGGAATACAGCACGTATTTCAGATGAGTTTAAGTTGTCGACGAATCGTATTCGTATAGAATCAGATGTTTTGCAGCTAGAGGAGGAGTTAGCACCTGGGCTTGTTCCAAAAGTATATTTGTTTGATAGTGTGATGAATTGTTGCGTGATGGAGGACTTATCAGATCACACAATATTACGTACAGCACTTATAAATCATCAAATATTTCCGAGGCTTGCTGAAGATTTAACTACTTTTATGGTAAATACTCTTCTATTAACATCAGATGTTGTAATGAATCATAAAGAGAAGAAGGAACTTGTGAAGAATTATATAAATCCAGAGTTATGTGAGATTACAGAGGACCTCGTATACTCTGAACCATTTACAAATCATAATAAACGTAATGAGTTATTTCAATTAAATGAAGGATGGATTAGAGAGCATATTTATAGTGATAAAGAGCTTCGTATGGAAGTAGCGAAACTTAAGTTTTCTTTTATGACGAATGCGCAGGCGTTGCTTCACGGTGATTTACATACTGGTTCTGTTTTCGTAAAAAGTGATTCTACAAAAGTTATTGATCCTGAGTTTGCTTTTTATGGACCTATGGGATATGACATTGGGAATGTAATGGCGAATTTAATATTTGCTTGGGTGAATGCAGATGCAACGATGCTACCTGGAGCTGAGAAAGATACGTATATGGATTGGCTAAAAACGACGATGGTAGAGGTAATTGATTTATTTAAGAAGAAGTTTTTAGTTGCTTGGGATATTCATGTGACAGAAATTATGGCGAAGGAAGAAGGCTTTAATGGCGTATATTTACAATCTGTGTTAGAGGATACAGCTGCAGTGACGGGTCTTGAGTTAATTCGTCGTATTGTTGGATTAGCGAAAGTAAAGGATATTACTTGTATTGAGAATGATGAAGCACGTGCTAGAGCGGAGCGAATTTGCCTTCAAGTAGCGAAGAAGTTTATTTTACGAGCGAATCAATATAAAACAGGTACGAGTTTTGTAGAAACGTTAAAAAAACAGTCCATTCATAGCGCGAAGTAAGGAGAGAAAATGATGAAAGAGCAATTAATACCAATTCAATGGAAAGATGATGCTTTAGTTTTATTAGATCAAACGTTATTACCGAACGAAGTTGTCTATGAATCTTTCAAAACAGCTGAAAGTGTGTGGGATGCAATTCAAGTCATGAAAGTGCGAGGTGCACCAGCGATTGGGGTTTCAGCAGCGTATGGTGTGTATTTAGGGGTAAAGGAATTTGCTGAAAGTACGGTAGAAGGATGTATTGAAGAAGTAAAAAAGGTATGTGCATATTTAGCAACATCAAGACCGACGGCAGTAAATTTATTTTGGGCGCTGGAAAGAATGGAAAGTGTAGCGATAGATAATGTTCACTTATCGATTGCACGGTTGAAAGATAGATTGTTAGAAGAGGCAAAAGAAATTCATAGAGAAGATGAAGAAATTAACCGTCAAATTGGAGAACATGCATTAACATTATTCCATGATGGCATGGGATTATTAACTCATTGTAATGCAGGTGCGTTAGCAACGACTAAGTATGGTACTGCGACAGCTCCAATGTATTTAGCGAAAGAAAAAGGATGGGACCTTAAAATCTACTCTGATGAAACACGACCTAGATTACAAGGTTCAACGTTAACAGCATTAGAACTACAGCGAGCGGGAATTGATGTAACAGTCATTACCGATAATATGGCAGCTATGGTCATGTCACAAGGGAAGATTGATGCGGTAATCGTCGGCTGTGACCGAGTAGCAGCAAATGGTGATGTAGCAAATAAAATTGGAACATTAGGCGTATCTATTTTAGCTAAATACTATAACATTCCGTTTTATGTAGCAGCACCAACACCGACAATTGATTTAAACACACCGATAGGAAACGAAATTCCGATCGAAGAAAGAGATGCTTCTGAAGTAATCAATCGTTTCGGACAATATTCAGCTCCGAAAGGAAGTAAAGTATACAATCCAGCATTTGATGTTACGCCACATGCAAATATAACAGCAATTATTACGGAAAAAGGGATTGTAAAGGCACCGTTTACGGAGAATTTAAAAAATCTATTTTAGTAAATAGGTATATAGTCAGTCATCATAAGCTTCATACTTAGGGGGATGTATATGTTATTACAAAAAGAAAGAGAAGAAATTGTAGCGTACGGAAGGAAAATGATTTCTAGCGGTTTAACAAAGGGGACCGGCGGAAATATTAGTATTTTCAATCGTGAACAAGGCCTAGTTGCAATTAGCCCAAGTGGTTTAGATTATTATGAAACAACGCCCGTGGATGTAGTTATATTAAACTTAGATGGTGAAGTAGTAGAAGGTGAGAGAAAACCGTCAAGTGAACTAGATATGCATCTTATTTATTATAGGAATCGTGAAGATATAAATGCGCTCGTGCATACACATTCACCTTATGCGAAGACGATTGCATCATTAGGGTGGGAGCTTCCTGCTGTTTCATATTTAATTGCTTTCGCAGGCCCGAATGTACGCTGTGCACCGTATGAAACATTTGGTACGAAGCAATTAGCAGAGGCTGCTTTTGAAGGCATGATTAATCGCCGTGCAGTATTACTTGCGAACCACGGTTTAATTGCAGGTGCAAATAATATAAAAATGGCATTTACTGTTGCGGAAGAAATTGAGTTTTGTGCGCAAATTTATTATCAAACGAAGAGCGTCGGAGAACCGAAGTTATTGCCAGAAGATGAGATGGAGAATTTAGCGAAGAAGTTTGAAGGATATGGGCAGCAGTAGAATGAAACGAAAACACCCTCAAGATTGCACTCTTGAGGGTGTTTTTTATGCTTTCTTAAGCAATAAATACATAAAGTAAGGAGCACCAATTAAAGCAACGACAATACCTGCCGGAATACCGTTAGGTTCAACGATGTTTCGTCCGATTGTGTCTGCTAATAGTAATAGCCATCCGCCGATTAAAAGGGCGATAGGCATGAAGATTTGATGTCTTGGGCCTACTAAAGATTTTGCGATATGAGGAGCCATCAGCCCGATAAAGCTAATTCCTCCTGTTACGGAAACTGCTGCAGCTGCAAGTGCAACGGCTGCAATTAATAAGTATCTGCGTTCTTTTTCAATTTCAATTCCAACGCCGATTGCGACTGGTTCGTTTAATGCTAAAATGTTTAATCGATTTGCTTTATAGAAAACAAATGGAATTAATACGATTAACCATGGGAGCATTGCGAAAATGAAGATCCAATCATCTCCCCAAATGTTTCCGGCAATCCATTTGGCGATAAAGTCGACTTTCATACGATCAGCAGATGAAATAAGGACAATCATTGCTCCAGATAGTGCAAATGAAAAACCGATACCGGTTAACGTTAATCGTATTGGCTGAAGCCCTGTTGATTGACTATATGAAAATACGTAAATTAAAACAGCTGTAAGAAAAGCCCCGATAAATCCAACGACTGGTAGTAAATAAAGAAATGAACCTACATCTATTGGAAAGTATAAAAAGAAAATAGAAACAGCAACACCAGCACCAGAGTTAATCCCGAGAATACCAGGTTCAGCTAAATCGTTACGTGTAATGCCTTGAAGGATAGCACCTGATAAAGCGAGTGCCATACCAGCTAATACTGTAATGATAATTCTAGGTAGTCTTAAAGAATATAAAACGAATTCTTCTTTAAATGAACCTTGTCCCATTAGCGTTGGGAGTAGTCGATCATAAGATAAAGATGCTGAACCGAGTCCCATTCCAATTACAATGGTTGTAATAGTTAGTATAAGTAATGCGAGTATAATAAGACGTTGTTTTCTTAAAATAGATGGCATCATGAGAATGTTTTTCCTCCTTTACGAACAATGAATAGGAAGAATGGTAATCCTACAATTGCGACGATAGCAGCAACGGGTGTTTCATACGGAGCATTAATTGTACGTCCGATTGTGTCTGCAAGTAACATAAAGGAAGCACCAGCAATTGCTGACATCGGAATAATAAATCGGTAATCTGGACCAACAATAGGACGCACCATATGAGGTATCATTAAACCGATAAATGCCATATTTCCGACAAGCGCCACAGAAGCACCAGCAAGTAAGATAATAATGATAAACAAAATTGTTTTAATAACAATGATTTTTTGACCGAGTCCAACAGCAACTTCTTCACTGAAACTAAGGACTGTCAATTTTCTTGCAAATAAGATAGCGATAAAGATACTTATTGAAATGACTGGAATAATAATTTTCAATTGACTCCAAGTAGTTCCAATCACCCCTCCAGCAGTCCAAAGTGATACATCTTGTGAAATTTTGAAGTAAATGCCGACTCCTTCTGAAATTGCGAGTAGAAATGCTGAAACTGCAGCACCTGCTAATACAATTCGAAGAGGAGAAAGTCCGCCTTTTTTCACCATACCAATTCCAAATACCATAATTGCCCCTACCGCAGCCCCGATAAAGCAAGCTAATGTTAAGTACAGATAGCTTATGGAAGGGTTGAAAGCAAGTGTTAGTGCAAGTGCAGCATTTGCGCCACCCGTTAGCCCAAGTAAGCCAGGATCTGCAAGGGGGTTTCGTGTTAATCCTTGCATAATTGCCCCAGAAACGGCTAGTCCAGCCCCTACAAAAATAGCAGCAACTTCACGTGGTAAACGTATTTCACGAATAATAGATATTTTGTCTCCTTGAGCCGAGGAAGTGAGTGCTAACCATACGTCTTTTATAGAAGTATCTGCAGCCCCTAATACCATTGCAAACATAAAAATTAGAAAGAATGCAATTATGCTCAAAATTAGTTTGTATGTAAAAGCTATAGAACGTGGATTGTCATGATCTTTTGTCATTCGTTTCACATCTTTTCTGTTCATAGAATAAAGGAAGAGGAATTCTTAAATTAAGAATTCCTCATGTTTGTATTATTTACCAAGAAAGTTTTTCTTGAAGAAGTCTAGTTGGAAATCTAATGTAAGTGGATCATTGAAATAGAATTCCATCATGTTTGCTTCGTATACGCGATTATTTTTTACTGCTGGAATGTTTTTGTATGATTCTGTCTCTTGGAAGGAGTTATCAGTATCTTTGTTTTTACTTACGATTAAGTAATCACCAGCAAACTCAGGTAATACCTCAGTAGATAATGCGTAGTAACCTTCTTTTAAAGCTTTTTCTTTTACTTTTTCAGGCATTTTTAATTTCATTTCTTGGTACAGAATTTCTGTTCCGCGGCCCCAGTTCTCGCCGTATACATAAAGCTGTTTATTGAAGTTTTCAACAACAGATACTGTTGCATCTTCACCAATTTTTGCTTTAATTTCTTTACCAGCTTCTTGTGCACGTTTCTTGAAATCATCAATCCAAGTTTTTGCTTCTTTTTCTTTGTTTAATAACTTACCGATTTCTAAATGTTGTGTTAAGTAATCAACTTTTCCGTAAGTGTATGTTACAGTAGGAGCAATTTTCTTTAACTTATCGACATTTTTAATATTTGATAAACCAATGATTAAATCAGGGTTTAGTTCAGCGATTTTTTCAACATTTTCATCTGATACTTCAGCAGCATCTTTAAGTTTACTATCAAAACGTGGGTTTTGTTTAGACCATGAATCTACCCCAACAACATTTACTCCTAATGACATTACGTTACCAGCGAATGCTGATAAAACAACAACGCGTTTTGGATTTGCAGGAACTTCTACTTTACCATTTTCAGATTGGTATGTAATTGTTTCTGATTTACTACCTTTTGCATCGTTCTTTTTGTCTGTAGAGCCGTTGCTACAAGCACTCATAACAAGAACGAAAAGAACTGTTAGTGAAATAAATAACTTTTTCATCGTCTTTCTCCTTTAACATAGATGTATGTGTATACAATAATTTGTTTAATTGCAATCTTTTTGAAAGAGTAGTGGTAATGCAAAATGTTTATTAAAAATCTTGAATGTGAGATTTCACAATATAGTATTAACCATATTAATGAAAGAAGATGTAATCCCAAATTTGCTAATTATTAACAAGTTGATAATGATTATCACTATTGATTCTTTAAATAATATAATTTTATATGGGTGTATTGTCAATAGTAATTTTGATTGTAAATTTTGCGGAAACAGGTTATATTTTATTGAGAATGATAATCAATGATTAGTAGCTGAGGAGTGAGCACGAATGAATCGAGAAGAATTGTTTGATGTAACTGTAATAGGCGGAGGACCTGCAGGGCTTTATTCAGCTTTTTATAGTGGACTTAGAGAGATGAAAACGAAAATAATAGAATTTCAACCACAGTTAGGTGGAAAAATACATGTTTATCCGGAGAAGATGATTTGGGATGTAGGAGGGCTATTGCCAGTTACAGGTGATAAATTAATTGAACAACTTGTACAGCAAGGGCTAACATTTAAACCGGAAGTTGTATTAAATACAAAAGTAGAATCAATTATTCGTAATGAAGATGGAACTTTTACGTTAAAAACAAGTACTGGCGAAGAACATTTTTCAAAAACAATTATCGTCGCAACTGGAAGCGGTATATTGAAACCGCAAAAGTTATCGATTGAAGGTGCGGAGCGATTTGAAGTATCGAATTTAAATTATACAGTTAAATCTTTAATGCGTTTCAAAGATAAAATGATCATTATTTCTGGTGGAGGAAATTCTGCCGTTGATTGGGCGAACGAATTAGAACCAATCGCGAAAAAAGTGTATGTAACATATAGAAAAGAAGAATTATCTGGTCATGAAGCACAAGTAAAACAACTAATGAACAGCTCAGCGGAGTGTTTTCTGAATACATCGATTACAAAATTAATTGCTGGTGATAATCATGAAGCGATTGAATATGTAGAATTAACGAACCATGAGACAGGTGAAGTTTCTCATTTACCTATTGATGAAGTTATTATTAATCATGGATATGAACGTGACATTACATTATTAGAAAATAGTGAGTTGGACGTTGCGATTATAGATAATTTTTATATTGCAGGTAATGCAAATAGTGAGTCTTCTGTAGATGGATTATATGCTGCGGGAGATATTTTGAAACATGATGGGAAATTGCATTTAATTGCGGGAGCATTCCAAGATGCTGGAAATGCTGTGAATAAAGCGAAACAATTTATTCAGCCAGATGCAAGTGAGTACGGAATGGTTTCTTCGCATAATGAAGTATTTAAAAAACGAAATCGAGAATTGATAAAGCAAATGATGAAATAATAAAGTGAAACTTTAATCAGTGGGGGCTATCCTGCACTGATTATTAACCTCCACCAATCGGGCTTTTACTACCCACAAATAGCCGGATAAAGGTACAAGTATACCCCCATTTACTTCTCTATTCAAATAGACGAGAGATGTAAATGGGGGTTTTCCTGTTTACTATATTTTCAATCATTATTATGACACCGGTTTCATCAGTTCATATGACATGAACATTTTATTTGTAAATCAGTCTAGAAAACAATGAATCTATGTTTTGTTTACGCTGTTCCTTTTGCTCGTTCATTAGGAAATGGCATATTTAGTATAGAAGCAATGTATTGTTTTCCATGTTTTCGAGCCAATGATTCTAATATTTGACGAACGCGTTTTGTAAGATGCCCTTGTTTTTTTATCGCTTCACAATATGCGTCGTAGAAAGCATATTTAGCCCATAGAAAATCATCTTGTTGGAATAAGAAATGATTTTTGTACCATTCACCAATTGTATGATAACAATTGTTTTCGTGTATTGCTACGCCTTGAGAAAGAATACGATCTGATAAAGATGTAGTTAAATGAGAAGTTGTATTTTCTGTTTCAACTTGTAATGTTTTTTCTAACATTGTAATGATGTGACGAGTAGCCATATGTTAACTCTCCTTTGTGTAAATGGGTGATACCATTCTATATTTAAAAAAATACTTACTATATTATTATACAATATATGGAATGGTTCTACCTGCTTTTTAAACTGCATTTACAAAATCTTTTTTATTTGTTTACAAAAATAAAGTAAGATACAGTATATATGAAAAAACAATAAAGGAATGAACGCATTGTATATAACAATAGAAGAAGCTGCGGAGTATTTGAATTTACCAAAATCGTATATTGAAGAGCTAATTCAGCAAAAAAAAGTTCGTGCGCTATTCGATGGAGAGCAATATTTATTAAATAAAGAACAATTCAACACGCATTTAGAACAAATGGAGAAATATAAACAATTAGTGGAAGAAATATTAAACGAACCAATTCCAGAAGATATGGACGTTAAAGACGAAGACTAAACTTTAGGAAATCCCGTATGAAGATATGCAGAAATGTATCTTCATACGGGATTTTTTTATCTAAAGACATCAAAATCCTAAGGAGCCCTCAGGATTTCTTAGAATTTTGATAGGTAGTAGTCTACCATGTTAAAAGCATATTTTTTTCGAGCTAGGACAAACATAGAGAACGTAACCTGTACAGATACATATACTATCAGTGCAAAAGCTTATAAATTAATGGAAGGGGTTTTCTCGTGAGTTTATTTCATTGGGATTTTTTGAAAGACTTAATTGGATCTTATGTAAGAGTGAACAGAGGTGGACCAGAATCTCAAAAAGGAACAATAGTATCATTAGGTGCGGACTACTTCGGATTAGAGAATGAAAAAGGAGAGAGCCATTACTACCAGCTTCGCCATCTGAAAAGCATTACCCAAAATACGAAAGATGGTGGAGTAGGTGATTTAGAATGGGTGGAAGAAGACATTGCAGAAGACTTTGAAACGCTACTTCAAAGCTTCAAATACCGCTGGGTGAAAATTAACCGTGGTGGACCAGAGAAAATTGAAGGTATTTTACAAGATGTTTCTGGCGGTTATGTAACATTGATTATTAAAGAAGAAGTTGTATTAATTGCACTATCTCATATTAAGAGTGTTAATTATAATGCATCTGTAAGTGGACAGAGTGATGAGAGTAGTGATGAGAGTAGCAATGAGAAAAGTAATGAAAACAGCAATAATTCAAATCGAGCTCGCGCACTAAGACAATCAAGTAGAGGAAGATAAAACAGAAAGGAGGGTATGAATTTGAAGGATGTATTATGCTGTGATCAAATCAAAGGTTTAGTTGGTGAGAATGTAAAAGTAAATCTTCGTGGACCGGAAAGTCGAGTAGGTGTACTGTCATTGTTAGGAAAAGATTACCTTACACTACAATTACCTCATGGAGAATTAGTGTATTATCAGCTGAAACATGTGAAGAGTCTAGTTAGAAAAGTGAAAGAGGCACAAGGAGAATATGGTTCATGTTTTTATGCGGAAGAAGATACTTTTTTAGATGCATTAAATGACTTGAAGTATAAATGGATAAAGATTAATCGTGGTGGACCAGAGTGTGTGGAAGGTTTATTAAGTGATATACATGATGGGAATATTACACTAGTTAATGGTGATGAGGTCATTTATGTGATTAATTCCCATATTAAGAGTGTGAGTCAAATAGTTAAAAACAAAAAGAATGAAGAAGAATAATGTTTAATAAATAAAAGGGGCATTATGATTGAAAATGAAGAATGATTTCATATTTCTCTGTAATTATTTTTGGATATATGAAAAAGGGTTTCTTACTATTAAAAAACAGAACATTGCCCCTGATTATTTTTAGAATAAAAGAAAGGGAAATTGTAATTTCATAGGAAGGAGGATATAGATGAATGAGTTACACAAAAGTATTGGAGAAAATATATATGTTAAATTAATTGGTGAAAAGAGATTTAAAGGCGTATTAATCGATGTAGGAAATGATATTGTTGTTCTTTACAATGGACAAGACTACGTATATATATCTTTATATCATATCCAATATTATAAGTTTTTAAGACCATATGATGAAGAAATATTAAAACCTGATGTAGATTCTGTAATTAAAAGGGAATCTCCTTCAATTTCTTTGAGGAAAGTATTAAGCACATCTAAAGGGATTTTCACAGAAATTTATGTAGCAGGTAATGCTCCAATACATGGATATGTTACAAGTGTAATGAACGATTATATTGTTTTTTATAGTCCAGTCTATAAAACTGTATATATATCTTTAAAGCACTTAAAATGGTTAATTCCGTATAAAGAAAACCAAGTGCCTTATTCCCTCAATAAAAATGAACTCCCCGTAAATCCATTAAATATTACGTTAGCTCGAACGTTTGAGGAGCAACTTATTAAAATGTATGGAAAGATTATGGTGTTCGATTTAGGCGAGGAATCCAATAAAATTGGAAAAATGGCGAAGATCGATGAAGGACATATTGAAATATTAAAAGCGCGTGATGCAAAAATGTATGTGAATATTCAACATGTAAAGTCTGTCCATTGTCCGTAGGCTAGTTGAAAGGGCTGGCTTTTTCTTTTATATGCAGAAGGAAAGGTCGGGCCTGTTTGTTTAGTTCGATTTGGATATGAGGGGAAAAATGAATTGAATATAAATTATGTTAGTATGATTTTTGAAGAGGCAATCTGGTGCTAAATTATAAAAAATATGTACGAGCCACCTTTTGATGTATTCAATTTATTTTTTGAGGAAGAACTGCTCAACTAATTTACTAAAGGGGTTTTATTTGTGGAGCCGTTTCCAAATTCGTTATCGATTACATTACTTGGTAGTGCTGGTGGAGCAGCGAAGGCAGTTTTAGCAATTTTAAATCAAGCGATAGCAAATGAAAAAGATCCAATTTATGAAGTGATAAAGAATGTTACATTTCATTTGGTTGATATAAAACAAAAAGATAGGGCTTATTATGATGAGTTGTTTCCAAATTTGAAAGGTCATTTGTCATTATATGAAATAGACCTTCAAGATGTAGTGAAATTTAAACAGCATTTAACAGAAAAAAGTACGAGTGTTGTTATTGATGTTTCGGGTGCAGATACGATCAGGGTACTGAGCTGTTGTAATGAACTTGGAATCTTTTATATTAATTCAGCTTTGGAAAATGAGGCAGTAGATCAGGACGATAGTTTACTTGGATTTCAGCTTACGGAACGATATACGAGGTTTGAGAAAGAGAAAGAAAAATTTACAAATACAAAGGCGATTATAGGTTCAGGTATGAATCCAGGTGTTGTTCAATGGATGGTTGTTGAACTTATGAAAGAACGGCCGAATGAACAGCCACAAGCATGCTATATTGTAGAACATGATACGTCGTTTTTGAATGATACGGCACTTATAAAGCCGTATACACTTTATACGTCATGGGCAGTAGAGCGATTTCTAGACGAAGCGATATGGAGTTATCCGATGTATATGAGTCATCATCGTCCTCTTTATTTTTATGAGGATGTATATGCTTCAGAGTATAAAGTGAAGTTAGGAGAAAGAGAGTTTTATGGTTGCTTAATGCCACATGAGGAAGTTTTAATTTTAGGGAAAAATTTCAACATGGAAGTTGGTTTTCTTTACCGAATTAATGAGTATACAACAAATGTAATTAGACAGAACTTAGATAAGGTAGAAGATTTATGGAACTGGAATCGTAAAGTATTCAATCCAGCGGAAGAAGAGGTTGCAGGAGAGGATCTAGTAGGTGTATTACTCGTTTATGAAAATGGCGAGACGTATATGTATAACGTAATGAATAGTAGCCAAGTTTTTCATAAATATAAAACGAATGCAACTTACTTCCAAGTAGGGTGTGGAATTTATGCAGGTTTGTGTAGTTTACTTTTAGATCACTTTGGACAAGGTGCTTATTATGTCGAGGAATTATTATTAAATACAGAAAGTAAGTACGGTGAATATTTAAATTTATATATGAAGGATTTTGTAATAGGGCATAATGATTTTACGGATGGACTGCTACATGATAGGGTCAGATGGATATAAGTTGTGACTAGAAAGGAAGGAGAAGTCTCCTTCCTTTTTAGTATTATAAGGTTACGTATTGCCCTGAAAGCAATTTCATACTTATAATTTAAGGAGATAACGGTGGGGATTTTTTTTCGTATCGATCAAGGGGAGTTTTTATATGAACAAATACAAGAGCTTGATTTATGAAGAAAGAAAAGCTTTAAAGGTATTTATATTATTATTCTATATTATATTCTTTTCATATGACGCTATATATTATTTTGTATATCCTGCTATAAATATTAATGGAACAACGGTAGGGTGGCCAGAAGGAAGCCTTGGAATAGGCGTATATATATTTGTAATAGTATTATTCCCTATTTCAATGTATCTTCAAAAAAGAGGTTATGTATATTCTATAAAATATTTATTTTTATTTGGCTACATGTTTATCAATCTTATAAATAATTTAATGATTTATTTGCGAACGGATAGAGCTTTTGAACATGGTAGTATGGTAGAAATGTTATTAATTTTATTTGCACCGGTTTTCGTGAACAGAAAATATTTTTATTTAGTTTCCTTTAGTGTAATTGGAAAGTACGTACTTTTTACATTGATACTACAAGATCTAAAAGTTGTGATTCCGCTTGTCTTATGTGTATTCTATTTCATTATTTCACATTCTTTGTTGAAACGATTTCAATCTTATGTAAGAACGGTTGTTGAAATGATGAACAATATGAAAGAGACGGAAAATTTAGCTGTAATTGGGACTATGTCTACAACAATTGCGCATGAAATCCGAAATCCATTAACGGCTTTGAAGGGGTTTACGCAAATGCAAAAAGAAAGAAACCCTGAAGATATGATGAGCTATGAAATAATGTTACAAGAAATTGAGAGAATTAACGGATTTGTTAGCGAATTGATGTTATTAGGAAAACCGAAACCAACAAATTATGAATGGTGTAACATACGGGAAATCCTTTTATATGTTGTGCAGTTAATGGAAAGTTATGCGAGTCAATATAAAGTGAAAGTTTATTTGCAAATAGATGGAAACTTACCCGTTATAAACGGTGATGATAAACAATTAAAACAAGTGTTGTTAAATATTATTAAAAACGGAATAGAATCAATGCCAGAAGGTGGGGATATTCATATTCGGGCATATGAAAAAACTAAGGGGTATTTGTGTATTGCTGTCGAGGATCAAGGATTTGGTATAGAGGCAGGAAAATTAGAGAAGATTGGAAAGGCTTTTTACACAACGAAGGAGAATGGTACAGGGCTTGGTTTAATGATTACATATAAAATTATTAAAGAACATCAAGGGAGTATCACGATTCAAAGTAGTATGGGTGTGGGAACGAAAGTGGAAATTTATTTACCGACGATGTAGCGAAGTAGAAGAAAATATTTTTCAGAAAAGTGTTCTTCTTGTGTAAATATAAACATTTAATAAAATGTTTCAAGAAGGGTTTTTTTTATAAAATACTTCGTTTATAATGGAGGAAAATATCGACATGAGATTGGTTACTCATGTAACGGTTCGGTAGTGTTATGAAAAGAAAAGAAGGGGTGCCCGCGCATCCTTTTTTCTATGCAGATATGATGAAAGAGGTGGTATTGATGGAATTAACATTAAATTCGACTGTATGCTTACACACGATTCAATTTCGAAAAGAGCAAAAGAATTATATTGTAAAAGATACAATTACAGGAGAAAAATATGAAATGCCGCCACTTTGGATTGATGCATTGGCAATGATGCGTGACGGTTTTTTATTGGGAGAAATTGAGGAGAAATTAAAAGAAGAGTATCCAGCAGAAGAAGTAAATATACTAGCATTCACGAGGCAACTGTTAGAGCTAGAACTTGTTGGAATGGTAGATGGGGAAGAGATAGCTTGTACAAAGAAGAAAGAGAAAGATTATTTAGCTTGGGTACGTCCCCGGTTGGAACAATTTTTCCTTAATGTAAATAAAAAATATAGAAGCAAAGGTCAGTGATGATCTTTGCTTTTTTGTAGTCCATATTTTAAAAAATAACAGCGAATGCCCTTGCGAAAGCACCGTCACTATTTTTAATTTTTAAAGGTGCTGCTGAGAAAAAGAAACGTTTTGCTTTAATAGCATCTAGATTTGTTAAGTTTTCAATTAAGAAAATATTATTGCCTAACAGTATGTGATGAATGGGTGATGTTTCTGTCGTTACTTCATCGGGAGAAATAAAATCTAAACCGACTGATTTTATTTTTAATTCAACTAGTTCTTCAGCTAATTCTTCGGAAAGATAAAATGCTTCTTTCTCATAAGCTTCTGTATTCCATTTATTAGATAGATTAGAATGGAAAATGACAATATCGTCTTTTTTTATGTCGGCATTATGCAATACTTCTTTAGGGAGTTTTCTCTCTTGAACATGAGTGACATCGATGAGAACTGCTTCACCTACAAACTGATCAAGGGGCAATTGATCAATCGTTGTTGCACCAGAAATAAAATGCGCAGGAGCGTCGCAATGTGTACCGACATGAACGACCGAATGGAAATCTGTAACTTGATATCCCGTTTCTTCAACGCTTGTAATGGCTTCTAGTTGGATTGTTGGTGTTCCGGGAAATTGAGACATATTATTTTCAAACGTTTGTGATAGATCAATTACTTTCATTTTAAATACCTCCAATATATGTTTTTCAAATAATAAAAAGCCCATCTTTCATGATCAAGAAAGATGGGCTTTACATACTAGTTGCGTTTTATCTTCCAAAATGCAATGCATTTTGCAGGAATTAGCACCTATTCAGTTCTTATAAACTGAGGTTGCTGGGCTTCAAAGGGCCGGTCCCTCTGCCTCTCTTGATAAAGGTTTATTCAGTTTTGGAATTCGGAATATTCATGATATTTAAATTGTAATTCATTTCCTTTTTTCACGCAATACAAATTAGGTGTTCACCCAAATAAAGTTGCTCGCATATTGTAGCTTATGTAAGTAGACTGTTGCGAAGGAGTGAGTGCAGTGACAGGGAATGTGTTAAATTATTATGCTGGTGGTAATACAGCTAGAGGATTTCATAATTTATACGAAGAGAATTTAAAAGGGCTAGATAGGTTGTTTATTTTAAAGGGTGGTCCAGGAACGGGAAAATCTTCTTTAATTAAGGCAATAGGTCGTGAATGGGTTGAAAAAGGATATGATATTGAGCTTTTGCATTGTTCTTCTGATAATAAGTCGGTTGATGCGGTGATTATTCCGAAATTAAAAGTGGGAATTGTTGATGGAACATCACCGCATGTTATTGAGCCGAAAATGCCAGGAGTTATTGAAGAGTATATAAATTTAGGAGTTGCTTGGGACTCAGGTAAATTAAGAAAGCAGAAGGTAGAAATTGAACGGTTTGTATCAGATGCGAGCAAGGCTTTCAAATCTGCTTACGGATGTTTTAAAGAGGCATTAGTTATACATGATGAGTGGGAGAAAATATATATTAATAACATTGATTTTAATAAAGCAAATGAACTAACAGATCAGCTAATTCAGAAATTATTTGCAGATAAAAAGGGGCAACAATCGATTGTGAAACATCGTTTTTTAGGGGCTGCTACACCGAAAGGAGCAGTTGATTTTGTTCCTAATTTAACAGAAGGATTGCCACATCGTTATTTTATAAAAGGACGCCCGGGCTCTGGAAAATCAACAATGCTCAAAAAGTTATCGAAGGCAGCAGAAGAAAAAGGTTTTGACGTTGAAGTATATCATTGCGGATTTGACCCGAATAGTCTTGATATGGTTATTGTAAGAGAATTAGGATTTGCAATTTTTGATAGTACCGCACCACATGAATATTTTCCAAGTCGCGTGGGTGATGAGATTATAGATATGTATGCTCTTATTGTTAAACCGGGGACGGATGAGAAGTATGCTACAGAAATTCGTGACGTTTCCATTCAATATAAAGCAAAAATGAATGAGGCGATGTCTTTCTTAGCAAAAGCAAAATCAGTTCGTGATAAATTAGAACGAATTTATATTGCTGCTATGGATTTTTCAAAAGTGGATGCATATAAAGAGGAAATTCAAAAAGAGTTTGAACGAATTACCGCTACTGTAATTGAAAAGAAAAAATAGTCTTTGTTAAACTGTCAGAAAAATTCTGGCAGTTATTTTAGTGTGTAGTAAAATTAATAGTATATTTGTCGAATTTCCAAGGAAATAATCAAAAAATGGGGATGGTATGAAATGAGAGAAAAAATTGAATTAGAGTTAGAAAGAATTGAAGAAGAGAATGATGTGAAAATTTTATTTGCAGTGGAATCGGGGAGTCGTGCTTGGGGATTTCCATCGAAGGATAGCGATTATGATGTTAGGTTTGTTTATATACATCCGGTAGAATGGTATTTATCAATTCATGATAAACGTGATGTAATTGAATATCCAATTAGTGATGACTTAGATATAAGTGGCTGGGATATTAAAAAGGCATTACAACTGTTTGCGAAGTCAAATCCAGCTTTACTTGAGTGGATTCGATCATCAATTTTTTATTCGAAAAACTCTAACTTTCCAGAGCAGCTTCAGCAAATGAGTGAAAATAATTTTGATCCAAAAGCAACGATATATCATTACTTACATATGGCTTCAAAAAATTATCGTGAATTTTTGCAAGGTGAGAATGTAAAGTTGAAAAAGTACTTTTATGTATTACGTCCTATTTTAGCTTGTCAGTGGCTAGAAGAGAAAGGGACATTACCTCCAGTAGAATTTAATCGATTGATTACAGAACTATCTATAGAACGTAGTGTATTGAATGAGATTGAGAAGTTGTTAATAAAGAAAAAAGCGGGTACGGAATTAGATGTTGGATTGAAAATTCAGGTGTTAAATCAATTTTTAGAAGAACAAATTGATTATTATCAGCAATACGTGAAAGGGATTGAAAAGGGATTAGGGATTGATATTGAGAGTTTGAATACACTATTTAGAAACATGTTGTTTGAAGCAAATAAAAAAGAGCACAAGTAAATTTGTGCTCTTTTTTTATCCCGCTATTTGTGGGAGCCTTACTGCCCGTAAACGCCTGATTGGTGTGGACTAATAATCAGCTGGGGATGCACCTCAACACTGATTAAAGTTTCACTTTATCTTGTAGGAATAAAGAAAACAGATATAGCTGCGATAAGACCTGCAAAAGAGAATAAGTAAAAATTCCATGCTAAGTCATATTGCATTGTCATAATAATACCGACAAGAATAGGGCCAGCAATTGCACCAACTCGGCCAAGTCCAAGTCCCCAGCCTAAGGAGGTAGCTCGTATATGTGATGGGAAGTATTGTGTTACATAAGCATTTAATATTTGAGTAATACCGACTGATCCAATTCCAGCAAGACCAATTAAAAGATAAATGATTGTAACAGATGGTTTAATTGTTAATAGTCCAATACATATGGCTGCCATAAGATAGGAGATGCTAATAACAATTTTTGCTCCTATACGATCGGCAATCGCCCCGGCAAATAATGCGCCGATAGCTGCAGTAATATTTAGCATAAGTAGAAATGATAAACTAGATCCAAGAGGATATCCTGCCTGACGCATCATCTGTGGTAACCAAGTATTTAAACCGTATATTAAAAACATTCCCATTATATAAGTGATCCAAAAAAGTAGCGTTGCTTTTATGTATTCTTTTGAGAATAACGTAAGAAATCCATTTTTCTTTTGTATATTAGATGGTGCTTTGGAAATTTCATCTTTTACATGGAATTCAATTTGAAAGCGATTAAGAATTTTGTTCACTTCTTCTTGTCGATTCCGCGACAATAAAAATTGAATGGACTCAGGTAAATAACGAATAATGAAAGGAATGAGGAGTAGCGGAATCATGCCGATGCCAAACATAATTCTCCATCCGAAATCTTCTAACATAAACATGGATAAAATAGCACCTAACACGATACCTAAAGGATAGCCGGTAAACATAAGAGCATAAATAAAAGATTGTCGTTTTTTTGGTGAATATTCAACAGTAAGTGCGGAAGCTGTTGGGATAACACCGCCTAATCCGATTCCTCCGATAAATCGAGATAGCCCAAATAATTCAGGAGAAGGAGCAATTGCAGCTAAGCCCATTGTGATAGAAAAAAGAACTAAACAGCATATAAGTGTCCACTTTCGTCCAATTAAATCTGTAATGGTTCCGACTAGAATAGCGCCAATAAACATCCCAAATAGAGCATAGCTGGCAATTGTTCCAGCTTGAGCTGGTGATAGTGCCCAGCTGTTGTCTTCTAAAAGCTTTGGCAGAACGGCACCGTAAATACCTAAATCATATCCGTCAGCTAGAATGGCGAGCCAACAAATAAAAACAACAAGTTTTGTAATAGAGCTTGAAAAGATAGTTTCTGTAGATTCTAGATGAGGTGGAGCAGAAGGTTGCATAGTATTCCCCCCCTTTTATTTGTAGATGAATATATTATTTTATTTACTGTTAATATTCCCCTTCTTATGTCGAAAATTATATGAAAAGGTGTCATGAAAAACAAAGAAGTTCAACAGGATTCTTGTTGAACTTCTTTGTTTTTTTATTCGTTATCAACTCGTTTTAATGGTTGATCTGCTGGCCCTTCCATAACATCGCCATCAATTGAAAAACGAGAACCGTGGCAAGGACAATCCCAAGTACAATCACCGTTATTCCATTCAACTTCACAGCCGAGGTGTGTACAAGTCGTATCGACGATATGTAGTTTTCCTTCTTTATCTTTATAAGCACCTGCTCGTTTACCGTTGACATGTACAACGGATCCTTCGCCAACTTCAAGATCCTCTGGTTTACGTAATGCAGTTTCAAGTTTCCCTTCAATTAAATGTTTAGCAACATCAATGTTTTGAGAAAGGAATGTTTTTATATCTGGATTTGCATGAAAGCGTGATGGTGCAAACAGCTCTTTATATGGGCTGTGGACTTTTAGAATGGAATCCTTCAGTAAATGAGCTGCAGTAGTTCCTGTTGTCATTCCCCATTTGCGATATCCAGTTGCAACAAATATATTTGGATTGCTTTCGTTAATATGTCCGATATAAGGGAGCTTGTCTAGCGTAATCAAATCTTGTGTTGACCATCTATAGGGAACTTCATCTACTCCAAAAGTTGCTTCAGCAAAAGAATAGAGTGCTTCATAATGAAGCATCGTATTTATTCCCTGTCCCGTTTTATGGCTCTCTCCGCCAATCAAAATCAACTTTTCTCCATTGTTTGTTATATAGCGTAAGGAGCGTTTTGGATCATCAATACTTAAATACATGCCACCTGGATAATCCGTTTTTGCTTTTATTGCAAGAGCATAGGAGCGTTCTGCGTACATTCGCGTAAAGAAAAAGCTATTCGCATCATAAAAAGGAAAGTGAGAACAAGAGACGACATATTCACAAGTAATGCGATGCCCCTCCTTTGTAATTACTTGTGGATAATCTCCTTTTTCCACATCCATAGCTGTTGTTTGTTCATAGACCTTTCCTCCCATCTCCACAAACTTTTCTAAAAGTGTTTTCAAATAAAGGAGGGGGTGGAATTGCGCTTGATTTTTCATTACAAGTGCAGATTGTACTGGAATAGGAATCGATAGAGATTGAACATAGTCACAAGGTATATTTAATTTTTGATAAGCTTCATATTCTTTCGATAAATTTCTTAAACCGTTATCAGTAGTTGTATACAAGTATGAATCTTCATTTGAAAAATTACAGTCGATTTTATATGTTTGCACAGTGTCATTTATGAATTGTAGAGCATGATTATTTGATTCATAGTAAAGCCTGGCTTTTTCCACACCGAAATGATTTATTAATTCGTCGTAAATAAGATCATGTTGTGCTGTTACTTTTGCTGTTGTATGCCCAGTTGTTCCATTTAAAATAAGACCAGAATCAATTAAAACAACGTCGATGCCTTCTTTTGCAAGTAAATAGGCAGTAGTAATACCCGTAATACCAGCACCGATAACAGCAACTTTCGTCTTTATATTTTCGGATAAACGAGGAAAAGTAGGAAACGGAGTAGATTCAATCCAATAAGATAAGGGCAGTTGTGGAAATATATCACTTGTCATTGTGGAAACCTCCTGATTTTAGAACAATTTTCCTTTTAATATTTCCATATTATATGAAATTCATGTGCGTTATTTTAGAAGGAGTCTACTTTTATTAAAAGAGGGAATAAATTATTTTAATATAATTAATTTGATAGGGCATTATGAAGAAGTAGCATGTATATAAAACTAAATTTAAGTGATTCCATTTATTGATCACATAGAGGATTCTTGAATGAGATAGAGTCCATGGTATTTAAGTATATGTATATATATAGTGGATAAATCCGTATGAAATCTATACTTTTTCTTTAGTGAAATAAAGTATGATTATAAAAATATAACCAACTTTTATTACTAGGTCATAAAAGTTGTTGACAATATAGAAATTCTATTGTTATGATTCATCATGTGGAAAGGTTGATAGAGAGTAAAAAGAGAAATGTTTTTCATTGATAATAAAAGCGAAAAATAAGTGACGATAGAGTGAGTATATTTTCCTTATAATAAATGCTTTTTGGATCACCTAGTAAAATCAATCTGGAAGCAAGAATTAATATATGCAAGTTGCGCAGGGCGCGGCATAAGAAAGGGGCAAAAGGATGAAGGAGCTTCATACGTTTGGGTGGTATGCAGCACGTGTATCACCACATTTGCCAAAAAAAGCATTTAAACCAGTTCCTACTCGTTTATTTGGTGGACTGGCTTATTTACTTGTGGCATTAGCGGGGTTAATAGCGATTGGTGTATTTGAATTGAATGTGTGGGCAAATCTAGGAATTGCGATTGTTCTCGGACTATGTTTTGCTTCACTTGGGTTTTTAGGGCATGAAATTTTACATGGAACAGTTGTAAGAAAGGCATGGCTTCGTGATTTCTTAGGCGCGATTGCATTTATGCCATTATCAACAGGACCAAAACTTTGGAGAAAGTGGCATAATGCAACGCATCATGTTCATACACAGCATGAAGAGAATGATCCAGATGCATGGCCGACACTTGAGAAGCTTAAAAAAAGTAAGTTTTTAAGTTGGGTATATCGTATGCCTCTTCATGTACGTTCATTCTTTAGTTTCCTGTCACTAACAATTCAATTTACATTGCATTCAACTCGAATGTTCTTTCATTTTATAAAAGAATTTAAGTCATCGAATCAAAAATCTGTATGGCTTCAACTTCTTTTGCCTTGGACAGTTTGGATTAGTTTATTATTTATTATGGGACCTGGAAAATGGTTATTTGCATATGTAATTCCGTTGTTAATTGCTAACTTTATTGTAATGGCATATATCGCAACAAATCACCGCTTAAATCCAATTGTTCCAGTAAATGATCCGTTAGCAAACTGTTTATCAGTAACAGTGCCGCGCTGGGTAGACGTTTTACATTTCAATTTCTCGTATCATACAGAACATCATCTGTTCCCTGCTATGAGCTCTAAATACTATCCGTTAGTAAAAGAGAAGATTAAAGAAATGTGGCCGGAACGCTATCACGAAATGCCGATGACAAAAGCATTGGCAGCACTTTGGAATACACCACGTGTGTATTATCATGGAAGTGAATTAGTTGATCCGCATAGAGAACATTTCTACGGTTCTTTAGGAAATGGATTAGACCCTCATAATATTTCATATCGTGAGGAACATATAGAAGAAAAAGAGAATATTAAAAAAGTAAATCAGTAAAAGTTGATATATTTTGCAGTGAAAAAGCAAGCCATCTCAGGCTTGCTTTTTTTTATAAAGAAACTTCTTTTTTATTCTTTGTATGGACTTGGATAGAGTTTGTCTCTTTGCGCTGTAATCGTTTTTCTAAAAGGTTAACAAAATAAGTAAATAGGAGAACGAGTACGAGATAATATAAACCAACGATTACATATGTATCTAATTGTTGGAAGTTACTTGCGGCAATTGATAAACCCGATCCCCATAATTCGGACAGTCCTACGTAAGCAACAAGTGAGGAATCTTTCAATCCAATAATAAATTGATTACCCAGAGGAGGAAGAGATAGACGAAATGCTTGTGGTAATATAATTCGGCGCATCGCCAAAGGGTAAGGCATGCCTAAAGAGCGAGCAGCTTCTAATTGTCCACGGTCAACGGATTGAATGGATCCACGGAAAATTTCGGTAATATATGCACCGTTATGAATTGCTAAAGCAATTGCTCCTGCCCAAAAAGGGGTGAACACAACAACAGATGTAATACCAAAATAGAGAATTGCGATTTGAACAATTAAAGGTGTACCACGAATAATGGCGATGTAGACATGAGCGATACTATTTAGAACTTTATTGTTAGAGATTCGAAAGAAAGCGAATAGTAATCCAATTAATGAGCCGAGTACTAGGGAAGTTAATGTTAATTGTAATGTGACAATAGTAGCTTTTAAGAGTGTGGGGTAGGTAGAGATAAAAATTTCAAACATGCGTTTCACCTCATAGTGTATAGATTTTAGTAGGGAATGAAATACCCCACATAAAAAGTGGGGCATGATTTATGGAATCTTTGAATAGTTAACTTACTTCGTTTTTGCCTCTTCTCCAAGAATATTACGACCAAACCATTTTTTACTAATCTTTTCGTACGTACCATCTTTAATGATTTCATCTAAAGCCTTATTTACTTTCTTAACCATTTCTTTATCATCTTTGCGAATAGCAATTCCCATTTCATCAAGATTTAATGGTTTTCCAGCTTCTTTTATATTTGATTTACCTTCTTTAATCATTCGAAGACCAACCATTTGATCAGTGATTACTGCGTCCACACGCCCAGGCTCTAAGTCCATAAGAGCGGTAATATCACTATCGTATTCTGTAATTTGATCTGTATGTTTTGAAACAAGAGTTTTAAAGGTACTAGCTTTTACAACACCAATTTTCTTTCCTTTCAAATCTTCTGGAGAAGAGATGGATGTATTCTTTTTAGCTACGAAAATCTGGGCACCAGAGCGATAATATGGGTTTGAGAAACTAACAGCTTTTAATCGTTCTTCTGTAATGGCCATACTTCCTAAGATTGCATCATATTTTTTTGATTGTAGACCTTGAATTAGCGTTTCCCACGGATTTGTAATAGGAGCGGGTTTCATTCCCATCTTTTTCGCGAGCGCCTCACCTATTTCTACATCAAATCCGGCAAGTTTTCCGTCATTTTCTTTATAGTTAAAAGGTTTGTATAATCCACTCATCGCATAACGAAATTCCTTTTCACCATTTGATGAAGTAGTCGAGCTTTCCTTACTACAGGCTCCCAGTATGAATGATGTACATAGTGTAATACTCGCAACAATGGTTAATAGTTTTCTTTTCATAAGACCCCTCCTATATATTGATCATACGGATGGTTTTAAGTATGTTATCGAGATATTTTATTTGGACAATTAGTTGTGCACCGTATAAATGTATTTCTTTACGTTTGAAATAGAAGTTACATTATAAAACGTTACGTAAAAACTGTTTTGCTCGTTCATGTGATGGAGCTGAAAAGAATTGCGCTGGCGGAGCATCCTCTACAATTTTTCCGTCATCCATAAAGATGACGCGATCAGCTACATCTCTTGCGAAATTCATTTCATGAGTAACAATAACCATTGTCATTCCTTCTTCAGCAAGTTCTTTCATAACTTGCAATACTTCTCCAACGAGTTCAGGGTCTAAGGCTGAGGTAGGTTCATCAAATAGCATAATTTTAGGATTCATAGCAAGAGCTCGTGCAATCGCAACGCGTTGTTTTTGACCACCTGAAAGTAGGTGAGGAGTTACATTCGCCTTATCTTGTAGGCCGACTTTTTGTAGGAGTTGATTCCCAACGTCCTTCGCGTCTGCTGTTTCCAATTTTTTTACGTGAATAGGTGCTTCTATGATGTTTTCTAGTGAGGTCATATGAGGAAAGAGGTTAAAGTGTTGAAAAACCATACCGACATTTTCACGGACTTTGTTTAAATTTGAATGCTTTGGATCAATTCGTTCACCTTGTAAGTGAATTTCACCTTCATCGTACATTTCTAAAAAGTTAAGACAACGAAGTAATGTACTTTTGCCGGAACCACTGGCACCGATTAAAACAACAACTTCTTTTTCTTTTACTTCTAAATCAATTCCTTTTAAAACATCAAGTGAGCCAAATGATTTTATTAGATTTCGAACTTGAATCATACAAAACCCCCAGTCAAAAATATATTTTACAAATGTTGCCCCTTATTTCTGTTATTAGTCATAAATTGTCAGAATCCTTTATTTTTTTCAGGGGATTTAATATTCAAAGAAATAATGATTTTTAAAATCCCTATATCTTTCTATAACGAAAATATGGATAATAATATATAGGTAGTACTTATATTGCTTATAAGAAGGGGGAAAGAAGAGATGGGAAAAGAAAGAAAAACATTTTCCTTTGGCTTGCGTATACAGCTTATGTTATTTACTACAATTCTAGCTTTCATTACATATTCAACAAGTTTAATTTTCATTTACGTTATATATGATTATTTTCAAAGTTATGTAAGTCAAACTGTTTATAATATTATCGTTATGTTATTAGGTGTAGTATGGTCTGGAATTTTAGCGTATGGGGCAGCAATATTTTTAATTAAACCACTTCGAAAGTTGGAAGAAGCAGCAAGGAAAGCGGCTGAAGGTGATATTCGTGAAGATGTCCCATTGCCAAAGACCGATGATGAGATAAAATCTTTAAGTGTTGCATTTAATATGATGCTAGGGAACTTAAGGGGCATGGTAAAAAATATCGATACTACATTTTCGTATACAAATAATCAAGTTCAGCAAATTAGAAAACAAACAGGTGAAGCGACAAAGCAAGCACAAGGTGTGTCTGAAACCCTTGCGGAGATTTCTTCCGGTGCCGAGCAATCAGCAGCATCGATTCAAGCGATCGTTTCTACTGTTGATACAACGACTTCTATTGCAAATGAAGTAGAAGGAAAAGCAAAACAGTCTGACGAGTTGTCTTCAGAAATGGTTCAAGCTTTAGGACAAAGTACACGTGTCTTTACTTCTTTAATTCAAGGTATTCAAACATTGGCGAGAGAAAATGAAGATTCGATGGAAAATGTACAGAAATTAGAAGAGCGAATGAAACAAGTTGAACACATTGTTTCTGTTGTGAGTGAGATTGCTAGCCAAACAAATTTATTAGCACTCAACGCTTCTATTGAGGCAGCTCGTGCAGGGGAGCATGGAAGGGGCTTTGCAGTTGTAGCAGAAGAAGTACGTAAACTTGCTGATGAAAGTGATCATTCCGCAAGAAACATATCGCAGTTATTACGGAATATGCAAGATGAAGTACAGCAAGTCGCATTGAAAATGACAGAGCAGGTGAAGACAGCTAAAGAAGAGGCGAAACGCGGAGAAGCTACAGAATTAATTTTAAAAGAAATGTCATCAAGTGTTATGGAAGTAGCCGATGCAACTAAGCAAATTAGTAGTTATATGAACGAACAAGTGAATCACATTCATCAAACAGGAGCACAAACAAAGGCTGTAGCAGCAATTGCGGAAGAAACGTCAGCTGGTTCACAAGAAGTGGCACGTGTGACGTTGCAACAGTCTAAAAATATGATAGCAATCGATCAATTATTAAAAGACTTAGAGAAGCAATCAGCGGATTTAAAACAAACAATTGAACGGTTTTCAATGTAAAAGAGAAGAACAGAATGCTGTTCTTCTCTTTTTTTAGCTAGATTTAATATCTACAGTTAAAAAGTATAAACTATGAACGTTTCCGCAACATTCTTTTCTGTCCCTTTCGGATGAAAATTATAGCGAGCTATAATATTAAAAGGGGTGTCTTTTATGAAAAAAGAAAAAAGACAACGATTAATTAAACAATTTGTAAAGGAGTATGAAATAGAGAAGCAAGAAAGATTAGTAGAATTGTTAGCAAAAAAAGATGTATTAGTAACACAAGCTACAGTTTCTCGAGATATTCGTGAGTTAAATTTAACGAAGGTACCTTCTCAAGAAGGATTAATGATATATAAATTTTTCTCAGAAGAGCATTTACAAACTGATATAAAGTTAAAGAAAAAATTACGAGAGGTTGTTGTAAAAATTGATTGTGTAGATCAATTAATGGTTATTAAAACATTACCCGGTAATGCACATGTTATTGGTGTTTTGTTTGATGAGCTAGATTGGAAAGAAAAAATAGGATGTGTATGTGGAAATGATACATGCCTTATCATTTCTCAGTCAAAATCAGATAGGGAGATTTTAGAAGAAAGGTTAAATTTAATTATTTAGATGCAAAATCCTGTTTTTAATAAAAATTAAAAACAGGATTTTTGTTTAAATACGGAAGTTAAATATTCAACATATATGCGTAATATATGTGTTTTTTTATTGAAAAATCGGGATGAAGTGTTATAAAAATACAAATTCATATGATTTTAAAAAAATAACTTGTTTAATATTTCACAATGATAATGTGGATGCTTTCACAAAGATGAAGGCGCGTAGCATTTATTATGTACTTGTAAGACATCAAACATATTTAAAAGGAGGTACAACAAATGAAGCATCCGATACATGTTACTTCAGAGATTGGGGAATTACAAACAGTTTTATTAAAACGACCTGGTAAAGAAGTGGAAAACTTAACGCCAGATTATTTGCAACAATTATTATTTGACGATATTCCATACTTACCAATTATTCAAAAAGAGCATGATTATTTTGCACAAACATTACGCAATCGGGGTGTTGAAGTTCTTTATTTAGAAAAACTAGCTGCTGAGGCATTAGTAGATAAAAAACTTCGAGAAGAATTTGTTGATCGTATTTTAGAAGAAGGACAGGCTGACGTAAATGTTGCACATCAAACTTTAAAAGAATATTTACTTTCCTTTTCAAATGAAGAATTAATTCAAAAAATTATGGGTGGTGTACGGAAAAACGAGATTGAAACAAGTAAGAAGACACATTTATATGAATTAATGGAAGATCATTATCCGTTTTACTTAGACCCAATGCCTAATTTATATTTTACTCGTGATCCAGCAGCTAGCGTGGGTGATGGATTAACGATAAATAAGATGAGAGAACCGGCGCGTAGACGTGAATCATTATTCATGGAGTACATCATTAAATATCATCCAAGATTTGTAAATCACAATGTACCAATTTGGCTAGATCGTGATTATAAGTTTCCAATTGAAGGTGGCGATGAGCTAATTTTAAATGAAGAAACAATTGCAATTGGAGTATCTGCCCGTACGTCAGCTAAAGCAATTGAACGTTTAGCTAAAAATCTTTTTAGTCGACAAAATAAAATTAAGAAAGTGTTAGCAATAGAAATTCCAAAATGCCGAGCATTTATGCATTTAGATACAGTGTTTACAATGGTTGATTATGACAAGTTTACAATTCACCCAGCCATTCAAGGGCCAAAAGGAAATATGAATATTTATATTTTAGAAAAAGGTCCAGATGTGGAAACTCTTAAAATTACACATCGCACTTCTTTAATGGAAGCATTAAAAGAGGTATTAGGTTTAAGTGAATTAGTTCTTATTCCTTGTGGAGGAGGAGATGCAATTGCTTCCGCTCGTGAACAATGGAATGATGGTTCTAATACATTAGCAATTGCGCCAGGTGTAGTTGTTACATATGATCGCAACTATGTATCCAATACGTTATTGCGGGAACATGGTATAGAAGTCATTGAGGTGCTAAGTTCGGAATTATCTCGTGGGCGTGGGGGTCCACGTTGCATGAGTATGCCAATTGTTCGTAAAGATATTTAGTATAAATAACGGAGAAAGTAGGGATGAAGTATGTTAATGACTAGACCAAATTTAAAAGGAAGAAGTTTTCTAGCTGAAAAAGATTTTACACAAGAAGAATTGTTATATTTTCTAGATTTAGCAGCAGAATTAAAAGAGAAAAAGAAAAACGGTGTCCCACATCATTATTTAGAAGGTAAAAATGTAGCGCTATTATTTGAAAAAACCTCTACTCGCACGCGATGTGCATTTACAGTAGCATGTACAGATTTAGGTGCGAACCCTGAATATTTAGGGAAAGGTGATATTCAGCTTGGAAAAAAAGAATCCGTAGAGGATACAGCAAAAGTGTTAGGACGTATGTTTGACGGAATTGAATTTCGTGGATTTAATCATGAAACTGTAGAATCTTTAGCACAAAATTCTGGTGTACCGGTTTGGAATGGATTAACAGATATGTGGCATCCAACACAAACACTTGCAGATTTATTAACAATTAGAGAACATGTAGGGAAATTAAAAAATGTGAAGCTTGTTTACGTTGGAGATGGACGAAATAATGTTGCTAATAGTTTACTAGTTGGTGGAGCGATTGTTGGAATGGATGTACGTATTTGTACACCGGAATCTTTATGGCCAGAGCAAGAAGTAATTGATTTAGCAAAAAAATATAATGAACAGGTAATGATAACAAGTAATGTGGAAGAAGCTGTTGCAAATGCAGATGTAATTTATACAGATGTATGGGTGTCTATGGGAGAAGAAGAAAAATTTGCTGAACGTGTCGAGTTATTGAAACCTTATCAAGTAAATATGAAAATGATTAAAGAAACAGGGAATGAAAACGTGATTTTCTTACATTGTTTACCCGCATTCCATGATGTTGAAACGATGTATGGTGAGGAAGTTTATGAGAAATATGGGCTGAGAGAAATGGAGGTAACTGACGAAGTATTCCGCAGTAAACATTCAAAAGTATTTGATCAGGCTGAAAATAGAATGCATACAATTAAAGCGGTTATGGCAGCTACTTTAGGAAACATGGAGTAAAGAAGAAAGGGAGTCTTCCTTTCTTCTTTCTCCTCCTTTAGACACTATCATTCACTATTGCTTTCGTATTGTTATTGCAATTAAAGAGAGGTGAGTGGAATGGGTGAAGATAAGAAATTAGGGTTGTTTACATTAACGGCGCTTGTAGTGGGGTCTATGATTGGCGGTGGAGCATTTAATTTAGCAAGTGATATGGCAAAAGGTGCTGGTGCTGGAGCCATTATTATTGGTTGGGTTATAACAGGAATTGGGATGATTGCGCTTGGATTATCTTTTCAAAATCTAACTGTAAAACGGCCAGATTTAGATGGTGGTATTTTTAGTTATGCAAAAGCAGGATTTGGGAATTTTATGGGATTTAATAGTGCGTGGGGATATTGGCTATCTGCCTGGCTTGGTAATGTAGCTTACGGCACATTATTGTTTTCTTCATTAGGGTATTTCTTCCCAATCTTTGAGGGCGGTCAAAATGTAGCATCCATTATTGGTGCAAGCGTATTATTATGGTGTGTTCACATGTTAATTTTACGTGGAGTTCAATCAGCAGCACTTGTGAATTTAGTAACTACAATCGCAAAATTAGTACCTGTATTTGTATTTATTGTTATAGGAATCTTCGCGTTTCATATTGATACGTTCCTAGATGGATTTTGGGGACAAACTGGTTCTTTTTCATGGGGAGCAGTTGGCAGCCAAGTTAAAAGTACAATGCTTGTAACTTTATGGGTGTTCATTGGGGTAGAAGGGGCTGTTGTTTTATCAAGTCGAGCAAAAAATAGAAGTGATGTAGGGAAAGCAACGGTTATTGGCTTAATTGGTACACTCATCATTTACATTTTAATTACATTACTGTCTCTTGGACTTATGCAGCAAGCTGATATTGCTAATTTAAAAAATCCGTCTATGGCTTATTTATTTGAAAGTGTTGTTGGAAAATGGGGTGCTATCTTTATTAATTTAGGTTTAGTTATCTCTGTATTAGGTGCTTGGTTAGGTTGGACTTTACTCGCATCTGAAATTCCGTATTTGGCGGCTAAAGACGGAGTATTTCCAAAATGGTTTGCAAAAGAAAATAAAAATAAAGCTCCAATAAATTCATTATGGATAACAAATGGCTTAATTCAAATGTTCTTATTAACATTCGTCGTTTCCGATCAGGCGTATAACTTTGCATTCTCGTTAGCATCTTCAGCTATTTTAATCCCATATGCTTTTTCAGCATTTTATCAACTGAAGCATAGCTTAAAGTCTGAAGAAGCGGATCGGAATAAAAATATAATAATTGGTTTGATAGCAAGTATGTATGGTGTGTGGTTAGTTTATGCAGCTGGTTTAGAGTATTTATTATTAACAATGACTTTATATGCGCCAGGTATTTTTATTTTTTACAATGTTCAAAGGCAAAAGAGTTCGAAGCAAATATTTACTCGAGTGGAATTAGCATCATCGGTAGCAATTGGTGCTTTAGCATTCTTTGCGATTTATGGATTAATTACAGGCAGTATTACTTTATAAAGCGTTGTGAAATCGAAATCAACTGGAGGGCTGAAATATGGCACGAAGAAAAATTGTAGTTGCACTAGGGGGAAATGCGATACAGTCTGGAAAAGCTACTGCGGGAGCGCAGCAAGAAGCGTTAGAAAAAACAGCGGAACAACTTGTGAAAATAATGGAAAATGATGTAGATATAGTAATTGCGCATGGAAATGGTCCACAAGTGGGAAATATTTTATTACAGCAAAAAGCTGCAGAAACGGAAAAGACACCTGCAATGCCATTAGATACTTGTGGTGCAATGAGCCAAGGGATGATTGGATATTGGATGGAAAATGCGATTGAAAAGGCATTGAAAAAAAGGAATATAAAAAAAGACGTAGCAACGGTTATAACACGCGTTGTCGTGGATGAAAAAGATGAGGCATTTAAAAATCCAACTAAACCAATTGGTCCTTTTTATACAGAAGAAGAGGCCAGAAGATTAATGGAAGAAACAAAAGCAGTGTTTAAAGAAGATGCTGGCAGAGGGTGGAGACGTGTTGTTCCATCACCGAAGCCTGTAAGTATTCATGAACATAAAGTAATTAATTCTTTAGTTGAGGATGGAAATATAGTGATAGCTGTTGGTGGTGGTGGAATTCCAGTAATTGATTCTGAAGAAGGGTTAAAAGGAACTGAAGCGGTTATCGATAAAGATTTCGCTGCGCAGAAATTAGCTGAATTAGTAGATGCCGATACGCTTGTAATTTTAACTGCAGTTGATCATGTGTATGTAAATTATAATCAACTGAATCAAAAGAAATTAGAGCATGTCACAGTGAATCAATTAGAAGAATACATGGAAGAAAAACAATTTGCTGCGGGAAGTATGCTTCCAAAAATTGAAGCTGCTATTAATTTTGTTAATACAAATCCAAAAAGAAAAACAATTATTACGTCTTTAGAAAAAGTATATGAAGCACTAGAAGAAAAAGCTGGTACTATTATTTCTAAACAGAATGTATGCATGTATGTTTAAATAATTATGTACGCTATTTATTAGTAAAAAAGAATGGAGTTAGTAACTTCATTCTTTTTATGTATTAATATTTTTTGTAATCATTGTTCATAAAGTTTTCATGATGAAATCTGAATATATAAGTTAGTTATGATAAAATTTAATTTGAATACGCTTTCTTGATTTTTCGCTCCAACATACAGCAAGAGAGAGGGAATCTTATGAATAGACGGAACGTAGTTAAAGATTTAAAGCAGTTTGAATTATTTGCTCATTTAACAGAAAAGAAATTGAAAGGTTTAACGGAGTTTGTCTATTGGCGAACTTATAAAAAAGGTCAATTTTTATTTTTAGAAGGGGATTCAAGAGAAAGAATTTACTTCATGTTAGATGGTTTTGTAAAGTTAGAGCGGGTAAATCAAAGTGGGAATTTATTATATGATGACTATGTAAAGCGGTATTCTATTTTTCCTTATGGTGGTATGTTTACAGACAGAGGATATAACTATACGGCAGAAGCGATGACAGATGTAGAGGTATATTATATTCCGACAGTAATTTTTGAAGATATGGTGAAATCTAGTAGGACGCAATTAATGTACGTTGTTCAGCAATTATCATCAATATTAAAACTAAACGAAAATCGAGTGCAAAACATTACAATTCCTAATGCACAAGATCGAGTCATTCAAACATTAAATTATTTAATGCAAGATTTAGGAGAACAGAGTGGCGAAACAATTGTAATTTCATGCCCACTTACAACAATTGAAATATCAAAAATATCGGGTACGTCTCGAGAGACGGTTAGCGGCGTATTAAAACAATTAAAAAACGATAGTATTGTTACAATTTTGGATAAAAAAATTACAATACATAATCCAACATATTTTGAGGAAATCTCTATGTGAAAATTGCATATGGATTTTCTAATTCATACTGTATATTAATAAAGTTCTTTATATATTTATAAGGAGCTTTTTTACGTTATCCTCTATAAAAAGATTGTATAGTATGGTAAAAATAGCTAAAATCGATAATAAAAAAGTAAGGGGAAGGAGAGGAAGAATGGTCCGAATTGAGTATGATCGATTAGTAGCTATTTGTTACAGTATAGGGGTTTTGTTATTATTAAAAATTCCAAACGATAATGAATTAATTGGGGAAAAACTATTCAATTTCTATAATGTTCCGGTACATACATATATTTATATGGATTATAAAGTCTCAAATATAGTAATTGTTTCTGTCGTACTACATATAATCGCATTTATATTATTTGTAAAATGGTTAGTAAAAAAGAAATCTAGTACATTTAGAACAATGAATAAGATAAAAGTAGTAGGCATTAGTATTTTGATTTTAATGATGCCGTTTATGCTAAATAACATCCTCCAGACATTGAATAAAACATGGCACTACGCAGGAAAAACAGGGGTAGAGGCGATAGAATATAAAAAAGAAGATAGCCAATGTAGAATGGAGAAAAATGGAGAGGATATTGAACAAAAGTGCATTGTTACTTTAAAAAATTATCGTAATCATTCACAAGCATTAAAAGTTGTTTTATATGATAATGCAACAGAGACTTCCAAAAGTTATCCAGTACCGAAACCAGTCTATTTACAAAAACATGAGACAAAGCAATTCGAATTTCAAATTCCTGTTGCTCATAATAACGGTATTGAAAAAGATAAAGTACCAAATATTAAATTACATTCATTGCATAAAAATGATGAGAAATACAATTAATCCGTAATTGAAAGTTTATGAGTAGGAGCAATAATTTGAAAAGATATAGAAAATTAACTTGAATCATCCAACATGCTGCGAGGTAACGGCATATTGGATGATTTTTTATTTTATCGCCTTTTTACGTATGAAAGGGTGGGATACTTTGTTGAAAACGAAAAACATTGCAAGGATCATATATGGTTTTCACTTTACGTAATCTGTGAAAGTTAGAGCCATAATAACTAGTTTGCCAATTTTTAATGTCGATATCGGGCCAATTGACATAATCACCTAGCGTATAAGGATCTAAGTTTTCTCTTAAATCTTTAACCCAGCGTATATTTCGATTTTCTTCATCATCGCATTTCCAAGAAGTAATATATTCTTGCGCAATAATTGCTTTGCGATGGAAATAAGCTGTTTCAGTAGGCGAAATATTTTCCACAGCACCTACGAGCGATTGGTGCCAAATACTCGCATCTTTATTTGGTGCATGAGAAAGAAAATATTGCATGATTTGAATGCCTTTAAGAGGGATAGGTTTATATACGTAGGAACCGGACCGCTTGAAGTTTTCAGGGATGTTACCACTGTTAAAAAATTCAACAGCCTTTATATAAGGAACTTCATCTATAAAGAGAGAGGGGGTACCAGTTTCAAGAAGCGGTGATAATAAGGAATGGAGTTCAGATGGAGAGCCAACAAACTCACCTTGTGCCTCAACTTTATTTTGTTGCTTTGCGAATAATTCAATTGATGAAGTGAGACCTTCATCTATATAAGGCGCCCAGTTTTGCCAAGCTTGAAATGCAGCGATAAAATCTTCCCATTCCCATGTGATGGAGAAGATTGATACATTTTTTATAGGATGTACTCGAAAAGTTAAAGAAGTAACAATTCCGAAGTTTCCACCACCGCCGCCGCGGCACGCCCAAAACAAGTTAGGGTTTTCTTGTTCGTTTGCACGAATGATTTTTGCGCCCAATTTACCGCATGCTTGTACCATTTCAAATTCTACTAATTGATCACATGTTAATCCAAATAAGCGTGAAAGCATACCGATACCACCACCAAGTGTTAATCCAACAATTCCAACACTTGCACTTGTACCAGCCGGTATTGTAACACCATAATTCCAAAGTTCTTTATAAACCGTACCAAGATTTGCACCAGCTTCAATTGTTGCTGTTAATTTATTTGTATTAACAGTAATGCGATGCATTTCACTCACATCAATAATAAGTCCTCTATTTAAAAGAGAAAAATTTTCATAGCTATGACGTCCGCTTCTTAAGCGAAATGGTATATGACGTTCACGTGCCCATTTTAAGGCATTACACACATCATTTTTATTTTGGCAAAAAACAATAATACAAGGGAGTTTTGGAATACTTAAATTTAAATTCATTCGGGCTACGTCATAGTCAGGATCTGAGGGAACAACGATACGACCTGTTAATTTTGTTTGTTTCAATTTATCACTCCTTTCTAAAATAAGCAGTGCTTTTTATTAATATATGAAAAGCGTATGTAACGTGCGTGGACAAGAGCAGGTAAGGAATGAGATTTACCTTTGCGAGAAATAAATAAAGTGAAACTTTAATCAGTGGGAGTTTTGTTCCTCCTCCACTGATTATTAGCCTTCACCAATCGGACTTTAACGGGCAGCCCGATCCCCACCGAACTTCTTTACTTTCGCTGAATTTTGAGGTGGGGTTCTTACTGCCCGGCCAATAGCGGGATAAAGCATAAGAATAAGGAATCTACATAGAGTTCAATGAAAACAGTTGCAAACTATTCATATTTTGTTATGATAGTGTTACGAAAACGTTTGCATAAAATTCCGATGGGATGCAAAAGGAGAGAATGACTATGAATAAGACATGGTGGAAAGAAGCAGTTGCTTATCAAATTTATCCACGAAGCTTTATGGATTCAAATGGTGATGGTATTGGAGATTTACAAGGTATTATTGCAAAGCTGGATTATTTAAAAGATTTAGGTATAGATGTAATTTGGATTTGTCCAATGTATAAGTCTCCCAATGATGATAATGGTTATGATATTAGTGATTATCAAGATATTATGGATGAGTTTGGTACAATGGCGGATTTTGATGCTTTATTAGATGAAGTTCATAAGCGTGACATGAAGCTTATTATTGATTTAGTTATTAATCATACGAGTGATGAACATCCATGGTTTATTGAATCTCGTTCATCTAAAGACAATCCGAAGCGTGATTGGTACATTTGGCATGATGGTAAAGATGGTGCGGAACCAAACAACTGGGAAAGTATTTTTAATGGTTCGGCATGGGAATATGATGAAGTAACAGAACAATATTATTTACATTTATTCTCACGTAAACAACCAGATTTAAACTGGGAGAATAAAGAAGTTCGTGAAGTGTTATACGATACAGTTAATTGGTGGCTTGATAAGGGAATTGATGGTTTCCGTGTTGATGCAATTAGCCATATTAAAAAAGAAGATGGCTTCAACGATATGCCAAATCCAAAAGAATTAAAATATGTACCATCTTTTGATAAACATATGAATGTGGATGGTATTCAACCTTTATTAGAAGAGTTAAAAGAAAATACATTTTCTAAGTACGATATTATGACTGTTGGTGAAGCGAATGGTGTTAAGATTGAAGATGCTGAGCTTTGGGTTGGAGAAGAGCAAGGTAAATTCAATATGGTATTCCAGTTTGAACATTTAAGCTTATGGGATGCAGAAAAGAAGAAAGATCTTGATGTTGTAGGATTGAAAAAGGTATTAACGAAATGGCAAAAAGGATTAGAGAATAAAGGATGGAATGCTTTATATATCGAGAATCACGATAAGCCACGTATCGTTTCAACGTGGGGAGATGATAAACAATATTGGCGTGAAAGTGCAACAGCTCTAGGAGCGATGTATTTCTTTATGCACGGTACACCGTTTATTTATCAAGGACAAGAAATTGGTATGACAAATGTTCAGTTACCAAATATTGAAGATTACGATGATGTAGCAATTAAAAATTTATATCGAGAGAAAATTGCAGAAGGCGTATCACATCAAGATATGATGGAAATTATATGGGCTTCTTGCCGTGATAATTCACGTACACCTATGCAGTGGAACGATGAGATGAATGCTGGTTTCACAACAAGTGCACCTTGGTTTGGCATGAATCCAAATTACAAAGAAATTAATGTTGAAAAGCAAAAAAATGACGAAAAGTCTATTTTCAATTTCTATAAGACAATGATTGCCTTGAAAAAAGAGCACGATGTATTGAATTATGGTACGTACGATTTACTTTTAGAGGACGATCCACAAATTTATGCATATACACGTACGTTACAGGATGAAAAAGTCATTGTAATTAGTAATATCTCAAAAGAGGAAGCTGTGTATAATGAGCCTTTATTCGCAATAGAACGCAAACGTTTGCTTTTAAATAACTATGAAGTTGCGGAACATGAACAATTAACTACAATCACGTTAAAACCTTATGAAACAAGGGTTTATCGCATTTCATAATACAAAAGGATGCTCCTTGAGCATCTTTTTTTATGAAAAAAAATAAATTTCTATTGCAATGTGAAAACGCTTTTATTAAAATAGATTTATGAAAACGGTTGCGTAACAAAAAAAGATAAAGCAATATGAGGAATCGTTTTCATAAGAGAAACAGAAATTATAATTTAAATCATTATGTTGTTATAAATAAAGGGGAGGAAGAACAGATGAAAATTACGTCTTTTGATTTTTGGCAAAAGTTCGGGAAAGCATTATTAGTTGTTGTAGCTGTAATGCCAGCAGCTGGTTTAATGATTTCCATCGGTAAGCTAATTGGAATGTCTGCTGGGGATATTAACGCAGTTCATACTATTGCTCGTGTAATGGAAGACATCGGTTGGGCAATTATTACAAATTTACACATTTTATTTGCAGTAGCAATTGGGGGATCTTGGGCGAAGGATCGCGCAGGTGGTGCATTTGCAGCACTGTTAGCATTCGTCTTAACAAATCGAATTACAGGAGCAATATTTGGCGTAAACGCTCAAATGTTAGCGGATTCAAAAGCGACAGTTTCTTCAGTATTAGCAGGAGATTTAGTTGTAAAAGATTACTTTACTTCTGTACTTGGTGCACCAGCATTAAACATGGGAGTTTTCGTAGGGATTATTACAGGTTTCTTAGGAGCTACTTTATATAACAAATACTATAACTATAATAAACTGCCACAGGCATTAGCATTCTTTAATGGAAAACGATTCGTACCATTCGTTGTAATTGTTTGGTCTACAGTCACTGCGATTGTATTATCACTTTTATGGCCATTTATCCAAAGTGGATTAAATGAATTTGGTCGCTGGATTGCAGCATCTAAAGATAGTGCGCCAGTTGTTGCGCCATTTGTATATGGAACGTTAGAACGTTTATTATTACCATTCGGACTGCATCATATGTTAACGATTCCGATGAATTACACAGAGCTAGGCGGAACATATACGATGTTAACTGGCTCAAAAGTTGGACAAATTGTAGCAGGACAAGATCCATTATGGCTTGCATGGATTACAGACTTAAATAATTTATTAGCAAGTGGAGATACGAAAGCATATAACGATTTATTAAATAACGTTGTACCAGCTCGTTTCAAAGCTGGACAAGTTATCGGCTCAACAGCAGCGTTAATGGGGATTGCTTTTGCGATGTTCCGTAATGTTGATAAAGAAAAACGTGCAAAATATAAACCAATGTTCTTATCAGCAGCATTAGCAGTATTTTTAACAGGTGTAACAGAACCAATTGAATTCATGTTCATGTTTATTGCACCAGTACTATATGTTGTATATGCTATTACAACAGGACTTGCATTTGCATTAGCAGATTTAATCAACTTACGTGTTCACGCATTTGGATTTATTGAGTTAATTACTCGTACACCGATGATGGTTAATGCAGGACTAACAAGAGATTTAATCAATTTCGTTATCGTTTCATTAGTATTCTTCGGTCTTAACTTTACATTATTCAATTTCTTAATTAAAAAGTTCAATTTACCAACACCAGGACGTGCAGGTAACTATATTGATAATGAAGATGAGTCATCAGAAGGAACAGGAAATGTACAAGATGGTTCATTAGCAACAAAAGTTATTGATTTATTAGGTGGAAAAGAAAATATTGCTGACGTAGATGCTTGTATGACGCGTTTACGTGTAACAGTAAAAGATTTAGATGTTGTTGCACCAGAAGCGCAGTGGAAACAAAATGGTGCTTTAGGACTAATCGTAAAAGATAAAGGTGTACAAGCAGTATATGGTCCGAAAGCTGACGTATTAAAGTCAGACATTCAAGATATGTTAGGTGCGTAATAATATGAAATTGCTAACTTTAAACTGTCACTCTTGGCAAGAAGAGAATCAAATGGAAAAGATAAAATATCTTGCTAAAGTCATTCAAGAAGAAGAATACGATGTCATCGCATTGCAAGAAGTCAGTCAGTCGATACAAGCTGAAAATGTATGCGGTAACAAGAAAAAAGATAATTTTGGACTTTTACTATTAGAAGAGTTAAAAGCGTTACATGTAAAAGATTACAATATTACTTGGGATTTCTCTCATATTGGTTATGATGTGTATGAAGAAGGATTAGCGATTCTGACGAAACATAATGTTATAAAAGAAGATATGTTTTTTGTATCAGAAAATAAGGATACAACGTATTGGAAAACACGCAAAATTGTAAGTGCAACAATTGCTTATAATGGTAAGGATATAACGTTTTATTCTTGCCATCTAGGTTGGTGGAATGATGAAGAAGAATCATTCCAAGGTCAAGTCGATCGTTTGATGGAGCGTGTAGATAACAATGAACTTTCCTTCTTAATGGGGGATTTTAATAATAATGCTCGTTTGCAGGGTGAAGGTTATGAATATTTGATGCAAAAAGGTTTGTACGACACATACGAACTAGCGATAGAGAAGGATGAAGGAACAACTGTCCAAGGCGAGATTGCTGGTTGGGATGAAAATAAACATAATTTGCGAATCGATTTAATAGTGTGTAACCAAAGTAAAAGAGTTCGTTCTTCAAAAGTTATTTTTAATGGTACAAATCGAAATGTAATTTCAGATCATTTCGGTGTAGAGGTTCAATTAGATATATAATAGAAGAAATCCTCACAGATGATGAAAAGCTGTGAGGATTTTTTTTAGGAATACAAGTATTTCCAAGAGAAAATACTTGTATTTTTTATGACATTTCCTATATATTTGTTATTATTGAATGTAAAACTAATTTGGTCATTTTGTATGCATACTTTTTTTACTTCGTTATATAATGAAGTAAGTGAAATATTTAATGGGAAAAATAGTGTGTTTTCGTTTAATCCACGATGTAGAAAGTGATATAATTGCAAAATGTATGTATCATTTTCTAAAGAAGGAAAAATATATAATTAGGTGATAACTTCTATGAAACAAATTTGGCGTATTTATAAGACAGATTTACGGAATGTAGCTAAACATTGGGCTGCAATTGTTATTGTTTTAGGGTTAATGATTTTACCATCGTTATATGCATGGTTTAACATTAAAGCTTCTTGGGATCCATATGGAAATACAAAAGAGGTTCCCATTGCAGTTTCTAACCAAGATGCAGGCTCTAATTTAAGGGGGAAAGATATCAATATCGGGAAAGAGATTGTAGATTCTCTTAAGAAAAACAAAAACCTTGGTTGGAAATTTGTAGACGAAAAACAGGCAATTTACGGAGTTGAGCGTGGAGATTATTATGCAAGTATTACGATTCCGAAAGACTTCTCTGAAAAAATTGCAACTGTTCTGGATGAAAATCCACAGAAACCAGAACTTGATTACTATGTAAATGAAAAGGTAAATGCGATTGCACCGAAAATTACAGCAAAAGGTGCATCAGGTATTACAGAAGAAATTAGTAAAAACTTTGTTAAAACAGCGAATGGTGAGATTTTTAAAATCTTCAATGACCTTGGAATCGATTTAGAAACAAACTTACCAAGTATCGAGAAAGTAAAAGATCTTGTCTTTAAGTTAGAAGCGCAGTTCCCAGAAATGAATACACTGATGGATAAGGCGTTAGATGATGCGACTCGAGCAGAAGATGTTGTGAAAGTAGCACAAAAAGAGTTACCGGTTGTAGAAAGTGTTATTAATGATGGGCAAGAAGCGTTAGGGAATTTAGATAAGTTCTTTGCAAACAATGATCAAACATTGCAAAATGCACCTGGGACGATACGAAATCATTTAACAGCGGCTAAAAATGTAATGGATAAAGCTAATGCTTTTACGGATTTTTTAATGCACCCGGGAATAGACTTTTCTGGTATGAAAGGATTGCCGGAGTTTCCAGCGCGTCCGGATCTTTCAAAGTTAAACGATGAAGGTTATAAAAATATTGCAAGAAATATTAATCAAACAGTGAATAACGTTTTAAACTCGGCACGTGCAGGAACAACATACGGTAAAAGTGTTGTAAACGGATTGCAAAATGGTCAATTTGATCCAGAAAAGGCAAAACAAGATCTTAATGCGGTTTCTGAAAATCTTCAAGGCCGTACAGATAGTATCACATATCTTATTAATGTATTTACTGAACTACAAAAATCGGCGACGACTGATTTTGGTCAAAGCTTTTTCCAAGGGCGAGTGGATCGCTTAACTAAGCTGAAAAGCGGTATGGAAAATGCAAACAACGGTATTAAAGATATTGTAAATGTTATTGGCACAGGTCAAGAAGTAAAGAAAGATGTAACAGATGTAGCGAATCAAAAATTAGATGTAGCAAACGGATTAATTGATCAAGCAGAAAAAGATTATAATGAAACGTTTGTAGCAGATTATAAAAAAGCAGTTAGCACAGTTGATCAAGCTAAAGCTGATGCAAATGAAGCGTATGATAGTGTGAAAAATGAATATGATAAGTTCAAAAATGGTGTTGAAGATGCTAAAGCAAACATATCAAATAAAGGTGTTACTGATTTAGAGTGGGCAAAAGTATCTTTAAACGATTTAAATGGTCAATTACAAGCTACTAAGAATCTAATTGGTGATGCGATTCCGGTTCTAGAAAGCACAAATAAGGTATTAGCAGATGTAAATAGTGACAAAAACCTTAATAATGGAATTGCAAAATTGAATAAGGCACAAAATGCTGTTCAAAAAGGTATAGATGCAACAAATAAGGCAACTACATTAATTAACAATGGACAGAAGCCTACAAAAGAGGTTGTAGAAAGTATTAATGAAGCAACTAAAAATGCTTCAGCTCAATTAGGAGATTTCTTAGCAACATATGATTCAGAAATCGTTCCAAACTTTAACACAGCAATTGAGCGTACGAAACGTATGTCTAAAAACACAACTCAAATTTTAAGCGAAGCAGACAAAAAGCTTCCAGATGTTAAAAAATTACTAGAAGATTCATCAAAAGGCTTAGTAGACGGTAGAAAGAAATTAGCAGACATTAAAGCTGAAATGCCGGAGACTGAGAAAAAGATTAAAGAATTAGCAGATAAAATTCGTGATTTTGAATCTGAAGAAGATTTAAAAGACATCATACGCCTATTGAAAAATGATGTTGAAAAGCAAAGTGATTACTTTGCGAATCCAGTAAATTTAAAAGAGAATAAATTATTTGCGATGCCGAACTACGGTTCGGCGATGTCACCATTCTATACAGTGCTTGCATTATGGGTAGGCGCATTATTAATGGTTTCATTATTAACAGTAGAAGTACATGAAGAGGGCGCAAATTATAAGAGCCATGAAGTTTACTTCGGACGTTTATTAACATTCTTAACGATAGGTCTTTCACAAGCGTTTATCGTATCAATGGGAGATATATTCTTACTCGGTACGTACGTAGTCGATAAATTCTGGTTTGTGTTATTTAGTTTATTTATTGGTGGAGTCTTCGTTTGTATCGTATACTCACTCGTTTCTATTTTCGGAAACGTTGGGAAATCGATGGCGATTATTTTACTTGTACTGCAAGTAGCAGGATCGGGCGGAACATTCCCAATTCAAATGACACCGGCGTTCTTCCAAGCACTTTATCCGTTCTTACCATTCACATACGCAATTAGTGCAATTCGTGAAACAGTGGGTGGAATGCTTTGGGATATCGTAACAAGAGATTTACTTGTATTAAGTGTTTTCGTAGTAGTTATGATTGTTGCTGCGTTATTACTGAAAACACCAATTAATAAATCAAGTGAAAAATTCGTTGAGAATGCAAAAGGAAGTAAAATCATTCACTAAAATAAAAGGTTCCTACCGATAGAGGTAGGAACCTTTTTTGTTTAATCAAATTTTAATTTCTTTAATGCTTCTGCGAACGGGTTATTTAATGGTTCTTCTTCTTTGTTCTGTTGTTTCAAATATTTTTGAACGTCACGCTTATCAGCTTTGTTTCCAGATTCTTTTTTACGTCGCTCCTGGAATGTCGATAATTTTTCGCGATAGCCACATTTACATGCAAAGATTTGACCTTCACCTTCACCACGTAGTTCTAGTTTCTTCTTACATTGTGGACAACGAGCGTTTGTTGTGCGAGATACATTTTTACGATGACCACATTCACGGTCTTGGCATACGAGCATTTTTCCTTTTTTGCCGTTTACTTCTAGCATCGGTTTACCACAGTCTGGACAAGACTTCGTTGAAATGTTGTCATGTTTATATTTTTTATCGCTCGATTTAATTTCAGAAACAATTTCTTTCGTATAGTTCTTCATTTCAGAAATGAAGACTTCTTTTTTCAGTTTACCTTTTGCGATAGCCTCAAGTTTTTGTTCCCATTCACCAGTTAGTGTAGGAGATTTTAACTCTTCTGGTACTAAATCAAGTAACTGACGGCCTTTTGATGTAATGTGAATATCTTTACCACGCTTTTCAAGTAAAAATGAATTGAAGAGTTTGTCGATAATATCTGCACGTGTCGCTACAGTGCCTAATCCACCAGTCGATTTTAACGTATCAGCAAGTTGTTTATTTTGCGTATCCATATATTTTGTAGGATTCTCCATTGCTGAAAGTAAAGTCGCTTCATTAAATCGTGCAGGTGGCTTTGTTTGACCTGATGTTTGCATAATTAACTTTACAGCTAATGTATCACCTTTTTCAATGTGAGGTAGAAGCTGCTCTTTTACGTCATCAGTTACATCATCGTCTTCAAAGCGATTTTCGTATACTTCTTTCCAACCAGCGTGTAAAACCGTTTTTCCGCGTGCAATGAACGTTTCATTACCAACTTTTGTGCGTAACGTTAGTTGCTCGTATTCGAATGCTGGGAATAAAACAGCTAAGAAACGTTTCACAACTAAATCATAAATTTTACGCTCTTTATCTGTAAAGGATGAGAAGTTAACGTATCCTTCTGTTGGAATAATTGCGTGATGATCGCTTACTTTACTATCATCAACAAATGATTTATTAGGCTTAATTGGCTTTTGTAGTACTTTATGTGCTAAAGGACGATATTCCCCGACACCGCACGCTTTTAGACGTTCTGGAAGTGTTCCGACGATATCAGATGAAATGTAGCGTGAATCTGTACGAGGATACGTTAACACTTTATGTTGTTCATATAATTTCTGCATAATGTTTAATGTTTCTTTAGCAGAGTAACCAAACTTTTTATTTGCATCACGTTGTAATTCAGTTAAATCGTAAAGGCCAGGGGAGAATGACTTCTTCTGTTTTTTATCAATTTCCACAACAGTGGCATTTTGTTTATCTAGATTTTTTACAATACCATCAATTTTTTCTTTATTAAAGCTACGGCTATTACCGTTTGCATCTTGCCAAGTTAGTTTTAACTTATCAGTTGTTTGCGCTTCGATACCGTAGTAAGTTTGAGCTTTGAAGTTCTTTATTTCATCTTCACGACTAGCGATCATAGCGACAGTAGGCGTTTGTACACGACCGCAATTTAGTTGAGCGTTAAAGCGAGTTGTTAAAGCTCGAGTCGCGTTAAGGCCGATATACCAGTCAGCTTCTGAACGTGCAACTGCTGAAGCGTATAAATTGTCATATGCCTTACCTGGTTTTAAATTTGCAAAACCATCTTTAATTGCTTTATCGGTTACAGAAGAAATCCATAAACGTTTAATTGGTTTATTCAACTTAACTTTATCGATAATCCAGCGTGCGACTAATTCGCCTTCACGACCTGCGTCTGTAGCGACAATAATTTCATTTACATCTTTTCTAAGTAGCTGGCTTTTCACAGCATTAAACTGTTTACCAGTTTGTTTAATAACCGTTAATTTCAAACGCTCCGGTAGCATCGGTAAGTCTTCTAAATTCCACTTTTTATATTTCACATCATAGCTTTCTGGATCTGCTAATGTAACGAGATGACCTAAAGCCCAAGTTACAATATATTTACTACCTTCAAGATAGCCGTTTCCTTTTTTATCACACTTCAGTACACGAGCAATATCTCGCGCAACGGAAGGTTTTTCAGCGATTACAACGCTTTTTGACATATTAAAAACATCCTTTCAAATTTCCATAAGTTAAATATAGCATACATTTTCTTCAGATTCAGTTTCGCTTGAGGTTTGAGCTGTTTTAGTGGAATGAACAAAACTCCCACTGATTAAAGTTTCACTTTATACGGAAAAGTAAAGAACTTGTTATTTTACTAGAATAAGAGTAGACTTTGAAGTAGATGAATAAGAAACACATGGGAGTTTGTGGATGCAAACTGAGAGTATGACTAATCCGTCATTGACCATTTGAACCTGTTGGATAATGCCAGCGTAGGGAGAGTGTAAAAGCACATGTTCAGGCACTTTGCATACGCGCAAAGTGCCTTTTTGTGTATCTCCCATCATTATAGTTAGGAGATGAAAAGGATGAATATGAAAGAAATTAGTAAAGTAGTGGATTTAGTGAGGGAATCTAATCCGCTCGTTCATAATATTACAAATGTTGTTGTAACAAACTTTACAGCGAACGGTTTGTTAGCACTAGGGGCATCACCTGTAATGGCGTATGCAAAAGAAGAAGTAGCAGAAATGGCTAGCATTGCGGGAGCGTTAGTATTAAATATGGGAACACTTCGTCCCGAGGAAGTAGAAGCGATGTTACTTGCTGGTAAGTCGGCTAATACGAATGATGTACCAGTATTGTTTGATCCTGTTGGCGCAGGAGCAACATCGTATCGAACAGAAGTTGCGAGACATATTCCAGCTGAAATAGATCTAGCGATAATTCGTGGGAATGCAGCTGAAGTAGCTAACGTTATTAATGAGAGATGGGAAATTAAAGGGGTAGACGCTGGTACTGGAAATGGCAATGTTGTCAATATTGCAAAACAGGCAGCAGAGGAATTGAATACAGTTGCGGTCATTACTGGAAAAGAAGATGTCGTTACAGATGGAGAGCGAACGATTCTTATTCGAAACGGTCACTCTATTTTAACAAAGGTTACTGGAACGGGTTGTTTACTAACTTCTGTAATAGGAGCATTTGTTGCGGTAGAAAAAGATTATGTAAAGGCAGCAGTAGCCGCAGTAACATTTTATGGTGTAGCTGCGGAACTAGCAGCTGCTAAGACGGTAGAAAAAGGGCCTGGTAGTTTCCAAATTGAATTTTTAAATCAATTAGCGAATACAACTTCCAGTGATATTGAGAAGTATGGGGAAATTGAGGAGTTAGAGTAAGGGGGATGAAACACATGATGCGTATTGAAACCAAGAAAATGTCTAACCTATTACAAGTGTATTTTATTATGGGAAGCAATAATTGCATGAAGGATCCGTTAGCTATATTGAAAGAAGCGTTAGACGGTGGAGTGACACTTTTTCAATTTCGTGAAAAGGGAGAAGGGACTTTAACTGGAGAGGATAGAGTGCGTTTTGCAAAGAAATTGCAGGCGCTTTGCAAGGAATATGGTGTTCCTTTCATTGTAAATGATGATGTAGAATTGGCCGTTGAATTAGATGCAGATGGTGTTCATGTAGGACAAGATGATGAAGGGATTACATCTGTTCGTGAAAAGATGGGAGATAAAATTATCGGTGTATCTACACATACAATTGAAGAAGCAAAATGGGCGATTGAAAACGGAGCTGATTATTTAGGAGTTGGCCCTATTTTCCCAACGAGTACGAAAAAAGATACGAAAGCTGTTCAAGGAACGAAAGGTTTAGCTCATTTTAGAGAACAAGGAATTACAGTGCCGATTGTTGGTATCGGTGGGATTACAATTGAAAATACTGCTGCCGTTATAGAAGCGGGTGCTGATGGTGTTTCAGTTATTTCTGCAATTAGTCTAGCGGATTCTGCGTATGAAAGTACGAAGCGATTAGCTGGGGAAGTAAATAAGTGTTTGTAGATAAAAGACCACGTAGTATGAAAATACTACGTGGTCTTTTGTCGTATAAAACAAGATATGCCGCCTAAACTAGTATGTATAAACATATATTGTTTCGGAGGCGAAGGCATGATTGTATTTCAGGATATTATAGCTGCTTATGAGAAAATGAAGGGCATTGTACATATGACCCCATTAGATTATTCAAGTACATTTAGTGAGTTATCACAGAATGAAGTGTATTTAAAGCTGGAGAATTTACAAAAGACAGGCTCTTTTAAAGTACGTGGTTCTTATAATAAAATGGTTTCTCTTGAGAAAGGTGATTTAGAAAATGGTGTTGTTGCGGCATCTGCTGGAAATCATGCGCAAGGAGTCGCTTATTCTAGTAATATGCTTAGTATTCCTTGTACGATTGTGATGCCAAAAGGTGCTCCGTTAAGTAAGGTGCTTGCGACAAAAAAGTACGGTGCACATGTAGAATTACAAGGTGATGTATTTGATGATGCGTTAGCTTATGCACTAGATTTAAAAGAGAAGACAGGAGCGAAATTTGTACATCCATTTGATGATGAAGCAGTAATTGCTGGTCAAGGTACAGTCGGTCTGGAAATATTACAACAGCTGGAAGATGTAGAGGCTGTTATTTGTCCTATTGGAGGTGGAGGATTAATTGCAGGAGTTGCGATGGCAATTAAAGAACAAAAGCCATCAGTAAAAATATACGGGGTGCAGACACTTGCTTGTCCGGGAATGAAACAGTCACTTGAGGAAAAGAAGGTAATAACAGTAGAGTCGACGCCAACTATGGCGGATGGAATCGCGGTTAAAAGGCCAGGTGATTTGACTTTTGAACTTGTACAACGTTATGTGGACGATGTGTTTTGTGTAGATGAAATGGAAATTGCCCGAACGATGTTAATGCTTCTTGAACGGAACAAATTGTTGGTTGAAGGGTCTGGTGCGAGCTCATTAGCTTCTTTGCTTTATCGCAAAATCCCAATAAAAGAAAAAAAGGTCGTATCCGTAATAAGTGGTGGAAATGTCGATGTAAACTTTATTTCGCGTATTATTGAGCATGGAATGGTTGAAGCAGGACGCTTCATTCACATCGCGACAATGATTAAAGATAAGCCAGGCTATTTGCATCATTTGCTCCAGATTGTAACAAATTTTGAAGCGAATGTATTAAATATACATTTAGAACGGATTGGTACAAAGGTATTTCCAGGATATGCGCAATTGCACTTGTCATTAGAAACGAAAGATAGAAATCATATTGAAGAAATATTGAGTGGTTTAAAAAAGAAAGGGTATGTTGTAGAAGTTATTGATTGAAAAAATTAAACAAACGTTTAATTAAAAAAGCACAAACCCTTTTAAATTATAGGTTTGTGCTTTTTATTTAAAACATAATTGAAATTAAGAGCATTCCAATTCCGATAGAAGTAAAGGTTGCGATTAAGCCGGGAATCATGAAGCTATGATTTAAAACGTATTTACCGATACCTGTTGTACCAGTGCGGTCGAAGTTAATGGCAGCAACGATTGTTCCATAGTTTGGAATGAAGAAGTATCCGTTTACTGCAGGGAACATAGCAATCAGTAATGCTGGCGGAATACCAAGAGACAGTCCAAGTGGCATTAAGGCACGAACTGTTGCTGCTTGGCTGTACAGTAAAATAGATAGAATGAATAATGCAATAGCAAATAGCCATGGTGCACTTGTAACTAAGTGCTGAATTGATCCTTGAATCATATTTAAGTTTCCGTTAAAGAAAGTATCTCCCATCCAAGCGATACCGAAAATAGCAACAACCGCTGTTGCTCCAGCTTTAAAGACGTTACCAGACACAATGCTTTCTACATTTGGTTTACAGAAAATAATAATAAGAGCTGCGATGGTTAACATAACCATTTCAATTGTGTTTGGCATGGAAAGACGAACTAGCTTCCCGTCAACCATCCATCCTGGACGAAGTGCTTCAAATGAACCAAGAAGTACGACAAGGAAAGTTCCTACTAGGAAAAGAATAACTGATAATTTAGCGCCTTTTACACCTACAAATTCTTTTTTCTCTTCAAGCTTAGGAATCATACCTTCTTTTAATCGTTTTAAGTATTCAGGGTCTTCATTTAGTTCTTTCCCCATTTTACTAGCAACGAATGCAGCTACCATACAAGCGATGAAAGTAGAAGGGATACTTACTTTTAAAATATCTAATAAAGTAATTTTATAGTCAGCTAACATTGCTAAAAGGGCAACTGTAGCAGCTGAAATGGGACTAGCTGTAATTGCTTGTTGAGAAGCAATTACGGCAATTGACATTGGTCGTTCTGGTCTAATTCCTGATTCACGAGAGACTTCTGCGATAACAGGAAGTACAGAATAGGCAACGTGACCAGTGCCAGCACATAGTGTGAATAAATAAGTAACAATTGGAGCGAAAAATGTAATGCGCTTTGGATTTTTTCGTAAAGCTTTCTCAGCTAGATGCACAAGATAGTCCATTCCTCCAGCGGCTTGTAAAGCACCAGCAGCAGTAATTACTGCTAAAATCATAAGCATTACATCGATAGGAGGAGCGGTTGGTTGCAAGTGGAAGACAAAAACGAGTATTGCCATACCAACTCCGCCCATTACTCCTAAGCCAACTCCGCCTAGGCGTGCACCAATAAAAATGCAGAGTAATAAGGTAAGAAATTGTAGCCAAAACATGATAAATTACCTCCGAAATTCATAAGTTAAGATATATTCGAATAATTTAATTTAAATGAAAATTAGTGAAATATCCGAAGGGATCTTTGATTTATATACGTTTTTTATTATATAACATAAAAAAAGTAACATTCACGTATTTTGTTAAATTATTTCGAAAAAATAATACATTAGAATTTTATATTTATATCTCTAAATAAGTAGACATTTTAATTTAAATGTTGTAACCTTGGAAAGAGAATAATTTAATTCTCATAGAACTCCCATATCGTTCAACTCGTTCAGCGAGAAAGGCAAACTGATGGAAACATGAGGGCGCAAAACTATAGGGGCTAAGGTCGAGAGGCTATGCTAGCCAGTTACCGGACGGATAGGGTTGGTCTTGACCAATGCTTTTTACATTGGTCTTTTTTTATTCTCGAACATATTGAGAATCATTTCAAACAAAATATTCATATATTTTGTTTTTTTGTTTTAAATAATTAAGGAAGGTGAATATTGATGAAAAAGTATTGGCATAAGTTATCGTTTCTTCAAAAGAACGTCTTATTAACTGTATTAGTTATTTTGACGCTTGTTGGAAGTATGGGCGCGTTAAGTTTCAATTTGTTTCAAAATAGTATGATGTCTTTATTTGAAAGGCAGTCTATTGAAACAGGAGAGATAGTAGTACATGACTTGGATACAGAATTAGTTAAAGATATGGCGAAAGATCCTACAACCGAAAGAGTAAAAAAAGAAAAGTTAACAGAGCAATTAGATGAAGTGACAAAAGGTTTAAAAAGTGTGGGACAAACGTATGTTACAGGAGCAAAGCCGAATGAAAAACGAGAATTACAAATCGTTGGTTTGACTACAGAGTTAGCAAATGCGGTGCCTGTAAAGTCGGGAGATTATTATGAACAACCGACTCATTGGATGAATGCATATGATAAAGTGATGGATACGAAAAAGGCCCAAATGACAGAAGTATATGAAGATGAATTAGGTTCGTGGGTGACAATATTAGAACCAATTAAAGATGGAGAAAACAATATTGTTGCAATTGTTGCGGCTGATTTAGATGCTTCTATCGTTCCTAGTACAAAGAAGAATTTTTTGATACAGGGTTTACTCTTTATTATTATTTCATTAGCAATCGCGACTATTGCTCAATTCTTTATCGTACGTAACTCGTTAGCTCCATTAAAAGATTTACGAGAGGGATTACGTAAGATTGGTGAAGGTGACTTAAGTATTAAATTAAAAGAAAGACCAGATGATATTGGAATTATTAATGTTTATTTCAATGATACGATTGAGAAATTTAAAGGGATTATAGATAAAGTTAGGCAGACCGCTGAGCAAGTTTCTTCTTCTTCACATGAATTGTCGGCAAGCACCGAGGAAAATAGCATGGCAGTTCAAGAGATTGCAAGTTCTATTGAAGGTTTAAGAGTGGGGGCACAGTCTCAAGAAACTTCAGTCCAACAATGCTTAGGAATTGTGCATGGAATGGAAGATAAGGTAGAAGAGATAACTGGAGCTGCGAAACAAGTTGCGGTTGCCTCAGAAGGTATGGAGCAACATTCAATTGAAGGTAATGAAGTGATTGGACAAATTATTAATCAAATGAGTTTAATCCAAAATGCAGTGAAAGATTTATCTTCTATTATTTATTCATTAGAAACAAGATCAAAAGAAATTAGTGATATTGTAACTGTAATTACAGGTATTTCAAATCAAACAAATTTATTAGCTTTAAATGCTTCTATTGAAGCTTCTCGTGCTGGAGCAGCTGGAAGAGGATTTGCAGTTGTTGCTGATGAAGTACGTAAATTAGCAGAACAAACTGAAACGTCAGCGAAAGATATAGCAAAATTAATTAGTGAAACACAAGCTGAAACAGAAGAGGCTGTAGTTTCAATGCAAAAAGGTTCAAAAGAAGTAGAATCTGGAATTTCACTTGTTCAAAGTAGTGGTGCTTTCTTTGAAAAAATCTCGAAATCAGCACAATCTGTTAAAAATCAAGTGAAAGCTGTTTCTGGCAATTCGAGTGATATTTTACAAAATAGCCAGAATATCGTTCAAGTCGTAAATGAATTATCACATATTGCAAATACTTATGCGAATAGTAGTAGTAATGTTGAAGAAAGCATGAAGGAGCAAGAAATATCAGTACAAGATATTGCAGAATTAGCGACTTCTTTAAGTTGGCTTTCTCAGGAATTACAAGAGCTAATTGGTGAGTTTAAAAGCGAATAAGGAAAAGTGAAACTTTAATCAGGGGGGCAGCCCCCTTTGATTTTGAGTTGAACAAATCTGCCCGTTAATACGGGATAATAAAGGTGTGAATTTTCACACCTTTATTATATTTAGGAGAGGAATTTACATAAATATGAAATTAGCGATTTCTTATAATGAGATGGTAAAAGAATTTTTAGGGAAAGTAGAAGGGAGTATTCAAATACCTAAAGATGCGCAAAAGATAGAGTTTGGAATAAAAAGAAAAACTATACCATTTCCAAAATTGACTCATATTGTAGATTTAATAGGAGCAACTGCAACGTGGTTGTATCATATTTCTAAAGAACAGCACATTATCGTGCTTTACCATACAAGAGGAAGTTTATTTCCTATTACTATTCAAGTTTCTAATTATCTTTCCTATGAAAGTTTGAACTTTCAGATTGTAGAGCAAGTGGAACAGATCCAAAAAATGAACGAGGGAGAAATAGTAGCGTTTCAAAATAGTAATGATTCATCTGAAATGTCACCTATTATTATTGGTGAAACGTATTATGAGCTACAAGACAAGAATACGTTACAATTTGTATTCAATAAAAATATGCAAAGTGTAGAAATGATATTTAATAGTGTTAATTGGAAAGAGACAACGATTACTCGTTATGCACAACAAATACAAGGTGTTTTAATTTATACATCACAAAATGCTAATAAATGTATAAAACATTTTAATGTTGTTACAGAGGCCGAGATGGCACTTTATAGTCAAGTGAATGATACGACAGCAGTATATCCTGAGAAAAGTATCGTCGATATGTTCTATAATACTGTTACTCAATTTCCAAATCGTATAGCTTTATCTTCAAGGGAAGGTACTTTAACTTATGAGGAGCTAAATAAAAAAAGTAATCAAATAGCTCATATGTTAATGAAAAACGGCGTCCAATTAGGAGACTATGTTGGAATATTTATGAAACGTAGCATAGACACAGTAGTAAGTATGGTAGCTATATTAAAAGCTGGTGCAGCGTATGTTCCGATTGATCCAGATTATCCGGAAAGTAGAATACAGTACATTATTCAAGATAGCCAAGCGAAAGTTATATTGATGAAAGAGACGCCTATAACATGTGATGGGGTTCAAACAGTTTCAATGTATGATAGTGAAACTTATGAAGATATAGATGTAAAGTTGTCTATTCATTGTGATGATGTAGCTTATATGATTTATACATCTGGTTCAACAGGGAATCCAAAGGGAACGATGTTAGCACATAGAGGCGTTGTTAATCTGTACACTTGGATGCAAAAGCAATATGAATTGACAGAAGAGGATGTATTTGCCCAATTTCCTTCCTTTAGTTTCGATGCTTCTGTATGGGAGTCATTTGCTTCTTTATTCTGCGGAGGAAACTTGTATGTATTATTAGAGGAAGAGCGATTGTCTGTAGAAGCATTTGCAAATGCAATCTATAAAGTGAAAGCAACTTCGATCTTGGCATTAGCGACAATTTTTGTTCGACAAGTAGCAACTTATTTAGCAGAAGAAAATATATATAAGCTAGCTTCCCTGAAAAGAATTGCGATTGGCGGTGAAATGTTGCCTGTAGAGGTTATTAGATTGTGGAGAGAAAGAATAAGTACAAATGTTGAAATTCATAATGTATACGGACCGACAGAATGTACTGTAGTGACGACAACCTATAAAATACCTAATCAGTTAAATGAGGATGTTGCGAGTATTCCCATTGGTAAACCATGTGCTAATTATCAAGTTATGATTTTGGATGAGAATATGAATCTTTGTCCAATTGGTGTACCTGGTGAATTATATATAGATTCAGTAGGATTAGCAAAAGGGTATTTTAATAAGCCTAATAAAACAATTGAAGCTTTTATTCCGAACCCCTTTAATCCTATAGTTAATATATATAAAACGGGTGATATCGTTAAGTTGCTAGAGGATGGAAATATAGAGTTTTTACATCGGAAAGATGATCAAGTAAAAATTAGAGGACATCGTATTGAACTAGGAGAAATCCAAAGTAAAATTTCTCAAAATCATAATATAAAAGAAAATGCTGTTTTTGCTAAGAAGAGCAAGGAAGGTAGCCAATATTTAATCGCATTCTATACAACTTTGAACAAAAAGGAAATACCAGAATTAGTTTATCAGTTACAAGAGCAGTTACCGGATTATATGGTACCATCTAAATTAATTTATATTAATGAACTACCACTTACACCAAATAAAAAGGTTGATGTTAAAAAGTTAGCTCAATTAGAAGAAAAGTACGAGCCGGTTCGTCTACAGGAATATGTCGCGCCTTCTATTAAAGCGGAGAAACAGATAGCGAAAGCTTGGGCAGAGGTATTAGGAATTTCAAAAATTGGAGTGCATGATGATTTCTTTACAATTGGTGGACATTCGTTGAAAGTATTGAGAGTCTTAACATTGTTAAAAGAAGATTTTTCACATTTAACAATTCAAGATTTCTTTAAAGAAAGAACGATATATGGATTAGCTAGAATTGAGAGAGAAGTAAAAGTAGAGACAGAAGAAGTATTTCGTGAATATAAGGTGATTCACGAACCGAATACTATTACTTATTCGAATGTTTTAGAAGACACTAACATCTCAAATGTCTTTTTAACTGGAGCTACTGGTTATTTGGGGTCGCACATATTATATGAATTATTGAGAGATACATCTGCTACCATTTATTGTTTAGTAAGACCGACGAAAGATGTGCAACAAAGAATTATCGATACATTAACAAGCTACTTTAATGATATATGTGAAGAGTGGTTACAGCGTATACAGGCTGTACCTGGTGATTTGGGAGAAGAGTATCTTGGGATGAGCGAAGAGGAATTTATTTTAATTAGTTCTAAGGTCGATACGGTAATTCATTGCGGTGCAGATGTAAGACATTTTGGAGATGTAAAACAATTTAAAAATGTGAACGTCCAAGGCACGAGCCGTATGCTAGCGTTAGCCGGGAATGGTGCTACATTCCACTTTATCTCTACAATTGGTATTCCGATAGAATTAGCGGTAGAGCAATGGGATACATATATGGAAACAGGTGATTTCAATTATAATGTAGAGTTAGAGAATGTGTATTCCGATAGTAAACTACAGGCGGAAAATCTTGTTCGTGAAGCTTTGAAGAGCGGCATACGAGGGAATATTTATCGTGCAGGTAACCTAGCATGTCATTCAGAAACGGGTTCGTTCCAACAAAACATTGAAGGAAATGCATTTTATCGTCTTATTAAAACGATGCTTCTAATTGGAAAGGCACCAAATGTGAAGTGGAAAGTTGATTTTACACCAATTGACTTTGCCAGTAAGTCGATTGTATCGTATTTACAAGATCCAAAAATTGTAGGAGAGACGTTACATATTTGTCATCCACATCAAGTTGAATTTGAACATTTTATAAAGCTAATTGAGGGATGTGGATACAATCTTGAAATGGTTCCACTTTCGGAATATGTAAATATCGGGCTTGAATTAGCAAAAGGAAATGAAGAAATATCAGAGTTAATTGCTTCTCAAGTTGCAGGAGATGGAGCACAGCAATCTGAAATTGTCATGGGTACTCGTAGAACAAATGAATGGATTAAGAAAAAAGAGCTGATAGTGCCAGCGATTAATAAAGAATTTATTCAGTTGTTATTAGCTCATGGTGAAAAATTTGGATATTTTCCAAAAGTAATGAAATGATTATGTACGCTTTTGTTTGTTCAATAAAATAAATCATGCTACAATGAGAACGAATTAAGAACCGGGGAGCCAATTGGCTGAGAGGATGTAAGTATACATCGACCCTCAACCTGATCTGGATAATGCCAGCGTAGGGAGTTACTTTAAAGTGATGTAGCATAAGTTATTATAGAATAACTTGTATACAAGGCTTTCCTACATGGTAGGAAAGCCTTTTCTTTTTTTGGAAACATATTTTATAAGGGGGATTTTATTATGTCACAACAAGTTACAATGTCATTTTCAGTAGTACCGCAAGCAAAAACAAAAGATGTATATTCTGTTGTTGATAAAGCAATTGAAGTTGTACAACAATCGGGAGTTCGTTATGAAGTAGGAGCAATGGAAACAACGTTGGAAGGAGAATTAGATGTACTTCTTGATGTCGTGAAACGTGCGCAGCAAGCTTGCGTCGATGCTGGAGCTGAAGAAGTGATTACTTCTATTAAAATCCATTATCGTCCAAGCACTGGTGTAACGATAGATGAAAAGGTTTGGAAGTACCGTGATGAATATGCAAAACCAGAAGCAATCTAAACTTATTACAACAATTTGGCTTATCCTTCTCATTGCGATATGGGAAGGATCTGTTTCATTATTTAAAATCGAACCGTGGATTTTACCAAAGCCTTCTGCCATTGTTCAAGAATTAATTGGAATGAAGGATTTACTATTACCAAATACGATGCAAACACTGCAGGAAGTTATAATCGGACTATTTTTTGCGATTTTACTTGGGACGAGTATTGCAATTATTATGGACGTGATACCTTTATTTCGTATTTTAATAAATCCGTTGCTCGTTATTTCGCAAACGATTCCAATCGTTGTACTTGCACCGTTATTTATTATTTGGTTTGGATATGGGATGTTGCCGAAAGTAATGGTCGTCATACTCGTTTGTTTCTTCCCAATTGCGCTTAGTATTTTAGAAGGTTTTCAAACTGTAGATAAAAATATGTTGAAATTGTTGCAAACAATGAAAGCAACGAAATGGCAAGTTTACCAGAAAGTAAAGTTTCCGGCAGTGCTCCCATACTTTTTCTCGGGTTTAAAAATTGCAGTTACATATAGCGTGATGGGGGCAATTATCGGAGAATGGCTCGGTGCAAGTGAAGGGTTAGGGGTTATGCTTACGAGAGCTACAAAATCCTTTTTAACTGCTCGAGTATTTGGTGTTGCAGCAATTATCGTCATGGTGACATTATGCCTGTATTTTATCGTGGAGTTTATGGCAAGAATAACAGCACCATGGATATATAGAAAGGACGGCAGAAAATGAAAAAAGGTTTAAAAATTATGTTAGCTGCTTTATTAGCAGTAAGTGTGGCTGGGTGTAATCCGGCGAAGAAAGAAGAAAGTGCAAGTAAAGATAAAAAAGTAAAAGTTGTTTTAGATTGGTTTCCAAATACGAATCATACTGGCTTATATGTAGCGAAAACGAAAGACTATTACAAAAAACAAGGGCTTGATGTAGAAATTATCCAGCCTGGTGATAATGTCACAGCAGAGCAGATGATTGCTTCTGGGAAAGCAGATTTTGCGATAAGCGCACAGGAAAATGTAACATTAGCTCGTGTTGAAGGAATCCCAGTTGTTTCTGTTGGTGCAATTATTCAGCATAATACCTCTGCTTTTGCATCACTAAAAAAAGATAATATGACGTCACCGAAAGACTTTGAAGGTAAACGTTATGGTGGCTGGGGAGGACCAGCAGAAGAAGCGACGTTAAAAACAATTATGGAGAAACATCAAGCTGATTTTAATAAAGTCGAAAAAATCATCTTAGGACAAACAGACTTCTTCAAATCAATCGGTCGTGATGCGGACTTTGAATGGATTTATTATGGATGGGATGGCATTGAAGCGAAGCGTCAAGGAAAAGAGTTAAATACGATTATGGTGAAAGACTTAGATCCAGCGCTTGATTTCTATAGTCCTGTTATTATTACGAGTGAAAAACATACGAAGCAAGATAAAGACTTCGTGAAAAAGTTTATGACTGCAACGACAGAAGGTTATAATTTTGCAATTAAAGAGCCGAAAGAAGCTGCTGATATTTTAATTAAAGCTGTTCCAGATGTGAATAAGGAATTAGTACAAGAAAGTCAAAAGTGGTTAAGTACGAAGTATCAAGATGATGCAAAAGCGTGGGGAGTACAGAAGGAAGAAGTTTGGACGAATTACATGAATTTCTTATACGACAACAAAGTTATTAAAAAGAAAATTGATGTAAAAAATGCTTTTACAAATGAATTCCTTCCAAGTGAAAAATGAGCGGATTACAAATAAAAGATATTGTGAAATCTTTCGATGGAAAGAATGTATTAGCAAATATTAGTGCCTCTATACAGGAGGGAGAGTTTGTCTCTTTTGTCGGTCCAAGTGGTTGTGGGAAAAGCACATTGTTAAATATGATTGCGAGTGTTGAAGAGCCAACGAGTGGAGAGGTATTTTATAATGAGGAACATGTGAGAAAACAAGATGTTGTAAGCTATATGCCACAACAAGATTTATTATTACCGTGGCGATCGGCTTTACAAAATATTGTTCTTCCATTAGAAATTGAGGGGAAATCTAAAAAACAAAGGTTAACAGAAGGAATGGAAGCATTAAAGCAGTTTGAGTTAGATGAATATGCGGATCATTATCCTGATGCATTATCTGGTGGTATGCGCCAAAGAATTAGCTTTCTTCGTACATACTTATGTGAGAAGCCAATTATGCTACTTGATGAGCCTTTTGGAAAATTAGATGCATTTACAAAAATGGAAGTACACAGTTGGCTTTTAAATTCTTGGCATCAAGAAAAGCAAACAATTGTTATGGTTACACACGACTTAGATGAAGCAATTTTACTTTCTGATCGCGTATTTATTTTATCTCAAAGACCAGCATCAATAGTTGGTGAAGTGCAAGTGAAATTACCTCGTCCTCGAACGATGGATATGTTAACATCATTGGAGTTAAAGAAGGATAAGGAAGAAATTTTAAGTGTATTAGCTCCTTATATGAAAAAATAGAAAAAGTCTTTTAACAGTTTTAAACGTTTCACATGAGCTTCTTTCTATGAAACGTGGATAACGAAAGTATGGAATATCGAAGAATGGAACGTTTAAAAATAATCACAAAGAAAAGGCCGTAGCTTATATAAGCTACGGCCTTTTCTTTGTGATTAACATGATTTTCGAGAACTCTTACATGAGAATTGTATGAAGAAGCACTCTTATGGTGCGCTTATAAGCGTGCTTTTTCTGCGATTATGTTTATATTTATAATAATATTAGACGCCTTTCCCTAATAGGCAACTATCTTTTTTTGTATATATAGATAGTTTGAAATGGAATGAAAATTATTTCTATATATAAAGAATAAGGTGATTAGTATGGGAAGACAATAGAAATTAAAGGAAATTCATGTAAAATTCAGATGAACTTCACGCAAACTTCATATTGAAAACTAAATATAATTATAATCGGTTATAGTAATTTTAATTTGTGATTTTTCGAAAAATTAAAAGTTTGAATTTAGGAAAGATTATTCAAACCTAAATTCAAACTTGAGTGAAACAATTAAAGAATGTTACGTCTAGTTTTCGCTAATAACGGCATTTAAAAGTTCGGCAGGGTTACCTGTTCCTGCACCTCCTATTGTAATGGATCCACCAGGAGGAATTTCACCGTTCCATCCGGCATTTGTAATTATATAATGATTATTTGTTTTACTGCTAATTTTAGAATCCCAAACTTGTGTTAAATTGCCGTTATAATCAAATTCTAACTTCCAGTTTTTAATAGGGCTTGTGCCGTTATTTTTAATTACAATTGAGAAGTTATAGCCACTTCCCCAATTTGAAGTAACTGAAAATGTAGCCTTACCATTACCATCAGGAGGTGTTGTGTTAGCATCATCAGTTTTTACAATAATAGAATTAGGTTGTGATTTATTCCCGGCAGCGTCCTTTGCTAGTATTGAAAAAGTGTATTCCGTATTAGGTTTCAAACTTTTAATTGTAATGCTATTTGATGTTGTACTCCATTTTTCTTCCCCAGCAGTAACTTCATACTCAGTAACTCCTACATTATCAGTAGATGCAGTCCAGCTTAATTGGACCAAGCTTGAGGTTTTATTAGTAACCACAATGTTTTTTACGTTCGTTGGTGATTCAGTATCTTTTTGACTGATAGGTCCACCAAGTAATTCGGTTACTAACGTATCAAGCAATTTTGGACCACTACAGCTATATTTTGGACTTGTGCGACAGTCACCACTAAGTTCCCAAAACATTGCCCCACTTAAACCTTTCGTTTTTATATAATCTGTTTTATATTTCATAGATTCATTGTCATCGTAGCTAATAAATGTGCCTGTAGTAGCATTGTATAAATAAGGTACTTTAGCTGTATCATTCCAATAGCGTACAAAACCATTTTTGTTTACGTAATTCGCTGCTAAATCACCGTAATCATAAACACCCGTATCACCAGTAGAATAATCATCCCAAGTACCTTTAGATGCTAGTTTGCCATCACTACCTGGTTTACATGGTTGATATTGCCCATTATTATCTTTTCCACAACTTTTCCAACCACGTCCGTAAAATGGTACGCCTAATACGAGTTTATCAGCTGGTACACCTTCATTTTTATAAACGTCAATAGCTCCATCTACGTAAAATTTCGTATCAGCTGCTGGATCATTCGGATCTTTATATAATGCGGCATTATGGTTAGAAGTTGCTTCCCAACCGCCGTGGAAATCATATGTCATAATATTAATCCAATCGAGTATTTGAGAGATTTTCTTTAACTCTGTATGATCGGCATAACGTTGACTTGCCCCTGAAGCAATTGTTAATAAATATTGTTTTCCATCTTCAGTACCGGCTTTATTTAAAGCATTTCGGACATCTTGAAGAAGGAGCGTGAAATTCTGTTTATCTTCAGGACGGTAACTACCACCAGGAATCGTTTCAACACCTGGATATTCCCAGTCTAAATCGACACCGTCAAATCCGTATACACGTAGGAAATCGACTGTTGATTCTGCGAATACTTTTCTAGTTTTTTCATCAGCTGCCATATCAGAAAATCGATTAGACCAAGTCCAGCCTCCGACGGAAATAATGGTTTTTAAATGAGGGTATTTAGCTTTTAGTCGTTTTAATTCTCCGAAGTTGCCACAACGGGCATATTTATCACAATCTTCCCAAGTGGTACCTGATCCTGGATAAGATTTTGTGACATCAGCCCAGGGCTCACCTAATACGAGAGTACCATTAGGAACTTCTTTATTTTGCAACGGTACACCAGATTCTTTACAGTTCCATGTTTGTTTATTTGGATTATCGGGATGTGTAGAAGGATTTCCATGTTTTCCATTCCAGCAAATATCAGCAAACGCATAGTTTAAATGAGTGAGCTTTGATGCATCGATGTCTGCAACTTGATAATTACGTCCGTAGATGCCCCACGAAGGAAAGTACCCAATAATTTTTTGGTTTTGAGTTGGTGAATTTGCTGATGCGAGATTTGGAGTAATAAAATTTGCGAGAAAAAGAGGTAAGAAGAGTAGTAGAGATAGCAATAGTAATGTGAGTTTTTTTGACCTCATAGTCATTTCCCCTTTCAAGGTAAAAGATATATTTAAAGGCATTTGCCGATAAATCAAAGTGAATCTAGACGTATGAAACGTCTAGATAAAAATGATCAGACATCACGAAGTCTATACAAGGGAGCTGGGGTGATTAAATCGTAACAAATGTAAGATTTAGTGTAAACGCTTTATTGTATGAAGAAAGACTTTCTCAATACAAAAAGGCTTTAATACAAACTGCATATGAAAATGAAAGACCGGTGAGGAAGAAAATAGCTTATTATAAATAAATTTGAGAAAAAATTGTATGAAGTCAACTTGTAATGGTGTGGTAAGATGGTGAAATTTCATATAAAATAATAGTAAAAATATGTAAGTGAGAGGATAGTGTGGATGTGTTTTTGAACATTGCTGAAGAAAAGGTTCGACAAGCAATCTGGAATGGTGATCTGGATTATATTTCGAGAAAAGGAAAACCACTACAATTAGAAGATCTTTTAATGGTACCTCTAGAGTTAAGGATGAGCTATAAAATTGAAAAAATGCGGGAATGATTCCAGCAAAAATGGAATTACAAAAGATATATTAAAAATAGAAGATTTAATTGCTTGCTGTTATGATGAAGTAGAGAGGAAAAAATTACAAGAAGGGTTAACAGCAAAAACGTTGTGTTTTCAGCAGGTAATGGAAAAGAGAAAGATAGTTCAGCATTTCTTAAATTAAGTTAAGAGGGATAAGATGAATACATTTGAAACGATAGAAGAATTAGCAACATATATTGTAGAACAGCAATTAGTACTTCTATTTATTAAAACAGAAAATTGTGGTGTTTGTGATGTCATGTTAAGGAAAGTAAATTACGTATTAGAGAATTATGATTACGTAGAGAAAATAGAGATATTACTACAAGACATGCAAGAAGTTGCGGGGCGATATGCAGTATTTACAGGGCCGACAATTTTGTTATTTCATAATGGAAAAGAGATCCTTCGTGAATCGCGCTTTATTTCACTTGAAAATTTAGAGAGAACCATTCAATTATTCGAGAATTAGGGAGGTTTTTATATGGAATTTATTATTGTCATACTATTATTTGTTGTCATTGGAATAATTGTAATAGCTGTTCGATCAAACAAAAAGAAAGTAAACCTTACGAAACAAAATAACATACATAATTCGTCTAATAACTCATCACCGCTTTTTTTCTTTGCTGGATCTGATAATAATGACAGCTCACATGATAGCAGTTCACATGACTGTGGAGGGTCTTTTGGAGGAGATAGTGGAGGTAGTTGCGGTGGTGGCGGTGATTGATAAGAATACGCCTTATATAGGCGTATTTCTTTTTTAAACAAACGTTTGATTAGTTGGCTTACATACGCAAACTAACAGTTAAATAAACGTTTGTTTAATATTTTTAACATGATAAGGAGAATGGAAATGGGAAGGGAACCGAAAGTGAAAAATAAAGGGAAAGTAGCATTGTTTTTATTAGTTGCTGGAGGTGTATTTCTTGTTAAACTTGGATTTAAATTTGGAACAATACATATGATCCGAACTTGGTTTGAAAGTACGTTTTCGTAAATAAGGAATATAGCCTCTTGCGAAAGAGGTTTTTCATTTGTTATCATTAGACTGAACGGTCGGTTTAAAGAGGTGTGAGTATGAGAAAAAGCGCAGAAGAGATAAAGAAGGAAATTGCATACAAAGCAGAAAATCTGTTTTCACAAAAAGGCTATGCAGCCACATCTATGGAAGATATTTGTGAAATTACAGAGCGAAGTAAAGGGAGTATTTATTACCATTTTAAAAGTAAAGAAGAATTATTTTTATTTGTAGTAAAACAGCATACGTATGATTGGCTTGAAAAATGGAATGAAAAAGAGAAGTTGTATAGTACTAGTATTGAAAAATTATATGGTCTCGCAGAATATTATGTAGAGGATATACAACAACCTATTTCGAGTGCAATAGAGGAATTTTCTATGAGCCAAGTTGTGAGCAAAGAGGTTCTAGATGAATTATTAGCTTTAACTAGAGAATCATATGTTATGTTTGAGAGATTAATCGAAACAGGTATACAGTCTGGAGAGTTTCGTGAAGAAAATGCGCGCGATTTGATGTATATTGTACATGGCTTATTATCAGGGCTTGGAGTGCTTTACTATGAGCTAGATTATAACGAGTTAAAGCGAGTTTATAAAAAGGCAATAGATGTATTGTTAAAAGGGATGGCAGCTGAATAATAAGTCAGCGGCTTTTCTTTTAAAACGAATTAGACCGAATGGTCGGTTTATAAAAGGAGGAGCGGAAATGAAAGCTTTATTTAAAAATCGAGCATTTATGCTCGTTATGGCATCCGATATTTTACAACAATTTGCGATTTGGATCAGAAATATGGCCCTATTGTATTTCATAATGGAGCGGACGAATAATGATCCAGTTTCAGTGTCACTATTATCGGTCATGGAATATGCACCTATTTTTATTTTTTCTTTCATTGGTGGCGCGTTAGCAGATCGCTGGAACCCGAAAAGAACAATGGTTGCTGGGGATGTGTTAAGTGTACTGTCTATTATAGGGATTGTTTTATTGTTAAAGATTGATTACTGGCAGGCAATATTTTTTGCGACACTCGTTTCCGCAATTGTAGGTCAGTTTTCTCAGCCTTCATCTTCACGCATATTTAAGCGCTATGTAAAGGAAGAACAGGTAGCAAATGCGATTGCATTTAACCAAACATTACAGTCATTGTTTATGATTTTCGGACCAGTTGTAGGATCGCTTGTGTATACACAACTTGGTTTATTTACGTCACTATATAGTTTAATCATTTTATTTTTATTATCTGCTATCGCCCTTTCATTTTTACCGAAATGGATTGAACAAGAGCAAGCAGTGAAGGAATCATTAAAAAATGATATAAAAGAAGGATGGAAATACGTTCTTCATACGAAAAATTTACGTATGATTACGATCACTTTCACAATTATGGGCTTAGCTGTTGGATTAACGAATCCATTAGAGGTGTTTCTTGTAATAGAACGTCTTGGAATGGAAAAGGAAGCAGTTCAATATTTAGCAGCAGCGGATGGAATAGGTATGCTAATCGGTGGTATTGTTGCTGCGGTTTTCGCTTCAAAAGTAAATCCGAAAAAGATGTTTGTATTTGGTATGAGTATATTAGCAATCTCATTTTTAGTCGAAGGGTTGTCCACATCATTTTGGATTACTAGTTTGATGCGATTTGGAACAGGTATTTGTTTAGCTTGTGTTAATATCGTTGTCGGTACGCTTATGATTCAACTTGTACCAGAAAATATGATTGGAAGAGTGAATGGAACCATTTTACCAATGTTTATGGGGGCAATGTTAATTGGAACATCACTAGCTGGAGGATTGAAGGAAATGACTTCATTAGTTATTGTATTTTGTATAGCGATGTCACTTATTTTATTAGCGATAGGGCCGGTTTTACGTATGCAACTAGATAAAGAAGATGTTGCTAATAAAGAGGGACTAACGAATTCATTCGCTTCGAAATAGCTATTGTAAGGGAGCAGAACTGCTCCCTTTTCCTATGGGAATCTTTTGACAATGAAATGTACCAACTATATACTGATGTTGTAAAAATAATTTTACAGGTTAGGAGAAACGATGTGAAAAATCAAATCTATGAATTGCGCACTGAAAATAATATTTCACAAGGTGCATTAGCTGATAAGTGTAGCGTATCAAGACAGACGATAAATGCAATTGAGAATAATAAATATGATCCAAGCTTAGCGTTAGCTTTTCGTTTAGCGGAAGTATTGGGAACAACTGTTGATAAACTATTTTTGTATAAGCTGTAGGGGAAAGAGAAAATAAGTCTTTTAGTTACGGCATTAGTAGTTATAAGTATGCTAGCATTTGCACTTTACTATTGGTTAATTGAACTTCAAGTAAACTGGTATGCACTATTTATTTGTAGCATCGCATAATGTTGAAGGGGCAAATGAGGAGAAGAAAGATTTAGAAAAACATGCATGAAAAACAAGTGCAAATGTTACATATTATGTACGCATTGTATTTATTTTTTGGTTTTTTTTCGCATCGGTAGGTTTTAATAAATGGATAGATTTTCATGATGTACCGCTTTTACTTACGTTATGTGCCGCTAGAGTTGTAAAGCCAGCTGTAGAGTTTTTACTTGTAAAGCGTTATCGTTAATAATAAAGAAAGATCCTCTTCTTGTGTGAAGGGGATCTTTTTTTATAGCGTTTTAGTTTTCGGATTAGGTGGTGTAACGGGTGTATCATTTTCAGGAACTCTAGTTAATAAGAATCCACCGATAATAAACAATACGATAATACTAAGGACACCAGCGTTTGTTTTTCCCGTTAATTGCGTTGTAACACCGACTAATACTGGACCCATGATCGCGGCAAACTTGCCAAATATATTATAAAATCCGAAGAATTCATTTGCCGATTCTTTAGGTACTAGTTTTGCAAAATAGGAACGACTAAGTGCTTGAATACCACCTTGAGAAGTGGCAACTAACATTGCTAAAATCCAAAAATCAAGTGTCGTTTTTAAGAAATAGGCATATGTGCAAATAATGATATAAATAATGATACCTACATATAGCATTTTTTTACCGGTAAATGTTTCGGATAGTTTTCCATACAATAAAGCGAATGGACAAGCTACAATTTGTGTGACAAATAAGATGATTAATAGATTAGTTGCACTGATACCGAGATCTGTTCCGTAAGCGGTAGACATAGTAATAATTGTATCGACCCCATCAATATAGAAAAAGTAAGCGATTAGGAACATAAATACTGTTTTATATTCTTTAATATTTTTAAAAGTACTAGCAAGGCGCTTGAAGCTCATTGCAATTGGCCTTGGATGACGTTCAATATAGTGTGTTTGCTCTACGTTTTTTAGCATTGGAATTGTAAATAACCCCCACCAAAGAGCTGTTGTCGCAAAGGAAATTTGACTAGCAATGCCGACTGATAAAGGGATAGTTCCTTTTTGAGCAAGAATAATAAGAGCGATACAACCGATAAAAGGAATTGTACTCCCAATATAGCCTAAAGCGAAACCTCTCGTAGAAATTTTGTCCATTCTATCTTCAGAGGTGACATCTACTAAAAATGCATCATAAAAAATGTTTGCTCCAGCAAAACCAACTAGTGCTAGCATATAGCAACCTAGTAATAAGTACCACTGGGATGTTGGGACGACTGCTAGCATACTTGTAAATACGATGCCGAGTCCAAAGAAGAATGTGAAAAATCGTTTTTTAAACCCTTTATAATCAGCAACTGTGCCGAGAATAGGAGCAAGTATAGAAATTAAAAGTGTAGCGAATGAGTTTGCATATCCCCAATATGCTGTTGAAGTTGCACCAGATAGTCCAGCTTCTTTTGCAGCTGCTTTAAAGTAAATTGGGAATAGTGCAGTTGTAATGACGAGCGAATATACCGAATTCGCCCAATCATATAATATCCAGCTTTTTTCTTGTCTGGACATTTTTTTCATATAATGTTCCCCCTTAAATTGTTCTACTAACAGTGTACAAAAATAAAAATTATAAAAAGAGAAACAGTGATGATTTTTACATAACTTTTACATATATACACAGTTCTTTACAATTGTAGTAAATCCTCTATAATGGATCCGTCTGTTTCGCCTAAGTGCAAACCGAGTAATCTTGCGATAGTCGGACCTTCATCAATAAGTCTCATATACGGGATTGTAACGCCACTTTGAATACCTTTTCCAGCAGCGATAAAAATTGTTTCATAGTTAGGCTTTGTTGGGGAGTAACCATGAGTTCCAAATGTATATTTTTTACTAGAAGTAACATCTTTTTTAGTAATTTCTTTTATAAAATCACCGGTATAATTTTCAGTGAAATAATACCCCTCTTGTGCTTCCAACATAAATAAACAATTACCATCTGCACCGGATTCTTTCACCGCTTCATCATGAAGTATAAATTCAATGCCATTTTGTTTATTTTGAAGCAGTTCTTCAAGAAGTAGTTGTACTTCCCGAATGGTATCCGTATCGTTTTTGTCTTTCACATATACATAGGCAGAACCGTCGCAACTTTGACAGTAGGCCTTCCAGTCTACTAATTTACCTTCTTTATTTAGAGATATAAGCTCTTTTTGATGGAATAGCACATTTAATTGAATTGATTTGTTTTCACTTAAAGCGCTATGATCACCAAGGGCAATAATTGTACTTTCTTCGTATATTCCACTTTCTTTTAATGCATGAATAATTTTTCCTAGACGTTCGTCGTGCCTATGGATAGCTGCTATTGTTTCGTTAGATTCAAAGCCATGATAGTGTCTTTGTGTGTCTAAATCAGTGAAATGCACAAACATGACATTAGGCCTTTTTGTAAGGATTGTATGTACAGCAGAAGCAAGAACGAAATCATCGAGTTCAGGTTGTGATAATCCATTTCGTATATGACCGAACCGTCGATTTAAATCTAATTGGTATAGCGGGCTACCGCTAAATAATGAAACTAAAATTTGATTTTGCCACGGTCTATTTGGAAAGATTTCCGGTAAATTGTAATCAATGTTTGCTCTTCCAGTAACAGGCCAAAGAAGGGCTGCTGTCGTTAAATTTGCTTTGCGTGCTTCATCATATAATGTTGTTCCTTTTATCGATTTTCGGTACCAATGCCAATCTGGTGATTCACGTCCTGGTTGAAGTAAAGTATTGCTAACAACACCATGTTTATTAGGGTAGTTTCCAGTAACGATTGTTGAGTGGCTTGGATATGTTACAGAAGGATAAATTGGTTCTACTTTTTCTACAACCGCGCCCTTTTTTATTAGAGATTGGAAGTTAGGTAATTTTTGTAGTATAGGAAAATCTAAAGCTGATAAACAGTCGAATGATAAAATAATGACACGATTAGTTAATGCTTTATCCATAAAGTAATCCTCCTAATTATATAAAACCTATTCTTATATATTACTATTAATACCTAGTAATAAAAATATGTTTCTGAATAAAATTTATTATTTATTTTCAGAAAAATTAAACATATAATAAGTATAAGGGATTGAATGAAAGGAGGGAATACTATGGACTGGCTAGATGGATTTGGTATTTTTTACATCATTGGTGGAATCACGATTCTCCTAGTATTTGCTATTTCATATTTACTAAAGAAACGTTTTCCAGACAAACAGTTTGATATTATATTTTCACTTAGTTTAGTACTTCTTTGTTTAGCTTTCTTTCCTGTAACAATGATAGCTATTGGTGGGTGGGAAGGAATGGGATATGGATTTATTTGTTTCTTCGTTCTACTTGGTACACTTATCGGTATGGTTGCACATCAACTTGTGAAAATCGTTCGAAAGAGCTACGTATAAAACTACAAAAAATGAAAAGAATATATAAAAATAAGAAAATTAGCTATTGTTTTAAAAAAGAATTTGTATTATGATAATCAACAAATTTATTTCGTTATAACGCTGAAAAAGGACTAGTACATGTCCAACCTTTTTTGCAGAGAGAGAATCCGTTTGGCTGAAAGATTCTTAAAGGGCGATATGGAACCTACCTTTGAGTTCTGCATATGCAGCGGGAAATTCCCGTTATCAAAAAGAGAGCATATACAATTTTTGTGTATGAATCAGGGTGGTAACGCCGGCAAAGCTCGGTCCCTATTTAGGGGCGCGGGCTTTTTTGTATTTTCTAAAAGGAGGAAGACTGACTATGGCAAAAGAACAAGTGCAAGCCATTACGAAGATGGAAGAGGACTTTGCACAGTGGTATACCGATATTGTAAAAAAAGCTGAACTTGTTGACTATTCAAGTGTAAAAGGGTGTATGATTCTGCGTCCGTACGGTTATGCCTTATGGGAGAATATGCAGAAAGTGATGGATGAAAAGTTAAAAGAAACTGGTCATGAGAATGTGTATATGCCAATGTTTATTCCAGAGAGTTTATTGCAAAAAGAGAAGGATCATGTTGAAGGATTTGCTCCTGAAGTAGCATGGGTTACGCATGGCGGGGATGAAAAGTTAGCGGAAAGACTTTGTGTACGTCCTACATCTGAAACTTTATTCTGTGAGCATTTCTCAAAGATTGTTCAATCATATAATGATTTACCAAAGTTATATAATCAGTGGTGTTCAGTAGTTCGTTGGGAAAAGACAACGAGACCATTCCTTCGTACAACTGAATTTTTATGGCAAGAAGGCCATACGATTCATGAAACGGCAGAAGAATCGCAAGCTGAAACGTTAAATATTTTAAATCTGTATGCCTCTTTCTGTGAGGAATACTTAGCGATACCAGTCATTAAAGGACAAAAAACAGAAAAAGAAAAGTTTGCGGGAGCGAAGGCAACTTATACAATTGAAAGTTTAATGCATGATGGAAAAGCACTTCAAACAGGAACATCTCATAACTTTGGAACGAATTTCTCTGAAGTATTTGATATTAAGTTTTTAGATCGTAACGGTAAGTGGCAATATGTACACCAAACTTCGTGGGGTGTATCAACGAGAATGATAGGTGGACTTATTATGGTCCATAGTGATAATAACGGACTTGTAATGCCGCCAAAAGTCGCTCCATTACAAGTTGTTATTGTACCTATTGCTCAGCATAAAGAAGGCGTGTTAGAAAAAGCAACAGAGTTACAAGGACGGATTCAGAAGGTTGCGCGTGTAAAAATAGATGCTAGCAATAAAACACCGGGCTGGAAATTTAATGAGTATGAAATGAAGGGAATTCCAATTCGATTAGAAGTGGGTCCAAAGGATATTGAAAAGAATCAAGTTGTACTTGTAAGAAGAGATACGAAAGAAAAAGAATGTATATCAATGGATCAATTAGAAGAACGCATTCCATCATTACTGGAGGAAATTCATCATTCTTTATTTAATAAAGCAAAAGTATTTCGCGATGAGAATACGTATAGTGTGACGAATTTCGAAGAGATGAAAAAAGCAGCTGATGAAAAGCAAGGGTTTATTAAGGCGATGTGGTGTGGAGAACTAGCTTGTGAAGAGAAATTAAAAGAAGAAGTTGGAGTATCTTCACGTTGTATGCCTTTTGAGCAAGAACATTTAGCTGACGAATGTATTTGCTGTAGTAAAGAAGCAAAGCACATGGTCTATTGGGGAAAAGCATATTAATACGCTTTCTGATAGATGCCAAAAGGACTTTGGGTTGCATAATAAACTGCAATCCAAAGCCCTTTTTAGTTTTATATTGGTTTCATGTATTTTTTAGATGGAAGGATGTTGGTCTTTATTTTGCATTTTTACGGCGAATAAACAATAACATACCAATTAGGAATGTTGAAAGTCCTATTAAAATAGATGCAGGATAATGTGCTGCAGTATTAGGTAACTTATCACCTTGTTTTGTCGCATTATCTTTTACGTTACCACCTTGTGAACTGCTATCCCCTTTAACTCGATTGCCATCTTGGGAGCCTTTTCCATCTTGCAAACTACTATCGCCCTTAACTCGATTGCCACCAGAACCGCTGTCACCAGAACCGCTACCGCCAGAACCGTTGCCACCAGAGCCGCTGCCACCAGAACCGCTACCGCCAGAACCGTTGCCACCAGAACCGCTGCCACCAGAACCGTTGCTACCAGAGCCGCTGCCACCAGAACCGCTACCGCCAGAACCGTTGCTATCAGAGCCGCTGCCACCAGAACCGTTGCTACCAGAGCCGCTGCCACCAGAATCGTTACCACCAGAACCGCTGCCATCAGAGCCGCTGCCACCAGAACCGTTGCTACCAGAGCCGCTGCCATCAGAGCCGCTGCCACCAGAACCGTTACCACCGGAACCATTGCCATCAGAACCGCTACCGCCAGAGCCACTGCCACCAGAACCGTTACCACCAGAACCGCTGCCATCAGAGCCGCTGCCACCAGAACCGTTACCACCAGAACCGTTACCACCGGAACCGTTACCACCAGAACCGTTGCCACCAGAACCACTGCCATCAGAACCGTTACCACCGGAACCATTGCCATCAGAACCGTTGCCACCAGAACCGTTGCCACCAGAACCACTGCCATCAGAACCGTTACCACCGGAACCATTGCCATCAGAACCGTTGCCACCAGAACCGTTACCACCGGAACCATTGCCATCAGAACCGTTGCCACCAGAACCGTTGCCATCAGAACCGTTGCTTCCTGGAGGTTTATTATTATCTTTTGAGTTTCCTTCTGCTAGATGATCACTGTTTTGTACAATAGCGTTTGTTGGAGAGAAGTTTTCCGTGGCTGCATTACCGATATTCAAGCCGCTAAAAAAAGATAAAGAAAGTGTTGATGCTAAAATGAAGATTTTCGTCATTGTTTTCCTCCTGAAAAATTAATATTCCATCTAAAATACATCCCTTTGTAATATTTCATAGGAGATATAGTTTTATGCAAAAAAACTATATAGATAAGATGTTCACAAATTTTTATGGTTATATTTAGATATTCAAAATAAATATTTCGGAATGATATGTTAAGATTAATAGTAAGAAGAATAAAAAGGGAGGGCTGAAGAATATAGGATTTCTTATATTCTTATAAAAAATTATGAAACAAACAACAAAACAAATAATAACAGGTACATTCCTAGCGACAGCAACATCTTTTATTTCGACGCATGCCTTTGCAGAAAGTGATAATTTAGCGACAGTAAATGCAACAAATTTAAATATACGTGAACAACCTACAACTCAAGGGAAAGTTATAGGAACAGTAAAAAAGGGAACAAATGTACAAGTTTTAAGTAAGGAAAAAGAATGGGCTAAAATTTCTCATGATGGAAAAGAGGGGTATGTCACATTACAATTTTTAGGATTTTCGAATGGAAATCCAAACGTTGAACAAAAACAACAATTAACGATTAATAATGGACAAAAAGAAGAGGGAATTGTTACGGCAACTCGTTTAAATGTACGTAATAGTCCAGCTCTAGGTAGTTCAATGATTGGCTATGTTCAAAAAAATGAAAAAGTAACGGTATTAGGAAAAGCGAACGGCTGGGCAAAGATTGAATATAAAGGAAAAGAGGGATATGTATCTTTAGAGTTTTTAAAATTTGGAGATGCAATTCAAACACCTGACACTTCTGGCCAAAAGCAACTGCAACCAACAATCAAAAATGGAGCACAAGAAGTAGGAACAATCAATGCAACAAGCTTACGAGTAAGAAGCGCAGCGAATACAAGTAGCTCGGTTTTAGGGAACCTAAAAAATGGTGAAAAAGTAACAGTACTAGGAAAAGCGAATGGTTGGGCAAAAATAAGCTATCAAGGAAAAGAAGGTTATGTATCGTTAGAGTTTGTGAAAATTGATGGCAACACAGAAGAGATAAAAAAGCCGGAACAACCGAAAACATCAGATGCAACGATTAAAAATGGAACGCAAGAAGTAGGAACGATCAATGCGACAAGTCTCCGAGTAAGAAGTGCAGCAAATACAAGTAGCTCAGTTCTAGGAAACTTAAAAAATGGTGAAAAAGTAACAGTACTAGGAAAAGCAAACGGCTGGGCGAAAATCAATTACCAAGGAAAAGAAGGGTATGTGTCGTTAGAGTTTGTGAAGTTAGAAGCAGGAAAACAAGAAGAAAAGCCAGCGGAAAACATTACGAATGGAACGCAAGAAGTAGGAACGATCAATGCGACAAGTCTCCGAGTAAGAAGTGCGGCGAATACAAGTTGCTCGGTTCTAGGAAACTTAAAAAATGGTGAAAAAGTAACAGTACTAGGAAAAGCAAACGGCTGGGCGAAAATCAATTACCAAGGAAAAGAAGGGTATGTGTCGTTAGAGTTTGTGAAGTTAGAAGCAGGAAAACAAGAAGAAAAGCCAGCGGAAAACATTACGAATGGAACGCAAGAAGTAGGAACGATTAATGCGACAAGCTTACGAGTAAGAAGTGCGGCAAATACGAGCAGCACCATTTTAGGAACCCTAAAAAATGGTGAAAAAGTAACAGTACTAGGAAAAGCAAATGGCTGGGCGAAAATCAATTACCAAGGAAAAGAAGGGTATGTGTCGTTAGAGTTTGTGAAGTTAGAAGCAGGAAAACAAGAAGAAAAGCCAGCGGAAAACATTACGAATGGAACGCAAGAAGTAGGAACGATCAATGCGACAAGTCTCCGAGTAAGAAGCGCGGCGAATACAAGTAGCTCGGTTCTAGGAAACTTAAAAAATGGTGAAAAAGTAACAGTACTAGGAAAAGCAAATGGCTGGGCGAAAATCAGCTATCAAGGAAAAGAAGGGTATGTGTCGTTAGAGTTTGTGAAGTTAGAAGCAGGAAAACAAGAAGAAAAGCCAGCGGAAAACATTACGAATGGAACGCAAGAAGTAGGAACGATTAATGCGACAAGTCTCCGAGTAAGAAGCGCGGCGAATACAAGTAGCTCAGTTCTAGGAAACTTAAAAAATGGTGAAAAAGTAACAGTACTAGGAAAAGCAAATGGCTGGGCGAAAATCAATTACCAAGGAAAAGAAGGGTATGTGTCGTTAGAGTATGTGAAGTTAGAAGCAGGAAAACAAGAAGAAAAGCCAGCGGAAAACATTACGAATGGAACGCAAGAAGTAGGAACGATTAATGCGACAAGCTTACGAGTAAGAAGTGCGGCAAATACGAGCAGCACCATTTTAGGAACCCTAAAAAATGGTGAAAAAGTAACAGTACTAGGAAAAGCAAACGGCTGGGCGAAAATCAATTACCAAGGAAAAGAAGGGTATGTGTCGTTAGAGTTTGTGAAGTTAGAAGCAGGAAAACAAGAAGAGAAGCCAGCGGAAAACATTACGAATGGAACGCAAGAAGTAGGAACGATTAATGCGACAAGCTTACGAGTAAGAAGTGCGGCAAATACGAGCAGCACCATTTTAGGAACCCTAAAAAATGGTGAAAAAGTAACAGTACTAGGAAAAGCAAATGGCTGGGCGAAAATCAATTACCAAGGAAAAGAAGGTTATGTGTCGTTAGAGTTTATAACGATTGGTAAAGATTCCATAGATCCAACAAACCCAACAAACCCTGGACAGGTAACAGAAGAACGAGCCGTTGTAAATGCGTCTTTATTAAATGTACGTAAAGGTCCATCAACAGGTGCGGCAGCTGTCGGTCATTTGAAAAATGGAGAGACTGTTACGATCATAGGAAAAGAAAATGGCTGGGCAAAAGTCCGTTTTAATGGCGGAGAGGGTTATGTTTCGTTACAGTTCTTAAAAGTTAAACAAGGTTCGTCTTCTTATGAAATTGTTACCTCATCACAAAAGGTTCAAAAACCAAATGAAGCGGAAGCAACACAAATTATGCAGAATATGAAAGAAGATGCTTATATTAAAAGTGACGGTAAAGTTGTAAATATGAAGCAAGGTTTCGTTCGTGCAAATGGTGTTATTAATATTTATGATATTACGACGGGTAAAAAGCTCACATATGTAAAGGGTGGAGCTGACCTGAAATTTGTAAAAGCTGTTGATGATCGTATTCATGTCCAAATTGATGGTATGACAGGTTATGTGAATATAAATGATGTTACATTACATCCGACAATGACTGGTGAGAAAACGTCGTATTATGCAACTAAAAATGGCAAGTTATATCATTATGTATACAATCCGGAAAATGGTAAACATGCAACGTATCAAATTGGTAATGCTCCGAAACATTTAAAAGAAGGAGAGCGTTACGAGGCTTTTGATAAGAAGCAAATTGGAGGACAAGATAGTTATCAATACTTTGAGTATATGCCACTTCGTGCAACATCTACTTATACAGGAGATGAAATTGATAATTTCTTACGTAAATCGAATGCAAAGAGTCCACTTATTGGATTAGGTAAATATTTTGTAAGTGCAGCAGAGAAATATAAGATGAATGCCGGTTACTTAGTGTCACATGCAATTTTAGAATCAGGATGGGGAACAAGTCGTATCGCGCAAGATAAGAAAAATTTATTTGGCTTTAGAGCGGTAGATTCAGATCCATATAATGGTGCAACTGGATTCAAAACATGGGAAGAGGGTATTGATTTTTGTGCGGCATATATAGATAAGCATTACTTAAATCCAAGTGGAAATACATATAATGGTGGAAACTTAGGAGATAAGGCACAAGGAATGAACGTCATGTATGCAAGTGATGAAAATTGGGGACAGCAAATTGCCTCGCTTATGTATAGAATTGATGCAATGAATGGAAGTAAAGATTTAAATAAATATCGACTTGGAACGTTAACGGCAGGTTCTCCGATATTCAAAAGTATGGCTGAAGCTCAGACTGGAATGACATCTCGCAACATTATGGTAGCCATTAAGAAAACAGTTAATACACCACAAGGATCGTATTATGAAATTGTTTCAGATAATAAAGAATACAACAGTGTCTACGTAAAAGCTGGATCTGTAAATCTTGTGAACTCTTATTAAAGGAAAACATCATCATTTCAATGCAGAAAAGTGAAGTTCATAATGTTAGAGGAAGTGACAGTGTGAAAAAATATATCGCATTTGATATTGGTGGTACACAGATTAAATATGGGATTATTTCAAAATCTGGGATATTACTAAATCACGAAACTACATTAACAGAGGCCCATTTAGGTGGGGAACAAATCGTTCAAAAGATTATTAGCTTGGCGGAGCAATTAATGAATGAACATGTTGTTTCTGGAATCGGTATTAGTACAGCCGGAATTATAGATATTCATAGAGGAATCATAACTGGCGGCGTGGATCATATTCCACGCTATGCTGGTATTCCTATTATTGATAGATTACAAGCTGTATTAAAAGTTCCTATATCCATTGAAAATGATGTCAATTGTGCTTTGTTTGGAGAGATGTGGCAAGGTGTTGGAAGAAATGAAAATAATTGCATTATGCTTACCCTTGGAACGGGAATAGGGGGAGCTATTGTTATTAATAAAAAACTGTACAGAGGTCATTCATTTAGTGCTGGTGAATGGGGCAATATGTTGATCGAAGGGAAACAATTTGAAGAGGTTGCCTCGATTTCAGGGTTAATTTCTCTTGTGCGGAAGTATAAAGGTAGCGGGAATTGGAACGGTGAAAAAATTTTTGAATTATATGATCAGAAGGATAAAGAAGTTATACATGCCGTTCAAATATTCTTTAAACATTTAGCCATTGGAATTAGTAATCTTGCTTATATCTTCAATCCAAAAGTAATTATTATTGGTGGAGGGATTACTAATAGAGGTAATCGATTTTTAGAAGAAGTAAAGGAAGAGGTACGAAAATATTTAAATCCTGAGATTTATAGTAATTGCGAGATTAAAATCGCACAAAATCGTAATCACGCAGGAATGATTGGTTCGATTTACCACTTCTTACATCAATATAAATAAATGATATAGGTGTTTTCATATAATTGAGAATTTATTCTTTTTCTCAATAGATAAATAATGCTACAATATAAGAGAAGAATACAATATTTTCCGATTAGGGAAATGCTTTGTAGAAAGGAAGAAACTTCATGCCTATTATTTTAGAAAAAGGACAAAAGATCGATTTAACGAAAGGACAACCGAGAGTAGCAAAACTACAGGTTGGCTTAGGCTGGGATCCAATTGGGCAATCAGGTGGGTTTCTGTCTTCATTATTTGGAAGTAAACCAAATGTAGATTGTGATGCATCAGTTGTTATGTTAGAAGGAGAGCGTTTTTTAAATAAAAATGATTTAGTTTACTTTGGAAACAAACTTTCTACTTGTGGTAGTATTATTCATTCAGGAGATAATTTAACAGGTGAAGGCGCTGGTGACGACGAAACAATTTTCGTAGAATTACATAAAGTTCCGAGCCGTATTAATCGTTTAGTATTCGTTGTAAATATTTATGACTGTGTAAATCGTCGTCAAGATTTTGGGATGATTCGTAATGCATATATTCGTATTCAAAACCCGCAAACAGGTGAAGAATTAGCACGTTATAACTTGTCAGATAACTATGCTGGCAAAACGACTCTAATTGCAGGAGAAATGTACCGACACGGAAGTGAGTGGAAGTTTTCAGCGGTTGGAGAAGGAACACAAGATAAAAATTTAAGTGAAATTGTATCACGTTATCAATAAAATAAACCGAGGAGGAATTGTATATGGCATCAATTTCATTGAAAAAGGGACAAAAGGTAGATTTAACAAAAACGAATCCAGGTCTTTCAAAAGTTCTTGTAGGACTTGGTTGGGATACGAATCGTTATGACGGACAAAACGATTTCGATTTAGATGTTAGTATTTTCTTAGTAGGTGCGAATGGTAAAGTTTCAGGCGCAGAGGATTTCGTCTTCTACAATAATCCAAAAGGTGCGAATGGTGCTGTAGAGCATTTAGGAGATAACCGCACAGGCGAAGGTGAAGGCGATGACGAATCAATTAAAGTAGATTTGAAAAATGTTCCTGCTCACATCGAACGTATTTGTTTCACAATTACAATTTATGATGGAGAAGGCCGTAGCCAAAACTTTGGACAAGTTTCTAACGCTTTCGTACGTATTCTAGATGAAGAGAAAAATGCAGAATTAATTCGTTACGATTTAGGAGAAGACTTCTCTATTGAAACAGCGGTAGTAGTGGGTGAATTATACCGTCATGCAGGTGAATGGAAGTTTAATGCAATTGGAAGTGGATTCCAAGGTGGATTAGGTTCTCTATGTAATAACTTTGGTTTAGATGTAGAGTAATAGATTTATATATCCATCGGTGAAACGCATGTTTACTGATGGATATATTTTTAAAGATTAAAATATAGAGGTGAATATAAATGGTTATTCAGTTACAAAAAGGACAGAAGATCGATTTAGGTAAGACAAGCCCTGGTTTAACAAAAGCGGTAATTGGTCTTGGGTGGGATATTAAATCTTATGATGGTGGATCTGATTTCGATTTAGATGCATCGGCATTTCTATTAGATGCGAACGGAAAATGTACGAAGGAAACTGATTTTATTTTCTATAACAATTTACAGTCTCCTTGTGAATCTGTTCTGCATACAGGAGATAACCGTACAGGTGAAGGTGAAGGCGATGATGAGCAACTTGTTGTCGATTTGAAGAAAGTTCCAGCAGATGTACATAAAATTGCAATCACAGTTACAATTTATGATGGTGAAGGCCGTAATCAAAACTTTGGACAAGTCGGAAACGCATTCGTTCGTTTAGCGAATGAGGAAACAAACGAAGAAGTTCTTCGTTTTGATTTAGGGGAAGATTTCTCCATTGAAACAGCAGTTGTCTTTTGTGAATTATACCGTCATAATGGACAGTGGAAGTTTAATGCAGTAGGAAGCGGTTTCCAAGGTGGATTAGGTGCGCTTGTAAGAGCGTATGGCTTGGATGCATAAGAAGGGAAACGACATTCGTTTCCTTTTTTTGACCTTTCTATAAATCTAGCAAAGAATAGGGGATAAAGGTAAGATGAGCATTTTGCAAGAAATCATTAATACGTATGCTCAGTTTTTCGACTTAGATATGTGGATTAAAGTGTTGCAAGATCCAGTATCTTGGGGATTAATTGGTACACTTGTTGTACTTGAAGGGTTACTATCTGCTGATAACGCACTTGTGTTAGCGGTAATGGTAAAACATCTTCCGGAAGAGAAACGTAAAAAAGCATTATTCTACGGACTTATTGGAGCTTATGTGTTCCGCTTTATTGCGATTGGAATTGGAATGTTCTTAATTAAATTATGGTGGGTAAAACTTCTTGGTGCGCTTTACCTTGCTTGGTTATCAGTGAAATACTTTATTGATAAGCGTAAAGGTGCAAGTGAAGAAGAGGAAGCTCATGGTATGAATCAAAATAGTATTCTCTTTAGAATGTTCGGTGTCTTCTGGGGAACGGTTGCGATGGTTGAATTAATGGATATCGCGTTCTCTGTAGATAGCGTACTTGCTGCATTTGGTGTATCAAATGAAGTTTGGATTTTACTATTAGGCGGAATGCTCGGTATTTTAATGATGCGTGGTATTGCTGGCGTATTTTTAAAATTGTTAGAGCGTATTCCAGAATTAGAAACAACAGCGTATATTTTAATTCTAATTATTGCAGCGAAAATGTTATTGTCTCTAATTGATATTCACATTAGTCATACACTGTTCTTTATTATTTTACTTGTAGCATTTGGAGCAACATTTATAATTCACTACATGAAGAATTCTGGACAGGCTAAAGAAGAAGTTGCAGCTACTAAAAATAATCATAAATAGTTGAAATGGGTTTGCTCGTTATGCGAGCGCCCATTTTTTATAACTAAAAATAGTTTATAATAGAAGAGAGACTTTATAAAAACGTAAATGTTTTTGGAGGTGAACTGTTGTGTTTTCACGTTTTACACTTCAACCATGTGCATTAAAAGAAGAATCAGATTTAAAACAATTTGAAGCGCTTTTAGAAAAACGCCCACAATATGAACTGACAGAGAATGAAATGAAATTTAGTTATATAGCAACGCGTATTCTTGGTGTTCCTAATGATGTAGATGAATATTTCAATGATTTATTTGATTATAGTGAAGCAAAAGGGATTGAGGTTTTGCATGAACAAAATTTAAATAAGGTGATTGATTCCGAAAAACTGCGTCATATTCAAGAAGTTTTTGCGTTACATCAAGAAGCACCAAATGGACTTACAGTAAATAGGCTTGTAGCCCATTTGTCTGGAAAGCAACTATTACCGCAAGTAGACAATCCTGATTTGCAACATTATATACATACGACGTTTATTTCTGTATTGAAATTGTATGAGAAACAACATAATCAATCTTTAAAGACAGAAGGATTCCGTCGTTTCTTAATCGATATGATTAAGTTAAGTGAGAATTATGTAACGAAGTGGTTTTCTACGATTAATTATAAGAAACAAATGCCGCGTATCATTTGGTATGGTGATGCACAGGAAAGTCGTATATATTTCTTATACTTTCTTATTATGCTCGGCTGTGATGTACTTTATTATCACCCGGAAGGAAAAGATGGCTTTGAGAATATCGATGAAGCGGGAAGAACTTTTGTTGTGTCTCATTCAAGCCGTATTTCTCTTGAACCATTTCCCGATCGTCGTCGCGAACGCGTCGCAACAGTAGCGTACCAAGCTTCAAAGGAAATTGAGCAAGTACTTCACCATGATAATTCACTACTGTATAAGCCGTGGCAATTCCGTTCGTATACACCTGTAGCACGTACATTAAAAACGACATATGATGAACTCTTTTTAATTACGAAAGAAAAGTCGTTTGTACGCCCAACATTCTTTGTTGAAAATAAACACATTTATATCCCTTCTTTATTTGCAAAAATATCAGGCGTTTCAAAGAATGATAAAGAATATTTTCAACGATTAAAGGCAGTTACATCATTCGATAACAGTTTATTAATTAATGCATTCCCGTTTACGAAAGAACAAAAAGCGAATTTCCAATATCATTACCGAGATGCATTGGACCGCGGAGGAAAGTTACACCCGGATTTAATTATGAATAGCCATTGGTGGCCGCATAAGCGTTTACCGGAAGGTTTACAGCATGGTATTGCAGAGGCAATCATCCATACGTGTGAAAGTGAAATGTGTAAACCAGTTGGGAAAGAGACGAAACAAGAGGTAGCACTATATGTTTTCGCGCAGCTCTCTCAAATACCACCGAATATTTTAGAACAGCTTGAGAAATTTGATTATTCACAAGATGTACCGAAAATCGTTATATTTAATAATGAGAAGAGTGGAGAATTAACTCGTTCCGATGCTGTTTTACTACTATTTTTAAATCAAATTGGAGTAGATGTATTCCATTTCAATCCAACGGGGAGAAACGATATTGAACCGTATATTGAAGCAGGCGCATTTGATTCACATTGGCTTGAGGAAGTTAATTTTGATCTTGAGTTTCATGGTTCATCAGCCTATAAAAATTTATCACAAACAATAAAAGGACTATTTCGTCCATTTTTATAAGGAAAGGGAGAATACAATATGAATAACCCAGTCGTACTAGATTCAAAAACAGAATTAAATGAGCAAACCGCACAAGATGTCCGTTTACAACTTAGACAAGATGCGGAAGTACAACGTATTTATAATGCGGTAGATATTAAAGATCAGTTAGAATTAATCGAGCTTGGAAAAGAACCGTCTATGGAAATTTCACGTTTCGCTGATCAAATTTTACATACAATGTCTTTATCAAAAATAGAAGACTCTGGTGAATTATTAAAACAGCTTGGTAAAATTATGGACAGGTTTGATAGTAAAGATTTTGCGGAAGAGAAAAGTGGTTTCTTCTCACGCATGTTCAAAAAAGCAGATAAAATGATTGAACAAATCTTTAGTAAGTATCAGACAATGGGTCGCGAAATGGATAAAGTATACGTAGAAATTACGAAGTATCAAGATGAAATGAAAAAATCAATTGGTACGTTAGATGGCTTGTATGAGCAAAACTTAAAGTATTATTTAGATTTAGAAAAGTACGTAGTGGCAGGAGAAATGTTATTAGAGCGTTTAAATACAGAGTTAGTTCCGATGTATGAAGAGCGCGTACGTAATAATGATCAACTAGCAGGTATTGAATTAGAATCACTTAAAAACTCTGTTGAAATTTTAGAGCAACGTATTGATGATTTAGAAAAGGCACGTATGGTTGCTCTACTTACAGCACCACAAATTCGTATGATTCAACGTGGTAACAATAAATTAATCGGTAAGATTAATACAGCATTTATTACAACGATTCCTATCTTTAAAAATGGTATTATTCAAGCGGTAAATGCGAAACGTCAAAAGCTTGTTGCAGATTCTATGGCTGAACTTGATCGTCGTACAAATGAGTTACTGAAGAAAAATGCACAAAATATCGCAACGCAAAGTGTGGAAGTAGCGAGATTATCAGGTTCTTCTAGTATTAAGATGGAAACACTTGAAGAAACTTGGAACATTATTTCAAGAGGTATGCAAGAAACACAACAAATTGAAGAGCAAAATAAACGTGAGCGTGAAGAAAGTCGTAAGCGCATGGCTACACTAACAGAAAACATCAAAAAAGAATTACAAGGATAAAGTGAAACTTTAATCAGTGGGTTTTTGTTCATCCTCACTGATTATTAACCTTCACCAATTGGGCGTTTATGGGCAGTTGATCTCCCACCTCAAGCTGAATTTTGAGGTGGGAGTTTTACTACCCGGAAAATAGTGGGATAAAGAAAAGGCAATGAGGAACAGTCCTCATTGCCTTTTAGTTTCTCTTAACTAATTTAATGATTTCATTCACAACGAGCGGAATGATACTTAACAAGAGAACAAATCCCCAATCGCGTAATGTTAATGCATGTACACCGAATATATTCGCTAGAGGAGGGATGGAGATGATACATACTTGCATAAGAACACCAATAAGAAGTGAGAAGACTAAGTATTTATTTGTAAATATCCCAATTGAGAAAATCGATTTCGTTCTTGAACGCAAGTTAAATGAATGAACGAGCTGAGAAAAACTAAGAACGACAAATGCCATCGTTTGAGCATGTAATAGAGCATCTTCATCAATTTGCTCTGGGAAAAGTGGAAATAAGTTTGTATCTCCAGCATAGAGTTTCGCCCCAACGATAAAGGCTGCTAACGTTAAAAATCCAATTACAACACCATTGAAAATAAGAAAAGGGACGCTCCCGCTAAATAGACTTTCTTTCGCACGTCGTGGTTTTTCTTTCATCACATCTGAATCTTCAGGATCAACACCGAGTGACAATGCAGGAAGTGTGTCGGTAATTAAATTAACCCACAAAATGTGGATTGGGCGTAATGGTGTCGCCCAGCCAAGTAAAATAGCTAAAAATAAAGCGATAATTTCTCCGAAGTTACAAGAGAGTAGGAAGAGAATCGATTTTTTTATGTTACGGTAAATATTTCTGCCTTCTTCAACGGCTTTAACGATAGATGAGAAGTTATCGTCTGTTAAAACGACATCTGCTGCGCCTTTTGCAACATCTGTCCCTGTAATGCCCATTGCTACGCCAACATCTGCTTGTTTTAAAGATGGAGCATCATTGACGCCATCACCAGTCATAGAAACGATATTTCCTTTCGCACGTAATGCTTTTACAATCTTCACTTTATGTTCTGGAGAGACCCTAGCGAATACATGTAAGTGATTAATTTTGTTTGCTAGTTCTGTATCTGAAATGTTATCTAGTTCAGTTCCAATCATAATTTCAGATTTTTCTTCAGCAATACCAAGTTCTTTAGCAATTGCAAAGGCGGTATCCTTATGATCACCAGTAATCATAACTGTACGAATACCAGCTTTTTTACACTCTGTAATGGAATCTTTTACTTCTGTGCGTGGTGGATCAATCATACCGACAAGACCGATAAAGATGAGATTTTCTTCGAGATGATTTATATCCACATCGTTCGGATTATATTGTTTAAATGCGAATGAAAGTACTCTTAAAGCTTCTTGAGACATTGCCCCGGCAGCTTCTAATATTTGATTTTTATCAGAATTTGTGAAGACCTCAACTTTGTCATTTATAAAGATATGGGTGCAGTGAGGTAAAAGTTTATCAATAGCACCTTTCGTCATACTATAGTAGCTTCCATCGTATGTATGCACTGTTGACATCATTTTACGATCAGAATCAAAAGGTAGCTCGTTAACACGTTCATGTTTATTTTCTAAATGATCTTTTTGCATGTTAAAAGTGCTTCCAGCAACGAGAAGGGCAATTTCAGTAGGGTCCCCAGTTTGGGATTCACTACTATAAGACGCATCATTACATAACACCATATTTTCTAACAATAGACGGTGTACATCATTATTTACATTCAAATTTTCTAACTGAGCGTATGTGTTATCACTATAAAAGTGAGTAACGGTCATTTTATTTTGCGTTAATGTACCTGTTTTATCTGAACAAATAATTGTGACAGACCCGAGAGCTTCAACAGCTGGTAGTTTACGAATGATAACGTTTTGTTTAATCATACGCTGCACGCCAATTGCAAGAACGATGGAAACGATAGCTGGTAGTCCTTCAGGAATAGCCGCTACAGCTAAACTAATTGCAGTCATAAACATTTCTAACGTATCGCGTCCTTGTAAAAAACCGATGAGAAACATAATAGCGCAAATGGTTACAGCGACAAAGCCTAAATATTTTCCTACTTGTGCTAAGCTTTTTTGAAGTGGTGTCATATCATCATCTGATTCATGTAAAAGGGTAGCAATCTTACCAATTTGTGAGTTCATACCAGTTTCAACAGCAACACCAACGCCACGTCCGTATGTTACTAGCGTCGACATAAAGGCCATGTTTTTTTGATCGCCCAGTGGCACTTGTTCATCAGTTTGCATAGAAGGATGATAAAGTGCATCCTTATCAACAGGGACGGACTCACCAGTTAGAGCAGATTCTTCAACTTTTAAATTTGCTGTTTCGATAAGTCGTAAATCACATGGTATATAACGTCCAGCATCGAGCATGACGATATCACCTGGAACGACTTGTTCAGATGGAATTTCTTTTAGTTCGCCGTCTCGTTTTACGATAGCTTTAGGTGTTGCCATTTTTTTTAGTGCTTCCAAAGCTTGCTCAGCCTTTGACTCTTGGATGACACCAATAACTGCATTTAATATGACAACGAGCGCGATAATGCTTGCATCTGCCCATTCACCTACAAAGGCAGAAATAAGGGCAGCTATAAGAAGAACATATACGAGGACGTCATTAATTTGGGAAAAAATCCGCTGCCATAAAGTACGTTTTTGTTTTACTATTAATTCATTTGAACCAAATTGTTTTAAGCGTTCATTTACACCGTCAGCGGTTAAACCACTTTGTTCATTTGTTTTAAGATCCGTTAATATTTGATCTTTCGTCTTACTGTACCATTTGCTCATAAGTAAGCACCTCCAGTAAAAACAGTTAGCAATGGTAGTGTTGCTATTATTTGTGAGTAGTATGTACGGAGAAAAAATCTAAGATGAGCTTCTACTTCTATTGTACAATATTTTACAGTTGGTTGAGGGAAAGAGAAGAGTTGTCATGAATTTGTTGGAAATAAAAAAGAGCCTCATATAAGAGAGGCTTTTTTACTTTTTAATTAATGTACCTAATTCTTCTGTAATAGCTTGCATTTCACTAATGCTGAATGTTTCACGTTTCATAACATGCTCATAGATGTCACGTAAGTCCTCGTACATTTCTTCGTTAAAGCTAGCAGCTCTCATCGCTCCAGCATTAACCATACGTAATTTTTCTTTAATAGCTTCGACCATATATTCAACGTTTTCTTCTGACTTTACGGATAAATCCACCGAAGTGTCCCCCTTTAAAATAACATAAGGCTATCTTAACATTTTTTTATCATTTTCGTTAATGAATCTTTTCAATCCTATTAAATTAGTAGGGATTTCCTTTATATTTAATAATTGGTTGTTTATACTATAAGTATATATTAAGAAATGCACCAAGAAAGGAAGAAACAAAAATATGGTTCAAGTATTATTTGTTTGTCTTGGGAACATTTGCCGTTCTCCAATGGCAGAAGCGATTTTTCGAGATCTTGTCGTAAAAGAGGGACTTGAAGAGAAAATTGTCATTGATTCTGCAGGAACTGGAGATTGGCACATTGGTCATCCGCCACATAAAGGAACACAAAAAATTTTAAAAGAAAATGAAGTCGTTTTTGAAGGAATTAAAGCAAGGCAAGTAGAAAAAGAAGACTTAACAAAGTTTGATTATATTATTGCCATGGACAACAAGAATATAGCAGATTTAAAAAGTTTAGGTAAAACTGGAGGCTATATTGGTAGGCTGTCCGACTTTGTTCCAGACGGTGGCTGGACAGACGTTCCTGACCCTTACTATACAGGGAACTTTCAAGAAGTGTATGACCTTGTAACAGAAGGGTGTGTAAAGCTATTAGCTTTCATTCGAAATGAACAAGGAATATGAGGAAGCTTAGAAAGAAATACTTTCTAACATAAGAAATGAAAGGGTGAAGGAATATGGCAAAGAAAAATAATATTGCTCGAAACATTGCGCTTGGTGTAGCGGCAGGTGTAGCTGTATCCATGTTAAAGAAAGAAAACCGTGAAAAGGTAAAAAACACTGCTGAAAAAGCAAAAACAAAGATGATTGAAATTGGTGAAAATGCAAAGATTAAAGAAAAAGTGCAAACTGTTACAGATAAAGGACGCGAACTTGCTGATTTCAATGTAGTGAAAGCGAAAGTAGCAGAAATTAAAAAATTGACGCCGTCAGTTGTAGAGACGTTAAAAGAAACGAAAGAAATTTTTAGTAAGAAAAAAATTGAGCGAGAAGAAAAGCCAGAAACGATTGAAATTCAAGCTGTATCTCCAAAGGTAGATGAGCTTAAAGCAGAAGAAGAGCCAGTAGTTGCTGAAGATGGTGGTATGAAAGAAGCACGTGAATTATTTATGAAAGACTCACATGCAGAGGAAAAAAAAACTGAAGCGTACATTGAGTTAAAGCAAGATAAAGAAGAGAAGAAAAGCGTTTAAACATATATGAGAAAAATTTTAGAAAAGGTAAGAAGAAATCGCACTTATTCGTTCGGTAAAGATTTATACGATCGGACGATGCGTGATGATGTAGCGGGCTTGGCAGCACAGCTCGCTTATTTCTTCTTACTTGCTATTTTTCCTGGGCTTGTTTTCTTAATTACGCTTCTTGGATTTATTGACCTTCAAACAGAAAGTGTGCTCAATTTATTAGAACCGTACGTACCTGAAGATGCAATGTACTTAATTGAAGTAAACGTAGATAAAGTTGTAAATGAGCAAAATGGTGGTTTATTATCATTTGGTTTACTGTCGATGCTATGGTTTGCTTCAAATGGAGTGAATGCGGTTATGAATGCTTTTAACCGTGCGTATGATGTAACCGAAACACGTTCCTTTATTAAAACAAGAGCTTTATCAATTGTGTTTACATTAGCCATCATTTTTATGATTGTGTTTGCTCTAATTGTCCCAGTGTTCGGACAAGTGATTGGGGCAGCGGTATTTAAAGCAATTGGTTTATCGGATAGTTTTTCTTACGTATGGAGTATTACACGATTAGTAGCGAGTTTCTTCGTACTATTTGCCTTGTTTAGTTTTTTATATACATTTGCACCAGATCGAAAGTTAAAAAGAAGAGAAGTCATTTCAGGAGCAATATTTGCTACTGTAGGGTGGATTGTGGTATCGTACTCATTTGCTTATTATGTAGATAAGTTTGCGAATTACGCCAATACATATGGTGGTCTCGGTGGAATTATTATTTTAATGTTATGGTTTTACTTAACTGGATGGGTAATTTTACTTGGCGGTGAAATTAATGGTCTACTCCATCACTATAGAACGGGTGACAATAATTCCCGTAATGAATAATGAGCTCTTGTTCCATAATAAAAAGGAACAGGGGGGATATTTCATGAGTAATAATAAAAAGAATCACAATAATAAAAACAACAATAAACAAAAGAGCAGTTCGCATCCGAAGCATAAAACAAGTAGTAGTGCGAACGGGCATAATAGCTACCATTAAAAAAAGCGGGTCCTCTATGAGGGACCCGTTTTTATTTGTTTCCTTTTAATAATCGTAACCCGTTTAAAATGACAAGAATTGTACTTCCCTCATGCCCAATAACACCAAATGGAAGAGCTAAAAATTGCAAGAAGTTTGAACAGATTAGCAGTGCAATTACAGCTAGAGAAAATACTACATTTTGCTTTACAATACGGTTCATTCGTTTTGATAAACGGATGGCTTGGGAAAGTCGAGACAATTCGTTCTTCATAAGTACAACGTCTGCAGTTTCTAAAGCTACGTCTGTTCCTTCACCCATTGCAACACCAATGCTAGCAGTAGCGAGCGCGGGTGCATCATTTATACCATCTCCGACCATTGCTACTGTACCGTATTTTTCTTTTAACTTTTTAATCGTTTCAACTTTTGTTTCTGGTAAACAGGATGCATAATATTCTTTTATATTGCTTTCAGCAGCAATGGCTTTTGCGGTTTCTTCATTATCGCCAGTAATCATGATTGCTTCCACACCAATGCTTTGTAAATCGCAAATAGCAGCAATGGTTTCTTGGCGGAGTGTATCTTTTAAAGCGATAAGTCCAAGAATACCATCTTCATCACTTATATAAACGACAGTTTTCCCTTCTTTTTCAAGGGAGGTAGAAATACCATTATGAAATGTCTTTGTTTCTTCCCCGATAAAATCAGCTTTACCAATTTTATAAGCTTTATTTTCTAATGTTCCTTTTAATCCAAAACCAGTTACATCTTCAACGTTTTCGGGTTTTTTTATCGAAATATCATAAGCATGTTTTGCATATTTAACAATGGATTCAGCTAAAGGATGTGTAGAGTGACTTTCAATTGATGCTGTAATAGAAAGTACTTCACTTTCTGCTATACCTTCTCGAACATATACATCTGTTACAGTAGGTCTTCCTTGTGTTAATGTTCCTGTTTTATCAAAGGCAATCGCCTTTACTGAAGCTAGACGTTCTAAATGAATGCCGCCTTTAAAGAGAATACCGTTTCTCGCTCCGTTAGAAATTGCAGATAAAGTTGCGGGTGTAATAGCTGCAACTAGTGCACAAGGAGAAGCGACTACAAGTAAAATCATAGCGCGATAAAATGTTTCATTCCAACTCCAATCCAGTAAGAAGTGAGGAACGAACATCATAAGCGCAACAACGAGTAGTACACCTTTTACGTATGTTCCTTCAAATTTTTCGATGAATAGTTGTGATGGTGATTTTTCACTTTGTGCACTTTGAACGAGACGAATAATCTTTTGGAATAATGTTTGATCGCTCGGCTTTGTAATTGTAATTTCAATAGCACCACGTAAATTCACAGTTCCAGCAAACACTTCATCGCCGAATTTTTTCTCATTCGGAATAGGTTCTCCTGTAATAGCAGCTTCATCAATATTTGTTTCACCATTATGAATTGTGCCATCAGCAGGAACACGTTCACCGGGTTTAATTAAAATAATGTCGTTAATTTGTAATTCTCCAACAGGAACACGTTCCTCGGTTCCATTTGAAATACGTAATGCTTCTTCAGGCTGTAAATCAAGAAGTGCTGAAATTTCTTTTTGACTTTTACTTAACGTATAAGATTCCATTGCACCACTTAGCGCAAAGATGAAGATTAAAATAGCACCCTCTGCCCAATAGCCAATCATGGCAGCACCGATAGCAGCAAAGAGCATGAGCATTTCAACATTTAGCTCTTTCTCTTCAATTGTGTCTGTAATGCCTTCTTTCGCTTTTGCAAATCCTCCAATTACATAAGCGAGGATATAGAAAGTAATGCCTACACTTATCGCCTCATTTTTTGTGAATAACCAGCCAGCTAAAATGAAAATACCAGATAAGATTGCAAATATAAGTTCATAGTGCTTTTTTAGTGTTTGAATCCAAGATGGATTAGGTACATTCTGTTTTGATGGTAATGTTTTTACTTCCGAGTTCATTATTACTCGCCCCTTTCAAATTCTTATTGAGAAAAAGAATCAAAATCGAAACCCCTATAAAACGACGAAAGCTGCCATCCGTAACGGATAGCAGCATTTCTGTTAAATCTGATTTTAATAGTTATTATGTTGTAATTATTCTATAGTATAGCATATGTTTTTGAGAGATGATATGTTTTTGTTTCAAGTATAAACCGAAAACTTGTGTTTTTACAGTTCCTTTGGTATATATGAATATTGTTCATAAAAAGATCGGAAAGGAAGACAACAAGTGAAGACAGAGAAATTTTTTACTCATCCGATTGGTGTATTTATTGCTGCGATAGTAGCAACCTTTTTATGGGGAAGCGCATTTCCCTTTATTAAATTAAGCTATGCTGAACTTGGGATTCGGCCACAAGAAGTCGGAGAACAAATATTATTTGCTGGTTATCGCTTTTTCTTATCTGGTGTAATGCTCTTATTATTTTTTAAAGCGCTAGGAAAAGATATGCAGTTCAAAAAAGGAACAGGGAAGCAGTTAGTTCAAATTGGTTTGTTCCAAACTTTTCTTCAATATATATGTTTTTATATTGGAATGAGTTATAGCTCAGGAATTGAAGGAGCGATTATTTCAGGAACATCATCATTCTTTCAAATTTTACTCGCACACTTTTTATATAAAGATGATGCTCTCAATATGAGAAAAATAATGGGCGTATCAATCGGATTTTGTGGTGTCATTTTAGTGAATGTACCGAGTGATGGAAGTTTATCATTCCATTTTGGAATAGGTAGCTTATTACTTCTTGGGGCAGCGATGATGTATTCGTATGGAAATATACTAGCAAAAGAGGGTAGTAAAACGTTAGATGTTGGGTATATGACAGCATACCAAATGATTTTTGGATCAGTTGGGTTACTATGTATAGGTGCATTACAAGTTGGAGCGATGCCATTTACTTTTAACCTATATACGATATTTATGCTCATATATTTATCGTTCTTATCGGCAGCGGGATTTTGTATATGGAATACAATTATGAAGTATAACAAAGTAGGAAAAGTCTCGATGTATATGTTCTTCATACCTGTCTTTGGTGTGTTATTATCGAGCATGATTTTAGGAGAAGCAATTCATTCATTTGTATTATTCGGTCTAGCATGTGTAGCAGCGGGAATCATTGTCGTAAATCGTACCCCGGCTAAGCAGAAAATGGAGCAAAAAAAACAAGTAGCGTAGAGAACAAAAAAGCGATTAAAATGGAAGAACAGTATTGTTCTTCTTTTTTTATGTAGAAAAAGGAGAACAGACTATATATAACGAAAAAAGATACATTAAAGCATTTATTGAGGAGAACATATTATGAATGTACTTTACATTGTGTTAATTGGACAAATAATTATTTTTTTAACAGGAGCAATTTATGCAATAGGACAGACAAAAAGAACAAGAGAAAATATGCCGTTACCTTTAGCAGTTCGTCTTATTCTTAGTTTTTCTTTAACAGGTAGTGCGATTTGGATATGGCTACAAGATCCATCGATAGAGTATAGCAGCTGGGTTGCACTAGGAATGACTTTATCGACTTTAGGAGATTTATTTATGGCAGGTCTGATTCCCTTTGGCCATCGATTAATTGGAGGGATGGTTACTTTTGCTCTTGCCCATTGTTTTTATGTAAAAGCATTTTTGCAAACAGGTATTTCATGGAATGGTTTTTGGATTGGTTTACTCATATACGGACTCTTTCTAATTATAGGGTGGTTCTTTTTTATCCGAAATGAAAAACAGGACAAACTGTTTACGATAGGAGCCCTAATTTACGGCTTGTGGGTTGGGGGAATGGCTTGCTTTGCATTCGCCTTATACTATGAGAATACAGGAATATGGTGGATACCAGCGCTTGGTGGTTTGCTGTTTGTGATTTCTGATTTTATTATTGGTGTGACAGATATTGGTGGCCGCAAGCTGAAGTATGAACCACTTTGGATTTGGTTTACATATGTCGCTGCTCAGATGTGTATTGTATATGTAGGACTATAAAAAGATGCTCTCAAAAATAGTAGATAGACTATTTTGAGAGTATCTTTTTCTTTGATATTCTAATATATTTGTTTAATTAGTTTTAGTATTTGTTAAGTGTAAAATTCATAGGAAAATTTCTGCTTAATAAATATAAAATATGATATATCAAAATAATAAACTTGTAAGGAATAGTGTTTTAAAATTTTTAATATTATAATTATATAATTTAGAATTTTATGGAAAACAACTATCTGAAGTATTTATAATATAAATAAAAAGACAATGAGATGGTGGAATGATGCAAAAGAAAAAACGTTTGCGTGAGTTCTTTGGAATAATTGCAAGTGCATGTTTATTAGCGTTTTTGGCAAAAATCTTTTTGTTTTTCCCTACAACTGTAAAAGGAGCATCTATGAAGCCAACGTTACAAGATGGGGATAAGATAATTGTTAATAAGTTGGCAAAGCAATTTGAAAGTTATGGTAGAGAAGACATTATTGTTGTGAAGACGGATAATTTTTATGTGAAAAGAGTGATTGGGTTACCGGGTGATGTAATTGAGATGAGAAATGACCAATTATATGTGAATCATGAGGTGAAAAATGAGGAGTATTTGCATAGTAATAAAGAACAAGCTGAAAAAAAACTGATGAATTTAACAGAGGATTTTGGACCTATTACAATTCCTAAAAATAAGATTTTTGTTATGGGAGATAATCGCTTAATAAGTAGGGATAGTAGAAATGGTTTAGGACTTATTGATAGAGCAGATGTATTAGGAAAGTTAGCAGCAATTTATTATCCATTTGAACATGTGAAAATAATAAATTAAAGTAAAAAACCAAGCAAATTTCAGTTTGCTTGGTTTTTTATGTTAAACAGTAGGAGACTCGTTAGATACAAAGACGTCTTCATTGTTTTGGTTAGTACTTATAACAAATTTGTGTTGCAATAGTTGTAGTTTAAATAGTGCTAAAGGATCATGATAAGTTTCTGGGTTGCTTCTTAGCGTTGCTAATGTTTGTTCGTCTTCTTGTATTTCAAGTTGAGCGGCTTCTACATTTTGTTTCAATACGCTAAGTGGATCTTTAAAGAACATCATGATATCACGCTCTAGTGCACCTTCAAATACTTCAAATTGAAGGAAGAATTGTTTTGAAATTGTTTGGGCAATTTCTGTATAGTCTTCCGTTTCAATATATTGTTTATATTTGTTTGCGAGCATAGATTGGTTTTTTTGCATATTACCAAATAATTTTCCGGCACTCTTTAAGAAAAATTGTGTCGGTGTGAAGCGTAATAAAATGTTGATGTTCGTTACTGTAATTCTATTTGTCATTCGTACGACATCTCGATGCCAATCATCTAGTAATTTGAAATCGCAAGGAAGTTTCATACGTTCTTCTTTATATAATTTATTGAACGTTTCACTCATTTCATCTAAATAAGCTTGAGCTTGAATAAATTCATTATGTGCTGTTTCAATCCATTCTTGAATAGACCCAGTAAATTTAGGAAGAAGCACTTGTTGTACATGTTTGTCAATTCGTTCGTTCATCGCAGCATTTAATTCTTCATGAACTAATTTGAAATCACTATCTTCTTGAACAAGGTCAGAACAGCTCTGTAATAATTCAGGAATTTGAGAATGTATATCTTGTGTAATTTCTTCTTTCGTTAAAAGATAAGATTCTGTAATAGAACGGATTTTGTCTTTTTCAAGAGCAGTAAGATTGTTAATAAATCCATTAAGTTTTACAGATATATGTTTATTCCAGCGTACTGATTTCACTAATGTATGTTCTAATTCTACACGTTCATTTACAAGGTAAGCGATTGTCTTTTGAGTAAACCATATTAGCTTTTCTATACGTTCTTTCTCTATGTCACGTTCTGCAAGATTAGAGAGAATGGACTCTGTTACATCCCCAAGTTGCTGGCTACTCTCTTGGGAAGGAGAGTACGGGAAGAATTTTGCATTTGGGAAATGGACTGTAAGTTTACTAATTAGATTTTCATTGGTAGTCGTATTATTTGTGTGTAATACGAAATGAATTTGTAAGTTTGGCACTTGTTCACGTAAATAAAGTAATGTATCAAGTTCTTCGCCATGTAATGGTGAGGCAGAATTTAATATGTAAATAAGGCTCTCTGCTGCCTGTAAGTATTCAAAGTATGAGCTGTTTTTATCCAATTGTCCTTGAACAGATGGTGTAACAAGAAATGCAAACTTATTTTTTCTTAAAAATCTACTTGGTAACTTAATTTCTATACATTTTTTCTCAAGTTCTGACTGGGAAGATGTATCCATTATTTGATGGACTTCATCAAAGTTCGAGATGTTTTTTACATCTAGATCATTGAATTCCGTTATTGCAGTTTGACTATCGTCTTTAAATAGAATAGGAGCTGTTAAAGTCTCAGTTAAGATGTTCTCTCCTAATATTGAATTAACGAATGACGCTTTATCATGGTCACTTGTTCCAGCTATTAGTAGTTTATTAACATGTAAATCACATAGTTCATGGACGAGTAGCGTAAATTGATGACTTAAATCTACATCATTTTTCTCGGCCCATTCAGCAATTGTTTCGAATAGATGAGAAACGGTTTCCATATCTACATTTGTTTCAGCTGATGAATTAGAAAGTAAGGCTCCAGCACTTTTTACGAGTAATGATTCTAAAGTTGTAGGTGCAACTTCATTCCATGCTAATACTGCGGCAGAAACAAGTAAGGAATCCTTTGCTTTTGTTAAACTAAACCAATTTGTTAATAAATCAGGAACAAGACCGTTTAATTCATGCATAAAATGATCGCCAGTAATTAATGCAAAGTATGTTTCTTGGTAGCGGATAGAAATTTCATTCCAATTGTCATTGTTATCTGTTTCAATATGTAAAAATAAATGATTCATGCTTTGAATCCAAGAAAGGTATAATGGTTCATTTTGATAGCTGTTCCAAAGGGCACTAACAAACTCTTTAAATTGGACTTGGTCAATTGCATATAAAGCTTTTAAAGAATCATAGAAATATTCTGGTTTGATTTGTTTAGTAAATCCTTGGTTTACGTAATGGATTAAAGTATCGAACCAATGTAATGACTTTGTTCGAATTCCCTCTTGAACTGCAAGTTCGATAGCGTTGTTCCAATCTTCTTGTTTTTCATAGAAAGAACGTGCGATTGCAGTAATATTCGGATAGTCTGGTTGAAATGCCACAGCTTCACTAATCGTCTTAAAAGCTAATCCTAAACGATCTTGCTCGATATAAAGAGAAAGAAGTTGCAAGGAAACTTCCATCGTAAGAGTTGTACCTTCAGTTTGAATAGATTGATAAATTTCTTCTGCTTTTGGTAAGAATCCGAGTTCAAAATAGGCATCAGCAATATTTTTGGTTGCCCAAAGTTCAAGGTCGTTATTTACTTTCTCCCACTTAAATATGGCTGCTTCAAAATCTTTATTTTGATAATAAAATTCACCTTGAGCAAAGCGAATATTAGAAATGTTGGAGAATTCATTTTTAGATTCATTTATGTATGCTTCACCGAGTACTTCTGATACTGGAGTAGAAATTTCTTCTGTTAAAAATGTTTTATAGTAAACTTTTTGGATAAATTGATTTTCAATGGTCATGTTCGTTCCCCCCTGTATAATTTAGAAAAATGATGTTGTATGTAAAAGGGTACATGTTTTTTAATAGATAGAAGTTGTATTATATAGACCAAACTATGTTTTTGCTAGATGTATCATTTTTCTTGAGAGTTAAACCGTTGCGAAAAGTAGCTTTCCTTTATTGTAACAAAAAAACAAGCATATGAATTTTTATTTTTTAATCCTGATTGGTGTGAGCTAATAATCAGTGGAGATAGACAAAATACCCACTGATTAAAGTTTCACTTTATCGCTGTTAAAGGAATGGATAGAAGTAGAGTTCATTATAAAAACAATGTATAGTGAATATGTATACCATGTTTGTCTTAAAGAGAGAACGGGCAAAATGTGGAATAACGATCGTGCATAGGATGTGTCTTCCGAATGGAACAACATATTGGCGAGTTAATCGCGCATTATGGGTATTTTGGAATTATTATAGCATTGGCTGGTGGGATTGTCGGATTACCGATACCAGACGAGTTTTTATTGACCTTTGTTGGTTATAATGTTTCAAAAGGCGTTATGTCAGGAACTGCTGCTTTTTCAAGTGGGATGGCGGGTGCGATGTTAGGTATTACATTAAGCTACATATTAGGTTTAAAACTCGGTCTTCCTGTTTTAAAAAAATATGGGCCGAAAGTTAGAATTAAAGAACATCACATTGAAAAAACACATATTTTATTTGAAAAATACGGTCCATTTCTTTTAATGATTGGTTACTTTATACCAGGAGTACGTCATTTAACAGCATATTTTGCTGGGGTTTCGAATTTAACATTTTGGCGTTTTTGCTTGTACGCTTACGGTGGTGCGCTTATTTGGATAAGTGTTTTTATCGGACTTGGCTGGAAGTTAGGAGAGAAGTGGCGATTTGTCGAGTATAGTTTACATCATTATGGAATATGGATTTTAATCATTTCAGCAGTTGTTACATGCATTGTATGGTTTTACATAAAGAAAAAGAAAAACCGCTAATAGCGGTTTTTTTAGCTGAAAGCAATAAATAGTACACCAGCTGTAATAAAGACTACACCGATACCAGTCATAAAGTTTAACTTTTCACCGAGTATAATCATCGCAAGAATAATAGAAAACACTACACTTAATTTATCGATAGGGGCTACTTGAGAGACCTTTCCTGTTTTTAAGGCAAGAAAATAAAATAGCCATGACGAAGCACCTGCAACCCCACTTAATGTGATAAATAGCAGTGCTTTTTTATTTAGCAGTACGTCGCCGATATTTTGAAATTTACCTTGTATAATAATAACGCCTATCATAAATAATGCCATAATAATAGAACGAACGGTCGTAGCAACATTGGCATCGATTCCATCTAAACCAATCTTTCCAAAAATAGATACAAGGGCAGCAGCAATTGCTGATAATAGTGCGAATAATAGCCATGAGCTCATAGTAAAATTCCTCCAATCTTACATTATTATACATGAAAATCATTCTCATGTATTAATAACGAAATAATCCCCACCTTATATTTTTAATAAGGTGGGGATTATTATACTACTCTGCAATTTCCTCATATAAAAAGTACGTTACATTATAAATATGTTCTACTTCATCGTCTGTCATAAACAATAATTCGTCACGCTCAATTCCTTTTTTCTTTTCAATAAACTCAATCATGTTTTTACGTTCTTCTCTTTTCATCAATTTTATTTCTCCTCTCAATCTGTTTTAATACAGTTTATTTAAGTTACTGCTATTATATAACAGAATCTTTAGAAAGTTCCACCTATTTTATTGTTTTTTTTAGAAGAACTTTTCGACAAAACAAGCCCACCTAAGGGGGGCTTGTTTTATTTTATAGTCGTAAAAACTCGGGCTCCGTCGTACCTGCACCATCGATGTAATAAATTGTGTCGGGATTGATTTTTATCAATACGTAATTAGGGTCTTCAGGACCCAGTAACCAGCGTTTTAAGCTATTATTCCAAAACTTGTTTTTTAATGTTGAGTCTTCCTCGATTGAAGCTATGCCTTCAACTTCTATATAATCTTCATCTAATTTTTTTCCTTCTCGTCCGAGCAGTACATGTACATTTGGATTGTTTTCGATATCTGTTATCTTTTTTGATTTTCGATCTGTTGCAACGTATAGTACAAAATCTTCATGGAAAAACATCATAAAAGCGCTGTGTGGCTTCTCATTACGTACAGTAGATAACACACCTGTTCTTTGACCTTGAATAATCGTTGCAATTTTTTCTTTTAAGTGCATACTTTTAACCTCTTTTCATAATTTATAATTTTCTCCGTTTAAACAAGATAAATTAAATATCTTTCATACTGTTTTCTTCAATCTGATTTTTTAAACGTAATTGTGATGAAATCGGACAAGTTAGGAGAAGAATAATATTAATGATGAGGAGAAATACATACGATGGAAGGATGGAAAGCATGTTTAATAAAATATTTCTTATAGTAGCGCTTATAGGTGTACCACTTTCTGTACTCGGAAAAACAATGCATTGGCCTCAAACGATTATGTTTGCTGTATATTGCATTACAATTATCGCATTAGCGGGGTTTATGGGGAGAGCAACAGAAAGTTTGGCAATTGTCTCTGGACCTCGAATAGGTGGATTATTAAATGCAACTTTCGGTAATGCCGTTGAACTTATCATTTCAATTTTCGCACTTCAGGCAGGATTAATTGAAGTTGTGTTAGCTTCGTTAACGGGTTCTGTACTTGGAAATTTACTATTAGTAGGAGGGCTGTCCTTTTTTATAGGTGGATTAAAATATAAAAGACAAAGCTTTAATGTTTACGACGCAAGACATAATTCAGCTTTATTAATTTTTGCTGTTGTCGTAGCCTTTGTTATTCCAGAAATTTTTTCAATGAAGATGGATGCGGGAAAGACGTATCAATTAAGTATTGGTGTATCTATTATTATGATTATTATGTACCTTGCTGCATTGCTATTTAAGTTAGTTACGCATCGTGGTGTATATCAACATAAAAGTGACGAAGTAGCGCATGAAGAAGAGCCAGAGTGGTCGAAAGGTAAAGCACTCCTTATTTTAGCGATAGCAACGATTGCAGTAGCTTACGTGTCAGAGGCTCTCGTGCATACATTTGAGACGGTTGCGAAGTCGTTTGGCTGGTCAGAGTTATTTATAGGGGTTATTATCGTTGCAATTGTTGGAAATGCAGCGGAACATGCATCTGCAATTATTATGGCTTATAAAAATAAAGTAAATATTGCAGTTGAAATTGCAGTAGGTTCTACATTACAAATTGCGATGTTTGTTGCTCCTGTATTAGTATTGCTTTCTATGTTTTTTGCACAAAGGATGCCTTTAGTGTTTACAATACCAGAACTTGTGTCCATGATTACAGCTGTTTTCTTAACGATTGCAATCTCCAATGATGGGGATACAAACTGGTTTGAAGGAGGCACTTTATTAGCTGCGTACGTCATTATGGGAATTGGTTTTTATTTATTATGAAAAATAGGCATAACAATTGTGTCCAGAGAAAACAATAAACAAAGTAGTATATATACCTTTATGTAGGAAGGAGCCAGACAGGTGAAACGAGTATACAGCATATGTCTTTCAACCATGGTCTCGTTTATTTTATTATTTCCTAACAGTAGTTTTGCAAAGACAACGGTAGAAACAAAAATGCCTTCATCTGTTTTAAATATTTCAAAAGACAATACGTTTCCAAACGATGCGCAAGATTTGCCGCGCTTACAGCCTAGTAAATTTGCTCAAGAACTATTGAAAACAGCAAATATTAAAATTGAAAATCCGGACTTAATTCGGATGTTTAATGAAACGACAATTTCAAATGCACCGCTTGCAGTAGGGTACCGCGCAAAAATTTATTTAGGTCAATGGGCTTTAAATTATGAATCGGTAGATACATCGATTAATTGGGAATATAAACAAGTGAATCGTAATGTGTACGATAATCGAGGAGGAGATCGCTTATATCCACTTCGTTATAAGCAAGAAACTCAAAAGACGATTGAAGGCGATTTAACAGCAGATATGAAAGATGCTACAGATGTGAAAAAAATGATGCTGCTAAAAGCGCTTGAAAAAGTACAGTTGCCACTTTCATTTAAAACGACCATTGGTTATGGTACAGGACATGAGCGTGTGTATAATATTAGTCCGAGTCAACTTGGATATTTATATGCTTATACGCCAGCAGTAAATGAAAAAGGAAAAGTAACGTTTGGAGAAGTGTACCTTGTTTTAAAAGGAAATCAAAAAAGACTTGTTGTAAAAAATGTTACCTCTCAAGGAATTGGAGCAGCTATTCCAATTCATGATCATTTGTTTTTTAAATTTATTTCCTCGTCGCATGCGCAATGAAATAAAAAAACGTCAGCCCATATAAGCTGACGTTTTTATTTATAACATAAGGTTTGATTTTTTTGATAAGAAATCTTCTGTTGGATAGTAGCTGTTCTTTACAAGAACATTCGGTCCAAGACATTTCACCGCAGGGCAATGACAGCTTAATGATTTTGCTGTTTTTGAAGCGCTCCATTTCTCATATGCTTCTTGTAATGTATTTGTTTGTATGTTTCCTAGAAGCGGAACATCACCAAAGTCCGTCACAATAATATTTCCATCGAAAATGTTTACATTTAAACGAGAACGGCCATCTGGATCATTACGTACAGTTACATTTTTACTTTCATGTAATTTCTTAAATGTAGCTAAATCGCGTTCATCATCACTACATGCATAGAAAGGTAATGTTCCAAATAACATCCATACATTTTCGTCACGAATTTCTAATAAATGTTCAATAGCTTTTCGAATTTCGTCTTTTGTTAAAATTTCAAGTGTGCTAGCGAAGTCACTTGGATACATCGGGTGCACTTCATGACGTTTACAACCCATTTCCTCAACGATTTGACGATGAATATGTTCAATATGTGGTAGAGTTCTTTTGTTTAACATCGTTTCGGCTGATACGAGTACACCTGCATCGGATAGAGCTTTACTATTGGTAATCATTCGTTCGAATAATTTTGCACGTTGTTCATAAGTAGGTTTACGCTCCATCATTGCAAATCCGCCTTCAACGAAGTCATCAATTGTTCCCCAGTTATGAGAAATATGCAGCACATCTAAATAAGGAATAATTTGTTCGTAACGTGCTAAATCTATAGTTAAGTTTGAGTTGATTTGAGTGCGAACGCCTCGTTCATGAGCGTATTTTAAGAGTGGTGTTACATAGTTGTCGACGGATTTCTTTGAAAGCATAGGTTCTCCGCCAGTAATACTTAAAGAACGTAAATGAGGAATCTCATCTAATCGTTTTAATAAAAGCTCCATCGGAAGCGGATTTGGATCTTTCGGCTGTAATGTGTAACCAACAGCACAATGCTCGCAACGCATATTGCATAACGTTGTCGTTGTAAACTCAACGTTTGTTAATAGTAGTTTGCCGTACTCTTCAAGGTCCATATACGCTTCCCATGGATCGTAAGAAGGAGTAATCGGCTTCATTTTTTGTGATATCGTCATATGAAATACTCCTTTGACTATTGAAATAACAATTTGTCCATTCTCTATAATAGAAGAATATGTACTTTTTATAAAGTGAAACTTTTTAGCGGAAAAAGAGAGAGGGCTTACATTATAGCGGATAATCGTGACAAAATTGATGAAATTTCATGCCCATAGCAATCATTTTTGCGGTATAATAAAAGCAACTCGAATTAAAAGGAGAGTGCCTTCATGGGAAAAGCAATTCAAGATAAAGATACACAATTAGTATATTTAAAAGAGCGTTTAAATATGTTCATTGAAGTAATTGATACAATTGAACCTGAAGAAGTAGAGTTAGAAGATGTAGATCGTCTTCTTGCGATGTTAGATGAATTAGAATTAAAATGTGAGCAATTTAAAAAAGACGAATAATATATTAAAAAGGCTGCCAATACAAAATTGGTAGCCTTTTTCTGTACGGATAATAGAAGGAATATAGAAAAAAAGGTATAATCAAGTTGTGAAAAATCTCATTTATACTTTAATAGCATGAAATAAAGTGAAACTTTAATCAGTGGGGAAGTTTATTCCCCACTGATTATTAGCCTTCACCAATCGGGCGTTTACGGGCAGCAGGGCTCCAACCTAACTTCTTTGCTCTAGTCAAATTTCGAGGTGGGAGTCTTACTGCCCGTTCATGCGGGATAAATAAAAGGCTGAAGAGTATAACGATGGAATTTTCATCTCGTAACGTTTTGGTAGCGTTCACAATTGAGGGGGAAGTAACAATGGAAAAGCTTCAAGAAAGCATGTATCAACTAGTTGTTGAAACGTCAACGAACTTACCGAAAGATGTTCGTCGTGCGATTCAACAAGCGAAAGAGCGAGAAAACGCAGGGACTCGTTCAGCGATGGCACTTGGCACAATTACGAATAACATTAAAATGGCAGATGATAACATCTCGCCGATTTGCCAAGATACAGGGATGCCAACTTTTAAAATTTATACACCAGTTGGTGTGAATCAATTAAAGCTGAAGGAAGCTATCTATAGTGCGCTTGAGCGGGCGACAAAAGATGGTAAACTTCGTCCCAACTCTGTTGATTCTCTTTTTGGAGACAATAGTGGAAACAATTTAGGACCAGGTACACCAGTTATTAAGTTTGAGCAATGGGAAAAAGATTATATTGATGCACGTTTAATTTTAAAGGGCGGCGGTTGTGAGAATAAAAATATTCAATATAGCTTACCGTGTGAATTAGAAGGACTTGGACGCGCAGGCCGTGATTTAGAAGGAATTCGTAAATGCCTTCTTCATGCTGTATATCAAGCACAAGGTCAAGGATGTAGTGCAGGTGTAATTGGTGTTGGTATCGGGGGAGACCGAACATCGGGTTACGAATTAGCGAAAAATCAATTATTCCGTACATTAGATGACATCAATCCTGTACCAGAGTTACAAAAACTTGAAGAATACGTATTAGAAAATGCGAATAAGCTTGGCATTGGTACGATGGGATTCGGCGGAGAAACAACTTTACTTGGTTGTAAAATTGGCGTATATAATCGCCTGCCAGCTAGCTTCTACGTATCTGTTGCGTATAATTGTTGGGCATATCGCCGCCTTGGTGTAAAAATCCATCCTGAAACAGGAGAAATTATGGATTGGCTATATCAAGAAGGTGACGATACACTGGAGCATGAAGTGCAAGAAAAAACAGAGCAACGTGAAATTATATTGCAAGCACCAATTACAGAAGAGCAAATTCGTGAACTTCGCGTTGGTGATGTTGTAACAATTAATGGCATGATGTATACAGGTCGTGATGCAATCCATAAACATTTAATGGATAACGATTGTCCAGTAGACTTAAATGGACAAGTTATTTATCACTGTGGTCCAGTTGTAGTGAAAGACGAGAATGACAATTGGCAAATTAAAGCAGCAGGACCAACGACAAGTATTCGTGAAGAGCCATACCAAGGGGATATTATGAAGAAATTTGGTATTCGTGCTGTAATTGGTAAAGGCGGCATGGGTGCAAAAACATTAGCAGCATTAGAAGAACACGGCGGCGTGTACTTAAACGCAATTGGTGGTGCGGCGCAATATTATGCGGAATGTATTAAAGAAGTGAAAGATGTTGATTTCTTACAATTTGGTATTCCAGAAGCAATGTGGCATTTACGCATTGAAGGTTTTAAAGCAGTTGTAACGATGGACTCTCATGGTAATAGTTTACATGCTGATGTTGATAAAACATCGCTTGAAAAATTAGCGAGCTTTAAAGAGCCAGTATTTAAGTAAACAAAAATGCACCTCGAATGATTCGAGGTGCATTTTTTTGGTATATATAGAAAAACATGTTCAGCATGAAAGAAAGCAGGGAAACAGAAACTACAGGTACGATTATATATGGAAAGGAGACTATTTATGAAATATAAATGGTTATATATAGGTCTCATTTTTTCAATTATGATGGCACTTGTTCCAGTTTCAACATTGGCTTATACAAACACTCCACATAACTGGGGAATTCCGCGTCCTAAAAATGAAATAGTACCAGATGCAGGGAAACTTTATACAGAATTGCTACAAAAAAATGGCGGATTTTATTTAGGGGATACGAAGAAAAAAGATATTTATTTAACATTTGATAATGGATATGAAAATGGTTATACAGGCCAGATTTTAGATGTATTAAAAGAGAAGAAGGTACCAGCCACTTTCTTTGTAACAGGGCATTATATTAAAACTCAAAAAGATTTGTTGTTACGAATGAAAAATGAAGGGCATATTATTGGGAATCATTCTTGGAGTCATCCTGATTTTACAGCAGTAAACGATGCAAAACTTCGTGAAGAGTTAACGAGTGTAACAGAGGAAATAAAAAAAGTAACAGGACAAAAAGAAGTGAAATATGTACGTCCTCCGCGCGGCGTATTTAGTGAAAGAACATTAGCTCTTACGAAAGAAATGGGCTACTATAATGTATTTTGGTCACTTGCATTTTTGGATTGGAAGGTGGATCAGCAAAGAGGATGGCAATATGCGCATAACAATGTAATGACGATGATTCATCCAGGATCTGTTTTATTACTTCATGCAATATCAAAAGATAATGCAGAAGCACTTGCGAAAATCATTGATGATTTGCGCGAGAAAGGGTATCATTTTAAAAGTCTAGATGACTTAGTGAAAAGCAATCAACCGTAAGCATGTATGCTTGCGGTTTTCTCATGCTATAATGATGTGTAAAAAGGACGGGGAAACGTATGTGGAGCGAACATGTTACGTTAGAGTATCCGTATCATTTTGAAGAAGTATTAAAACGTTTATCTTTTGATCCTCTCAACGTCATTCAATTAGATGAGAAAGTCATTTATGTCCCGCTTTGTATAGACGAGGAACAGGTTGTTGTTCGCTTGCAAGGGATTGGTACTGTTCAAAATCCACAGTTTTGGATTTCTAGTCAGACAGGGAATCCGGAGAAGGTAATGAAACGAATGAGGGCCATTTTTCATTGGGATGATCCGTTTCAAGATATACAAAATCATTTTTTAAGCACATCATTACGTCCACTATTTGAGATATATGCTTATACTCCAATTATTTTAGAATTCGATTATTTCGCGTGTCTTCTTCGCTGTATCATTCATCAACAAATAAACTTGAAATTTGCTACTGTGCTAACAGAACAATTTGTGAAACGGTATGGAACAGAGAAGAACGGTGTATTCTTTTTCCCCACTCCGGAAATAGTAGCAAATATTTCAATAGAAGAATTGAGAGAGCAGAAGTTTAGTCAGCGGAAGGCTGAATATATAGTAGGATTAGCAGAACGTATTGCCCATGGTACATTAGATTTAGCGAGTATAGAAACCAAGACGGAAGAAGAGGTTTCAGCACAATTGTTACCAATTAGGGGGATTGGTGCATGGACAGTGCAAAACTTTTTAATGTTTGGGCTTGGGCGGAAAAATATGTTTCCGAAAGCGGACATTGGGATTCAGCGTGCAGTGCAAGGTGTATTTCAATTGGATGATAAACCTGATGATGCATTTTTAGAAAACGTGAAACAAGAGTGTGAACCATACTGCAGTTATGCAGCGTTATATTTATGGAAAAGTATAGAGTAGAGGTGTAATCATGATACAAAAGCAACATGAGAGTAAGTTGGAAGTTGGTCAAACGTTTCCTGTGACAATTAAACGTCTTGGGATTAACGGAGAAGGCGTTGGTTATTTTAAGAGACAAGTTGTTTTCATTCCAGGGGCATTACCAGGAGAAGAAGTCGTTGCTGAGACAACGAAAATTCAGCGTGGCTTCGCTGAAGCGAAAGTGAAAAAGGTTCGTAAAGCTTCACCACATCGTGTGAAAGCGCCATGTCCAGTATATGAGGAGTGCGGTGGCTGTCAGCTACAACATTTAGATTATAAAGAACAATTAAATCAAAAACGTGATATCGTTGTACAAGCATTTGAGAAGTACATGAATAACACTTTGGAAGAGAAAATTCGTCCGACGCTTGGCATGGAAAATCCATGGCATTATCGTAATAAGAGTCAATTACAAGTGGGGCGCAAAGATGAGAAGGTTATTACAGGGTTATATAAGCAAAACTCACATCAGTTAATTGATATTGCCCATTGTATGATTCAACATAAAGCAACGAATGAAGCGACAAAAGTTGTAAGACGTATATTAGAAAAATTAAATGTTTCTATTTACAATGAGAAAAAACAAAAAGGTTTAGTACGCACAATTGTAACACGTACTGCAGTTCAAACAGGGGAAGTACAAGTTACACTTATTACAACAAAAGAAGAACTGCCAAATAAAGAACAATTTATTGCAGAAGTACAAAAACAGATGCCAGCTGTTAAATCAATTATGCAAAACGTAAACTGGCGTAAAACATCTGTTATTTTTGGCGACAAAACATTTAAATTAGCTGGAAAAGAAGTAATTCAAGAAACACTTGGTGATTTATCATTTGAATTATCAGCACGTGCATTCTTCCAACTGAATCCAGAGCAAACGGTTGTTTTATATGATGAAGCGAAAAAAGCAGCTGCTTTAACAGGGAATGAGAAAATTGTAGATGCGTACTGTGGTGTTGGTACAATTGGTCTTTGGCTTGCGAATGATGCAGCGGAAGTACGTGGTATGGATGTAATTCCAGAAGCGATTGCAGACGCAAGAAAAAATGCGAAACGTCACGGATTTACAAACACGAAGTATGAAGCAGGTAAAGCTGAACAATGGTTACCAAAGTGGGTAAAAGAAGGATGGCGCCCAGATGTAATTGTTGTCGATCCACCACGTACAGGTTGCGATGATAAATTATTGGAAACAATTTTAAAAGTACAGCCGAAACGAGTTGTGTACGTATCTTGTAATCCTTCATCGTTAGCACGTGATGTGAATGCATTAATGAAGAGTTATGAAGTGGAATATGTGCAGCCAGTTGATATGTTCCCGCATACAGCTCATGTAGAAAATGTAGTAAGACTTGTTAAAAAATAAAGTTTATTCATATTCCCTCACGATATGAGGGAATATTTTCTATGAAGGAGAATACTATGCACAATTATAAATTAACGATTCAGTATGACGGTGCGCGTTATAAAGGGTGGCAACGTCTCGGTAATAATGATAATACGATTCAAGGGAAAATTGAGAGTGTCATATCTGAAATGGTCGGGAAAGAAATTGAAATTATCGGCTGTAGTAGAACGGATGCTGGTGTACACGCTTTGAATCAAGTGGCTAACTTTAAGAGTGATGAGAAGTTAGTGGAACATAAAGTGAAAAAGTATTTAAATCAATATTTACCAAATGATATTAGTATTACAAATGTAGAAGAAGTGCCAGATCGTTTCCATGCTCGTTACAACTCTAAGGCGAAAACATATCTTTATAAAATTTGGAATGAAGAGCATACGAACCCATTTATGCGTAAACACAGCATGCACGTGAATAAAAAATTAAATGTGGAAAGCATGAAAAAAGCTGCGAAACATTTAGTTGGTTCACATGATTTTACTGCTTTTTCAAATGCAAAGTCTAAGAAAAAGTCTATGGTTCGAGAAGTATATATGCTTGAGGTTTCTGAAGAGGCAGGATTTGTACAAATTAGAGTAAGTGGTAACGGCTTCCTTCATAATATGGTGCGAAAAATTGTTGGAGCATTAATTGAAGTTGGATTAGGACAACTAGATGCTGACGCAATTCCAAATGTTTTAGAAGAAAAGCAGCGCAATCAAATTAATTGTCTTGCTGAGGCAAGTGGTTTGTATTTGGAGAGTGTTGAGTTTTAATAATCAGTAAAAAATCGAGCTGTGTAGGCTCGATTTTTTTATGTTTTGCTGTTAAGAAGATTTCTCTTTCTTCATACGTATTTTCAAATTCCAAAAAGCAGCAAGCATAATAGCTGCAAAGGAGCCGAAAATTGTTCCTAATAGCTTTGCATAAGGAGAGCTGCTTACATCGGCATTAATGAATAACATCATACAGAGTATAGTAGGGAAAAAGTATAAGTATTGTATTAACTTTAATTTTTTATCATTACTCATATATATCGCCCCTTTCTAGCATGTTATATGTTTAGTGTAACATATTTTACCAATTTTTCCGCAATTGGAGAAAGGTTCATTTCATATTTGTAAATGAAGTTTTTTAATTCGATATTGTAAGTTTTGTCTACTCAATCCTAAAAATTTTGCTGCTTGTGAGATATTACCATTATTCTTTTTAAGAATTTGAGTGATGTAGTTCTTTTCTATTTCTTCTATCGTGTGCTTTAAAGTTTTAGGTGTATCAGTATTGTAATTAGTTAGTGAAGGTTGCATATTGAATTCTTTTTTTATTCGTTCGCGAAAGCGAGTGGGTATATGAAACACTGTAATGATATTTTCATCTTCTATTAAGTTCATTGAACCTTCAATTATATGTTCCAATTCTCGTACGTTTCCGGGCCAATCGTATACATAAAAGAATTCTCTTACATGTACATCTACATCCGTTACGCCGAGCCCGAATTGAATATTGTACTTTTCGATAAAGTGTTGAACAAGAGCTGGAATATCTTCTTTTCGTTCCCGTAAAGGTGGAAGACATAAAGTAACGACGCTTAATCGGTAATATAAATCTTCTCTTAACCGATTGTGTGCAATAGCTTCAAGAGGATCTTCATTAATAGTTGCTATAATACGAACATCAATTTCTTTTTCTTGTGCACCTCCGATTCTTCGTATTGTTTTTTCTTGTATAGCCCGTAGTAACTTAGCTTGAAGCGTTGGGCTTAATGAGTTGATTTCATCTAACAACAAAGTCCCGCCATTTGCTTCTTCAAATAAACCAGATTTATCTATTGCTCCTGTAAAGGCACCTCGATTCGTACCAAATAATAAGCTTTCCATTAGGGTATCAGGTATAGCTGCACAATTTTGTGAAATAAACGGTTTTGTTGAACGCTGACTTTCATTATGTATACTTTGTGCAAATAGTTCTTTGCCAGTCCCTGTTTCTCCTACAAGAAGTATAGATGAGGATGTACGAATTACCCTCTTTCCTTCTGCAATGATTGATTGAATGGCTCTAGAATCACCAATTATGTGGTCAAAGGTGAATTTAGTATTTTGTTTTCGAGAAGGGCTCATTTTTATTGGTTGCTTTAAGTGACTAATCTCTTTTGAAATTTCAATAGCGCCTTTAATTTTTCCATTTTCTATTATAGGGAAAGTATCGTTAATCGTCGTAATTTCTTGTCCTTTATTGTTAAAATACGTTTGTTTTATATTTTTTTTTGTTTTTCCAAATTTTAATGCCTCTATAAGAGTACTATTTTTATTTTCTTCAAATGCAAATACCTCTAAGGGACTTTTATATAGCACATCTAAGCGGTCCATTGATTCAATTTCCATCATTTTGCGGTTATAGATAATCGTTTTACTTTCCTCATTAATAATATGAATCCCGATATCGAGTTCATTGAGTAAAGCTTCATATAGCGCATTCATTTCAATAATTTGTTTAAAATTAATTTCTTCTGTATGCATGTATCATCTTCTCCTCGTTTCACCCTATGAAGACTGACTTTTTATAATTTTATTAAAATTCTCATAAAATCGCAAAATTTTTTTGCTATTTTCTTTCAAAACTTTTTAAATGATAGAAAAATTTTGCGGTTATGTAGATTTTTTTGTACGAAATCTTAATTTTTATATAGATATTGAGGTTGGTACGTATCTTGCATAAATAATAATTGAAATCTTTAAACGGAAGGAGTGGATGAATTAGAACTTTTCATAGGGTATGCGACATTTCAGTGCAAATTAATTAAGAGGAGGAATTTATTAAGTGAAGACGGTTATAGAAGGCGTGTATAGTCCTTGTTACGGGAAAGTAGAGAAATTATTTGTTACTGAAAGTTCTTACGTATATGAGTGGGAGAAATTAGCGTTAATTGAAACGATAGATAAACAGAAAGTAGAAATTAAGGTAGGCATCAGTGGTTATATCGAATCTTTAGAAGTGGTAGAAGGACAAGCTATCGCTGATCAAAAACTATTAATAACAGTAAGGGATGACCTTTTAATAACAGGTAGTGATTAATATAAGTGATATGTATTTTGCACTTTTTAATAATTAATTTTACAATGAAGAATTTTAAAAGCGCTTACAATTAATGGGTTTTAAAAAATGAAAAGGGGGGATTTATGTGATGGATCAAAGCCAAGGATTAAAAAGGGAATTGAAAAGTCGGCACATATTTATGATTGCACTCGGAGGGGTTATTGGTACGGGTCTTTTTTTAGGATCTGGTTATACAATTCATGAAGCTGGACCTGGAGGAGCGATTGTAGCGTATCTTGTTGGCGGGTTTGTTATGTATTTAACGATGCTCTGTCTAGGAGAGTTAGCGGTTGCAATGCCTGATGCAGGATCTTATCAAACGTATGCAACAAAGCACATTTCGCCTGCAGCGGGTTATGTAGTCGGCTGGATGTCGTGGCTAAACTGGTCTGCTACGATAGGCATTGAATTAATTGCAGTTAGTATTTTGATGAAACGCTGGTGTCCCGATGTACCGTCATGGATTTGGTGTGTAGTGTTCGCAGTACTGCTCTTTGCTATTAATGCGTTATCTTCAAGAAGTTTTGCGGAAGTTGAATTTTGGTTTGCAAGTATTAAAGTAATTACAATCATTGCATTTATTATTTTGGGCGGGGCGGCGATGTTCGGTTTTCTAGATATGAAAGGAAATGAACCAGCACCGATGTTTTCTAGTTTTACTGATTATGGAGGGTTGTTTCCAAATGGATTATCAGCAATTTTAATTACAATGATTGCAGTTAATTTTGCTTTCCAAGGAACAGAACTAGTTGGAATTGCAGCTGGTGAGAGTGAAAATCCAGAGAAAACGATCCCGAAGGCAATTAATAATACAGTTTGGCGCATACTCGTTTTCTTTGTACTATCTATTTTTATTCTTGCAGGACTATTTCCTTGGCAGCAAGCAGGCGTAATAGAAAGTCCATTTGTAGTCGTATTTGATAAAATTGGTATTCCTTATGCGGCTGATATTATAAATTTTGTTATTATTACAGCGGTATTATCGGTTGCGAATTCAGGATTATATGCAACTTCCCGTATGCTATGGTCTATGTCTAATCAAGGAATGATTAGCCCGATTTTTGGTAAGTTATCTAAAAACGGTGTTCCTATTTATGCGTTGATTGTAAGCACGATTGTAGGATGCCTCTCATTATTATCAGGTATTTATGCGGAAGATACAGTTTATTTATGGCTTCTTTCAATTGCAGGGTTCGGAGCAATATTAGTTTGGGCATCGATTGCTTTATCTAACTTATTAGCTAGAAGGACATACGTAAAGCAGGGCGGGGATATTAAGGATTTGAAATTTAAAACACCATTGTATCCATTTGTTCCACTTCTTGCGTTAGTATTAAATTTAACAGTAATTGTTGGCATGGCTTTTATTCCTGAACAAAGAATGGCTTTATATTGTGGGATTCCATTTATGATTGTTTGTTTACTGTTTTATCGCGCTACCAGAAATAAGAGAAGTAGCGTAGAACATATTGAAAAGACAAACACAACTGAATTAGAAAGTTTACCCCGCATTAACGGGCAGTAAAACTCCACTTCAAAATTCGGCTGGAGATAAACTGCCCGTAAACGCCCGATTGGTGAAGGCTAATAATCAGTGGGGGATGAACCTCCCCACTGATTATGGTTTCACTTTATAATAGTGAGTCATTTAGAGACTGTAAAATTGTAAACAGTCTTTTTTTTTGTGAAAATAAAGCTGGAAACATACTACGTATGCAAAGGGGAATTAGCGATGAATCCAGAAATTTCGCAGTTATTAAAACAAATAGATTCAAGGAAAGAGGAATTGCTCGAACTTACAAAAACATTAATTCGTTTTGAAACACCAGCGCCACCAGCGAGAAATACAAATGAAGCACAAGAATTTGTTGCAGATTTTCTAAGAAAACGAAATTTTAGTATTGATAAATGGGATGTATATCCGAATGACCCGAACGTTGTTGGTGTAAAAAAAGGGACGGAAAGCGGGACATATAAAAGTCTTATTATTAATGGACATATGGATGTAGCTGAAGTGTCGATAGATGAGGCATGGGAAACAAATCCGTTTGAGCCGTTTATAAAAGACGACTGGTTAGTTGGAAGAGGCGCGGCAGATATGAAAGGTGGATTAGCTGGATCCTTATTTGCTATTCAGCTTTTAGAAGAAGCGGGAATTGAATTGCCAGGTGATCTAATATTTCAATCAGTAATTGGAGAAGAAGTAGGAGAAGCAGGAACACTTCAATGTTGTAAACGTGGTTATGATGCTGATTTTGCAGTCGTAGTGGATACGAGCAATTTACATATGCAAGGACAGGGGGGCGTAATTACTGGATGGATTACTGTGAAAAGCCCGCAAACGTTTCATGATGCAACACGTAGACAAATGATTCATGCCGGAGGACGTCTATTTGGAGCGAGTGCAATTGAAAAAATGATGAAAATTGTGCAAAGCTTACAAGAACTGGAGCGCCACTGGGCAGTCATGAAAACGTATGAAGGCTATCCACCTGGAACAACAACAATTAATCCAGCTGTTATTGAAGGTGGCCGGCATGCAGCGTTTATTGCTGATGAGTGCCGATTGTGGATAACAGTACACTTCTATCCAAACGAAACGCATGAACAAATAATAGAAGAAATAGAAGCGTATATAAGAAAAGTAGCAGCTGCTGATCCATGGTTAAGTGAAAATCCACCGCAATTTAAGTGGGGCGGAGAGTCGATGATTGTGGATCGTGGTGAAATTTTTCCTTCTTTAGAAGTAGATAGTGAACATGTAGCTGTAAAAACTCTTAGTGCGGTACATGAATCTATTTTATCTAAAAATGCAATTTTAGATATGTCTGCAACAGTAACGGATGGTGGGTGGTTTAGTGAATTTCATATCCCAGCCATTATTTATGGGCCAGGTACACTAGAAGAGGCCCATTCTGTAAATGAGAAAGTTGAAGTTGAACAGTTAATTGAATTTACAAGAGTAATAACGGCGTTCATATATGAATGGTGTCATACGAAAAAATAGATTTGTATATTGAAATCGTACGGGTCTGCAACTTGTACGATTTTTTAGTGAACTATTTCAGAGTTGAACTTAAACAACAGCTGAAATAGTTTTTTATCCCGTTATTCGCCGGGCAGTAAGCCCCCCATCTCAAAATTCAGGGAAAGCAAAGAAGTTAGGTGGGAGATCAACGGCCCATAAAAACCCGATTGGTGAAGGCTAATAATCAGTGGAGGATGAACAAAACCCCTACTGATTAAAGTTTTACTTTATTTTTCTATGTCTTTCGTTTTAGTTCAATTAATTTCTCTTTTGCTAATTCAACAGCAATTGCATCATCTAAATAGCCAATTGGAAAGAGATAGTCGGGTATAATGTCGGTCGATAAAATGAAATACAGTAATGCACCCCCAAGAATTGCACGTTCTTCTTTTGAAATGGTTTCATTACAAAATTGTTGATACATATCTGTTAATTGTTCAATGAAAGGGCCTGCACTATCAATCTGTTCTAACTTGCTCGAAAAACTTTCATGAATACGTTTTTCACCTTCTGTTGTTTGAGCATAGCGTTCATAAGTTTCAAGTTCTTGTTTTACGCGAGTTGTTGTGTAATCGAAGTCGAATAAGTTAGAGGATTGTAAAGTTTGCTGAATTGTATCAAGAGATGTATACATATCCGTCTTTTCTTTATTTATGTGAGGAGAATTAGGATACATTTCATCAAATAACAATTGAGGCGGAACTTGCAGACATTCTGCAAATTTTTGTAGATGTTTTTGTTTTGGTTGTTGTTTACCATTCATAATTCTTGAGATTGTTGCTGGATCAATATTTGTAAGTATTCCTAGTTGGCGCATGGATAAGGCACGTTCTTTTAAAAGCTTTTTGATTAATTTACCAAGCCGATCGTTTGGGTTTTCTTTAGGCATAGTGAAGGCACCCCTTTTTATTGTTGAAAAAATGTTGAGCATTTATTACAAGTATATGAAACAGACAGGCACAGTTGCTCAACATTTTCATAATATGCATTGAGAAGTGAGAAAAAGGGGTGACTGTTTATGAGTACGGCAGGTATATTTTCCATTCTTTTAATCGGAATTGCTTCTAATTTAGATAATGCAGGTGTTGGGATTGCATATGGCATTCGTAAAATTCGTATTTCGTGGTTTAACAATTTTATCATCGCATTTTTTGGTTTTTTATTTACTTTATTAGCTGGTTTTTTGGGGAATTGGATCGCATTATTTATTTCAGAGTTTACAGCAAACCTGATTGGAGCGATTGTTTTAGGGATAATCGGAGTGTTTATTTTATGTCAGCCTTTCTTGAGTAAAAAGGACACCACAGAATCTAAAGATGGTAGTGTACTTTTGGGGATTTTACGTGATCCAGAAAAAGCAGATTTTGATGGATCGAAAACAATTAGTTTTTCTGAGGCTCTTGTTTTGGGGGTGGCATTATCTATTAATAATATTGCAGGTGGGTTTGATGCTGGAGTAACAAATTTGAATCTGTGGCTTACGGCATGTATTTCTGGGGTGTTTAGTTTCATTTGTATTAGTGGCTTTTCATATATAGGAAAACGATTTTTAGCGGAATACTTAGGGAAATGGGCGACGGTAATTGCAGGCGTATTATTAATTCTTATTGGGATAGATCAGTTGTTGTAAACATAGAAAGGCAGTGTTCGAGCATTTCCTCGGAAATACTTGAATAAATTTCATATATCGACATCGGATATTTATTTCTTAATAAACATAAAAAGCACCTACAAAGGTGCTTCTTAGCGTATATCTTCAATTAATTGTTCCGATTCCTCGTGCATACTATATTCACTTAAAACTTGGATACAAAGCCATTTTAGTTCCTCAATACTATGCTCAAGTTCTTCAGGGAGTACATGATGAATATCTTCGAGTCCCATTCCGAAATGTATAAGCTCTAGTACTTGATCATCGATGTTTCGATCCATTAATAGTTCAAGTACTTCTAAATTGAATATGTATCGGTGAGCTTCGTCGAGTGAAACAACTTTTAGCTTTAAGCTTTCTACAATACTCAATATAAAAAGAACAATTGTTTTTTCAAGAACAGGTTGTTTCGCCATTTGAAATATTAGTTTCATCTTTTACACCTCCACATATAGCGCTAGGTTGTACTATACTATTCAGGAGGGGGGAGCAAATATGCATAATAAAGAGAAACTTTCAGTACTGTTTTTGTAAGGATATTGATGGCCGGTAACAATGAATTTTCCGTAAAAAAATCCTGCTATATTAGCAGGATACCGCCCAATTAAAAAATGCTCCAACCTTCTTGAGCAGAAAGAAGTTCAAGAATTTTAAAACCAGCGATACTATTTCCGTTTGCATCTAAAGCTGGCCCGAAAATGCCGATACCCATCTCGCCTTTTACGCAACCGAAAATACCACCAGCTACACCGCTTTTTGCAGGGATACCAACACGAATTGCAAATTCACCAGATTCGTTATACATACCGCATGTAACCATAAATGTTTTACAGATTTTCGTAATATGTTTAGGGATAATTTGTTTTTTCTTATATGGATCATATCCGTCCATTGCAAAAATTAAGCCAATACGTGCTAAATCAATACAGTTTACTTCAACTGCACATTGACGAGTGTATAAATCCATAAGTTCCTCAATGTCACAATCGATAATTCCATTTTGTTTCATATAGTAACAAAGTGAACGATTTAAGTAAGCCGTCTCTAATTCTGAATTGGCAACTTTAGAAGAATAATTAATAGTAGGATTATCTGTTATTTCACGTACAAAATGAAGAATGCGCTCCATTTTTTCTTCGTTATCTTGTCCCGCTAACATGCTTGTAATAGCTAATGCTCCCGCATTAATCATTGGATTAAGAGGTTTGGAAGGACTTGTCGTTTCTAACTTAATAATAGAATTGAATGGGTCACCAGTTGGTTCCATTCCAACTTTAGAAAATACATATTCTTCACCGCGATCTAAAAGGGCAAGTGCAAGTGTAATTACTTTGGAAATACTTTGAAGAGTAAATAATGTCTGTGAGTTACCAGCATGGATATATTCTGTTTCTTTATGGAAAATGGCAATCCCTAAATCGTCTGGATTTGCATTTCCTAGTTCGGGGATATAAGTAGCAAGTTTTCCTTTTTTCGTATATGGTTTTACTTGTTCTAACAACTGTTGTAAGTTGTTTGTTTCAATGCACTGCATAGTACCAACGCTCCTATTTCGAATTAACTAAGTTTACTTTTCCCGATATGCTCGGAAATAAATAATAACATGAAAAAGTGGAATGATAAAACGAAAGTTACATGTTCTATAGTGAGTCGTTCGTTCCGACTATGCTATATTGAAAAAGGAGAATTTTCCTTTTATATAACAGTTTGGAAATAGAAAACTTATCCATAAAAAGTTCGGAAATAAAAACTACACATCTATACAACTATATGTTATTATGGTTATGTAAATAGAAAGCGTTTTCTAAGGCGTACTTATAATGATAACGATTTCATAAACTTGATAGGGGGAATTAAAATGTTGCAGTTTTTACAACGTATTGGTAAAGCGCTAATGCTTCCAATTGCCGTACTACCAGCAGCAGGATTATTGCTTCGTTTAGGACAAGAAGACGTATTTAATATTCCTGTTATGGCACAGGCCGGTGCAGCAATTTTTGATAATTTAGCACTTATTTTTGCAATTGGTGTTGCAATCGGTTTGTCTGTCGATGGTAGTGGAGCAGCTGGACTTGCTGGGGCAATCGGATATCTTGTTTTACAAAATACAACGAATGCTCTAAGTAAGGCGTATTCAGCAGCAGAGCTGAATGATAAATTAAAAAGTGTTCAAGATTTAGTCGGTTCAGTAGATCCAACTAAATTAGCGGATACAATGACAAAAGTTTCAAAAGCAGCGGCGTTAACGCCGAAAATAAATATGGCCATACTCGGTGGTATTATTGCTGGGGTTGTTGCTGGATTACTATACAACAAATTCCATAAGATTAAATTACCAGAATGGTTAGGATTCTTTGCTGGAAAACGTTTTGTACCAATCATTACTTCAATTGTAATGCTGCTTTTAGGATTAGTATTCGGTCAAATTTGGCCAACAATTCAAAGTGGTATTGATGCAGTAGCACACGGTATCGTGAACTTAGGTTCAGTTGGTGCTGGTTTATTCGGATTATTAAACCGTTTATTAATTCCAATTGGTTTACACCACGTAATGAACACATATTTCTGGTTTGTACTTGGTGACTTTACAAACGCAGCTGGCGATATCGTTCATGGTGATATTGCACGCTTCTTTGCAAAAGATCCATCAGCAGGTATGTTTATGACTGGTTTCTTCCCAATTATGATGTTCGGTTTACCAGCAGCATGTTTCGCAATGATTGCAGCCGCTAAACCAGAAAAACGTAAAATGGTTACAGGTATGTTAGGTGGTCTAGCATTAACTTCATTCTTAACTGGTATTACAGAACCGATTGAATTCTCATTCATGTTCTTATCTCCAGTATTATATGGTATTCATGCTGTATTAACAGGTCTTTCTTTATTCATTACAACAACACTTGGCATTCATGATGGTTTCTCATTTAGTGCCGGCGCAATCGATTACGTTTTAAACTTTGGTATTGCAACAAAACCAGTATTGCTAGCAGGAATCGGTTTAATTTACGCAGCAATTTACTTTGCAGTATTCTACTTCTTAATTAAGAAGTTTGACTTGAAAACTCCTGGTCGTGAAGATGAAGATGAGTTAGCTGAAGAGGGTGATGCACCAGTTGCAGGTTCAATTGGTGAAACTTACGTAGCAGCTTTAGGTGGAAAAGACAACTTAGCAGTTATTGATAACTGTGCAACACGTCTACGCTTACAAGTGAAAGATGCTAGTCAAGTAAACGAAGCTGCATTAAAACGTGCGGGTGCGAAAGGTGTTATGAAATTAAGTAACACAAGTGTACAAGTTATCGTAGGTACAAATGTTGAGTCTGTTGCCGATGATATGAAAAAACACGTATAAATAATTAGATAAGAGGATATCCAAAAAGCTGATAATATCAGTTTTTAGAGGATATCCTCTTTTTTTATGTTAAAAATTTAACGGGAATCTTACTTTTATAAATTTTCTTTTTCTTTTTTGTACATATAGGTTGGTTATATGTCTAGTGCGTGATAAAGTAGTGATGTTATAGAATAGATTATCCAAAATCTAGGTGAAAATTAAAAGTAAATTATCGGTAAATAAGGGGAAAAAGGCAATCATGGATCAGGAAAAAAATAATGCGAATGGGAAAGCACGTCGGCCGATTGTATACATAAAAAGAACAATCATTCTCGTCTTACTATTATCACTTGTATATTTCATGTATACAAAAATTGTTGCGCATAATAAGAAAGAGGAAACTTTAAAAGCGGCAGCAGAAATGAAAAAACAAGAAGAGCTAAAAAAGAAAGAAGAAGAAAAAAAGAAGCAAGGAGCACAAAAACAAAAAGAGCAGGAAGAACAAGTGAAGCAAGTGCAAGCTGTGGAGAAGCCTGCTGAGGGACCACCTCAAGAAATTAATGAAAATGCTCAATTGGATCAATATTTACAGAGCATGGGATTTAGTGGAACAGCTGTTATTGTGAAGAATGGGAAAGTTCTTGTGAATAAAGGATACGGCATGGCTAATAAAGAGAAGCAAGTGCCGAATAATTCAGAGACGACCTTTTATATTGGTTCTATTTCAAAAGCGTTTGTAGCGACTGCTATTATGCAATTAAAAGATCAAAATAAGTTACAAGTAGAGGATACAGTTACAAAGTATATTCCAGACTTTCCTCAAGGTAATGGCATACAGTTAAAACATCTATTAACACATACATCAGGAATTCCAGAGTATGAGCAGGGGACAGAGGATATTTCTCATGAAGAATTGATCAAACGAATAGGAAAGCAAAAGCGTATTGGGAGTCCGGGAGAGAAATGGAAGTATTCTGATTCAAACTATTCTATACTTGCTTACATTGCTGAGAAGGTAAGTGGACAGTCGCTCGAAGAATATATAAAACAGCATATTTTTGCGACTGCGGGTATGAAACATTCTGGTTTTGGTACAGCGTTGGAACAAACAAGATTCCCATCAACGGGTTATAAAATAGTGAATAACAATATGACAACACCTAATATTCCGAGCATGTCACAACTATATGGTTGTGGTGATATATATACGAGCGCACATGATTTATATTTATTTAATGAAGCACTCTTCTCTGGAAAATTAATTTCAAAAGAGAGTTATAATCAAATGTTTACTGCTGTGAAAAAAGATTACGGATTTGGCTGGTATGTAGATCCAGGAAGCTATTCAAATCACGGTGTAATGCCAGGTTGGAATTGTTTAAATGGTTTTAGTAAAAATGGTAGTGTATATGTTGTTTTATTATCTAACATTCAAAATAACATTAAATCATTTGGTAAAGTGAATAACGATATTTATACGATGTTACGAAATATTGAAGTGTAAAAGACTGTCTTTTTTGGATAGTCTTTTTTTATTGAGGAAGTGTATGTGCAATGGGATAATGAAATAAAGTGAAACTTTAATCAGTGGGGGTTTTCTTCATCCCCCACTGATTATTAGCCTTCACCAATCGGGCTTTTACGGGCAGTCGATCACCCACCTAACTTCTTTGCTTTCGCCGAATTTTGAAGTGTGGGTCTTACTGCCCGGCAAATAGCGGGATAAATGGAAAAGGGGACGGGATATGAGTATACATAAGCATCACGCACGTAATGCGAAACGTATTTTTTTTGTATCTGTCATTGTATGGATTATCGTTGCAATTGGATTAGTGATGGAATATAAAAAAGGGATGCTATTCACTTCAGAGAAAGACAATCTGCAATTAATAGGTATTTTACTACCAGCAATTGGATTATTAATATATAGCTTTATAGAAAAACGAAGATCAAAAATACTTAAACAGGAAAATTATAATATAGAGACTTCTGAATTACTTGAGCAACAAAAATTTGTTGTTCGGAAAGAGGTAGGGATATTTCAAGTAATAACGTACTTTGGATTAGAAGGAAATACAGTAGGTTTTTTAAAAGAAGAGTATGATTTTGTTATTCAAAGTGTATGGCAAGCTGTACTCTCTTTTCTTTTTAAGGGACTACATAAGCAACAATTTTATTTATATAATCACTCAGGAGAAAGATTGTTGCGTGTTCAAAAGAATATGGGAGTACGCAACTTCTATATTTTTTCGAATATGGATGGAAAGGAAATTGGGGAGTTGAAACAAGTACTAAGTTTAACAAAATGGGAATGGATCTTTTTAGGGGTGGATGGTAAAGAATTTGGTAAAGTGACTGGGGACCTTTCAGCAACAATGCAGAAAATAGACTGGCGAGATGGCACGCATATTGATGTGAAAGAAGATGGTATTCCGTTAGAAGCTGTTAAGTATTTTTCGGCAAGCGGTGGTTCTCTTGTTACAGCTTCTATCAGTGAACAGGCAGAATTACCACGAGCAGTTTATTACAGTACAGCTGCCATTGTTACAATTAAAAATTAAAATACTTATAAAGATAGATGGGATACCGTCTATCTTTTTTATTTAGTTAAAAATTCTTGTTTCTTTGAAAAATGTATGTCTTACCTATCACATAAAAAGCCTGCTTTGTATACATTAAGATGTATGAATGTATTTTTATATTTTAAAAATAAATAGGAGGAGAAGTGTATGTGTCTGTTCAGAAAATATTGGCATAAATTATCCCGACTGTTTAATAGACAATTAGGTTATTTTTTAGATGACAAGTTACTGCCTGCTGTGGAACGACTTTTATTTTCGCAAAACTTTGCGAGATTTATTCAAAGAAATTCTAAGCAAGCTACAGAAGAATTTATTAAATCAAGTCAATTTCAATCGATTATTTGTAACATTTTAAAAGAATGTAATACATCACCGTTTAAAGAAATTGCAAAGCAATATTTAGGTAAAAACGTCGAAATTACTGTGACGGTTGGGCAGTTAACAGGTGTTATTGTAGCAGTTGGCGACGATTTCTTAACACTGCAAGAAGGAATAGGAACTGAAGTTTTATTACCATTTACAAGTATTATATCAATTAAAGAAGTGTAAGAAAGGAGAGTTATATATGTTATTTACTGATGAACTGCGTAACCATGTTGGTGAGTTAGTGCAAGTTGTGACAGCTGTAGAAATTGTTGCAGGCATTCTTTTATCTGTGACAGACGGGGCAGTAAGTGTTCGTACTTCTCCTTCCTATGGACCACCGGAAGATGTAATTGTGCGTACTCCTATTATTGCCTATGTTCGCTTGGAAGGGTAAGCGTGATACAAGTATGAGAGTATCAGTTGTTATTCCGGCGCATAATGAAGCAAGTACGTTATCTCAAGTTTTAGTAGAAGCGGAGAAGCTGAAGCCGTATGAAATTATCGTAGTAGATAATGGATCGACAGATGGGACGAAAGAAATAGCAATACAACATCATTGTCATGTGATTTATTATAAACATTCTCTTGGCAATGATGTGGGACGGGCAATTGGAGCAAGAGAAGCAAAAGGTGAAATTGTCTTGTTTTTAGATGGTGACATCGTTATTGAGAGTAAAGAGTTACAAAGTTTCGTGAAAGGGATTCGGCAGGGGCACCAAATTGTTGTGAATAATTTAACATGGTCGGTTTATTTAAAGATGAGACCACATTATACGACAGTTGGAAAATTCATGTTGAATCGCTATTTGAATAAAAAGGAGCTTGTTGTTGGATCTTTAATCGCAATTCCACATGCGATGAGTAGGGCAGTTATTGAGAAACTTGGGTGGTGGAATTTAGCAGATCCAGCATTATTTCAAGCGATGGCGATGTCTAGAGGAGTAGATATTGTCGATATGGCTTCGGTCGATGTAATTCATACAAATAAGGTTCGTCCTGTGCATACGGGAACATCACCTGGTTCTCCTTATCCGAAAGCGACTAGTCGTATTATGGGTGATCATTTACGTGCTTTGCAATATGTAATTGAAATGTATGGTAAACGCGGTGGTTTTTCGGAGGGAAACAGAGATAGAGAGTTTATAGGGAAATATAAACCAGTTGTATTAAAGAAGGAAAAAGCGAAATATAGTGCGATTATACCAGTGTCAGAAGAAAAGATGACTATAAAATCTGTTATACAAGAAGTGAAAAAAGCAGGAGTAGATGAAATTATTGTTGTTGCGAATGGAGCGGATATCGAGACTATTAAACAGGCACAGCTAGAGAATGTTATTGTTGTTGAATTCGGGGAGGCGCTTGGACATAATGTAGCGCGAGCGATAGGAGCCATGCATGCTACAGCTGATATTTGTTTATTTGTTGATGGTGATTTTGCTATTCCAGCAAAAAAACTAACTCCCTTTTTGCATGCTATTGAAGATGGGAGTGATATGGCATTAAATGATTTGCAATGTTTATTAGATATGTTTCATCCCGCGGATCCAATTAGTATGGGAAAATACTTTGTAAATTTAGTAGCGAAACGACCAGATTTATGGAATAACTCACTAACGGCAGTGCCACATGCTATGCATAAGAAGGTAATAGATAAAATTGGATATGACTCTCTCATTATCCCGCCATTAGCTCAAATGAAAGCTATTTTGGAGGGATTCTCTATTACAGCAGTACAATTTGTAGATGTTATAAAAACAAATCGAGTACGCCCAGAGCAACATGGATTTGTTAATGGACGTATTCCAGCATTTGACCGTATTTTCGGTGATCAACTTGAGGCGATTGCTTATCTATTACAATATACAGACGAACGCGGGAGTTTTACAGATGGAGAACGGGATAGAGATATTATTCAACAATTGAGAAAGGAAGAAAAGAATACAGATGAATGCTAGTAGTAAAGTAGCTATTATTGGATTAGGGTATGTTGGTCTTCCTTTAGCGGTCCATTTCGCAGAAAGAGGACATACAGTACTTGGACTAGATAAAGATACTAGGAAAATAGAATCGATTATAAAAGGAGAAAGTTATATTCCAGATGTTTCTTCTAAAGCGTTACAAAGTTTATTAACTAAAAAAAGCTTACTAGTAAATACACCAGATAAAGGTGTTACTGAGTTCAAAAAGAGTGATTATGTTATTGTTACTGTCCCGACTCCAATTAATGAGCAAAGAGAACCGGATTTAAGTGCTCTCATTTCAGCTTCGCATTATATACAACAAAACCTTCAAAAAGGACAAACCTTCATTTTTGAAAGCTCCACATATCCAGGTACACTTGAGGAAGTTATCATTCCTATTATTTCTCAAACTGGTAAAAAGGTAGGAGTGGATTATTATATTGGTTATTCACCGGAGAGAATTGATCCGGCAAATAGTCAATATTCAGTTCAATCGATTCCAAAGGTTATTAGTGGACAAACAGAACAATGTAAACAAAAGGTACAGGATTTGTATAGCACTATCTTCGATGTAGTTGTTCCTGTTAGTTCTCCAAAAGTAGCGGAGATGTGTAAGCTATTTGAAAATATTCAGCGTTTAGTTAACATTTCGTTAGTAAATGAGTTAAATATGCTATGTGAAAGTTTGAATATTAATTTTTATGAGGCGCTTGAAGCTGCATCTACAAAACCGTTTGGATTTACTCCGTATTGGCCAGGACCAGGAATAGGAGGACATTGTATTCCTGTAGATCCTTTATATTTTCAATGGAGAATAAAGAAAAATGGGGCTATTAGTCAATTAATTGAGGCGGCACATGTAATTAATGAAGAAATGCCAGAGAAAATAGTCGGAAAGGTAAAAGGCATGGTGCAATCACCCGCAACGGTTTTAATTGTAGGGATTGCGTATAAGAAAGATGTAAATGATTTGAGAGAATCACCAGCATTGCCAATTATTCAATTACTAATAAAAGAAGGATACGAGATAGAATACCATGATCCATATATTTCTTCTGCGGAAATTGGAGATAGGGTGTATCAATCTGTTTCCTTGGATGAAAAAAAGGTTAAACAAGCAGATTGTATATTAATTTTAACTGATCACTCTAATATCGATTGGGAGCTTTTTAAAAGAATAAAGCGAGTAATCGATACACGTGGAATTATAAAGAAGGTGAGTGCATGAGTAAGAAATGTTTAATTACAGGTGGAGCAGGATTTATTGGATCACATCTAGCTGAAGAATTGGTGAAAAGAGGTTATGGAGTCACAATTGTGGATAACTTCTATAAAGGGAAAAATAAATATCATAATGAGTTAATGAAAGAGATTCCAGTTATTCCAATCAGTGTTTTAGACAAAAAGGCAATCGATGAATTAGTAAATCAACACGATGTAGTATTCCATTTGGCAGCAATATTAGGTGTTAAAACGACAATGGAAAAAAGTATAGAACTCATTGAAACAAATTTTGATGGAACGAGAAACATTTTACAAGCAGCATTAAAAGGCAAGAAAAAAGTAGTCTTTGCGTCTACTTCAGAAGTATATGGTAAGGGCAAGCCACCTTTCTCTGAAGAAGGAGATCGATTATACGGGGCAACTTCTAAAATACGCTGGAGTTATGCAGTTTGTAAAACGTTAGAAGAGACATTATGTTTAGGATACGCATTAGAAGGTTTACCGGTAACGATTGTTCGTTATTTTAATATTTATGGTCCAAGAGCGAAAGATGGTCCGTATGCAGGGGTAATCCCACGATTTATCCGTGCGGCTTTGCAAGGTGAAGACATTCTCGTATATGGCGATGGAAAGCAGACACGTTGCTTTACGTACGTAAGTGATGCAGTAGAGGCAACGATTCGAGCAATGGATGAGAATGTAAATGGTGAGATTATTAATATAGGTTCTGAGAATGAAAAAAATATTAAAGAAGTAGCAGAAGTAATCAAAAAACTAACAAATTCTTCTTCAAAAATTGTACAAGTTCCTTTTGAAAAAGTATATCCACATGGTTTTGAGGAAATTCCAAATAGAAGACCAGACGTAACAAAATTAAGAGAACTTGTTCAATTTCAAGCGACAATAACGTGGGAACAAGGATTGAAAGAAACTATTAAATGGTTTCGTGAAGAAAACAATGGCTAAGTCATTATCGGTTATTATTCCCGTATGTAATGAAGTGGATACGATTTCAGACGTGATTCAATCGGTAAAGCCATTCAATCCAGTAGAGATTATTGTAGTAGCTAATGGTTGTAATGATGGTACAGAAGGGGTTGCTGAGAGTTTAGGATGTAGAGTAATTCAGAATAAAGAGTCACTTGGTAACGACGTTGGCCGCGCAGTTGGTGCAAAACATGCGATAGGTGATGTATTACTGTTTATAGATGGAGATTTCGCTATTCAAACTTCAAAATTGCAATTATTTCTTAATCCGATTTTACATGATCAGGCTGACATCGTTTTAAATAATTTGGATGCATTATTTTTAAAAAAACAAAAACCACATTCCGTTACAGTATGGCGCCAAATATTAAATGCAATGTTAGAGCGCGAAGAATTAAAAATTGATTCTTTATTATCTGTACCTCATGCGTTGACGAAAGAAGTCGTTCAAAGTATTGGATATGAATGTTTTGTTAATCCTATTGTAGCTCATTTACGCTTAGCACAAAGTAAATGGAAAATTAGTCGTCATTGTGCAATTGACGTTATTACGCCGAATAAATTTCGGCCACTCGAGCATGCAGCATATGGCACGGATCTTGCACAAGCTGAAAAACGAATGATAGGTGACCATATAGAAGCTGTAGCGGAGCGGATAATAGGCAGCGATGAGCGTGGAGGATATTATGATGGAAATCGGAAAAGAGAGAGTGTCTATCATACTTTAAATTTTGAAGATTTTTATCAAGGATGGGGCGTTACATCTAATTTGTATAAAGGAAAGCAATTATCGGTAATTATTCCTGTACAAGATGAAGAGAAAACAATTGGAAACGTTATAGAGGAGCTTCGTAAAATTGAACCTTTTGAAATCATCGTTGTTGTAAATGGTTCGTCAGATAAAACGGCAACAATTGCAAAAGAAAAAGGAGCAACAACAATTATATATAAAGAAGCACTCGGAAACGATGTGGGGCGTTCGCTTGCAACTTATTTTGCAAAAGGAGAAATTGTGTTATTTATAGACGGTGATTTTGTTATTCCAGCTAGTGAGCTATATCCTTTTGCAAAAGCTATTGCAGATGGGCAAGATGTCGCATTAAATGATCTAAATCATTATTTAGATTTAAGAGTACCACTTCATCTCGTAACTGCATTTAAATATGCGTTAAATTTAGCTTGTGATAGAAAAGATTTAGGAGTAGGCTCTCTTATTGCCGTACCTAATGCATTTAGTAGGACGTGTTTGAAAGCAATAGGATATAGATCTTTACTGTCACCTTGTGTAGCGCAAGTGAAAGCTGTTCTTTCAGGATTCGAAATTGCATGTGTCAGTCGTGTTGAGGTCGATAAAATGAACCGTATTCGTCCCAGTGAACATTTTGCAAAAATAGGACATCCTCCAGCTGTACTTCGAATTATTGGTGATCATATCGAAGGATTAGAGCAATTAATTGCATTAAAGGGCAGTCGGGGTGGATTCTATGATGGAAATAGAAAAAGAGATGTTTTATAGGTAACAAAAAAAGTGTACAACATATGTACACTTTTTTGTTCCGTTATAAAAACTATAACAGATTAGGAGATAAGAGTATTACAGCTCTACAATGGGTATTGTTCTTATATTACAAAATAGGACTCGTATATAAGGGTACCAAAAAAATACAATTAAAGAAAGGGTTAATTATAAAGACTTTTGAGCGAAGTTAACACTATGCATACAGTAGTTTGCTCAACATTTCACAAACATGTCACAACTATTTCGTTCACTTTCGCAAAAAAGTAGTATTCTAAGTGTGTAAGCTGTTATATAAAAAATCTTATTCCTGTACTAATCAAAAATGGAGGAGATTAGGATGACTCAAATATTAGAAAATGTAAAAAACGCATGGGAAAACTTTAAAGGTGAAAAATGGAAAGCAGAGATTGATGTTCGCGATTTCATTTTAAATAATGTAAACGTTTTCGAAGGGGACGAATCTTTCTTAGCGGGAGCAACTGAAGCAACGAAAACACTTTGGGATCAAGTAATGGATTTAACAACAAAAGAACGTGAAAACGGTGGCGTTCTTGATATGGATACAAAAATTGTTTCTTCTATTACATCACATGAACCAGGATATTTAAATAAAGATATTGAAAAAGTAGTCGGTTTCCAAACTGATAAGCCATTTAAACGTTCATTACAACCATATGGTGGTATTCGTATGGCGGAACAAGCTTGTGAATCTTATGGATACGAAATGGATAAAGAACTTAGTAAGATTTTCAGAGACTGGCGTAAAACTCATAATCAAGGTGTATTTGATGCATATACACCAGAAATGAAAGCGGCTCGTAAATCAGGTGTTATTACTGGTCTTCCAGATGCATATGGACGTGGACGTATTATCGGTGATTACCGCCGAGTAGCGCTATATGGTATAGATCATTTAATTGAAGCGAAAAAAGCTGATTTTAATTTAACTGGTGGTGTAATGAGCGAAGAGACAATGCGTTTACGCGAAGAGTTATCTGAGCAAATGCGTGCACTTCAAGAATTAAAACAAATGGCTTCTTCTCATGGTTTTGATATTTCTAAACCAGCAACAAATACACAAGAAGCTTTCCAATGGTTATACTTCGCATATCTTGCAGCGATTAAAGAGCAAAACGGAGCTGCAATGAGTCTTGGACGTACTTCTACATTCTTAGATATTTACATTGAAAGAGATTTAGAAAATGGTACTTTAACAGAAGAAGAAGTACAAGAAATCGTGGATCACTTCATTATGAAATTACGTCTTGTGAAATTCGCAAGAACACCTGATTATAATGAATTATTCTCTGGTGACCCAACTTGGGTAACTGAATCTATCGGTGGTATGGCTTTAGATGGTCGTCCATTAGTAACAAAGAACTCATTCCGTTTCTTGCATACATTAGATAATTTAGGACCAGCTCCAGAACCAAACTTAACAGTTCTTTGGTCTAAACAATTACCAGAGAACTTTAAAAACTACTGTGCAAAAATGTCTATTAAAACATCAGCAATTCAATATGAAAATGATGACATTATGCGTGCTGACTACGGTGATGACTACGGTATTGCTTGTTGTGTATCTGCAATGAGAATCGGTAAACAAATGCAGTTCTTCGGCGCACGTGCAAACTTAGCGAAAGCATTACTATATGCGATTAACGGCGGTAAAGATGAAAAATCTAAAGCTCAAGTTGGTCCTGAGTACGCACCAATTACTTCTGAAGTATTAGATTATGAAGAAGTTATGCATAAGTTTGATATGACAATGGAATGGTTAGCAGGTCTATATTTAAATACATTAAACGTTATCCACTATATGCACGATAAATATAGCTACGAGCGTATTGAAATGGCGCTTCATGATACAAATGTTCTTCGTACAATGGCGACAGGTATCGCAGGATTGTCTGTAGTAGCAGACTCATTGAGTGCAATTAAATACGGAAAAGTAAAACCAATTCGTGATGAAAATGGTATTGCAGTTGACTTTGAAATTGAAGGTGATTTCCCTAAATACGGTAACAACGATGATCGTGTAGATGAAATCGCAGTAAATCTTGTGAAAACATTTATGAATAAACTTCGTAAGCATAAAACATACAGAAATTCTGTTCATACAATGTCAATCTTAACAATTACATCTAACGTCGTATACGGTAAGAAAACTGGTAATACTCCAGATGGCCGTCGTACTGGAGAACCATTTGCACCGGGCGCAAACCCAATGCATGGTCGTGATACAAAAGGTGCATTAGCATCACTATTATCTGTAGCTAAATTACCATATGAAGATGCACAAGATGGTATTTCCAATACATTCTCTATTATTCCAAAAGCACTTGGTAAAGAAGATGATGTACAAGTACGCAACTTAGTATCTATGCTTGATGGTTATGCAATAAAAGAAGGACATCACTTAAATATTAACGTATTTAATCGTGAAACATTAATGGATGCAATGGAGCACCCTGAAAAATATCCACAATTAACAATTCGTGTATCTGGTTACGCTGTTAACTTTATTAAATTAACTCGTGAACAACAAATTGATGTAATTAACCGTACAATGCATGAAAGCATGTAAGTGAAAAAAGTATCCCTCCGCTTTTAATATGTAGTGGAGGGAGGCTGTTTCAATAAAGGAGGAAGTAACATGGTAAAAGGAAGAATACATTCTGTAGAGTCTTGTGGTACTGTTGATGGCCCAGGGATTCGTTATGTCATATTTACACAAGGGTGTTTATTACGTTGTCAATATTGCCATAATGCTGATACGTGGGAGATCGGTAAAGGAAAAGAAATAACAGTTGAAGAAGTAATGCAGGATGTGACATGTTACCTTCCATTTATTGAAGCTTCTGGAGGCGGTATAACAGTTAGTGGTGGAGAACCATTATTACAGTTAGATTTCTTAATTGAATTATTTAAGAAATGTAAGGAAGTTGGAATTCATACAACAATTGATTCTTCTGGAGGTTGTTATTCTGAAGAGCCAGAATTCCAGCAAAAGTTGGATAAATTAATGGATTATACAGATTTAGTTTTATTGGATTTGAAACATATTGATTCAAAGAAACATCGTAAATTAACAGGGAAACCAAATGAACATATTTTACAATTTGCTCGTTATTTATCGGATAAGAATAAACCGATTTGGGTACGACATGTATTAGTTCCAGGTGTTACTGATAATGAAGAGGATCTGCAAAAATTATCTAGCTTTATTCAAAGTCTGTCTAATGTTCAGAAAGTTGAAGTGCTACCATATCATAAGCTTGGTGTATATAAATGGGAGGCGCTTGGGCATAAATATCCACTCGCAAATGTAGAACCACCTACGGAAAAAAATGTAGAACAAGCGAGACATATTTTAAAAGTAGTCTAATCCAAATATTGGATTAGACTTTTTGCTTTCTTTACAATAAAACCTAGAGTATATATATAGAAAAGAGTATACTGAAAAAAGAATATCCATATTTTTGTAAGGAATAAGTGGAGAAATTTACATAATTGTAAAGGGAAATCAAAATAGTAAAAAGAATTAAGAAGTAAAAGAGTGAGTATCATGGAATAGAGAACATTTGTAAGTTATTGCGAAAGCTCTTATAGGAAAGTATAATGTAAAGATATGAGCACGGATAGGATTAAGGGGTCAATCTTATATGCTTTGCATATCCACGACAGGTACATAGCTAACAGGGGAATATTGGAATCCAAGTATGTAATGTTTAAGGAAAATGTTTTTCCTATTGTCGTATATGCAATATGGAGAAACAAAAAGCTAGGAGTGGATTTGTTTGATAAAAAACCCCAAGGTTTTAATTTTAACTGCACATTACGGTAATGGTCATGTGCAAGTAGCGAAAACATTAGAACAAACATTTCGCCAAAAAGGAATTGAAAATGTAATTGTATGCGACTTGTTTGGAGAATCACATCCATTTATAACTGACATTACAAAATATTTATATTTAAAAAGTTATACAATAGGAAAAGAATTATATCGTTTGTTTTATTACGGGGTAGAAAAAATTTATGATAAAAAAATAGCATCTTGGTACGCAAATTTTGGAAGGAAACGTTTGAAATCACTTTTACAAGTGGAGAAACCGGATATCGTTATTAATACCTTTCCAATCATAGCTGTACCTGAGTTGAAAAAGCAAACAGGTATTTCAATCCCTGTTTATAATGTGTTGACGGATTTTTGTGTGCATAAAATATGGATTCATCGTGAAGTAGATCGTTATTTTGTAGCAACTGATCACGTGAAAAAGGTGATGGTTGATATTGGTGTACCTGCGGAACAAATTGTTGAAACTGGAATTCCAATTCGCAATAGTTTTGAGCTAAAGATAAATCAAGACATTATATATAATAAGTATCAGTTATGTAAGAATAAAAAGATTTTACTAATTGTAGCAGGTGCTCATGGGGTATTAGGAAGTGTAAAAGAACTATGCCAGTCATTTATGGCCGTACCTAATTTACAAGTAGTTGTCGTTTGCGGAAAAAATGAAGCTTTAAAACAGGATTTATTAGGATTACAGGAACAAAATTCGGATGCTTTAAAAGTATTTGGTTATGTTGAAAACATTGATGAGTTATTCCGTGTTACTTCTTGTATGATTACGAAGCCAGGTGGTATTACATTAAGCGAAGCAGCAGCATTACAAGTACCTGTCATTTTATATAAGCCTGTCCCAGGACAAGAAAATGAAAATGCGTTGTATTTTGAAAAAAAAGGAGCTGCAGTTGTAATCCGTGATGACAGTGAGGTTTTTGCAAAAACAGAGGCGTTATTACAAGATGATATGAAGCTTCTCCAAATGAAAGAAGCAATGAAAAATATTTATCGTCCTGAACCGGCATGTCATATCGTGGATACAATTTTGGAAGAAAATCATGCAGAGCCGAATCATATACCTATGAAATCACCTGCTCTTGCAGAATCATTTACTTAATATGTAACCCTCTTTTATATGTTTAAAGAGGGTTCCTTTTATTGTAAAGATTCCTTTATCCGGCTATTTGAGGGAAGTAAGACTCCCATCTTGAAATTGGGCGAATGCGAGGACGTTAGGCGGGAGATAGCTTCCCGTAAAAGCCTTCACTTTATCCACAAAGGGATGCGCTTTCATTAGACGGTAAAGTCGGAATATTAACAACTATATCCACATTGTCCACAATTTTTAGAAAAATATCCACAATTCCAGTAGTTGATATGTGCGAAAATATATAAAAATATCAAAGTTTTTAGAAAAATATTCACAATCATATCGATGTTGTGGATAAAGTTGTCCACAACAAAAGAGTTCCCTTATGTATAAGGGAACTCTTTTAGGTTATTTCTGTCAGTCGGGAAAATTATGTAATGAAAATGAATAATTAGGGGGGGAAAACTTCTAATTATTCATTTTCACTTTAAATACTTTTTGAGCGATATCCCGCTGCACGATCTGCTTTTCGAAATTCTCGTTGGTATAGAACTTCTTGTGTACTAGATAATGTATTTTTCGCTTTGTCACGTTTCTTTTTATCCATTACAAATCACCTCGTGTCCTAAAGTCACTATCTATCGTTTCCAAAGACATGGGGTGATATACATATATGCCAAACGGTTAATGATTAATTATTATTTCTAAAAATTTAGATTACGCTTCTTTTAAGTGGTGGGCGTCTTGGAATGTTGTATCACGCATTGTTGCAAGTGTATATTGATCTTTTGGAATTTCATATAGATTATATACTTCTTCATTTACGTTAATTTCATCATAAACGGCTTTTCTCGTTTCATTTGCTAGATTCACATATTGTAGTTTTTCGGCAGCTTTAATAGAACGAATATTTATTTTGCGAATACGCATAAAGATGGTTTCAATATCTAACTCATAGAAAAGTTCGCTAAAAAATGAATCTTTCGCCAATTTATTATAGCCTTTTCCATGGTATGGTTTTCCAAGCCATGTTCCAAGGAATCCAGCTTTTTCTTGCACATCAAATAAAGTAATTGTTCCGATAGGGTTACCCCATTCATCTAAAATTGTGCGTGAAATTAACTCTCCACGCTCTTCGGCTTCAATGGTTTGTTTCGTTAAAAATAAATATTCCTCATAAGAATAGGCCTTTTGACGCACAAAAGGGAAGACAGCTGGATCCACCATTAACTCGTATAGAACGTGGCTGTCGTGTAAGTCGCGTTTTTTCAACACACTAACTCCTCCTCACACGAGGGTAGCATGACGAAAAAGCACCCCACCCTCGAAATTTTTATATCAATCTTTAAAAAATTTCGGGGTGGGAATCGAACCCACTAGAACCAGTTTATAACGCTGGTGGCGCACCATTTGCCTTCCCCATTCATCAATTTGAAAATGATAATCACGACACAAATTGATTATGGTTTCATTCAGTTTATAATCGTATAATACTTTATCTAGTCAAAAAAATAAACTAGTTTTTTTTATTTTTTTTGTAAATTATTTTTCCGTCAATCATAGTTAGTACAGGCTTGGCTAAATAATGGAAAGGATGATGTGTCCATAACACGAGATCAGCGTCTTTTCCAACCTCAATGCTTCCAATTCTATCCTCTAAACGCAAATTTTTCGCTGGAAATATAGTGATTCCTTCCAATGCAGTTTTCTCGTCTAATCCTTCCCTTACTGCGACAGCAGCACAAACATTTAAATATTGAATTGGTGTATAAGGGTGATCAGTTGTTATAGAAACTTCTACTCCATTTTTAGATAATATATGGTAAGTATCCCATGTTTTGTTTTTTAGTTCGATTTTAGACCGGCGTGTAAGAGTGGGACCAACTGAAACTTTTAAATTGTGTTTTGAAAGCTCTTCAACAATAAAGTGTCCTTCTGTACAATGCTCAATACGTAAATCAAGATTGAATTCTGTTGCAAAGCGTAAAGCAGAACTAATATCGTCAGCACGGTGAGCGTGGATACGTACCGGTATTTCGCGGCGTAATGCTTTTAAAATAGGGAGCATTCGAAAATCAGCTTCATGCCCGTAGTGCTGTGCTTCATAGAATGATTCCCGAAGTAACCCCATAATGCCCATGCGTGTTATGGACTCTTTCGTTCCATTACTATGAACCTTTTTAGGGTTTTCTCCAAAGGCAATCTTTAAACCAGCAGGTTCTTGAATAATCATGTGATCAATACAAGTTCCAGCAGTTTTTATTACACAAGTAGTACCGCCGATAATATTTTGACTCCCAGGCATAACGTGAACAGTTGTGATCCCGTTTTGTACAGCGTCTTGAAATGCGATATCAAAAGGATGGATTCCGTCTAAAGAACGGATATGTGGTGTTGAAACTTCAGAGGTTTCATTAGCGTCATTTCCAGCCCAACCAGTGCCTTCATCATAGAGACCAAGGTGAGTATGGACATCAATAAATCCAGGTAAGAGATGAAGAGCTCGCGCATCTATAACGGTCATATCTTGAGTAGGCTGAATAGAAGGTTTGACCTCAGCAATTCGTTCTCCTATAACGAGTACATCACCTTGAAACTTGGGAGATGTAATAGGATACACAATGGCTTGTTTGAGCAATATTTTCATAGGTACCTCATTTCTGTTACTTTACAATATTAATGTGATTGAAGAAAAAGTAACTGAAAGGTTATTTGTGTAGTAATGCTCTGAATCCTAGAAAATGAAAGTTTTGAAAGGGAACCCCTTGTAAAACTGTGTTTTAGAAGTACTACATTGTATGCGAAAGTATATTTTGTAATGCATGGTCTATTGTCGGAAATGTGTATTGGTACCCATGTTCAATTGCTTTACTAGGTAATACATGTTGCCCTTTTAGTACAAGTATACTCATCTCACCCAATAAAGCGTGAAGCATAAATGAAGGGACAGGTAACCAATGAGGTTTTCTCATTATAGTTGCCATGGTTTCTCCAAATTCCTTCATTCTTATAGGTAACGGGGCTGTAATATTAAGAGGACCATTAATTTCTTCTTTGTGTATGATGAAATCAATCATGCGAACGACATCATCTATATGAATCCATGATAACCATTGGTTTCCAGATCCAATTGTGCCTCCGATATAAAATTGATAGGGAAGTAGCATCTTTGGAAGAGCACCTCCGTCTGCACCTAATATGACTCCGAATCTTGCGTATATTGTTCTGATTTCAAGAGAACGTGCTTTACATGCTTCTTGCTCCCATAAAAATACTGTTGCTGCTAAAAAGTCATTTCCGGGAGTTTCTTGCTGCTCGGTAAAAGACTCTGTTTCAGAAGTTCCGTAGTATCCAATAGCACTTGCGTTAATAAATGTATGTGGTTTTGTGCTGAGTGTTTGTAGTTGTTTAATAAGTCCTCTTGTCGCTTGAATTCTACTGTTTAAAATTGCTTCTTTTTGTTTTTTTGTCCATCTACTATTGATTGACTCTCCAGCTAGATTAATAACTATATCAATAGAAGAGAGGGGGAAAGTAGGTAAATCTGGTGTCCATTGTACGTATTGAAGGTGAGGGTTTGAAGTTTCAATTTTATTTTTTCGGGTAAGGATATAGACTGTGTATCCTTTTTGAATGAAAAAAGTAGATAGATATTTGCCGATAAAGCCAGTACCACCAGAAATTGCAATTTTCATAATTATTTCCTCCTCATTATATATATTCTTGAAAAGCAAAAATGTTCCTTGACTATGTTAAAATAATAGAGAGGTGAGAGTATGGCTGTCATTACAAAAATAGAAGTGCAAAAACGATCGAAAGAGCGATTTAATATTTATATTGATAAAGGTCAAGGTGAAGAGTACGGATTTAGTGTGGATCAAGTAATCTTAATGAAACATGGATTACAAAAAGGTTTAGAAATTGATGAAATAGAGTTAGGCAATATTTTGTTCAATGAAGAGGTACAAAAAGCATATTTACAAGCAATCTCCTATTTATCCTATCAAATGAGAACGAAACAAGAAATAGAAGATTTTTTACGAAAAAAAGAAGTGGGACAGGCCATCATCTCTGAAGTCGTTTCGAAATTATTACATGACCGATATATTAATGATAAAGAGTATGCCATTTTATATACGCGAACGCAAAGTAATGTGAATCGAAAAGGTCCAACTGTTATAAAAAGAGAGCTGTTAAATAAAGGCGTTCAGGATCTAATCATTACACATAGTTTACAAGAGTATCCAAAGGAGAAGCAAATTGAAAATGCTTTGATTCTTGTAGAAAAAAAGAAAAAATCTTATCAAAAGCATTCATTTTTACAAATGAAGCTAAAGTTAGATGAAATGCTTGTTCGTAAAGGATATTCTAGAGACGTGATTCAAATTTGTTTGGAAGAATTGAAAGACGAAAAAGATGACGAAAAGCAACAAGAAGCTTTACACTATCATGGGAATAAATATTATGAGAAATATAGGAAGTATGATGGATGGACATTCGAAAATAAGATGAAACAAGCGTTATATCGAAAAGGATTTTCTATTGATGAAATAGAAATATTTTTACAAATGAAACGTGAAGAGGGATGAGGGGAATAATAAGATGAATATGCCAAAACGCTACAGTGAAATGACACCGCATGAGCTTAGAGAAGAAATTGGCGCTTTGAAGGAGCAAGCAGTAAAGGCTGAGCAACTTGGAATTGTAAATGAATTCGATGTATTAATGAGAAAGATGGCCATGGCCCGTGCTTACATGACTGATATAAACAAATTCCATATTGGTGAGACATATGAATTAGTAGAAGAACCTGGTGTATTATTTAAAATTACGTACTTCAATGGGGTATTTGCTTGGGGTTATAAGCAAAATGATAATGAAGAGATTGGGATACCAATTTCCTTGTTGCAAGAAAAATGAAAACCAGAGAGCGAATATCTCTCTGGTTTTCATCTTTGGTAGGCGTTAAAGGAGATAGGAGATTCTAAAATTGGCGTTTTTTACATTCGTTGGCCAATATAATGAGAGACTGGGTTTGTTGCGTCTGTCCGTTAACTTGCGCTTTCGCATGTTTCGGACGAGTCCACGTATGGTTAAATAATTCAGAACGACTATCTAAACGATCACGGTAGCTCATCTTTATCACCTCGTGTAGGAAGTTAATTTTTTAGGCTGTACCTGTACTACTCTTCCTGCTGATTTGCAGCACGCATACGTTCTTGTGGGTGCGTGTTAATTGTGCCGTTAGGTCGTTTCGAAGCGAAGCGTGATTTCGCTTTCGGCTGACCGTCGATTTTGCTGTTGTTTTTTGACTCAGACCAAAATTCGGCTTGTTTACCCATTGCGAACGCCCTCCTCATCATCAGTTGATACCTCTTTAAGAAGTATCACTTATAGAATGTGCAAAATAGAAGAAACTATCCTTTAGAAATGAAGGGATAAATAGGTAAAAGGAGATTAGAACATGAATGATATTTATGAAGCATTAACGAAAGAATTATTAGACAAGAATGACAAGCTTTCTTACGGACAAGCTCGTGCGTGGGTTGAATTACTTTGGGAAGATTTTCAAACAACTTATGCGAAATCAGGTCGTTATCAAGGGGAGGAAATGACTGAGCAAGTAGTAAGAACATGGATTAATAATCATGGAGCGCGTCTTCATGAAATGCGTACAAATAATCCGAAATACAGCCATTTAATTAATCAAGAAGACCATTTAAAACATTAAAAAAGCGACTAAAGTCGCTTTTTTTAATGTGGAAGCAATTCCAGTTTCTTTCGAAGTTTTTCTTCGCTGAAAATCCATCCGGTATAAGAATTAATAATATTTAAATTTTGATCGAGCTGAACGATTGCAACGAATGGATAATAATCTTTACTTCGATAGCGCAAATCAATGAATCGAATTTCGTAATAGTTATCATAATCAAAAATATCCCAACGATATACAGGAGAGAAAGATAAGAAGGCCGAGATGTTTTCATCTTGTTTAGCAGCTCTCATAATAGCGTTATCTGGGAACGGTACCCGATCGAACTTATCGTATATCATAATGTTACCACGATGCCATCTCGCAACGTAGTAATAATCAGTCGTAACGACTGCTAAGTGATAATGATAAAATCGATAAGAAGGAGAAATGATGATCTTCTCAACATGTTTGAAACGTTTGTGTACAACGCTTCTTATATTTCTATGCATCATAATCCGTCCGATATAGTAAACAATCATTAATATATATGCAGCTAAGGCTGTATATCCTTTATGGGAACCTACGAGCATGCAAGCAATCGCAAGTATATGGATAAAGAAAATGACAGTATCAAACGTATTAATTATGCCGAGTGCGACCCATTTTTTTGTGAAAGGCCGTAACGCTTGTGTACCGTAGGCATTGAAAATATCTACAAAGACGTGAAGAAAGACAGCTATAAATGACCAAAGTAGTAGATGAAGATATGGAGCGTCTGAAAAGAAGGCGAAAGAGATGCCGCTTATAAGGAATGACCAAAGAATTACTGCAGGAATGGAATGAGTAACCCCGCGATGATTTCTTATATATTTAGCGTTATTACGCAATTTTAAAACTGTATCGATGTCAGGAATATTGGAACCAGCAATTGTAGCGAGCATAACTGCTTGTGGTCCAATATCACTTTGCGCTATAGCTGGGTCTAATGTTGCCAAACTACCTAAAGTGACACCCATAACAAGGTGAGTGGCTGTGTCCATAGAAATCCACCTCCGTTTTTTATTAATGTAACTCTTTTTATTCGATACCTCAAGTCCTTTGCCTTCTATTTCCTATGTCATCTTACTTAAATTTTTTCCTAAAAATCTTTATAATAGTACGTATATGCAAAAAAATGAGGGGGATCAAGTTTGACACTTGAAATATTAGAAAAATTTAACATAGAGCAGTTTCAAAATGATTTAATTGGTTGGTTTGAAAAAGAGCAACGCGACTTACCGTGGCGAAAAAATAAAGATCCATACCGTGTTTGGGTTTCGGAAATTATGTTACAGCAAACAAGGGTAGAAGCTGTAAAACCATATTACGCAAATTTTATGGGGAAGTTCCCTACGTTGGAAGCTTTAGCAAATGCTGATGATGAAGAAGTATTAAAAGCATGGGAAGGTTTAGGGTATTATTCTAGAGCACGAAATTTACACACGGCTGTAAAAGAGGTAAAAGAAGTATATGGCGGGATAGTACCGAGTGATGTAAAGAAAATTGAAAAATTAAAAGGAGTGGGACCATATACAAAAGGTGCAATTTTAAGTATCGCATATGGTATACCAGAGCCAGCAGTTGACGGAAATGTTATGCGCGTGTTATCCCGTATTTTATCAGTATGGGATGATATTGCAAAACCAAAGACTCGAAAAGTTTTTGAAGAGATTGTGCGCGAAATTATTTCAGCTGAAAATCCATCTTATTTTAATCAAGGTTTGATGGAATTAGGTGCACTAATTTGTATTCCTAAAAATCCAGCATGCTTACTTTGTCCTGTACGTGAGCATTGTAGGGGATATGCTGAAGGTGTTCAAAAAGAACTACCAGTAAAAAGTAAAGCGAAAGCTCCTACAATGGTACCGCTTGTTGCAGGAGTACTTCAAACTGAAGATGGTCGTTACGTTATTAATAAACGTCCAAGTAGCGGATTATTAGCTAATATGTGGGAGTTTCCGAATATTGAACTTGGTGAAGGGATTCGAAGTCAGAAAGAACAGCTTATAGATTATATGAAGGAAAAGTTTGAGCTTTCGATTTCTATTGATGAGTACGCAATGAATGTGCAACATACGTTTACGCATCGCACCTGGGATATATTCGTATTTTACGGAAAAGTAACTGGTGATATTGTTGAAACAGATACATTAAAGTTTGTATCGAAAGAAGCATTTGAGCAGTTACCTTTCTCTAAATCGCATCGTACGATTTATGAGAGTTGTGTTGAGAAAATTACAATGCAATAAAGTGAAACTTTAATCAGTGGGGGTTTTCTTCATCCCCCACTGATTATTAGTTGAACTAATCGGACTTTTATGGGCAGTTGATCCCCCACCTAAATTCTTTGCTTTCGCTGCATTTTGAGGTGGGGGTCTTACTGCCCATTAAAGCGGGATAAACAAAAAAAGTGTTCCCTAGATTGGGAACACTTTTTTAATCGTAAGAAATTTTTGTCCCATGAGTCCAACTGGCATCACCTTCTTGTAAGCCACCTCTTGATTCAATTTCTATTACAATTTCTTTATAAATACTTTGACCTTCTGCGTTTAAATAGGGCAAAATCTGTTGTAATGAATGATGAAAATAAGCTAATTCATCTTCTTTCCATTCATTTTTTGAAATCATCGTTAGTTCAGTCATATCGCGTCCTATATACATATTTCCACCTCCGTACCCTATAGTTTGAATGAGTATTAAGAGATATATGCGGAAATTTTTTAACAGAAAATTACGGATAGTTTCCGAGTGAATTGGTTACATTATTGGTTGTGGAGGTGAGAAAGATGAGTAAAAAACAACAAGGTTATAACAAGGCAACTTCTGGTGCTAGCATTCAAAGTACAAATGCTAGTTATGGTACAGAGTTTGCGACTGAAACAAATGTACAAGCAGTAAAACAAGCAAACGCACAATCAGAAGCAAAGAAAGCACAAGCTTCTGGTGCACAAAGTGCAAACGCTAGTTATGGTACAGAATTTGCAACTGAAACAGACGTGCATGCTGTGAAAAAACAAAATGCAAAATCAGCTGCAAAACAATCACAATCTTCTAGTTCAAACGAGTAATGAAAGAAAAACACTTCTCCAATTCGAGAGAAGTGTTTTCTTTGTGTGCGGGTCATTGTAATGAAAAGAAAGTGAACGACATAACTTCTAATAAGTCAACAAATGTAGTCAAAGGAGAAGGAAGTTAAAGATTAGAAGTATGTAATTAGGAATAATAACTAATGAATAAATCTAAAAGGGGGTAAGTAATGAAGGATTTTGATAAGTTGGTAGGAGAGCAATTGGAAACGATGGATGAGCTGTTAAAATTGCAATCACACTTAGAGAAGTATCAGCAAATTGAAGTGAGTGAAAAGGATACGTGCGATAAAAAAGACTTACATTTTATTCGCCAAGAAATATATAGAACAGAAATAGCATTGAAACTATTACATGAAAAATTCGAAAAGCAAACGAATAGTGTGATTAAATCTTTTGAAACTGAAAAAATGATTTCAAATTTAGGATAAGATATGTTCTTACCTTCAGATGAAAAGTCCTTCTTAACATGAAAATAAGGAAGGGCTTTTTCTATTATTATTTCCTCATTTATAAATGAGTCAGGAAAAGCCTCAGTAGGGATATGGTATTCAATAATAAACATGCAGTGTAAAAAATAGAGTCTTGTCGCTTTAGTTTTAAAATTTCGACAAAAAAGTTATAATAGAAAAAAAGTGAATGCAGTTCAAAGGATAGTTGAGTTAATTTAAGAAGGGCATTTGCAGTTGAAAGAAGGGAGCATATATGGCATTTCCCAAAGAAGGAGAAAAAGTACAAATACATAGTTATAAACATAATGGCTCCATTCATAGAATGTGGGAAGAGACAACGATTTTAAAAGGGACACAGAGTCTTGTAATTGGAGCGAATGATCGAACAATAGTTACAGAATCAGATGGCCGAACATGGGTTACTCGGGAACCTGCAATTTGTTATTTTCATGCAAACTATTGGTTTAATGTGATTGGGATGCTAAGAGAAGAGGGCGTATATTATTATTGTAATTTAAGTTCTCCTTTTGCATATGATTCAGAAGCATTAAAGTATATTGATTATGATTTAGATATTAAAGTGTATCCAGATATGACATATACACTGTTAGATGAAGATGAGTATGAAAAGCATAGTCAAATCATGCAATATCCACCTGTTATTGATACAATTTTAAAGCGAAATGTAGCACATTTAACGCAGTGGATTCATCAAAGAAAAGGTCCATTTGCACCAGATTTCGTAGATATGTGGTATGAGAGATATTTAATGTACAGAAATTAAAACAAACCTGCAGGGGATTTCCCGGCAGGTTTGTCCTATTAGAGGGGGGATTATGTGCAAGGTATAAAAAGATATTTACAATTTGTTAAACCATATAGATGGCTTATTGCTATTACAATTGTTATCGGTCTAGTTAAGTTCGGTATCCCGCTTATTATGCCATGGTTATTAAAGTATATTATCGACGATGTAATCCAAGGTGGGGGTTCACTTCAAGATAAAACGTCCCAATTAATAACGGCGATTGGGATAGCCTTTTTTATTTTTGCAGTATTAAGGCCACCGATTGAATATTATCGTCAATATTTCGCGCAACGTATCGCGAATACAATACTATATGATTTGCGGAAACATATTTTTGGTCACTTGCAAAAATTGAGCTTGCGTTATTATTCGAATACAAAAACAGGAGAGCTTATTTCACGTGTAATCCATGATGTAGAGCAAACGAAGGATTTTGTAATTACCGGTTTAATGAATGTTTGGTTAGATACTGCGACAATTGCGATTGCTATTATTGTTATGTTTTCTATGAACATAAAGTTAACGTTTGTTGCTTTATTGATTTTACCTATTTATGTTGTTGCGGTGAAATATTTTTTCGGACGTCTTCGAAAATTGACGAAAGAACGTTCACAAGCGTTAGCAACTATGCAAGGTTATTTACATGAACGCATTCAAGGAATGCAAGTGACGCGTAGCTTTGCATTAGAAGAGTATGAGGGTGAGCAGTTTGAAAAAAGAAATAATGAATTTTTAACGAAAGCATTAACGCATACAAGTTGGACGGCGAGAACATTTTCGGCAGTAAATACTTTAACTGATTTAGGCCCGTTACTTGTCATTGGTTTTGCAGCATATGAAGTAATTCAAGGTCAGTTAACGCTAGGGACTATGGTTGCTTTTGTTGGTTATATGGATAGTTTATATAGTCCGCTTCGCCGCCTTGTTAATTCATCTACAACATTAACGCAATCTTTCGCCTCAATGGATCGAGTGTTTGAACTGTTAGATGAAAAGTACGATATTGTTAATGTGCCAAATGCGGTACAAGCGAAAAAATTAAATGGAGAAATTGTATTTGATAATGTGTCTTTTCGTTATAATGCAGATGAAAAAGAGATATTACATAACTTGTCATTAACTATGCGGCCAGGAGAGAAGGTAGCACTTGTAGGAGCGAGTGGGGGAGGAAAGTCATCTCTTGCTAGTTTAATTCCGCGTTTCTATGATGTTTCGGAAGGGTCAGTTTATGTAGATGGGATAGATGTAAGAAAGTATGATATGAGAAATTTACGTAGCCATATTGGAATTGTACTGCAAGATAATTTATTATTTAGCGATACAATCGGAGCTAATATTTTATATGGAAATCCGAAAGCTAAAGAGACAGAAGTGATTGCAGCAGCCAAAGCCGCGCAAATTCATGATTTTATTATAGAGTTACCAGATGGTTACAATACTGTTGTTGGAGAACGTGGTGTGAAGTTATCTGGTGGGCAAAGGCAACGTGTAGCAATTGCGCGAGTATTTCTAAAGAATCCATCGTTACTTATATTAGATGAAGCAACTTCTGCTTTAGATTTAGAAAACGAACGGTATATTCAAGAGGCACTTCAAACGTTAGCTGCTGATCGGACGACGATTATAATTGCACATCGATTAGCAACGATTACGCATGTTGATACAATTATTTACATTGAAGATGGTGAAATTAAAGAAACAGGTTCTCATGAAGAGTTAATGAAAAAAAGGGGATTCTATTACAATTTATATCAACTTCAAAATATAACAGAAACAGCTCCTTTAACGTAAAAGGAGCTGTTTTTTATTCGTCTTCTTTTTTATCGTCGATTTGGAGTTCTGTTTCTGGTTTATGGTATGTGTAGAAGCTATCCACAAGTAAATCTAAATGCTCTACTTCTTCACTATAATTAATAATTGAAGAAATAAGAGGGAATAGATGTAACCATGTTTTATATGCTTCCTCATCATCTTTGTTTTGATACTCCATAAAGATATCAATTAATTCTTGTTTACCTGTTTCAACTTCATCAAGCATCTCAACGGATTGTTGTTTCTTTGCTTTACCAATAAATTTTAATAAAACTTGTTCATGATAATGCGTTAATGAGTCAAGTTCGTTTTGAATAGATTCCTGAAATTCTTCTGGCATATAGCGCAGTTCATTTTCAGTGCGATGTAATGATTTTAACGTACTTAAAGCACGGCTTGTCGTCGCTAACATTTGTCTGAATAAAACGAGCTTACGAATTTTTGCGAACTGTACTTTTTTCGTGTAGCTTCTTTCTTCTTTATACAGCAAATAGTAATGGTTTAGTTTGATCATTTTTTCTTTCATACGATCAATATCAGTTTTTAACGTTGTAAAGTCAGAAGCTTGCCTGCTATTCATTCGAATCCATTTCACAATTTCCTCTGTATTATCAACGATACGATGATAAAGCTTTGTTTCGTATTTTGGCGGCATAAACACTAAATTTACAACTGAAGCCGCAATAATTCCGATCATAATCGTCGCAAAGCGAAGCAAGGCAAAACTAAAGAAATCTTCGCCTTGATACTCCATAATGGCGATAACTGTTACTAAAGCAATTGATATTGTGTTTTCTAATCGTAATTGTAATGTAAGAGCAATTACTAATATACATGTTAATCCAATAATAAAAGGATTATGTCCAAAAGCAGTAGCAAATACGATAGCGAATACAGCACCAATTACGTTTGCTTGAATTTGTTCAAGTGCAGTTAAATACGAACGATATACAGACGGTTGAACAGCGAATATAGCTGAGATTCCCGCAAATACCGGACTCGGTAAGTGAAGTAAAATACAAGCAAATAAAGCTAATGTGATGGCAATACCCGTTTTTAAAATGCGAGCACCAAGTTTCATACCCTTAATAAGATCCTTTCTCTTGTCATAATGAATGTACAACATGATACTATACATTCATTACAATATGTTAGCAAGTGATATTTTAGTGATATAAAAAAAGAAATTAAGATTCATTTACCCCGCTATTTGCGGGCAGTAGAACTCCTACCTCAAAGTTCGGCTAGAGCAAAGAAGTTAGGTGGGAGTCGGGCTGCCCGTAAATGCCCGATTGGTGTGGGCTAATAATCAGTGGGGGATGAGCAAAACCCCCACTGATTAAAGTTTCACTTTATAATTTTTTCCTAATTCTTTTTAAACATTAATTTTTAGTAAAAAAACCTGCTGAATTTCAGCAGGTTTCAAATTGTTACTATAGATTACTATGAGAAGTATACTTCGTCAATTTTTTATTGAAAATAAAAAGGGTATATATCACTCAGTTGAGATAGATGGATCAGCCTGCTCCTTTTTCGGGATAATTTCAAAAAATTGCTGCTGCATATCATCTAGTAACGGGGTTAACAAAGCAACTTCCTCATATTGCTCATGCTCATTTAATACACGAATATAATCTAGCAATAGTTCAGTTACATCTTGCACACCATTTTTACTAATTGATTGTAATGTAACATTTGCACCTTTTGCGATTCTTCTCTTTAAGGCTTTTTCTGTTAAACCTAAGTTTGAATCATGACGTAAATAAACAACACCACCAGTCATACCAGCACAGATCCATGGACCAGGATCTCCTAAAACAAGAGCCCGCCCATTTGTCATATATTCAAAAGCGAAACCTTTAATATTCGAGTATGATCCTATATTTCCTTGCTCTTTTTCACGGAGTGGTTTTGTCATTCTCCCTCCAATTATCATGTCTGCTCCAGAAAGGCGAATACCAGCACGAGCGTCGGCGTTACCTTGCACGTATAATGCACCTTTTTGTGCACCATATCCAAATCCTTTTCCGACAGACCCATTATAATATGTTCCATTTTTACCTTTTGCTTTCGTTATATAAATGCCACCGCCAAATGAAGTTTTGCCAATGCCATCTTGTGCGCCGCCATTTACGTGTATAAATAAGTTTTCACTATTGTAAGCACCTAATCCATTTCCAGGAACAGAGCCATTTGTATACTTTAATGTAAGTGGTTCAAGCTTTGTATCTTCATATAATTTACTACGAACGCGATAACAAGATTCTAAACCGCCCATAACTCGTTGTTCTACGCCAACTCCTACTAATTCTTTTGAGTGAGGAGAATGCACTGTTTCAAATTGTTTTTCTTCCACAGATACTCTTGTTGTAACAGTTGAATTTTCTATCGTTTGTAGTAAATTACATAACTCTAACAAATCTTGACCTCGAACTTGTTCTAATAAATCGGAACGCCCGACAATTTCTTGTAAATTTGTATAACCAAGTTGCCCTGTTAACCGTTTTAATTCTAAACCGAAAGTGGTGAATAAATTTAATAGGCCAGCAACTGCGCTTTCTAATTCGCGCGGGACGAAGCGGCGTAATCCATGTTCTTTCGCTTGTGCTTCAGATTCAATTTGTGTTGCAATTCCAACGTGGCAAGTATCTAGATGACAACCACGGCAAGTTGTACAGCCGATGGCAATCATTGATAATGTACCAAACCCAATACGGTTTGCTCCAAGAAGCATGATTTTTAAGGCGTCATTTACACTTCGAATACCACCATCTGCCCAAATTTCTACTTTATGTCTCATACCAGCTTCTAGTAGAGCGTTGTGAGCAGCTTTAACACCGATTTCTACTGGAAGACCTACATGTTGTAATGCATGAATACGTGCAGCCCCTGTTCCGCCGTCAAATCCGCTAATGTTAATAAAATCAGCGCCAGCTTTAGCGATACCGACAGCAATTGTTCCAATGTTAGGAACGACAGGGACTTTTACGGCTACTTTTGCAAGTTGATTAGCCGTTTTAATTTCTGTAATCATTTGAGCTAAATCTTCAATCGAATAAATATCATGGTTGTTAGAAGGCGAAATTAAATCTGATCCAATTGTAGCGTTACGTGCCTCAGCAATTTTTGCGGTTACTTTAGAACCTGGTAAATGTCCGCCTTCGCCAGGTTTTGCGCCTTGACCGATTTTTATTTCAATTAAATTTGATGAATTTAGTAGTTCAGCGTTTACTCCAAATCGGCCAGATGCAACTTGTTGTCCACGTGTACTTGGGTATTTGCCAATCATATCTTTAATTTCGCCGCCTTCACCGTTCAAACTAATCATATTTAACTGATCGGCAGCTTCTGCATATGCACGAAAGGCAATTTCATTTTGAGAACCGAATGACATGGAACTAATAATAAACGGTAAATCATGATTTTGAATGCTAATAGACACTTCTTCAGCCGGAACGACATGCTTTGTTTGTTTCGTTTGAACAAGGTGTCTGATTGCAATCGGATTATTGTCTTCTAATTCACTTAACTTTTCGCGGTAATCATCATAAGAATTTCCTTTTGCAACATCACCAATTGCTTTCCAAATCCGCGGGAATATATGAAATGATTTTCGCATTCTAATTTTAGGGTTGTTATAATCATCTGCCCGCATTTTTGCATCTTCAGCAAGTGATTCAAGTGAAAAAGCTAAATCATTTGAACCGAAGAAATTCGTAATTTGTAATATATTTGCGATTTCCTCATGTAATCCGATAGAGGAATAGAGGCGGCCGTAACCACGTAACTCATGAATTCCAATTGTTGAAATGACTTTCTCTAGTCCTTTATTAAGTGCATTATACAGATTCATAATCGGTGTTTTTGATCCATCATTTACGGTCGCGAACAATAAATATGGATTAATACTGTCTGCTCCTAATCCATATAGTGTGACGATATCGTGTAAGGAGCGAAGAGCACCAGAACGTATAACGAGAGAACAGTTTCGGCGTAATTTATTTTCACTTAATACTTGATGTACTTTAGCGGTAACTAAATGTGGATCCATCCATAACTGTTCATTTTGATGAGCTTTTGCGTCATCTAATAATAGTAGGGAAGCACCATTGTTAACGGCAGCTATCGCTTCGGAACTAATTCGATTTAATGCGTATTGTAAAGTTTCTAACGGGCTGAAGGTGGCAGAAATTGTAGCGATAGAGCTATGTGTAACGAACAATTGTATAAGTTGTTCGTACGTAATTGTGTGCAATTCCTCTGCGATAGATTGTGCAACACTTCCTTCTAAAATAATTGGTGAAAGCATCTCAACTACAAATGGCTGTTTCATCTTACTTAATAAACTTGGACGCTCTCCAATTACAGTACGTGTAGAGAAGTGTTCAATTTCACGATCACGGTCAATTGCTGGGTTTGTAACAACAGCTACACTTTCTTTAATAAAGTCAGCAATATTTCGTCTATCCGTATCGAGTGCAGCAAGTGGCGAGTCATGACCAAGTGAGCGAATTGGCTCAACTCCTTTTGTTGCCATCTGTTCAAGGAGCTGAATATGCTCTCGATCCCACCCGAAAGAAACGTACTGTTTCGTTTCAACTTGAACAGAATCACATAATCCTTGGATTTCTTTCGTTTCAGGGATAGATAAGTTTAAATGATAATTGTTAACATCGATTCGTTTTTGGAAACGATTATATACTTCAATTTGGTATTTGTCGTATTCATAAAGAACAAGTTCATCTTGTTCATTCCATTTTAATCCGACCTTTTCTCCAGGAGCGAGTGGTTTCGGTTCTTCTACATATTCGGTTGGTGATACAACTCCAGGTTCAGAAGAGAAAATATAAGAGCTTTCTGTTTCTACTTTCCATACTGGTCGTAGGCCAAGGGAATCGACGCTGAATACAGCTTCATCTTTATAGCGTGAAATAATGCCAGCTGGTCCTTGTGCGAAATGTCCCCAAGCTTCTCTTATATAAGTGTATAAGTTTTGTAAGTTTGTTTCGTATAGTTTTATTTCATTAATAATTGGTGGGAATAGTATATCCATCGCTTCAAATAAGCTGTAGTTATATTGAACAAGAAGAGTCTCTAAGGTGCGGTTTAAATCTTGGGAGTCACTTCCCCCTGCAGTTAGTGGTACATGAATCATTTCGGCTTGATCACGTAATTTGGCAATTGTATTAATTTCACCATTATGTCCGAGAATGCTAAATGGTTGTACACGAAAAAAATTAGATAATGTATTAGTAGAATAGCGATTATGTCCTAGTGTCATAGTTGAAGCGATAAGTGGGTGTTGTAAATCGTTGTAATAGGCAACAAGTGTATCTCCAGCACCTAGAACTTTATATACAACATGATCACGACTTAATGAAGCAACGTGAATTGCTTCGTTTTCCTCTATTTTTATCGTTACAGCAAATAATGTTTGCTCAATACTTTTAACTTCATTTTCAGAGATAAGGGCAACTTGCCAAAATAAAGGTTCTTCCTGTTTACCAAGTGGACCAAGTGCATCGGAATTTATTACATCATCACTTTCGAAAATAATAGTAAAGTTTTCATTGTTTAATTGCGTACGAATGTAATTTTTTAAGTCAACAATATTTTCTTTTTTGTTTAGAAAAAAATGTCCAACGATAAAGTGGGGATGATCCACAATCGTTGGATTATATCCGCTACTTTTCAATTTTTCGTTCCAAAGTGCTTTTGGTACATCAATATGGATTCCAATACCATCGCCTTCGCCATTGATGAAACCAGCTCTATGGTTCATTTTGATTAGTGATTGTATACAAAGGTCGATATTTTCTTTTGTAGGAATTTTTCTTTTTTCCATAACGGAAACGATTCCACACGCATCATGTTCTGCATTTTTATAATCTCGAAATAAAGACGGTGTCCATGTATTTTTTTTATTGAGCATCCGTCAATCCCCCCTTTTGTAAAAGATTGAATAATCTTACTATTTAAGGTGTAAATCACCTTGTACACAGAGATAATAACGATCTAAAAGAATTTAAAACAGATAATTATGAATAATTATACTATTAATGTGGGATTTATGAAATAGAAAAAAGGAAAAAAGAAAGGTAACCTTTCTTTTTTCCTTGTAATGACAGTATTATTTATTGTCTGCTAAAGCAGCAAATGCTCTTCCAACAGCTTCAATTGTATATTCGATATCTTCTTGTGTATGTTCTGTCGTTAAGAACCATGCTTCATATTTAGATGGTGCTAAATTAATACCTTCTTGAAGCATAAGTTTGAAGAATCTACCGAACATTTCACCATCTGTATTTTTGGCTGCATCGTAATCTTCAATTGTATTTGTCGTGAAGTATACAGTTAATGCACCCTTTAGGCGGTTTACTGTAATATCGATATTATGTTTTGTAGCTTGCTCTAAAATTCCTTTTTCAAGCATTGCGCCAAGTTCATCTAATTTCTCGTATACGCCTTCTTGTTGAAGAACTTCTAGACAAGCGATACCAGATGCCATAGAAGCAGGATTTCCTGCCATTGTACCAGCTTGATATGCAGGTCCAAGCGGGGCAACTTGTTCCATAATTTCTTTCTTACCACCGTAAGCGCCAATTGGAAGTCCGCCGCCGATAACTTTACCAAGTGCAGTTAAGTCTGGTGTTACGCCAAGTAAGTCTTGAGCACCACCGTACATAAAGCGGAAAGCAGTAATAACTTCATCATAAATTACTAATGCACCAGCTTCATGGACAAGCTCATTTACTTTCTCAAGGAATCCAGGTTTAGGCTCTACAATACCGAAGTTTCCAACGATTGGCTCTACAAGGATAGCTGCTACTTCATGTCCCCATTTATCTAACGCTTCTTTTAAAGTTTCTACATTATTAAAGGGAACGGTAATAACCTCTTGTGCAATACTTTGTGGCACACCAGCTGAATCAGGAGTTCCAAGAGTAGAAGGGCCAGAACCAGCTGCTACAAGTACTAAATCGGAATGACCGTGGTAACAACCAGCAAATTTCATAATTTTTGTGCGACCAGTGTAAGCGCGGGCAACACGAATGGTTGTCATAACGGATTCTGTACCAGAGTTTACGAAGCGGACTTTATCTAATGCAGGCATTGCTTCTTTTAACATTTTTGCAAATTTTACTTCTAGTGCTGTTGGCGTTCCGTATAGTACACCATTTTCAGCAGCTGTTGTAATTGCTTTTGTTATATGGGGGTGAGCATGTCCAGTAATAATAGGACCGTATGCTGCTAAATAATCGATATATTTATTTCCATCTACATCCCAGAAATAAGCACCTTTTCCACGTTCCATTGCAATGGGAGAACCGCCTCCAACTGCTTTGAAAGAACGAGAAGGACTATTAACACCACCAACGATATGTTCTAAAGCTTCTTTATGTAATGCTTCTGATTTCGTGAAATTCAATACAATTCATCTCCTTACAAAAATCTATGTATTATTCTAACATGTTTTTAGAAAAGACGTATTGTTTGTGATAGAAGGAGCAGTTGGGTAAACTATTCGTTGTGACATTTAGGAAGGGGGTCCGATTATGAAATCGGTAATTGAGGTACAAGGGTTACGTAAAGAGTTTACAGCCTATTCAAGTCGTCCGGGATTAAAGGGTGCATTTCGCGATTTATTAAATCGTAATTATAAAATAGTACCGGCAGTAAATGATGTGTCTTTTACTGTGAAGCAAGGTGAAATGGTTGGTTATATTGGTGAGAATGGTGCTGGTAAATCAACGACGATTAAAATGCTTACAGGGATTTTGACTCCGACTTCAGGGCAAATCACGGTGAACGGAATGAATCCACATAAACAAAGAGAAGAATTTGTAAGAACAATTGGTGTTGTTTTTGGTCAGCGCTCTCAGCTTTGGTGGGATATTGCGGTACAAGAATCGTTTCGTTTATTGAAGAAAGTGTACGGTGTTTCAGACACTCAGTATAAGGAACATATGGAGCACGTAATCGAAACGTTAGATATTGGTCCTTTATTAGATAAGCCTGTCCGAAAGTTATCTCTTGGCCAAAGGATGCGCTGTGAATTAGCAGCAGCATTAATTCATAATCCACCGTTACTATTTTTAGATGAGCCAACAATAGGGCTAGATGTTCTTGTGAAATTGAAAATACGTGAATTCTTAAAAGAGATGAATGAACGTTATAAAACAACAATTTTATTAACGACACATGATATTACTGACATTGAAGCTTTATGTGAGCGCGTTATCATGCTGGATGAAGGAAATATTATGTATGACGGTTCTTTAAATAACCTTCGCACACAGTGGGGAGCAGAGAAGGAAATCCATTTTCAATTTGTCGCTCCAGTTTCTTATCAGATGTTATCGATGGTTATGCCAGATAGTCAAGTCGTTTGGTCAAAAGCGAAAGAGGAAAATGCGTGGGTTGCAAAAATACCGAATGAAGAAATTATTATTTCAATGCTTATTTCTAAAGTAGTACAAGCTTTTCAAATTAAAGATTTAAAAATTAACGAAGTGTCTACAGAGGAAATAATTCGTAACATTTATGAAGAAGGTATTAAGCATGGGTAAGTATATTGAAATGATTCGCATTCGCTTTTTAATGATGCTTGCTTATCGTACAAATTATTACAGCGGGATTTTAATTTATACGATTAATATCGGTGCGTATTATTTTTTATGGCAAGCGATTTATAGCGGGAAAGAGAATATTGAAAGTTTATCTATTTCGCAAATGACTACGTATATTGCGATCGCATGGATGGCACGTGCTTTTTATTTCAATAATATAGATAGAGAAATTGCGATGGAGATTCAAGAAGGGCGTGTGGCGGTAGAACTAATTCGTCCATATAACTATTTAGGAATGAAAGTTATGCAAGGTCTTGGCGAAGGGATATTTCGTTTTGCATTTTTTTCAATCCCAGGTATGGTCATCGTTACTTTGTTATTTTCATTACAAATTACAACGAATTTTCAAACGTGGTTATATTTCTTCTTATCGTTAATATTTAGCTTTATCATTAATACACAAATAAACTTAATGACGGGAATGCTTACATTCTTCTTATTTAATAATAGTGGAATTATGTATGCAAAACGTGTCGTGATTGATTTATTTTCTGGTTTATTATTACCGATTAGTTTTTATCCATTATGGGCCCAAAAAGCAATGGTGTTTTTACCATTTCAAGCAATTAGTTATATTCCGAGTATGATTTTCTCTGAAGGTATACAGGGAAGTAAGTTATATGAAGCTTTGTTATTTCAAGTAATTTGGGCAATTATACTTATTATTCCAATTGTACTCATGTGGAAAACGGCGAGAAAACGTCTAATTGTACAAGGGGGATGATAGGATGCTATATATAAAATTATTTTTGCAATACGCAAGCCAATATATAAAAACTAAATTAGAGTATCGAGGCGATTTTATCGTCGGATTACTTTCGGATTTATCACTACAAGCGGTTAATTTAATCTTTATTCTCGTAGTATTTGGGCATACACAAGCATTAAAAGGATGGAGCCGAGAAGAAGTCATCTTTATTTATGGTTTCTTTTTAGTACCGTTTGCCATTTTTTCAGCATTCTTTAACATATGGGACTTTAATGATCGTTACATTATTAAAGGTGAAATGGATCGTGTATTGACGAGACCAATTCATAGCTTATTTCAAATTATATTAGAAAGAATGGAACTTGAATCTTTAATTGGAGCGGTTACAGGAATTATTGTAATGGGATACGCAGCAGTGGAACTAAATTTATCCTTTTACTGGTATGATTTCTTCCTATTCTTACTGATGGTAGGAGGAGGAGCGCTTGTGTACGGCGGGATATTTGTTACGCTTGCGAGCCTTGGTTTTTGGTCGGATGCGAAAAGTTCCATTATGCCGCTTATGTATAACATAGGTAATTACGGCCGCTATCCTGTTAATATTTATAACCGTGTAATTCGTTTCATTTTAACGTTTGTTTTACCATTTGCATTTGTTGGAGTATACCCAGCGGCGTACTTCTTAAGAAAAACAGAGTGGAATAGCTATGCATTTGCAACGCCAATTGTTGGTGTCATTTGCTTTACTATTGCAATTACTCTCTGGAATCAAGGGGTAAAACGATATCGTGGTGCGGGGAATTAATTATAGAAGCTTGTTCGTTTCAAAGGGATAAATCAGCCGCCCATCTCATACATATAAAATGAGGTGGAGGACATGTTATGGGGATTTATTCTATTAATTGCAGCAGTAGCTATTTTAAGAAGTGTCCAATTATTATGGAGTTCGTATTCAGATTCAAAACGTTTCTTTTCGTTATATAATTTAGCCTCGTTATTTTTAATTTATACCACAGTACTGATTGCATTTGGATTAAGTTATGTTGTATTAGAGGAAATGGGTTTTACAGTTTTGAAAGAAGATGGTGAAAGGTTGACCGCTCATTCTTTTCAGCTTGTTGAAATTTGTTTATATTTTAGTGCAGTCACTTTATTGTCCGTTGGATATGGTGATATAGCTCCGATTGGAATAGGGAGATGGATTGCAATCGGAGAAGCACTGATTGGATATACATTACCGTTTGCTTTTGTGATGAGGTCTGTAATAGACAATGAAAAATAAGATCGCATTTGATATAGTAAAAGAAACAATAAGGAGTGATAATAATGATTACAGTAGGAGAAATGGCACCGGAATTTACACTAGAGGGAAGTAACGGAGAACAAGTTCGTTTAGCTGATTTTCGTGGGAAAAATGTAGTTCTTTACTTTTATCCGAAAGATATGACTCCAGGGTGTACAACTGAAGCGTGTGATTTTCGCGATGCGTATGGAGTCTTTCAAGAGAAGGATACGGTTATCCTTGGTGTAAGCCCTGACTCAGCGAATAGACATTTGAAATTCATTGAGAAGCATGAACTTCCATTTACACTTTTAGTAGATGAAGATCATAAAGTGGCAGAATTGTACGATGTTTGGAAATTGAAAAAGAACTTCGGGAAAGAGTATATGGGAATCGAACGCTCGACATTTCTTATTAATAAAGACGGTGAACTTGTAAAAGAGTGGCGTAAGGTAAAAGTAAAAGGGCATACCGAGGACGTTCTTTCTTATATAAAGTAAACCTATAGTGGAGATAAAATATATAGAAGTAAGGCAAGTGTCTATACATATTTTATCGTCTTACATAAAGTGGAAGTGTAGGGCATACCTCCTCAGATGATAGTATTCCAAGTGCGATTATGTCGCACTTTTTTCTATGTAAATGTATAGAAACTGGGGAAAGATACATAAGAATAAGGCTATATACAAAAATAAACCACATACTTATAGTAGAAATATTGACGATTTATAAGAAAAGGAGTACACTCTTTATAAGAATTATAAAATAATAATCCGTATAGAATCGGGGTGCATGACGGTGGTCAAAGAAGAATTAAAAGAAGCGCTAGAAATGCTGAAAAATACGGGTGTACGCATTACTCCACAGCGTCATGCTATTTTAGAGTACCTTGTGGAATCTATGACGCACCCAACAGCGGATGACATTTATAAAGCATTAGAAGGTAAGTTTCCAAATATGAGTGTTGCAACTGTTTATAATAACTTACGTGTATTTAAAGAAGTTGGACTTGTAAAGGAATTAACTTATGGAGACGCTTCAAGTAGATTTGATTATGTTACAAGTCAACATTATCATGTGATTTGTGAAAAATGTGGTAAGATTGTTGATTTTCCTTATGGAGGATTGGAACAGCTTGAAGAGGAAGCTGCGAAAACGACAGGCTTCGTTATTAATAGTCATCGCTTAGAAATTTATGGCGTTTGTCCAGAGTGTCATAAGGCGTAATATATAATAAAAAAAGAGGCTGACGGTTACGTCAGCCTCTTTTTTTATTATATAAAGGTATCTTATGTTTATTTGGAATTTCAGCGTTAAGTGGAAAGGCCCATGAGAGCAAGTTAAGTTAGTAAGAGGGTTAGATAAAACTGCGTCGAATAGATTTTATGTAGTGAAAATAACATCTTGGGGGATGCGCTTTGAAAACATATGAGATTAAAAATAACATTCCAACATTGGAAGAATACAAGTATTTATGTGACTCTGTCGGGTGGACTAATTATATGAATTTTGAAGTGGTGGAAACATCACTTCAAAATTCTATTTACTGCGTCACAGTCAATGATAATAATCGAATTGTGGGTATGGGGAGAATTGTTGGTGATGGGGCTATCTATTTCTATATTCAAGATATAGTGGTTCATCCAGATTATCAAAAGAGTGGTATTGGAAAGAAAATAATGAGTGCTTTAGTTGGATACTTAAATCAGACTGCACCGGATAAAGCGTTTGTTGGTTTGTTTGCATCAGAAGGTAAAACGTCATTCTATGAAAAATATAATTTTAAAGATTACTCACCCAACATGACGGGGATGTTTACTGTAATATCGAGAAAATAGACATAATAAATTTTAGAAGAAGACAGTAAGCGATATGAAAGGCATCGTTTTTCTAATAGCCTTTTTCCTTATTAAACTAACGGGAACTTCAGTTTAATAAGGAAAAATTAAAAAGTCGATTTCTTGGTTAAGAAATCGACTTTTTAATGAGTTGAAACTTCTTTAGCTTTGTAAATAGAACTGTACCCTATATCCCTATAATTTATAGCTCTTCTTATTATATTTCTCATCAAATTCTTTTCCTTCTAGATTTCGATCAAGTGTTAAAGGTTGATTGCAATGCATACATGCGTCGACACGACCGAGCATTTTTGTTGGTTTATCGCAGCTTGGACAAATGATTTGTATAGTCTTTGTAGATAACATACCAATCCAAAAGTAAACGACAGTACTAGCGATAACAGCTAAAAAACCAACCATCATAAATGTTGTCATAATAATAATGTTGTCGCGGAAAAAGACACCTAAGTATGCAATGAAGAGGCCGATAAATACTAAACTTAATGCAAAGGTCCGAATTTTATTGATTTTGTTTGAATATTTAATGCTCATTCTCACCACACTCCTATAATAATAATATAACACAAAATTTAGAATTTTCATTCGCTAGAGATTATGTTAAAGCGATAAGATATGAAATAAGGAGGAATGAAGAACGAACGGAAATAATAAGGGTTATCAAAGGTTTTTTTACTCCTTAACGGGATGTGAAATTTTTTTGTAAAAAGTATTGACCCTATATATACTGCGTGATATATTAATAAACGTCGCTGATGCGGAAACGCAGAAAATGACAAAAAAGAAATTGAAAAACTTAGTTGACATCGAAAAACGAAGATGTTAACATAAGGAAGTCGCAAATGAGCGACCAAGTAGTTCTTTGAAAACTGAACGAAACAAACAACGTGAAACGTCAATTTTTATTTTTAGATGCTAGACAAACT
>NZ_JBPWGY010000010.1:0-267788 GCF_051780025.1 Bacillus cereus group sp. BceL062 | reverse complement strand
ATCTGTTACTTCTTTCCCAGCTCCGCTATCTTTCACCTTCTTAATTTCTTTCTTGAGCGAATCAATCTTCTTTTTCCCTTGATCATAACGCATATCTGCCATCTTCTGATCAAGCTCAGCTTGCTTCATTTGAAGATTAATCTCTTCATTATCATAAGAGAATAACTTCGTACCTTTCTCTACCTCTTGTCCCTCTTTTACCTCAATATCTTTCACTTTTCCTTTGGCCGGATCCGCATAGAAACTTTCAATATTCCCAGGCTTCACCTGACCAGAAACTAACTTCGTATTATTCAGCTTACGCTCTGTCACTTTCTCAAAACTTACAGCATCAGCTGTTGTTGATGCGCCCTTCTTCTTACCTTGCATAATAAAAATATTAACTGCTGCCACAATAACAATTAGTGCAATAACTCCGATAATAATCCATTTTTTCTTCTTATTTGGAGTACGAACCGTATTTGGTAACATATTCTCTCTCCCTTTATAAATTAATAGTTTAATAAACACCACAATTGTATAAAACTTTCTGAAAAATATTCATATATTATTACAATCATTTTACAAAGTTTTACACATTCATTTATATTGTAACAAAAATTCCAATGATTAGAAATATGACATCGTATCTTTTAAGATAGTTTTAAGGAAATATTATATTATATAGAAAAAGCTATCCAATATAAAAATTGGATAGCTTTTCAAACAAAATATTACGCCGCTTTAGGATCTTTTCTCTCATGTCCACGTTGAACGATGAACAAGAAGACTGTTGATAAAATCGCACCTGTTAATAGTAAGATAAAGCAACCATCCCAGCCAGAACGATCAACAATAACACCAATTGCTGCGTTTGCTACAAGACTTCCGCCCACATAACCGAACAGACCACACATACCAACTGTCGTACCTACCGCAAATTTCGGTACTAATTCCATCGCACTTAAACCGATTAAGAACTGTGGTACGTAAATTAAACATCCGATAATAGAAACTGCAATACTTACAACAAGTACGCTAGTTGCTTGCCAATATACAAACGTACCAATAACAACTCCAACCATACTAATAATACACAATGGCATACGTTTCCCTTTAAATAATTTATCACTTAAAAGACCAACGATTAATGAACTTGGAATTGCCATACCTTCAAAGATTGCGTATGCTGCATGTGCTTCATTTTTTGAAAAACCTTTAACTGTCGTTAAATAAAGTGGAACCCAGTTAATAACACCGAAACGAATTAAATAAACAAATGCATTCGCAATACATAAGAACCATACAAATTTATTTTTCACTACATATTTCATTAAAATCTCTTTTGGTGACATCTTGTTAGCATTATCTGCTTTTTCAAGATTTTCATAGTCATTACGATACTCATCAATTGGAGGAAGACCTTCAGACTCTGGTGTATCCTTCGCATTGATCCAAACAAGAACTGAAATTACCATTGCGATAATCGCTGGGAAAATAAACACGCCGCCTTGCCAATGACTTTCACCGAAAATACCTACACCAATTCCGACAAGTGGTGGCACAAGCATTCCGCCAACGTTATGTGAAATATTCCAAATACCTGTTTTCGTACCGCGTTCTTTCTTTGAGAACCATTTCGTCATAACGATACTACAAGGTGGTGCTCCCATACCTTGTACAATACCGTTCAGGACAAGTAATGTAACAATCATTCCAAATGAAGATGCAAATCCGAAACAAATATTTACAAGCCCTGATAAGAATAATCCGACTGCGATAAAGCGCTGGGCAAAAGCTTTATCTGATAAATTCCCCATAAAGAACTTACTAAATCCATAAACAATCGCCATTACTGAACCTAGTAGTCCAATTTCAGCTGTACTAAAACCATATTCTTGTACTAAATACGTACTTGATAACGTAAAGTTACTGCGTACTAAATAATAAGCAGCATATCCAACAGAGATTCCGATTAGCACACGAATACGTAGTAACGTATATACTTTCGCGATCATATCCGCTGGTAATCTCTCAATTGCAGGTGCTGGCTTAAGCCATTTAAACATATACACTCGTCTCCTTTTCTCACTTTTGAGAGAGACGCTGTCTATTCCATATCTCGATTATTCCACTATTTGATATATTTTGGTTCGTCCTTCTAACCGGCTGTCCTTCTATTTCTTTCTCATTCTTCGCAAACATCGTTGGTACGCCAAACGAAACTTTTTCTAAAATGTGACCCGCTTCTTCTGATAAACAATAATCAATAAATAAATCCGCAATAATACCACTCGGTGCACGTTTTAGTTTCGAAATCGCATTGACAGACAAACCTGTTTGCTCAGGTTCGTTACTTAAAATAGGAAAGCCTCGTTTTTGAAGCATTCTCTGATCTCCCATAAAATTGATGCCTATCATATATTCACCACTTGCCACAAGTTCCGCTGGTATGTAACCATTCACTGTTACTTCTCCAACCTGTCCTGCAAGATGCTTCACATACGCCTTCGCTTCCTCTTCACCTAAAGTATCAATAAGTGATTGAAAAAACGTATATGCAGTACCCGAAACATTTGGATCTGGCATAACAATCTTTCCTGTGTACGCAGAGTTTAATAAATCTTGCCACCTGGATGGATACGGTAGGCCAAGCGGTGCTATTTCTTCGTTCCACCGCTCTTTATTAATTGCGATTGCCAATTTCTCTACTTCGTAACCGTACCAATAACCATCTTTATCTTTAACAGTTTTTGAAATACGATTCGCATGCTGGCTCGTCACAGGAATAGACAGATCTTTTTGCTTCATCATTTGATGTGCATCTACTGTACCGCCAATAATAATATCCGCTTTCGGGTTTCCAGATTCTTCTTCCACTCTTCGAAGAAGTTCTTCTGTCGAAAGACGAATAAATTCATACGTACATCCGCGCGGTTTACAAAATGATGAAAGCAATGCCTCACCAACTTCCTCACGGGCCGCTACATATGCAACAAGATGACGATCATCCAAAATAGGGAGACCACTTTTATTATATTTAATAGAGGTTGTATCTCGAGAGCAACTAGACATCGCTCCTCCAATTACTAGCAAAAAGAAGAAAAAGGCTATCTTTCTCATGACGCATTCTCCTTTACGAATAACTCTGCTAGAGAGCCTTTCATATACATGACATTCCCGTTATTATCACCGAGGTATTGCACAACAAAGTACGATGGATACACAGAAATCGTCAGAATATCTTCACGCTCATTCTTTACACGCTTACCTGATTTATAAGCTGTCATATAAGCAATCGGTTCATTCTGTGATTGTAATAATTTCTGAATTTCTCCGTAATCTGTAATTTGTTTTGCGTACCGAATAGAATCAAGCATGTGCGTAAGATTGATAGTACGTACTACATTCCCTTGACGTACTATGACATCCTTTGCTGAAGCGAAGAAATCACTAATACGCTCGGGCGTGTAATACAGGCTTAACAAATACGTTTGAAATGCCGAGATCATCGGATCAGTGCCCTTCTTTCCGTATACGTTCGCCTCATACTGGAACAAGTCACCTACTGCAAAAGTACGCTTATGTCCATTCAAGTACGTTACTTCTCCAGTAAATACTTGTTCTTGGCTCTCTGCCTCTCTCGGTTCTATTCGAATTCGGTCAAAGAATGAAACAATTGTATGTAAACGAACTTCATCCGTTACAACAATTTCTCCCCACTTTTCATGTCTTACTTTCACTTCAATTGGAAGAGATTCGTTCACTCTTTGTAAAACGGCTTGTTTGTCATTCACAATTGTGATTCGATTATATGTTTGTTTCTCCACAACATAAAACAAAACAAGAGAAACAATGATACAAAAGACAAACATAAGAATTTGAAATGATAGCCTTTTCATTTCTGCCTACCTCCAAGATAAAAAAACGTTGTTTCGAAAATACCGCATAATTGTTTCATAAATGTATCATTTAACCGCTTTCAAGTTTTTTATGTCTTCCATTCGTCTTGGAAGCAAAAATGTAATAAATATCGTAGTACCAATCTCTTCACTGCTCTCAATTCGCATACTTCCGCCTTGCTTATTCATAATCTCCTGACAAATATACAAACCATAGCCGTTCCCGTAACTAGAAGGAAGCATTTTCCCTCCTGGAGACCCATTCCACTCGGCAAGTACATCCTCATCTATACCGATACCATCATCATGAACAAAAACCTTCGCCTCATGCTCACTTACAATTACATTCATGCGAATTTGCGTAGCATCACTATATTTAATTGCATTATCAAGTACATTTAAAAAGATTTGCTTCGTCTTATCAAAATCCGCAACGACATGTACATCCGTTAACTCATTTATCACTTCAATCTCAAATTGCTGCAGACGGGGTTTCACAATTGAAACTGCTTCTTCTGCTAATTCTTTTATATTCACAACTGTAGGTGACACTTCAAACGTACTCGTCCCGTACTTTGAAGACTTAAGTAATTCCTCTACAAGTGATAATAGACGCTCACTTTCTACAGCTACATATCGGAGACTCTCTTGCACATCTTCCTTCGAGTGTAACTTCGGAATTAAATCAACATAACCGATAATTGCCGTAAGTGGTGTCTTCAACTCATGCGTAATACGGTCCAAGAAATCTTTCTGTTTCTCTTTTTCTTCCTTCAATTGCTTAATATGCAGTTCAATTCCATCAGCCATCGCATTAAAGGATGCTGAAAGCTGTGCAATTTCCACATACTCATTTAGCTCAATCTTACTTTCATAATCGCCATTCGCAAGCCGCTTTGCCATTTGTCTCAACTGATCAATTGGCCTATGAAGAGACCTAGCTAAACGAACCGCAAAGAAAATACCTGCAGCCACTAAACAAAGAGATGTCATTAGAAAAGTCCAGCTCACATTTGTTAAAACTTCCTTCTCACCCGTTAACTCATCTATAAAACGAATACTCCCAATGACATCGTTTCCATAATAAACCGGGCTTGAAAACAAAAGAATGGGTGCTGGCTCTCCTTCCGCAAAAACATAAGCTTTCTTACCCTTCAAAGAACTCTCAATATCAATATTTCGATGAAGTAACGCTCCTTTTTGTGTATCTGCAACAACATCTCCATTCTTTCCTATCATCTGTACACGAACATCCATCCGCTTCGCTAAGTACGAAGCAATTAAAAGCGAATTCGGACCTAACGTCTCGATTTCTGCTTCTTTCTCTAAATAATTCATCGTATAAATTTGTGCCTCTACACTTAACTTCTCAAGAGAATCTGCTGCATTATGATACATATTCTTCTCTAGTGAAATATAAACAACCGTATACAAAAGAAAAAGAATTGGAATCAACAATCCAACTATTCCAAATACCATATTCCGTTTTAACGACATATTATCACCACTTAACAATCCAGCTTATAGCCAACGCCATAAATTGTTTTAATATATTCTCCGCTCGTACCAAGCTTCTTACGTAATCTTTGCACCATAATATCAACCGCTCTCGTATTTCCGATATACTCAAAGCCCCACACTTTCTCGAGTAACTCATCTCTCATAAATACACGCTGTGGATTTGAAACAAACAGCTGACATAAATTAAATTCTCGGTACGTTAACTGAATCTCTTGTCCACTAACATGTAATTTTCTTTCCTTAGGACAAATTATTAACTCTCCAGCTCGAATTACTTCGTGGCTTGCCGTAACCTCTTCCTTCTTCACACGCCGACTCATATTCTTCACACGAAGAATGAGCTCCGCATAATTGAAAGGCTTCGTTACATAATCATCCGCACCGAGTTGCAAGCCGAGCAATTTATCATTCATCTGACTCTTTGCAGTTAACATGAGTACTGGAATATCCCTATCCTTCTCACGGAACAAGCGAAGTAACTCATACCCATCTGTATCTGGAAGCATAACATCCAAAATCAATACATCCGGTCCTTCATTCCACTTCTCTAGCGCTTCTCTACCATCAGCCGCTACTAATACTTCATATCCTTCCATCTCTAACTGCATTCGAATCAAATTACGAATACTCGATTCATCATCAACTACAAGTATTTTCATCCTTATCCTCCTTCCATCCTGTATTATAGTACAGTTTAGTATAGCAAAAATCATACAAAAAAAGAGAGGATATTGTCGAACATATGTTGAACGACAATACCCTCTCTTTCACTTATTATATTTACTTAGCATATCCATTCGGTTGTTTTTGATGCCAATTCCAAGCATGCTCAATGATTGTTTTCACATTTACATACTGAGGATCCCATCCTAACTTCTCTTTCGCCTTCTGAGAAGAAGCAACTAAACGTGCTGGATCTCCCGCACGACGCGGTGCTACCTCAGCAGGAATTTCATGATTTGTAACTTCACGAACTGCATCAACGATTTCTTTTACACTGAAACCATTACCGTTTCCTAAGTTATAGAAATCACTTTCTCCGCCGTTTTGTAGGTCTTTAAGTCCTAAGAAATGAGCCGCTACTAAATCTTCAACATGAATATAATCACGAATACAAGTACCATCTGGTGTATTATAATCTTCACCAAACATCATAATTTTCTCACGTTGACCTAACGCCACTTGCAATACAAGAGGAATTAAATGTGTCTCTGGACGATGATCTTCCCCAATAATACCATTTGGAGTTGCCCCAGCCACGTTAAAGTATCTGAAGACCTTATATTTTAAGTTAGACGCTTGGCTATACCAATGAAGCATTTTTTCAATTGCTAATTTTGTCTCGCCATACGTATTCGTTGGATTTGTTACAGTTTCCTCAGTAATAAGATCCACATCTACTTCGCCGTAAGTTGCCGCAGTAGAAGAGAAAATGAACTTATCTACTTTAAACTCGTCCATTACTTCTAATAAGCAAAGTGCGCCATACACGTTGTTGTTATAATATTGAAGAGGTTTCTCCATACTAACACCAACTAAAGAATCAGCCGCGAAATGCATAACCGCATCAATATTTTCTTGTGTAAAGACATCTCTTAAGAAACTTTTATCACGAAGGTCTCCTTTATAAAACTTTGCGCCTTCTGTAATGGCATCTTCATGACCTGTTTGTAAATTATCAACTACTACTACAGATAAACCTTCATCTACTAATTTTTTCACAGCGTGTGAACCGATGTAGCCAGCTCCGCCACAAACCAAAATTGAAATCATGTTATTCCTCCTACTATACTCAATACAACAAATATATAGTTTCTCTCATACATTTTATGCTTACCTATATTTTACCATAAACATTCATTTAAAATAATATAATGTGAACCGTAACGACAACTAACTTCTTAAAGCGGCAAGCTTCTCTTCAACCTTCTCTAAATCCTCGACAGAATCTATTTCAAAGCTGTCATTGCTATCAATTTCATATAAATGAACATTCAGATGACCAATATTATCTTTCACAATATTATCCCAATACAGCTCACTAAAGTCTTCTTGCTCCACTGCTTTTTCTAACTCTTTTACGATATAATCCGCATCGTCCTTACACCAATAGGAAAGGCCACATAAAATGTAATCATCATGACCGTCACCAATTTCAATATCGTACACTTTCTTGCTCTCATCGTGCTTAATAATCCATTCATTGCGGAAATCTTCTTTCCTTGCACTAAAGTATAAAGATGACTCTGGTTTTTCAATAAATATATTACGATGTAAATACACATCAGCATCTACCACATACGCATCTGCCAAATATTCACGCACTACATACATCGTATAAATATTGTTATACACATTATATTTATCGTTATATACAAGACGTATATTTTCATATTTATCAACAAGATAATTAAATTTTTCCGATAAATATCCAGTAACAACAATAATTTCATCTATACCAATCTCTTGTAAATATTCAATTTGTCGTTCTAGCATCGGTTTCCCGTTTACCTCTACTAATGACTTTGGTTTCGTTAATGTTAATGGGCGCAAGCGTGTCCCCATACCAGCTGCTAATAAAATCGCTCTCATGCTACCTCTCCTTTATATTTCTTTCTCTTAATAAATTCATTTGCATCCGCGACTGTTAAAACAGCCCCTACAATAATGAATAAACAACAAATAATTAATTTCCAAGAAAATGGTGTTCCCATTACTAATATAGAAATCCAAATCGCCCAAGCTGAATATGTAATATTCAGCCCCATGGCTTTCGTTGGGCCCAGTTCATGGATTGCTTTATAGTAAAAAATGTACGAAGCCGTCCCAATTAACGCCACAAAGATAATTAAGATAAATTCACTACTTACCATAACTTCTTTCGTTAAAAAATGCCCGCCTAATGTCGGTAAAATGATCAGTCCATATGTTACAGACGAAACAAGTTGGCGAATTTGCAACGCCTCTTCTGGCGAGACTTCCCCATCCTTCATACCGTAGGCACAAATAACACATTCTAATCCCCAACCTATAATACAAATCAAAACAAAAATAAAACCTAACATGTAGTTTTGTGTTGCAAATCCATCACCGGTAAAGCCAAGAATAATAATACTACTAATGCTTATTACAAGCCCTAACCAATTCCAAGAGCGTAAACGTTCTTTTAAAAACATAAATGCAAAAAATGCTCCAACGGCTGGATATATGGCTGAAATTGCTGCCGTATACGAAGCCCCTATATACTTTACAGCTAATACATAAAACGTCATCCCTAAAGGTCCGCCCATTAAAGCACCTAACATTACGAAACGACCACTTCTTGTTTTTAATTTAGAAAGCGCTGTTCGTAATTGACCTTTAAGTCCCATATAGACCATCATCCACAATGTCGACATAAAATCATGTAAAAAGGTGCTAACAAGCGGCGCAAGGAATATAACTTGCTCCGTTTCCAACATAACTGTCGAGGATAATATAATCCCAATTAAAACCGTATCTATAGCCCAAGCAAATCCGGAGAACACACCATAAAAAATCCCTCTACTTTGCTTTCGATTCATACTGGTATCCTCCATAGTACTCTAAAAATAACTGTAAATTTTCTTTTGCACGCGTATAACGATCCATTCCATATGTTCCGAAGTCACTACCCGCTGCTTCTTTAATCTTTGTCCAAATACTCCATAAAAAGTCTTGGAAAATTTTATTTAATAAGATTCTTTGTCGATGCATTTCTTCTACTTTTCCATTAAAATAGTAATCTAAAAATAACTCTTCATCTTCAGCTGAGAATTCACACTCTAAACTATGCGCTGCAATATCCCACATCGGATCATTCAAGCCGCCATACTCCCAGTCGATTAAATACATCTTGTTTTCTCCGTTTTTCACAAAGTTTTCAGCAACAGTATCATTATGGCAAGGTGTTAACTGAACATCCATTTTCTCATACATTGCTTTTAATCGCATAACTTGCTTCTTTACCTTTTTATAATCAGCAAAGTTTGAACCATTTGATTTACTTAATAAACCTTCATAATGCTCAATTTTCTCGAATACATTAAAGGTATTACTCATCGCTGCACTTGATTCATGTAATTCCTTCAAAATAGCTGCCGTTAATTGCATATTATCGCTACGTCGCGCCGTTTTCGGATTCAATGTTTCTGCATTTGAAATAAGCTCTGCTAACTTAACACCTGTTTCTTCATTAAAGTATAGAAGCTCAGCGTCAATTCCTAGCTCACTTGCCAAATTAGAATTCACCATTTCGTCATGACGACTAATCATTTCTTCCGTACCGCTTCCTGGAATACGAAGTACATATTCTGAATCCCCGACACTTACCTTGAAATTCGTATTTGTCATACCGCCAAATGGTTGAATATTTGTAATAGCATCTTCTGAAATATTTAAAGCCTCCATAACGTGACCTTTAATTTGTTTTTCTTTAAACTCTGCTTCTTTTCTCAATAAACGAGGGTAAATTTTATTCCTCACAACTTCATATTGCTGTTTTGTATCAATTTCTGCCCACACAATATTTTGTAATTTGATATGCCCAATATCATATGTTCTCGCAACATCAAGAAGTAAATATTCATAATTCACATACGGATTTTGATTATGATTAAACAGCTCCAACATATTAAGAAAAACATCATAAGAAAGTTTTGAAATTCCAATCATCTCGCCATCAATACGATTTAATTGATGAACATCTTTCGAAATTTTATACAAATTCCCGTTTTGAATCTCTACAAATGCCTCATCACCAGAACCACTTTCATTCGTAATCAATACACAGTCCCGTTCCGGATATTGTAGCAATTGAGAAATCGCATCTTCTTCTATTAAAATATCATCTTCAATTAATAGAAAATCATCTGTAATTAAACTTTGAACACTTGAAAGTGAAGCCATAGAGCCTGTCCATTTATATTTCGGGTTTTCTACAAAGTATACTCCTTGCTCTTTATTCCAAGAAGCAAATTTTTCTTTTTTATATCCAGAAACAATAACAACTTTTTCAATTCCGTTATTGTGTAATATCTCTAAATTTCGATTTAAAAGTATTTTATCACCAATGGATAATAACCCAGATGGTTTACCTAATTCCTTACGATTTCCTGCCGCAAGAATAACTGCTTGCTTAACTTTTTTATACTCTCGCTGATGAATACGAATCTTTTTTTTCTGCAGTGTAGCTAACTCGCTCTGCAAAAATTTAAGACCCTGTTCTTTCACATAATAGCTTATATGTTTTCCATTTTTTTCACTAACAACATAATTTTTTTTCGTCAAATCATTTATAATATAATTCACTTTTCCGGTAGATATCCCACTACGTTCTGCAATTTTCTTCTGACTTAAATTTGGTTCTTTATTAATAATTTCTAATATATCAAGCACATGTTGCATATGTGGTCCCCCATAACATTGATAATACATTCAAAATTTGAACGCAACATTAATATTATCACTAATAAGGTGTAATGTAAATTTGTTGTAAAATTTCAGTAAATACAGTTTTACATTTCTCCTATCATCTAAAATAAAAAGAAGTGCCCCTGCTTATTTTGCACAGGGGCACTTCTTTTTATTTATAAATAGCCTCAACGTTATTGGCTGAAACAACCTTAATATTACTAGCAGAATTTGCAAAATCCCAATTCTCATCCTTAATCATATAATTAGGACCATAGTTCTCAATAAGATACTCTTCGACATTTGAAGGAACAGGGAATTCTTCGCCCTTGAATGGCATTAATTTCGTTCCTAACAGTGTAGAACTTGCTGTTTTCGTTTTCCATCCTGTAAGGATTTTTTCAGTTCCTCTTTCCTGCGTCGACATCTCATCCGTTCCTTCAAAGAAGTAACACCATACTTTATTAGGATCTTCCGAAAAATAATAGAAAAGATCGATATGAGTTCCTTTATAAGTGAAAGTTTGCTCTACAACATGACCATCAACTGTGAACTCCCTAAACGTCTTAACACCTTTATCATTTAACGTTTTCTCTAGTGCTCTTTTCTTCTCTTCACTTATATTAAAAGTGCCAATATCCATATCTAAATCATGGCTTATGAAATCTTTTTCTCGCACAGCTCCAAGTAACGTGCCATAATCTAACCAAAATTCTTGATCATGCTCTTTAAAAGCTTCTTGCACTAATAGTAAACACTCTACTCCATATTGTTTAATATTGTTTCGTACTAATTGCAATTGCTTATTCGCACGATATTCTAAAGGCTTTTTTAACAATGTACGAACTAGCTTATTTCCTTCAATAAATTTTCTAATTTCTTGTTTAAATCCCATATGAAAATCCTCGCAATAACATCTATTTAAAATAATATAACGGAATAAAATCACTCACACATCTCCCGTTATTTTCTCCGTTTCCTACACCATCATACTATTTGGCACCACATTTTTCAAAGGGAAAGTCAGATTTTTGGAGTGTTCTTGTGGTATAAATGAAAATAAATTACTTATGCTATAACAAATAACTCTTACGCTTAGACAGTAACCCCGTACTTACATAAATAAAAGGCATACGATTTCTCGTATACCTTTTGTGTACTTTTTATTACTTAGCCACGAAATAATCCGTTACATATTGTGCCCAAACTTCATGTCCTTTAGCACTTGGGAAACCAAACTCTTCTTGTAAGTACGGTAAAATAGCCTTTGTTGCTGCATCAGGCCATGCTCCCCAGTGATCAACATATGTATAACCATTTTGCGTCGCAAACTGCTTTAATGCCTCAATTGCTTTCGGATAATTCTTCGCACCATACACTGGGTTTGATGGTTGAATCATAATTGTAGCGCCTTTTGCACTAGTAGAAAGTGCTTGAACAAACTTCTGTGTACTCGCAACAGAATTCCCATTACCAGTTTTACCGTTATCAGTAATAAATGGTGGCTCAAATAAAATCACATCTGGCTTGTCTTTCGCGATCTCTTTATCACGCTTATTCGCGATTAACTCTTCTGTACTTTCACCCTTATATTCCTTTACTGTCACATTCCATAAACCTTTACCGTAAGCAGTTTCTAAATTAGCTGTTAACTTAGCTGCCCAAGCATCTTTTTCTGATGAAGAAGCTTCATCACCAACGATAACAAGATTCACTGCCTTTTTCTCTTTAGCAGCTTTCTTCAACTTCTCTTTCACTTCATCTGGAAAATTCTTCGCATATGCTTCATTAAAAGATGACTTCGCATCTTGCTTTTTCTCTGCTTTTTTCTCTTCTTTCTTCGCTCCGCTATCTTTCACTTCAGCCTTTGTCTTCGTTACTTCACTTGTCTGTCCCGTTGCATTTGCAACTTTCTTATTCCAGTACAATTTACCGCTCACAATCGAAGCAACAAACAATACAAAAACAACAAGAACAAGTACTGCTTTCTTATTCATCGATTCACCTCATCTATTAATCTCACAACATATAATATTAATATAAATCCATGCAAAAATAAACCCAACTCCTTCCAAAGGAGTTGGGTTATTACATATTATTTAGTCACTTCAAGATGCGCTCTTAACTTATTCGTTATATCTTGTTTCGCTGCATCTGGAACATAGTAATACCAAATGCCATCAGCGGCTTTGTGGCCGTCGCCTGGGATTTGAATCTCTTCACTGTTCTCCATGCAATCTTTATAGTTCTTTTGAATCTCAAACATTTGCTCTTGCGTTAAACTTGTTTTTACGTTTTTCTCAATTGCTTTTAATACGTCACCGTAACTTGCTAGAGAAGATACACTTGCGCCCTTTTTAATTACCGCTTGGATAACTTGACGCTGACGCATTTGACGACCGAAGTCACCGCGTGGATCCTCGTAACGCATACGAGTATACTTTAATGCAGTTTCACCATTTAAATGAATATTACCTTTAGCAAAATGTTGATCTCTTGATGTAAACTCTAAATCGTTATTTACATCAACACCGCCAACAGCATCTACAATATCTCTAAATCCAGCCATATTTACTTCAATATAATGATCAACTGGTACATTTAAGAAATTCTCTACTGTTTTTACAGACATATCAATACCACCAAAAGCATAGGCATGGTTGATTTTATCTTTTTTACCTTTCCCTACAATCTCCGTATAAGAGTCGCGTGGAATACTCGTAATTTTCATAGATTTTGTTTTTGGGTTTAAGGTAAATAACATAAGTGAATCCGATCTACCTGTCCCATTATCTTCCTGATCTACACCCATCAGTAAAATAGATATAGGTTTATTATCCGAAATCTCTACTTTCTTATCTCGTTTGTCAGACTTATCACGATCCAAAGGCTTATGTACTGTATTTAACGTATTAGATACATTAGAGTAAACAGTATATGCATATACACCACCAGCAATAACAAGAACACCAATGATACCTAGAATCCAAAATAGAATCTTTTTCTTCATCGTTTTTCCTTCTTTCAAATAACAAATTCAGTAATCTTATACTTACTATTATTTCACATAAAACTATACAGATTTACAAATCATTTGTAAACCACTGATTCTTCCACTATCTTATAGCTTCTTGAGAAAATCTTTTAAAGCTTCCTTCCAATCTTGGAACGATTCAAATCCATTTTCTTCAATCATCCCTTTGTCCAGCACTGAGTATTTAGGGCGTGCAGCAGGCCTTGGAAAGTTTTCTGTTGTTAGTGGATTGACCACTATTTCAATATTAGATTGCTTGAATATCTCTTTTGCAAACTCATACCAAGAACAAACTCCTGAGTTAGAACCATGATATATGCCATACTTATCAGTTTTCACAAGATTAATAATAAATCTCGCTAAATCAGGTGTATAGGTTGGTGAACCTACCTGATCATGAACAACTCCTAATTCTATCTTCTCTTCCGCTAAACGCAACATCGTTTTCACAAAATTATTACCGTATAAGCCAAATACCCAAGACGTTCTGACAATATAACTTTTTGAACAATACTTTTGTGTATAATGTTCTCCAGCTAATTTTGAGCTACCATATACAGTTTGAGGATTCGTTTGATCATCCACTTTATATGGTTTATTTTTCGTTCCATCAAAAACGTAATCAGTACTTACATAACAAAACTTTGCTTTCACTGCTTCAGCAGCTTGCGCTAAATATTTTGTACCTTCAGCATTAACCTTGAAAGCAGTTTCTTCATCGCTCTCAGCTTGATCTACTTGTGTATATGCTGCTGTATGAATAATAATATCAGGATTTATAGATAGTACTTTTTCACGTACTTTTTCTTCATTTGTAATATCTAGCTCTTCTCTACCAAATCCAAAAACTTCCCATTGTTGATTTTCTAATAAACATAATACATCTTGTCCTAATTGACCTTTAGCCCCTGTTACTAATACTTTCATGTTTTATACCTCTAATCTATTCGCATATTGATTCTTGAAGTATTCTTGGTATTCTCCAGAAATAATATTTTTCCACCAATCTTGATTTTCTAAATACCATTTAATAGTTTGCTCAATACCTGTATCAAAGTTGTACTTCGGTGACCACCCTAATTCTTCACGGAGTTTTGTTGCATCAATTGCGTAACGGCGATCATGACCTGGACGATCTGTAACATACTTAATCAGAGATTCTGGTTTATCCAATGCTTTTAAGATTGTTTTTACGATTTCAATGTTTGTACGTTCATTGTTTCCACCAACATTGTACACTTCACCATTTTTTCCTTTATGAAGTACTAAATCGATTGCCTGACAATGGTCTTCCACATGTAACCAATCACGTACATTTAAACCATCACCATATACAGGTAATTGTTTATCATTCAGTGCATTAATAATCATTAAAGGAATTAACTTTTCTGGGAAATGAAATGGTCCGTAATTATTTGAACAACGTGTAATATTTACTGGTAAACCAAACGTTTCATGATAAGCACGAACTAATAGGTCTGCACCAGCTTTACTTGAACTATACGGACTATTTGATGCCAAAGGTGTTTCTTCCGTAAAGTAACCAGTTTCGCCTAAAGTTCCATATACCTCATCTGTTGAAACTTGCAAGTATTTTTTCACTTCCGCATTTTTAGCAGCATCTAGTAATACTTGTGTACCTTGAATGTTTGTTTGAATAAAGATATCAGGGTTTGTAATACTTCTATCAACATGCGACTCTGCTGCGAAATTTAACACATAATCAAAATTTTCTTCTTTAAATAATTGATTAATAAACTGACGATCTGCTATATCGCCTTTGATAAATTTGTAATTAGATAATTCTTCAATATCTTTTAGATTCTCTAAATTCCCTGCATATGTTAGCGCATCTAAATTTACAATATTATATTCAGGATACTTCTTCACCATATATCGAACAAAATTACTTCCAATAAACCCTGCGCCACCCGTTACTAATACTTTCATGTTATTCCTCCTTATTTCTCGTACACAAAATTAATATTTGCTTCTTCTAATAGTGGATGTTTAGTATCCTTTTCTGAAAGAATCGGTTCACTTACCGGCCAATCGATTCCTAATGCTGGATCATTCCATAGAATACCTGCATCATGATTAGGAGAATAGTATTCATCTACTTTGTAAGCCACTGTCGAATTTGGCACTAATGTACAAAATCCGTGTGCAAATCCTTTTGGTACGACTAATTGGCGCTTATTATGTTCACTTAAAATAACACCAATCCATTGGCCATATGTAGGTGAACCTTTACGAATATCAACAGCTACATCATAAATAGCACCTGTGATACAGCGTACTATCTTTGTCTGTGCTTTAGGATTTAACTGAAAATGTAATCCACGTAATGTTCCGGCTGGTACGGATAAAGATTGATTATCCTGAATAAACTCATAATCTAAACCAAGCTTATTAAAAATCTCTTTATTATAACTTTCCATAAAATATCCGCGATGATCGCCAAATACTTTAGGCTCTAAAATAACTACATCAGGAATTTTAGTTTCAACAATCTTCATTATACGTACTCCTTTATTGATAAATTGGTTGTTTTTGTTTACTTTGTTCTGCCAATCGAATTAAATATTGACCGTATTGATTTTTTTTCATTGGCTCTGCTAATTCAAGTAGTTGCTCACGGGTAATATATCCTTTTCTAAACGCTATTTCCTCTAAACAAGCTACCTTTAAACTTTGACGTTTTTCAATTGTTTCAATGAATTGAGATGCTTCTAATAATGACTCGTGCGTTCCAGAGTCCAACCAAGAAAAACCACGTCCAAGAATTTCAACGTGTAACTCTTGTAATTGTAAATAAACTTTATTTATATCAGTAATTTCCAATTCACCACGAGGTGAAGGCTTAATATTCTTTGCAATTTCCACAACCCGATTGTCATAAAAATATAAACCCGTTACAGCATAATGCGATTTTGGCTCTTGAGGTTTCTCTTCAATAGAAATAGCCTTTCCATCTTCATCAAATTCCACTACCCCAAAACGTTCTGGATCATTTACATAATATCCAAAAACAGTTGCCCCTTCTTGACGTTCTACAGCGTTTTGTAATAATTTTGTTAAACCATGTCCATAGAATAAATTATCACCAAGAACAAGAGCTACAGAGTCATCGCCAATAAACTCTTCTCCAATAATAAATGCCTGAGCTAAGCCATCTGGAGAAGGTTGCACAGCATATTCAAGATTTATTCCAAACTGTGAACCATCTCCCAATAGCTCTTTAAAACGAGGCGTATCCTGTGGTGTAGATATAATTAAAATTTCTTGAATACCAGCAAGCATTAATACTGATAATGGATAATAAATCATTGGCTTATCGTAAACGGGTAACAATTGCTTTGATACAGCTTGTGTCAGTGGATATAATCTCGTTCCACTACCTCCAGCTAGAATAATACCTTTCATAAATTACTCGCACTCCTTTTTATATCATAGAAATAGGGAATAAATCTGCCTAGATTCATCCCCTTCTAATTTCTGTTATGACTTTAAAAATAAAGATTCATAATCACTTACAATTTTCTCCCATGAGTATTCATGGATAATTCTATCTTTCGCCTTACTACCCAATTCATCAATTTGCTCTTGTGAATATCTCTCGACATCATGAATTAAGTTAGCTAAAAAGCCACTTTCTTTAGAGAAGTAAACAGCTCCTCCTTCCCCAACCTCTCTATTAAACACTACATCTAAAAGCATATTTAATTTTGTAGAAGCCAACGCTTCTAATAATGATGGATTCGTTCCACCTACTTCATGCCCATGGAAATATGCAAATGCATTTTCACGAACTTTCTTCAATAGTTCTTGATCATATACAGTTCCAACAAACTTAACACGAGGATCCTTATCAAAATTCGTCTTTGCTAATAAATCTTGATAAAATTGATTTTGTTCAACGTTAGAAATAATCACAAAATCTTTTTTAGAATCTGATTTCATAAATTCACGGACCATTAACTCGTAATTGTTCTCTGGAACGAAACGACCAACTACTAAATAATATTCATTGGCACTTATATCATGCTTCTTATACCATTCGTTTAGTTTTACATCATCGTCTTCTAAAGATGATGATGTAACATCCGCACCGTAGGCAATAAATGTCGTCTTAGGGCTATACTTTTTATAGTCTGTTTTAATATATGACTCAATCCCTTTAGAATCACACACTAATAAATCTGCATTTTTAACCATTAACTTCTCAGATATTTTCCAATATGTTCTAATAGCTGGACTCCATTTACTTCTTTTCCACTCATGTCCATCTGGATTTACAAATACCTTTACACCCATTTTTTCTAGCTTACTTTTATAGAAAGAAAAAAATGGGCCAATACGACAAGCAAGTACGTAAACGATGCAATTTGTAAGGTTATTTCTTTTAATATAATGGATGCACTCTTTTAAACTTAAAATATCGTATGCTACTGCTTTAGCACTACCAATTTCAGGTGTTTTTACATTAAAGCATCTTGCATTATTATGCTTGAACTCATCATTATTATTAGCTAGACAAGATACGTGATACTGAATATCTTCACTTTGTTTTCGAACTGTTAAGTATTCTACAAATGTTTCGAATCCACCATATTTTGCGGGAATTCCTTTAGATCCGATGATAAATACATGTTTCATTGTCAAATTACTTCCTTATCTTCTTATTATTAATGGCCTGTTCATATATGCTAACTAATTCTCCATAATACCATTCAGGTTTAAATTCATTTTTAGCCCGATAGCTATTCCGTGCCATTTGAGCATACTCATCTTCGGATAAATTGATCAATCTTTCTATTTTATTTGCAAGCTCTTTTTCATTCGCTCTTTCAAATAAAAATCCATTTTCTCCTTCTTGTATTAATTCTGTTATTCCTCCTACTTTAGATCCGATGACAGGAGTCCCCGCACTTAAAGATTCAATAATCGTTAAACCGAAAACTTCATGCCATACCGAAGGAATTATAGTAGCTTTCGCTTTCTTAATTTCTACCACTAAATCATTCCCTGATTTAAATCCCAAAAATTCAACATTTTGAATACTTTCCTGTTCAACTCTAGCTTTTAGTCTCGCTTCTTCTGGACCTGTCCCTATTAATTTCAAAGTTATTCTTTCGCCTAATAGCCTTTGAGCATCTAGTAAAGTATCTATGCCTTTTTCTTTAGACAGTCTACCATAATAGAGTATAAATTTTTCTTTTTTTTCATTCATTTCAACTTCAAGAAAATTATTTGTTAAAAAATTGGGAAGGTGTACTAGCTTTTTAACCGGTATCCTATTTTCAGCTAATTGATTGTACATAAATTTACTTGGACATATTACAAAATCAGCTACATCATACGATTTTAACCATTTATGCCAATATGCCTCCATAGTTAATAACAGACTATATACTGTTGAATCTTTATGACAACGATTTTTAAAGCAATTCACAAAATTACCTTGGATACATTTCGTACATATTTCATCATTATTAAAAAGCTTATAATTTGGACAAACTAATTTATAATCATGTGAAGTAAAAACCGTCGGTATGTTATATTTTTTTAATGCTTGAAAAATAGAAGGCGTCAGTTGATGGTATATTAAGTTAACATGGGCAATATCTGGTTTGGTACAAGCAATTAATTTGCATAACTTCCTATACGCTTCATTAGAATGTATTAATTTCATAGCTCCCTGCATTTTTGCTAAAATACCACTATCCTCTTGATAATTAACATTTTTCACAAAGTGATCTTCAAACTGACTTTGTTGATTTTTTTCATCTTGCATACTAAAAACAATAACTTCATGTCCATTATCTTCTAGCATCTTTTTTAAACCAAAAAAATACGTCTCACTGCCACCCTTTACATAGTAATATTTATTAATTAATAGTATTTTCATATACTCACCCTAATAATTTATATAATGCTTTAAATGTTCATATCTCTTTTCCCATGTATTATGCTCGGCATATTCCATAAATATTTCTTTATTTACTGTCTCTTTAATTGTTTCATCTATTAAAGTTATAAATTCTTCATTTGTCTTATATAATTTAGCCGGCGAATCCATTTCAACTACTTCTTGAAGCCTTCTCGACACAACAGGTAATCCCGCTGCAAAATATTCATATAATTTTAATGGATGAATACTATTTGTTAATTTATTATCAACAAACGGCATAATACCCACATTAGCATACTTTAAATACCTAGGTATCTCATCATGCGATTTTTTTCCTAACAAATGGATGTTTTTGTTTGAAGCAAAAGTTTCTCTTATCGTATCACTGACATTTCCTATAATAACAAAAGCATATTCTTTTAATTTTTCAGCTGCTTTAATAACTAATTCATAATCAAACCATTCTTCTACTGCTCCTACATATACAATGACAGGGCGATTTAAATTTTGATACTCTAGGGGAACATCACCAACATTCCCTTTAAACCTATTTGTGTTAACACCGTTTGGAAGATATAAAACATTTTTATTGTGTTTATAAGCCACATCAATTAAATTTTTAGCAGTAACAACCACTAAATCTGATTTTTGTACAACTTGATTTTGTAAATATATAAGGTTCTTATACGCCCCTTTAAAACCAGAAAAGTCATCAGCCATTCTATGAATCATAAATTTATAATTTAATTGATTTGCTAATTCGTACATTTTTACATTTGTAAGCCACATCACATCTATTTCTTTTTTCTTTAAATCACTACTAACTTTTGAAAAAGGATATTTTATGTGATATTCTGCCCAAAATTTTGTATTAAGCGCAGGATATTTACAAAAAGGTAGTAAGACATTAGGATTATAAATTTCTAAGTTTGCAGTGGGGACATTATTATTATTTTCTTTACCGAAAAAAAAGGGTTTAGGTTGATTAACCCAAACCACATTATTATTTTCTTTAAGAAATTCTTTAGCATAGTAATGGCTTCCCACTTGAAATACAGTATCATATTGAAGATATTCACACATCAGTACATTCATTTTATTTCCTCTTCTCCATTGGCTGAACATTCAACTATTTCAGCAACTATTTAAATCTTCACTTTTTCTTTAACAATAAATCTGTTGAACATGTAAGTGATAGCATAATAAAAAAGTATATATATATATTTATAGAATAGTATTGATTCGGATTGAAATTTGTGGTAATTAAATTCCCTATAAATAGAGAAATCGGAAGCCATTTATAACCGTCATCAATATTTCTCAGTATAAATAATAGTAAGCTTATATTTAGGATTACAAAAGCTATAAATGAAACTATTCCTTGTTCTAAAAGAATATTTAAAACTTGTGAGTGCACAACTAAATCTGTTGAAAAAAGATAATAAGATGCATAATACGTATATTGTCCAGCTCCTATTCCCATCGCAAGATTTTCTTTGATTACTTGAAAAACATTTATAAATTGTATAAACCTGTGTTCCTGTGTGCCACCACGACTTACAAATAATAAATCGAATATTTCACTATAAAATAAGGATATAATGAGTATACATCCTATGAGAATCATACTAGCAAATAAAACTTTATAACCAAATTCCTTCTTATTCTTAGATTTCTTAATTAAGAAAATAATTAGTACTTGGCACAAAATAGCCACATATGATATACGCGTTAAAGTTAATATAACAAATACAATGTTTAACAATAAAGTTAACAGGTTTAACATATTTTTCCTTTGCATGAAATTAAATACTAAAATAGGAAATAAGATAACCCCTAAATTTCCAGCACCATTACTAGCCCCTATTACTCCAACAACTCTTTTAACAACTTCTAATCCCTCTGTGTAATTAATACTAGCCTGATTTGAAAATAACAAAAAAGATCGATTAAATATGTATTGAATTACTGATAAAATAGAATTAAATAGAGAGAAAAAACCTACTACCTGAAAAAATTGCATTGATTGTAAGTTAAAACCTCTAACTTGATTGAAAAAGAATCCCATTAACAAAAGGTTACAGTACACAGTCAGATGGAATACAAATAAGTTAATATCAAATATTTCTAATGTGAAAAATTGCAAAGAAAAATGGAAAATAATCACCAAAAAGCATAAAGCATACGTTGTAATACTGTATGTTTTCCTATCAAAACTAGAAAATGTTTGTCTTTGAATCAACTTATATATTGCGAATGTACAATTCAAAATAACTAAAACGAATAGTAATAACTGTATTCGAATATTTTGAAATTCAACAACAAACATAGTCGGTGAAATATTTAAAGTTATGACCACTAAAATTATAGACATAAAAATAATAATAGTATTTTTTTTATTCTTCCTCATAAGAATTAAACATAAAGAAGAAAAATAAAGAAGTAAAAATAGACTTAAAATAAATATTAATTTCATATGTAGTAACCTCATGGATTTAAATTACTTATTACTTAAAATCAGCAATATGTCCCTAAATAATTTGATAAGTTCCTGGCATTATCGGAACATTAACAATGCCATTCCTCACTTCTTTAATTGTTTGATTCGGTAATAACAATTTTCCCTTTTCAACCCCAGAAATAGATAGTGTTACTTCCCCTAATTCTACGTCTCGAGTATTATCCTCGGTTTGCACGAAATAAAAAGTACTTTCAGATGTAGACTTAATTACAAAATTATCCCTTAAATATACATAACTCGCCAATTCAGTACCTGTACAATACCATACATTCTTATTACGAAGATATCTAAATATGGTTTGTAAACTTTTAGTATCATCAAAAATATTAGGCATTTGTCTTCTTCCATCATCCCTAGAAGGTGCAATATGCTCCTGGATACTAATGACTAATTTTCTCGTTAATAAATATTCAATTTGTTGTAACCTTTTTTGTACTAAATGGTTTTTTAATATTTTTTTTAATATCCCCTTAATAGATATAAAATTGCTATTTAATACACTTGTCAATAAACCACCGTTTACTGTTGATGGTATGTCAATAACATTATTATCCCCAAACTTTTTGATATCATAATTAGATAATGAATTTTTATCCCCTCCAGAAATTTTATCTACTTCACCCTCCTCTATTCCTCTATTCCAGTATCTACACCACCATAAAAAGTTTGTTTTGTCTATACTAAGATCTGAAAACTCATTACTAGTATAACCACAATATTTTCCACCCAAAGGATTAACACCTATTGCATCTTTGTAGATTCTTTTTCCGTCCTCGACAACATCCACAGCTTTTTCTACACTCGAAAAAAGTTCCCATTCTTGTTTGAAATCCAAATTTGTTTCTCCCACTTTACCATGAGTAGTTCCGTGATATGCAATTTCAAATCTGGGATTTTGATGAATGTCTCTAAAAAAATTTTTCGTCGCTTCATCATGGTTAATCTTTTTTGATATTGAGGGCGCTACTGGTTCTTTTATCATTCCCACTCTAACACCTACTGGCACAAAGAATGTAGCTTTAACCTCCGGAAACTCCTTCAAAATAACTTTGTTTAAATATCGAAAAGATGATTTCTCTTCATTTTTCCAATAACCCCAATCTTCACCTAATTCTAATTCCCCGCTTTTAGTTGTATCTACCCAAACGTTTGCTAAATCGTCTATCATAAACATAACTGGAGAATCTGAATTATTAAACCACTTACATATTTCAATATTCATCATATCTTCTCCTTATTAAAATACTTACTACTTTAAATTACTTTTCATTTAATCTTTATTATGCATTAGCTCAAAAAATTAAATACTTTTGAGTGTTGTCTATTTCTTTTTTACAATTGACAACAGAAATCCCCTAATTTCTTGAATATTAGTAAACTTGAAAACAATCAATAATAAAACATATACTATACATAGAAATACATTACAAATAAATTCAATGTACAAATTTTGAATTGGAGAAATTAACATCCAATATACCCCATATAATAAAACAAAAACGGTAAAATATTTATATGGATATAGTAAACCTAATCCTAAACTATAGTATTTTTCACTAAAATAATAATAAAGAATATTAGCTACTATATAAGATACAATTGTAGCTAAAGCTGCACCATTTATCCCAAGATGAGGAATCAGTAATATATTTAGAACTATATTTATAAGAGCACTAATTACAACAATTAGGGAATTTAACATCATTTTATTTGCTACATGTAAACCTAAAGAATAAAATTGTCCAATTCCCCATATAAAATGGGAAACAGCAATTAATGGAATAATCTTATACGCCTCTAAATATTCATTTGTAGCTAAAATACTGATCATTATCTTACCAAATATAGCCAAGCCGAAAATACAAAAACAACCTACAATATTGTAGATTCGAAACATATTTTGGATTTTTTGTTGACCGCCTTCTTCTTTATAAACTTTAAATTTATAAGCTGTAAATACTTGCGCAAATGGCGTGATAAAAACTGGATTTATTAACATTCCAATTTTCGAAGATATTGAATACACCGCAACTGCTGAATAATTGATTAATTCTTTAATAAAAAAGCGATCTATCAAATTTAATATCCATGCAGAAATTTGTCCTAACAATAAACCTCCACCATAATACAGTATGTTTTTGAGATATGGTACATGAATAGCAATTTTATAATTTTTAAAGTCTAATATAAACAATACAATAAAAACTAATAGATTCGAAATTAAAGTAGCCTTTAATATACCTATAATTCCATTGCCTAAAATCAAAATATAATATGTGGCTAATAAAAATGTTAAAACTAAGATACTTAATTGTACTATGGCTACCCTAAAAGCTTTAAATTCCATTTCATAATAACTAGTATATATAGCAATCAAACATGTCAATAAAGAAGTTATTACTATAACTCTAATATAAAGAGTGACCTCATTATCACCACTAAAAACATAGTCACTTATTAACGGACTAATAAAATATACAAATGAAAAAACAACAATCCCCCATAATGCTGAAAAGTTTAACGCTGTATTTTTCAATGCTATTTTATTTTCTACATCATAAAAAAATCTTTTTAATCCCGAATATACTCCAATCGTAATAGCAAGGCCTAATAATTGTTGTATGGTATTTAATAATTCATATTTCCCATAATCATTTTGTGATAAATTACTAGTATATAAAGGGATGAGTAACATATTTATTAGTTGTGTTAGAATTGAAAATATAAAATATACAGCTCCACTAGATATCAACTTATTACTATTTAAACTCATACTTACCACTATTCCTTAACTTAAAATTATTTCTTAACCACACGCGTAAAAGTTTTTTTAAAGTTTAAAATGTGAACATAATAATAAACTAAATTTTTTATAAAGCCTAATCCCTGATAGCTTTTTTCAGAATACAAATTTCCTTTTAATATGTTTACAATAGCTTTTGAATATCCTAGTTTCTTAGCCAACTCCAAACGCGAGTAAACCGAAAATTTATGTATACCTTTACCACGTTTCTCCAAAAATGTGTAATCATCAAATAAATACACTGTATTTTTACTAACTTGGACATCAATATTTATAGTACCATCTCGCGTATCTCCAATGGATAGGTGGAAATAACCATATAAATCCCCTTCTTTGTCCACTACTACATACGGTATATGTTTATTCTGTTCCGCAATTCTCTTTTTTAGAATATCGTACTTGTAACTACCTATTTGGTTACCATATAACTCAATCATTGTTTTCAAATGATACATTTGCATTGGAATTAATGCATAACAATTGTATTTTTCCTCATAAGAAACCATATTATAATTATTCAAGTTTAATATATATCCATTGGAAACCGTGAGAAATTTTGTTTTAATTTTTTTAATTATAATTTTGATACTCCGATTTCTAATTTTATTTACTAAGCTCATCATCTATTACCTTTCATTATTTTCTTAGAATCACATCATTATTCTATCTAGTCATTATTTTTTCTTACTTTAATTAAATGCCTCTTATAATGTATAAAGCTTAGTAAAGTATTTCCCTTTTTGGTGTATGTATAGATCTGCTCTACTTCTTTCATAAATTTCAACTTATAAAAATCTGTTCCCGCACCCTCCGAATGTAATTTAATATTCTTCTTAAAACTATCCTTAATACTTTCTTCTACTGATAGAGTGCCTAATTCTAGATTTCTAAATTCCCTATCATAGGCAGCGTCAAAGCAAAATTTTATATCATTAAAAAATAAATTCAGTCTGTAAGCAACACAATCATTATTAACCCTTCCAAATATAACCTCGCTTGGTAAACTATCAATAATTGTTTTTACAAATTTCTTCTTATCTTCATCTAAATAAATACTACCTTTACCATCCTCAAGTTTTGAGCGGGAAATCCTTACAATTTCTTCAAAGTTTTGATTATTTATTCTTTCAATTACTGAATCATAAATTAATCCTTTTTTCTTCATTTTATTAAATGCTGTTCTAATATTTTGCTTTAATTTTTTTGAATATATCTGATTTTTGTATTCATCGAACTCATTGAAATCCTCAATTACTAGATATGGGCATCCTGATAAAACTTCTGCATCTTTACTATTCAAATCAAAATTCTCAGTAGATTTTCTGATATATTTAAGTTGTAATAAATCAAATTTATAATTATCATAAACATATCTTATGATATGATCTACGTCCTCTTGGCTTAAACCTCTACCAATAATATCAATAAAGGTCCCACCCCATTGTTGGCCTATAAATTCTATCATTTTTAATTTAATTCCATATTTTTTATGCACTACTTGTATTAATGGAGCTATTGCAATTAACTCTCCTTCTTTATACAGAAAGATTACAATGATCTTTTTTTTATAACCAAATTGATTATCTTCTCTTGGAAAAAATACTTTTAGAAAGCTTTCTATCCAATAATACGAAGTGGTTATATTTTGATTGTTTATTTTTTTTTCAAAGTTCAACCACTCGTTTTTTTTATTTTGTACATCTTCTAATGAGCTACATACATTAATCTGATACATTTTATCCTCCAAACCTTACTAATTTAATTTTTTTACTTAGAGCTTACCTCTCTATAAATACTGAGCAAGTTTTCTGCATAATCTTGATTATCTATCACACTTATCTCATCAACATACTCATTATAATTTTGAATAACTTTAATTACTTTCTCAAATAAATCATCTACGTTCCGGGATTCAAACAATATCGTACCTGTTGGTCTTTCACAGACTTTGCTTGCTATAGAAGGTACTCTATAATGAATTGCTTCTGTAATTGATACTCCCAAACCATCAGTATTAGTAGGCCTTATAAACAGATTTGTTTTTTGGAGAATAGGATAAAACTCTGTATTTTCTACCTCATAAAACATAATGTGATTTTCCAATTTATATCTTATTATTCTTTCTTTTAACTCTTGATAATACGTTTTTTCAAGTTCTGTCTGACTATCTTTATCTAAAACAGCAAATAGTAAGCTCGTTTCTATTCTGTTATCTTTTAATTTCTTCATTAATTCAATAAGCATATCAATTCCGTACAAATCCTCATTTTTATAAAAACGTACACATCCGTTTGCACTAATAAGGAAAGGCGTTCTTTTTATGAAACCCCAAATTGTTTCTGGTATACTAAGGATATCTTCCTTATCCTCTTGCGGATGGATATACCCTGGAACTGTAATCACTTTTTGATGTTCTACTCCAAATTGAATTAGGTTATTTGTAATTGAATTGTTTACACAAATAATTCTTTCAAGTTTATTTAGACTTTTTAATAATAAATACCTAGTAATAAAACTAGAACTTTTCAATTGATCAGTTAGACTTTCTCCATGTACTGTTAATATAATTTTTTTCCCAAAAAAATTATACACTCCTAAAAGAATACGAATTTTTATATCTATGGAATGAAAGTGGAACACATCAGCTTTTAAAAAGGGAAGTCTACACATAAAAAATTTATAATTTTTTATAGGATAAATATCATCTTCTTCTCTTCCCCAATTTGCTTCATTGTATACTACACTTTCTATTTTTCGTTCATCTAAAAACTTTTTTGTCCTTTTTATATGAACAGAAATCCCACCTATAGGGGGTGGGACTGTACCAATTATATTAATTTTCATTATATAAGCTCTCCTTTTAGTTCTTTTTAAGAGCTAGTTATTTCTCTACACTGTTTCTAAACAGCGATTTTGAAAATCTACTATGCGTTTATCTCTAATTATTCCTTTGTCTATAATTAAAGCTCCTAATAATACCTCATTTTCTATATCTTCAACAATAAAATCTATATATTTACAAATCTCTAAACTTAAAGATTTAGAAACAGTTTTATAAAACATTGCTGGAGTATGATCTACTACATAATGTAAAACTCCATCAATTTCATAGACAGGATTACTTATACTAGTTGGAACACTTGTCTCTACAGCTTTATGTGCATCGCAACTAATATCAATAATCATTGCTCCCTTTTTCATATGTTTTAAATCTTCTTTATAAATAATATGATCTGTGCGATCAACATCCCAAAGGATCGCATTCACTAGCACATCATATTTTTCAAGTTCTTTTTGAAATAACTTTTCTGTTCTTCTATCATACATTACAACATCGGCCCCAAGAGCAACTAATGTTTTATATGCACCTCTTCCTATATTTCCACGCCCTAAAATAGCAACCTTTGTCTCGTATGGTAATTTCCCATATAAATTATAAGCATGTAAAATTGCAGCTTCTCCAGCAATCTCATTATTTCGCCAAAAAACGTGTCTCCCACTTTCAAACATATCTTCCCAAGCAATTGCAGTTAGTTTATTATCTATAAACTGATCTGTTATGTCCTTATTTTGAACTGCATGTATCCAACCAAAGATCATTTGTCCTTCCTTTAAATCGTCCAGATATCCAGCATCACCAGCTTTAGGATCACATATAACATCTCTAGACATAACAATATCTCTTTCAACTACATTAACTCCCATATCACTATACTCTTGATCTGTAATTCCTAAAATCTCACCGTATCCCTTTTCAACATATATCATATCTTTATTACTAATGTTTACTATATCTTCAGGTACTAAAGCTCTTCTTTTTTCATTTTTCTTGTCACTTATAGGAAATCCAATTGTTTTTTTCACTGTTTAGCCCCTCACTTTATATTAGAGATAATAAATCTATGTTTTTGATTTAACGGTCTATCTATATGGTTCACTGTTTTTATTTCAATATTAATATGAGTATCTATTCTTTTTTGAAGTTCATCACTAAAACGACTTCCCTCATCTTCTTTATAATATTGATTTGGTACAATAAGTACTTCCAAATGATCATAACTTTTTTGTACTAACTGCAAATCTTTAAAATTTTCAATATGACGAATAGCAAACTCTAACATAGTTGGTGAATAATGTTTCCCATCCTCGGTCACTAAAAAGTCCCCAGATCGTCCATCAATTTCTTTTACGCTGATATATGATTTACCACATTTACATTGAAAATCTTCTCCAGATATTGTTGCCATATCTGATGTCTTATAACGAATAAGTGGAAAAGCATAGTTATTAAAACCTGTCCCCACAATTTCGGCCATTTGATTTTCTTGATTGACTAAGGAACCATTGTTATCCAAAAACTCAACAATACCATATTCAGGTAAAACATGATACCTGTTACATTTTGGGCAATATTCCATTAAAGCTAGACGCTCATTATGTCCATAATAGTCAATCACTTGAGTATTAAAGGCCTTTTTTATTTCTTCCCTTTGAAAATCGTACATTTTTTCTGAGGAACAAAAGATAGCTTTAAATCCCCCTATTTTTCCAGATAATCCATTTCCATTAATATATTTAGATAAAAGATAAATCAACGAAGGATATGCTTGTATAAAAGAAGGTTCATATTTTGAAATAACATTTAATATCCCCTTCATTTTTTCTTCATCCAAATTTCTAGTATTTATAGATATTACTTTATTATAAGGACTATATTTATATAATTGTTCGCTATCATTTGCATCTCCTCTTAACACTAAGCATAATTGCCCTTCATAACCATACCTCTTCCATATACGATTAAAAAAGGCAGCTTCCCTATTATTTGTAGTATCTGTATTGAAGAAATGCATTGGACTAGAGGTCGTACCTCCTGTATTAATAGCCCTAAGTTTACTCATATCAATATTTTTAGCTATAAATTTTTCTCTATTTTCTTTAACCACGGACTTATCTATAATAGGGATTTTCCTCAAATCTCTGACATCCCTAATATCCTTTACACCTATCCCATATTGATTAAACATTTGAGTATAAAAAGGAACATTTTCATAAGCATGCTTAATTAATAGCTGTAATTGTGTATTTTGAAATTCGGCTATTTTTGTAGCATCCCATGAAGAAGAAAGTTCTAAGAATCTTACGTACTCTTTATACTCTTTACTTTCTCTCAATTTTTGTGGAATTAATGCAGCCATATATAATAGCGGTAATTTAAATGGATACGGTAATTTTTTTATAGTATTCTTCAAACTAATCATCCTTATAATTTTTAAATACTATAGATGTCTCTAGGTAGGAGGCCGAAGTTTTCACTATTAACTTTATACTTTCCTTTTTCCTCCCATAACCATCAGAGACAAAAATAGTTTCCTGATCTATTTTCATATTTTTACTTACTTGTAAGACACCATTAACATGATTTTTTGAAATATGTACCTCATTTTCTTCAAACCTGACCTTAACTTCAGGATCTAGAATAAAATTAAAGTTACACAGGTCAATTTTTTTTTCACCTATTATATTATCTTTGATATTCACTCTATTTCCTTCTATATATATAGATCTCTCATGAATTACTCCACATTTTTTTAAATATCCTCTATGCTGACCTATAAATTTACTATCGTTAACATAAGTGCCCTTTGAAAAACTTTGTTCTGCCATCTCGAACAAATGATATTTCTCGAAGTCATTTTGTTCATACGGTGGGATTTCCAGCGTATTATGCACACCCGTGCTTCTAAATAAATTTCGCATTTTATAATCAGCTGTATACGTAAATGTGCCTGAATCAATAAAAATATCTTCGCCCGCAACGCTTAAAGTAAAACTCAGCTGATCATTATGGCTATGTGCTCCTTGTCCTCTAAATGACAATTCCCCGCATCGGATACAACAATATATAGCCTCGTTCCGTAAAATGTAATATCCACCATTATTAAATGCTTTGGACTCTAATAAAAACTGCTGTTCGATATCGCTCCAGCTTCCCATACACCATAAAGCATCTTCCCTATAGCTTATACCAAAATATCGAAAATCATTTCTATTGAAGAATTCACCCGCAATTGCTAGTAAATGTCGAAAATCATTCTTATTCCAAGTACCATAATTAGAAAAAATAATAAGCCTTCCATCATCCGCATCCCCAATTAACGGACTTTTTCCATTAGGTTGATTCAAATACATTAAGAAATCACACATTTTTTCTAAACGCTTAATATACTTTTTAGAAAAAACAATACTATTCTCATTACATAATATAGTTGTAATTAAAAATAATTCAGTAACCAATCTATGGTATGAGGTAGAGGCTTCATAATTTGTCCCATCTTCATTTACTTGTACAAACATCTCTTTTTCCAGTTCCGCCACTCCATAGGTCAGCCATTTCTCAGGAGTATTGCTATTAAAGACTGAGGAAAGACTAAACTGCTTGAAATATAGCCCTAACCAGACTAACCCTACTATATTAGATAAATAATGATTACCAGTATGTTCACCTTTATTCTCTAAATTTTTATAAATGAACTTTCCATGCATATATAAGCTCTTATTAAAAAGTTCCCAAAAATCCTTATCTATTTCCCGAGAATCTTTAAAAAGATAATAACCAACTATCCAGTTTACAGCCCTAATTGCTACATCCATTGTACATGTCCAATTCACAGACATTTCGGCAGGATTCTTCTCTATCCAATCTATTATCTGTTCTTTAAACTCAAGTGCATATTTTTCGTCTTCCGTTACCCAATATGCTTTCCCTAATGTAAAAACATGCTGGAATCTTGATAATTCCCATGGTACCTTAACATCAGCTTTATTCTGCAAGTCAATTATTTTAATTTCTTTATAAAACTGATTCTCCCAAATAAATCCTGTTTTAAAGTCCTTATTCCATAATATATTTCCCTCTAATTGGACATCACCAGAGCCTAATAAATTAAAGATATGATTATATATTTTTTCAGCATCCCTAATAACTTCTGCTTCTCGGTCCAATTTTTTCAATTTACTAATGTAATTTAATTTATCCTTTGTTTCAAATAAAAAATTACATCTTGGTTTGAAATTTTTAAAAGCTTCCTGTTCCACATCTATTAAATTTTTCGCGACTACTATTTTACGTCCCCTATAATATATAGCTTCATATGATTTTCGAGCTATCTTGCGAGCAATTATATGAGCTGGTTTTTTCCTTAACTTGCGCAATTTCTGTAAGAACCTTGACATTCTTGCCCTCCAAAATAGTTTATAAATTATTTAATAAATCCTTTTGTATCAATTACAACCTTTTCTTTTAGTTGATCAAAATCAATTGAACCAAAAATTTCATGATCCACTAATACTAAAATAATATCTGACTGCATTACAGCATCCTCAATTGCAAGAAGTGCAATATTCTCATCTTTTAAGGATTTCGGCAATTCATTTACGTGTGGTTCAACCGCAATCACTTCACCAATATTTAGACTCGCTAATTTTTTCACAATTTCTAACGCTGGACTCTCACGTAAGTCATCTATATTTGCCTTAAAAGCCAATCCTAAACAAGCAATCACTGGATTTTTAAAGCGATTCGCCTTTTCTTTTACTTTCTCAACAATATACATCGGTTTATAATCATTTACATTTCTTGCTGTATGAATCAACTTTGCTTCTTCTGGAGCTGCATCTACAATAAACCAAGGATCTACAGCGATACAATGTCCCCCTACACCTGGCCCTGGCTGTAAAATATTCACACGTGGGTGACGATTTGCTAAACGAATTAATTCCCAAACATTAATATTTAACTTATCACATATTAACGATAACTCGTTAGCAAACGCGATATTTACATCACGGAATGAATTCTCAGTCAATTTTGCCATCTCAGCTGTTCTTGCATTTGTATCAAGAATTTTTCCTTTTACAAATTGTTTATAGAACTCCACTGTGCGCTTAGTAGATTCTTTATCCAATCCACCGATAATACGATCATTTTCTACTAGTTCTTTTAAGATATGCCCTGGTAATACACGTTCTGGACAATGCGACACATAAATTCTACCTTTTTCACTATGCATTTCCTCAGAAGTTGTTAAATCTGATCGCTCTTCTAAAATCCATTCTGCTACTTTTTCCGTTGTACCGATTGGGCTTGTAGATTCAAGAATAACAATATCCCCATTTTTTATAACAGGAGCGATTGTTTTTGCTGCAGCTTCTACATATGCTAAATCTGGTTTATGTCCATCTTTAAATGGCGTTGGTACTGCCAAAATGAAAATGTCAGCTTCTTCAGGCTGTAATGAGGCCTTTAATTTCCCGCTCTGTACAGCTGCTTTAACTAAAATATCTAAGTCTGGTTCATAAATATGTACTTTACCGCTATTAATCATTTCAACTGCGTTTTCATTTACATCGACACCATGTACTTGAAATCCTTTAGTTGCTAGTAAACTAGCAGTTGGTAACCCGATATATCCTAGACCCATTACACAAATCTTTTTATCCATTTTTCCAACCTCTTTTCTATGCATTAGCTACTAAGATGCTCCATTAGACTTAATCATAATTTGAATCGTTTTAAAGATGATTTTCAAATCATAGAGTATGCTTCTTTTATTTATATATTCTAAATCTAGTTCAACCATTTCTTTGAATCCAACACTATTTCTCTCCGTTACTTGCCAAAGTCCCGCACATCCTGGGGTAACAAGTAAACGCTGCTTATCATACGCTGTATATTCCTTTACTTCCCTTGGAAGCGGTGGACGTGGTCCAACTAAACTCATTTCACCTTTTAATACATTTAATAGCTGTGGCAGTTCATCAATACTTGTTGTTCGAATAAATTTCCCGATTTTTGTGACCCGAGGGTCCTCTTTCATTTTAAACATTGCACCAGATACTTCGTTATGTTTTAATAAGTCCTTTAATTTCTCTTCCGCATCTATAACCATTGAGCGAAATTTGTACATATAAAATTCTTTTCCATCTTTTCCAATACGAATTTGTTTAAACAGCACAGGCCCTTTCGGATCTTCATATTTAATCAACATTGCTACAATCAAAAAAACAGGAGATAGTAGAAGTAGTCCACATAACGCTCCAACAAAATCAATACAACGTTTAGCTAATAAATATCCTTTACGTGCATTTACTTTTTCCCAGTTCAGTTCTATATTATTTTCTTTTTCCAGATCTCCGCTTGATACTTTTACCAAGGTCAATGCTCTCCCACCTCACCTTTATACATTTACTTTTCCTTCTTTACAAGTTCATTCATATACTTCATCAATTCTTCTTTCAATTCTTCATGCTGGAGTGCCATCTCAATCGTCGTCTTAATAAATCCAAATTTCTCTCCAACATCATAACGAGTCCCCTCAAAATCATAAGCAAACACACGTTGAATTTCATTTAATCGTTGAATCGCGTCCGTTAACTGAATTTCTCCACCAGCACCTGTTTGCTGGTTTTCAAGGAACATAAAGATTTCTGGTGTTAATACGTAACGACCCATAATCGCTAAATTTGATGGAGCTGTACCTTCTGCCGGCTTTTCAACAAATTGGCGCACTTGATAGCGACGTTCACTTTGTTCTACCGGATCGATAATGCCATAACGATGCGTTTCATTTTCTGGTACTGTTTGTACACCAATAACTGACGATTGTGTACCTTCATATTGATCCATCAATTGACGTAAACATGGTGTTTCTGCTTGAACAATATCATCACCAAGTAATACCGCAAATGGCTCATTTCCAATAAATTTACGTGCGCACCATACTGCATGCCCTAAACCTTTTGGTTCCTTCTGTCTTATGTAATGAATGTTAATTTTTGAAGAAGCTTGTACCTTTTCAAGCATTTCATATTTCCCTTTTTCTAAAAGGTTTTGTTCCAGTTCGAAGGAATGATCAAAATGATCTTCAATCGCACGCTTTCCTTTTCCTGTTACAATAATAATATCTTCAATTCCTGATTCAATCGCTTCTTCTATTATGTATTGAATTGTCGGCTTATCAACGATTGGTAACATTTCTTTCGGCATCGCTTTCGTTGCTGGTAAAAATCTCGTCCCAAGGCCTGCAGCTGGAATAATTGCTTTTCTTACCTTTTTCAATTTTAGTCCCCCAATATCCATTTATTTATATGTAACAATAACAAAAACCCTACCTATGGAGTCATATCTATAACTCCATAGGTAGAGTTTCTATTACAAATAAAATATGGGCATCTAACCCCACCTCACGTCATACCCCCGACGACAAGCGTCTAAGGTAGGTTCGAAAATAAATTTTCTACCCACAGCACGACCGAGTGCCTCCGTTGATAACGGTTAGGAGACATCACCTATTCTTTATTAAAAAATACCGAACAACTTTTTACGACGGATTTGTTCTGGGTCTTCTTTATAAATCGCCTTCCCGCTAATTAATAAATACGGATTTTCTTTCAAATCGCTCATAACACTCATTCCGAATTCTTTCTCAATTAATTCATAGCTTTCCGCTAAATAAAATCCCCTTGACGTTATGTTATGTGCATCTGAAGCAACCATATGCGTTAAATTATGCTCCACAAGTTGTAGTGAAAACTTTTTAATTTTTTTACCGAATTTCCCTAATAAACTACCCGCCGTTACTTGCGTGAGCGCACCTTTATTAACAAGGTTATACAACTTATCAGGTCGCTCGATTAACTCGGCATTACGCTCCGGATGAACGATAATTGGAATCATTCCCTTTACACGTAATTCATATAATAATTGTTCGGCATAACGGGGTACGTGATTAGATGGAAATTCAATGAATATGTATTTATTTGTTTCGTTTAACGTAACAATTTTACCAGCTTCATAGTCTTCTAATAAATCACCATATAACCTGACCTCTTGCCCCGGTAAAATAGTAAGTGGAATATTATGTTGTTGTAATTCATCATTTAGTTGTTTTACTTTATGAATAATGGAGGTACGTTCATTTATATATTTCCCATTTTGATGGTGCGGCGTTGCGACGATTGTATGTATTCCTTCTGCTATGGCTTGCTGCGCCATCGCTAAGCTATCTGTTACTGTTTGTGCACCATCATCGATGCCATGTAAAATGTGACAATGTAAATCAATCATTTATTTTATCCTCCCTCTCTCCTAGTAATCTTTTTTCCCTTGAATATGAGATATATCTCATATTCAAGGGAAAAAAGGAGATATGTTTCAACCATATCTCGCTCTTTTAATTAGTTTGCACCGTAATAATAATATAGGCCTTGTTCACGTTCACGATCGTTCAGAACGACGCCTAACAATTTACCTTTAGCCGATTCTAACAATCCTTTTGCTTTTACTGCTGTTTCCTTCTCAGTCGATTCACTACGAACGACAAGGATAGAAGCATCACATACATTTGCCATAATTTGTGCGTCGGTAACAGCTAAAATAGGTGGCATATCAAAAATAACTAAGTCGTACATGCTGTATGCTTGTCCAAGAAGTTCTTTCATTGATTTTGAACCTAACAATTCTGCTGGATTTGGTGGGATTGGACCACAAGCTAAAAATTGTAGATTATCTACAGATGTCGTTTGCACACATTTTTCTAAACGTTCACTATGTGTTAGTACATTCGTTAGTCCAAAAATATTATCAACTTGGAACATTTGATGCATCGCTGGTTTACGCATATCCGCATCAATTAATAATACTTTTTTTCCTTGTTGAGCAAACACAACTGCCATATTAGCTGTCGTTGTCGTTTTCCCTTCACTTGGATTTGCAGATGTTACCATTAATGAATGTAAATTCGTATCAATAGCTGCAAATTCGATATTCGTTCGAATATTACGATATTGCTCTGAAATTGGTGATTTCGGTTGTTGATGAGCAATTAATTGACGACGTTGACGATGATTTTTTTTCTTTTTAAATAAATTAAGAACCAATTGTTTGTCCCCTCACTTTTCTTGATGATGGAGCGTGTGATTTCACGTTCAATGTTTCTTCATCCATACGAGCTACAATACCTAACACTGGTAAGCCAAGTAAGTTTTCTACATCTTCTTCTTTTTTCACTGTGTTATCTAAGTATTCTAGTAAGAATGCAAGACCAACTGAAGCCATTAAACCAACAACGAAAGCAATTGCTACATTTAACATTGGGCGCGGTTTAATTGGAGATAGATTCTCCGCAACTTCTGCCTTCGATAGTACCGTTACGTTATCGACATTCATAATTTTTGCAACTTCACCTTTAAATACATCTGCTGTTGCATTAGCAATATCGCGAGCTAATTTTGGATCTTTATCCTCAGCCGTTACAGAAATGACCTGTGAATCTTTTTCATTTGCAACATTAATCTTTCCAGTTAAAGCTTGCGCTGTCATATTTAAATTTAATTTTTCATTCACTTGATCTAAGATTACTGGACTTTTAATAATAACCTTATATGTATTCGTTAATTGAATATTCGTTTGAACTTCACCGGCTTGAATCATTGCCCCTTCTTGCTTCTTCTGATTAACAAGAATTTGCGTCGAAGATTGATAGATTGGTGTCATAAAGAAGAAGCTAATGATAGCACTTACAATAGCTGCACCAAATGCGATTACGAGGATCATTGCTAAACGTTTTTTTAAGATATGAAATAACTCTTTTAGATTAATTGTTTCTTCCATAAGTTCCTCCAACTTTCTAAAATTTACACATAGGAAAAATTATAACATATAAATCTTACATTTTTTATTTTTAATAATTCAGTTCTATATTTGTTCACAAGAAACAAGTTTAATCTTACAAAATAATCTTAAATATGACAACACATTCCAATCATTTCCCAAAAATTTTATCATATCATGTTTTTTATAGTGTATAACTTGATAAAAAATTTTCAGAAAATATAAAAAGCCAACAAAATTTTGTTGGCTTTTTATATTTTAGTAATAACCATATTGCTCTTTTTCTTCTCTTTTATCGTTTAAAACAACACCTAGTAGTTTTCCTGATGCTTTATCTAATATTTGTTTCGCTTTTACGATTTTATCTTTTTCTGTCTTTTCACTGCGTACAACGAGTACGATTCCATCGCATTTATTCGCTAGTATTTGCGCATCCGTAACCGCAAGGACAGGTGGTGTGTCGATTAAAATGATATCAAACATGTTATATGCTTCTAGTAGCGCTTCGTCCATTGCCCGGCTCCCTAATAGTTCAGCTGGGTTTGGCGGGATTGGACCTGCTGCCATTAAATATACGTTCTCTATATCTGTTTTTTGAATGCATTGCATAAGATTTGCTTGTCCTGATAATAAGTTCGTTAACCCATTTGAACTATGAATGGCAAATAAGTTTTGTATCGTCGGCTTACGCAAGTCAGCTCCAATTAATAAAACTTTCTTTCCTTGTTGGCCGAAAACAACTGCTAAGTTTGCGATTGTCGTTGTTTTCCCATCACCTGGATCTGCCGAGGTAACGATAATAGAACGAACATGACTATCTACAGATGTAAATTCAATGTTTGTACGAATGTTACGATATTGTTCTGTAATACGCGATTTAGGCTCTTTATGTGCAATTAATTGTCGTAATGGTTTTCTTTTCTTTCTCCCGAACATATTCATAATCTCCTTTTGTGAAATGCGACATTTCCCTTTTCTCTCTCTTATGCTCGATTTCATACGTCTAATTAATATTTTGTATTGCTGATTTCCCCACATCTCATCATAATCAATAACATTCTACTTTGTCTTATTTAAGTACCTTAACAATATGACAATGCCCTTACTTCTTCATTACCTTTATCACTTATCCTATTTTCTAAATAAATGATAAAGTAAATTATATGGTAATTACCATCTATTGACAAGTAATTTTCTGATTAGTTTGTATATTGTTGTTTTATCGTTATATAACATAAACAAAAAATCCCCTTGTACGTTCACAAGGAGATTTTCTTATTTTTTCTCTATTCTTTTTTATCACCAATTGCAAATGTGATTTCAGCTTCACATGCAACTTCACCATCTACTGTCGCAATTGCTTTTCCTTTTCCGATTGGGCCACGTACACGTGTCATTTCAACTTCTAGGCGAAGCTGATCACCAGGGCGTACTTGTTTTTTGAAACGACAATTGTCGATACCTGCGAAGAAAGCAAGTCTGCCGCGGTTTTCTTCTTTCTTTAATACAGCAACCGCTCCAACTTGTGCTAACGCTTCTACAATAAGTACGCCAGGCATAACTGCATAGTCAGGGAAGTGTCCATTAAAGAATTCTTCGTTTGCAGATACATTTTTAATTCCAACCGCTCTTTTTCCTTCATCTACTTCTAATATTTTATCAACAAGTAAAAATGGATAGCGGTGAGGAATGATTTCTTTAATTTGTTCTATATTTAGCATGTAATGATCGCCCCTTTTGTAATATTGGTCTTACCACTTGGACATATTGTTATTATCCCATTTTGTTTATCGTTTGTCATTACAAAGTGAATTTTTATATTTAGTATACTTACTTCTCCATATAAAAAAATGCACACACTCTATTCCATTAAAATAGTTGCACATTCCTGCAACTGACACGGAGGTAGAAAAGAGTGTATGCCCAGATTAGGGAAAGGCAATATGTATTAAAACATGATTTGCCTTAATGTCGTATTCGACTCATTATATTATAAACGTTTTCAAATAAGGAAATATTAAATTTAACCATATATATGAATATTCCACCTGTTTTCTTCGTTTTTCTTTATTTTTCTCTCATTTTCGCAAAAAATCGAAATAAAAAAATAGAAAAATAAAAAGGAACTAAGGTTTACACCTTAGTTCCTTCTACTTTATCCAACCATTTGTGTGCTAATAATCAGTTGGGTACCCCACTGATGAAAGTTTCACTTTATTTCAAAGCACGACGTGGTAATTTGTCGATATTCTCTAACATAATACCTGTACCAACCGCAACACATTGCATTGGGTTTTCAGCAATTAATACTGGTACCTTTAATTCTTCTGCTAGAAGCATGTCGATACCGTGTAGTAAAGCTCCACCGCCTGTTAAAATAACACCGCGATCGATAATGTCCGCAGATAGTTCTGGTGGTGTGCGCTCTAGTACGCCTTTTGCAGCTTGTACAATGATAGCCGCGTCTTCTTTTAGTGCTTCTGTAATTTCTTCAGAGCATACTGTAATTGTACGTGGTAAACCTGTTACCATGTCACGTCCACGAATTTCAAGCTCTTCACTACGTGCACCTGGGAATACTGTACCGACTTTAATTTTAATATTTTCTGAAGTACGTTCTCCAATTAATAGCTTATACTTACGTTTAACGTAGTTTAAGATCTCCATATCAAACTTATCGCCAGCCATTTTGATAGAAGAAGAGGTAACAATATCACCCATAGATAGTACAGCGATATCTGTTGTACCTCCACCAATATCAACAACCATGTTACCGCTTGGTTGGAAGATTTCCATACCCGCACCAACTGCAGCTACTTTTGGTTCTTCTTCTAAAAATACTGTTTTACCACCTGAACGTTCAGCAGCTTCACGAATTGCTTTTTGTTCTACTGATGTGATATTTGTTGGACAACAAATTAAAATGCGAGGTTTTGAAAAGAAGCTCTTTACGTCCAACTTGTTAATGAAATACTTTAACATCGCTTCTGTAATTTCGAAATCTGCGATTACACCATCTTTAAGTGGACGAATTGCTACAATATTACCAGGCGTACGCCCCACCATACTTCTTGCTTCTTCACCTACTGCTAATACTTTACCTGTATTACGATCAATTGCCACAACAGATGGCTCATTTAATACAATACCCTTACCTTTAACATGAATTAATACATTAGCCGTACCTAGGTCAATTCCGATATCTCGCGCAAACATTCCCGTCTTTTCCTCCTCGATATTCAAAATCAGGTTACACCCGAATTCTTTTACACCTAATTTCTGATTTTATCATAAATTTAACAGAAACGTAATATTCGCAAAAAGAATTCTTCTGAAAAATATTACCGAATGCACGCGGAATGTTTGCTAACGTATATTTATCTTATATTAACGAACGGTAAGACTCTCATCTCAAAATCAATCCGACGAGTTTAGAAGAGTTGAGCGAAAGACAAAAAGCCTGCAAACGCCTGATTGCTGAAGACTAATAATCAGTGAGGCATGCCCCACTGATTAAAGTTTCACTTTATTGACGTACAGGCTTTTCCACATCTTCTTTTCTATATTTTTGCTTTGTTGCTTCTCCGCCTCTTAAATGACGAATAGACTTATGATAATCAAGAATTTCTTTCACTTCATTTGCGAGCTCTGGGTTAATTTCTGGTAGACGTTCTGTTAAATCTTTATGGACTGTACTCTTTGATACCCCAAATTCCTTTGCAATTACACGCACTGTCTTTCTTGTCTCCACGATATACTTACCAATCTTGATAGTTCTCTCTTTGATGTAATCGTGCACACCACTCGCCTCCCTAAATTGGATGTGAGAAGTGTGAAATGAGCCTCGCTGCATACGACTAAGAAGTAAGTGTGAGTGCTGTTTGTAAGCGTTAAACATTCTTGGATTTATAATGAAATGATTCACGATTTCTCACCTCAAACACTCTCTTTGCTTTGGTTTATACCATTGTATTGCCCGCACTACTGATATATGCTACATGTTCACTATTTTTGCGGACTAAGTTAAGAAAAATTACGTTTTTTTGTGAGAGATACGTTAACAATGACTATTTTGACAAAAAAATGACACCTTTTTAAAAGGTGTCATTCTTCTCGATCATATTCTTCTTCTAACAATTGATGGTGGGGAACTTCCTTCTTACCGGCAATATAATAATACAAAGTGAATAAAACAAACAATAATATAATAGCAATCGACAGAACAAACAAAAACGACACAGTATCCCCTCCCTTTTGTAATATATATTCGAGAATCTCGTCATTTTTCCTTGTTATTGCAACTTTTTTCTCGAAATTGATTATTTTTATATAAAGTTCAACTAATAATCGGGCTTTTACGGGCCCTTAATCCCCCTAACTTCTTTGCTCTCGCTGAATTTTGAGATAAGGGTCTTACCGCCCGCAAATAGCAGGATAAAAATAAAAAAATCAGTTCTCCTAATGAGAACTGATTTTTTCACTTTCTTATTCTTGTGAAGAAGAATCGTTAGATGATTCTGTAGAACCATTTGTTGATTTTTCTTCTTTCTTCGGTTCTTCTTTTTTGTCACTAGTCGAACCGCTTGTTGATTTCTCTTCTTTTTGAGACTTATCTTCTGTTTTACTTTCTGGTTTCGTGCTCGTTGACTTCTCTTCTTTTTGAGATTTGTCATCAGCTTTTTTACCAGAAGCATTCGTTGCTTTTGTAGCACCTGCATCAGCTTTAATTTCTGCTACTGATTTATTTAAGTAGCGCTCAGGGTTCACAGCCACATTGTCTTTACGTACTTCAAAGTGAACGTGAGAACCTGCTTCTTTATTCATTGCACTTAGACCGGATTTTCCTAATACTTCACCTTGTGCAACTCTTGCACCTTTTTCTACTTTCACACTGCCTAAGCTTTGATAAGAAACTGCTACACCATTTCCACTATCAACTGTTACAACATAACCAAGAAGTGAATCTTTTTCAGCTTTTGTTACTGTGCCACTTAAAGCAGCAGCAACATTGAACTCTTTTCCATTTTTCGCAGCAATGTCAATTCCTTTATTCGGGGAATATGTGTTGTTATAAAAGACAAGTGCTTTTTCTTGTTCCGCCTCAGTTGCTGCATCTTCATAGAATTTCTTCTGCACGACTACTTCCGCATTAGCGGCTGCTGGCATTTTCACTACTTCTGAAGATTTCGTTACTGGTACTGCTGGATCTTCCGATTGTGTATACGGTGTTGCTTGATCGTGGTTCGGAGTCTTCTTTGGATTAGCTCCTTGGAACCATAGCGCAACCACTAAGATTACCGCTGCACAAGCAATGTACAGTGCCGGAAACACCCATCTTTTTTGAAATAAATGTACTACCTTTTGCGACTTTTTATTATTTCTTCCTCGCATTCCATCATCACCTCAGCAATCATTTTGAACAATATTCATGTATCCTATACAACGTATAACTAATTACTTTTCGACAAATTATGTAAAAATATGTATAGAAATTGTAAAATTTCCGAGGAAATGATGAAAAAAGAAAAAACTGAGCATTTTCAGCTCAGTTTTTAGTCCATTTGTTTCTTTTTGTATACGATTAAACATGCAATGAGGGAAAGACTAAGCCACACTCCAACATTCAAGACATGTCCGCTAATGCTACTAAATCCCGCTCCCTCTACTAAGCTGTTAATCGCTTTGGCAATATGAGATGTTGGAAGATACTCGATCATCGTCTTAATTACTTTATTTTCAACCATTGGCTCAAATTGTACAGCTAAATACATCGTCATTAATATCGGCATTCCAATGAGTGATGTTTGCGGTACAGACTCAGCTAACAATCCAATCATTGTTCCAATCACAATAAATAGAATTGTTCCACATAAGAAAATAAATCCTAGTAATAAAAGATTTCCACCGAATTGATCCAAAATGAATAAGTTCACAATACAAATGCCCAACGTCAAACATGCTGTTAATATACTTTTCCCAAGAAGAACTTCAACAGAAGAAGCTGGTGATAGCATTAGCACACGTAACGTATGTTTTTCTTTTTCTTCTGCAATTACCATTGATTGAACAAACCCTGCAACAAATAGAAAGGCCATTAAAGTAATAATGCCAACCCCCATACGCCCTTCTCCAAATCTGCTAAATATAAATGCAAATATAATTGGTAAAGATGCCATTAATAACACTTGTGAATTTGTCTTAAAATCTTGTACTTCTTTCCTAAAAATAGCTGATACACGTCGCATTGAAAATGTCATTATAATCCCCTCCCAGTAACTTCAATAAAGATATCGCCTAATGTTGGCTCGTGTGAATGAATAGATAGTAATTCACCTTTTTTCATCCATTCTGAAATACGTTTTGCACCTAATTCATCTTTTTGCACGACTTCTTTTTGCTTATCTTTTAATACGACTTGTATTTGATCTTTCGCGTATTGTAGGCGAAGGTTTTCTGGTGTATCAAGCGCTACAATTTCTCCGCCGCATAGAAAGGCGATACGGTTACAAAGCGTTTCTGCTTCTTCCATATTGTGCGTCGTTAAGAAAATCGTCGTTCCTTCTTTATTTAAGTCTTTTAAGATTTTATGAATGTTTTGTACGTTAACTGGATCGAGTGCGGATGTTGGTTCGTCTAAGAAGAGGATATCTGGTTTATGAAGGATCGCTCTCGCTAGTGTGACACGCTGTTTCATTCCCTTTGATAGTTTCTTTACTAATGTTTTTTTATCATCTAATAAATTCACTTGTGCTAGCACTTCATCGATTCGTTCTTTTTTACAATCGTATAAGTCGCAAAATAATAGTAAGTTATCATAAATGCTAAGTCTTTCATATAAACCACTGTTGTCTGTTAAAATACCAATTCGTTTATAATCGATGCTACTTGGTCCTGTGATGTCTTTTCCTAGTACTCTTACTGTTCCAACACTATGAAGTAATTGAGAAGTTAATATTTTTACTGTTGTTGTTTTACCAGATCCACTCGGTCCGAGGAATCCGAAAATTTCTCCTTGCTTCACCTCAATATTTACATTTCGAAGTGCCGTTTTTTCGTTGAAACTTTTCATTACATCTTTCATTTCAATTGCCAATGTCATTTCGTCATCCCCTTTGTTTTTCTTTATAGATGAAATTTGCTTTCACAAGTTTCGATTTGTATGTTTCGCTTTTCTTGACTCAATCATATGAAAAACAAAGGGTCTACGCAGTAAAATACCGGTAAAAGGAGTATTTTTACCGGTGAATGAATCATATTTCGATCCTATTGGAGCACTTTTTATAGCCCAATTACACCTTTTAATTCATCCATTCGTCCTTTTGAAAGCGGAATTGAACTTTTTCTTTCATCATCCAAAATTAAACTAAAACTATTCCGTGTCCAAGTAATAACTTCTCGTACTCGTTGTAAATTAACGAGGTACGAACGATGACATCTAAAGAAACCGAATCCTGTTAATCTCGTTTCTAGTTCACTTAATGTTAATGCACATACGAAATCACCTTCACGCACATGAATATGTGTCACTCCATTTTGTGTTTCAATGAAATGAATTTCCATCGGATCAAGTAAAATGATTTTATCGTTCACCTTCGCTGGTATTCTTTCTAATTTCATCTGCGGAATCATTTGAACGACTTTTTCTTCATCAACTTCTTCCGCCTCTTCTTGCTCGATTTCGACCTTTTTCACACCATCGTTGTTTAATATGTATACATCTTCTGTTAACGAAAGAGCATCTGATAGGAAAGAGGACGTAATAAAGATCGCCTTTCCTTTCTCTTTCATTTTCATAATTGCTTTTCGAATAATAATCGTACTTTCTGTATCTACATTTTGCTCCGGTTCTTCCAAAATAACTAAATCCGGATTATGAATCATAACTCGTCCAATATGAAGGCGACGTTTCTCTGAAAATGACAATTTTTCTACTTTCACGTTTAACTTATCTAGGAGACCAACACATTGTACAACTTCTTCTATACTTATCTTTGATTCATAAAGCCCTAACAAAAATTTAAAGTATTCCTTCACCTTCAAACGATCATATGCTTCATCTTTCAAAAAACAAAAACCGATGCTGGAATAATTTTTCTTTCCAATCGCTTTGCCTCCAAATAGCACATTGCCAGTTGAAGCTTCTTCCTCACCAATAATGATGCGATGCAACACTTTAGCTGTATGGTTATTACATTGCAAAACAACACATTGTCCTTTCTCAACCTCTAGCTCAATTACTGGTAACTGGTTCGTCTTCCCTAATTGTTTCAACTCCAGTAGCGCCATTTCGTCTCCCCCAAATGCTTTTTATCCTATTATACCAAACAATTAATGGAAAATTTTGATATTTTTATGAAACACATAAAAATAAGGCTATCCAAATGAATAGATAGCCTTATTCTCTATTTTTGTTCTACCATATAAGTTTTGAGTAAATCACGAAGTGCTCTTTTTAAAAACTTACCTACAAATAATGAAAAAAGGAGCTAATCTTAATTAGCTCCTTTCACGTTCTACTTCTTCACCATCAGTTTTCCCTCATAATCATTCATCGTTTTTATTTCAACGCCTTTATAATAATGAGCGACGATATCTGGATATTTCTTACCTTCCGCTGCCATACCATTCGCACCGTATTGACTCATGCCAACACCATGACCGAAGCCTTTCGTCGTGACAATGATTTTATTGCCCTCTTGTTTCCATGTAAAATCAGAAGAGCGCAAATCTAACTTTTCACGAACTTGTTTTCCTGTTAATATTTTCCCTTGGAACGCTACATCCTTTACTCTTTTACCCTCCGTAAGATCTTTAATATTTCCAACCTTTCCATCCGCTAGCACTTTCACACCGAGACGTTTTTGAAAATCAGCTACTGTGAACGTTTGCTCGCTTGTAAACTTTGGAGAGGCTTGATCCCACGGGCTATCTACACTTTTCAAATACGGATAATCATTTCCCCAATAATCAGCTGCATTCTCTGTTCGGCCGTTACTCGTTGAGAAGAAAGACGCTGAAATCGGTTTTCCCTCATACGTTAAAACTTGTCCTGCGGTTTTAGAAACGGCTTCCTCGATTTTCTTTAAATTGTTTTCGTAGTTATTGCCCCATTGTTTTTTCAATTCCTCTTTGCTTTTGTACACTTGATCTTTCACCGTATCTACCACATCTGCATTGTTTTTCTTTTCTCCACTTAGCATACGCTGCACCACGAATGTTCTTGCTGCTAATGCCTGTGCCTTTAGCGCCTCTATTTCAAAACTGGCATTCATCTCAGAAGCTACGACACCGGTCACATATTCCTCCACAGGTAATGTTTCTACCTTCTTCTGTTGATCGCGATATACAGCAACTTGAACCGCTGTATCCACTTTCCCTGGAGCTGGTATACTTTCTATCGCTGGAGGAGTTTTAGAAGCTGCTTCTTCTCCTATTTTTGCTTTCGCAAACGGAATTACAAGAGCAGCAGGTACAATGATAACGAGCGCTATTAAAAGCGCTACTATAATGAAAAATGGCTTTGAAAATTTCATCCTATTCCCCCAATATAAAGTTGGCTTCCTTTCATTCTTATGGAACTACGGAATTTTTTAGAACATACTTGGGGGTATCGGTATAGACTGAAGTTTTAATGAGTTGGAGTCTTACTGCCCATTAATGCGAGATAAAACGAAAATTTTCTAAATATTTTTACTGGTACGTGCATAAGTATAGAGTTTATTGACTATAACAGTAATAACCCAAAAAAATAGCCTCTATATCAAAAGACATAGAGACTACTTCAATTAAGCGTGAAGATCAGAAACTTCTTGTTCTTTCACTTCTTCTACTTTTTCGTTTACACGTTCAATAGTTGCACCTAATGCAGCTAATTTCTTATGGAAGTCTACATAACCACGGTCAAGATGCTTTAATTCAGTTACACGAGTGTAACCTTCTGATACTAAACCAGCTAAGATTAATGCTGCAGCTGCACGTAAATCAGTTGCACCTACTTCAGCACCTTGTAAGCTGTTTGGACCGTTCATAATAACAGAACGACCTTCGATTTTAATATCAGCATTCATACGACGGAATTCTTCAACGTGCATAAAGCGGTTTTCGAATACCGTTTCTGTAATCATACTTGTTCCATCAGCTTGTAGTAATAATGCCATCATTTGTGATTGCATGTCTGTTGGGAAACCTGGGTGAGGCATAGTTTTAATATCAACCGCTTTTAACTTATCTGGGCCGATAACACGTACACCTTCATTTTCCTCAATAATTTTAACACCCATTTCTTCCATCTTCGCTGTAATTGAGCGTAAATGTTCAGGAACAGCATTTTCAATTAAGATGTCTCCACCAGTAATTGCTGCTGCAACCATGAATGTTCCCGCTTCAATACGGTCAGGAATAATAGAATGGTTTCCACCATATAATTTATCAACGCCTTCGATACGAATCGTTCCAGTTCCAGCTCCGCGTACTTTCGCTCCCATCGCATTTAAGAAGTTAGCTAAGTCAACGATTTCTGGTTCTTTCGCTGCGTTTTCAAGGATTGTTGTCCCTTTTGCTAATGTAGCTGCAGACATAATGTTTTCTGTCGCGCCCACGCTTGGGAAGTCTAAATAAATTTTAGCTCCTTTTAGTTCTCCCTCAACGTATGCCTCAACAAAACCGTTACCAACCTGTACTTTTGCTCCCATTGCTTCGAAGCCTTTTAAATGTTGGTCAATTGGACGTGAACCAATTGCACATCCACCTGGAAGTGCAATACGAGCACGACCGTTACGTGCTAATAATGGTCCCATTACTTGAACAGATGCACGCATTTTACGTACATATTCAAATGGTGCTTCAATGTTTAGTTCTTTAGAAGCATCGATTGTTACTTGGTTATTTTCAAATACGACTTCAGCATTTAAATGACGTAATACCTCATTAATTGTGTATACATCAGACAAAACTGGTACTTCAGATAGTACATTCTTTCCATCACTCGCTAATAGGGCTGCAGCGATTATAGGTAATACAGCATTTTTTGCGCCCTCAACACGCACTGTGCCGTTTAACCGCTTTCCGCCACGGACGATGATCTTTTCCAAATTATTCCCCTCCGTGTCCTTTTTTCAGTATCTATTCACTCAATACTCAGAAGTTATGATCGGTGTGCCAACCACAATTGTATCTTTGTTGTTTGTAGAACGTATTGCTATTTGCACATTTATTTTCTCTCTATTTGTTGAAAGAGCGTCATCCCACTTTTTATTGTATGCGGAGACTGACACAAATGCTCTTTCTTCTACTTGTTCGATCGCTCTTGCTGAAAGATCTTTCAAAAACTGATTGGTTTTATTTTGCAAAACACCTTCAATCTTATCATTCAGTACACCTTGAACACAAGTGTAAATTATAGGTTTTTCATTAAAAATTTTATTCATTTTCTGAACATGCTTCGGGTCCCATTTCGCCCCACTTACTTCAAAAATAATGAAAGTGTTTTCTTTAGTATTTTCCTTACTCCAAGTTACTACTACTCGTTCTTCATATGAAGCAAACTTTTTATAGGATGTAGCTTTATATCCATCTGGAGATTGCTCTAAGTCCCATTTTTGAATATTTGCCTTCCCCTTCACATCGTTTAACAATTTTTGAAACGTATGTATGTTAGAAATTGTTTTTGTTTCTCGCGCTAACCATGACCATTTCTCCACTTTAGCATCATTTTTCTCTAAAGCCTTAATCATGTTCTCCATTTTCTGTTCATCGCTTATCGGTTTCATCTCTCTATATCCAACCAAAAAGAAAACAACACTCAAGGCAACAATAAGAATGGCTTTAAGCTTCAATTTCATCCCCTCCTATCCCCATTGTTAACGGAGATATGAGGTTCTATACACTTACTTTACTAAATACGTTAAACTCTTCGAATAGCCTAAATAATCAAGGAAAAAGTTACTTACAGATGTCCCAATTGCAATTGTAATTAGGATGAGTAACACCCTCGTCTGTAACACTTTTCCAGCTTTCATTAAACGCTCGATGTGAATACCTTGTAAGGCCCACCACGTAATGGTAATAAACAATAAATGCGAAACGATGGCAATCAGTGCTTGTTGCCCTAAAAGTTGTGCCAAAAAATCGACCCCTTTTTACTTGGCTACTACTTACGAAAGAAAATAAAAACGATACCATAATAAGTAGGAGCCACACTTTTTCAAATGCAAATAAGCATCTTACATTTTACATCGTAAACTTCTCTCGGAAAAACGTATACCTATATGCATTTTCATTTGTGGCTAACACAAAATAAAAAGCGTAGAGTACCGACTCCACACCTTTTATTTTCACTATTGTACCACGTTCCCCAAGAAGAAGAAATCTTTCATTAATGGAAAATATTCATAAAAGAAATTGTATCCAATCATCGGCATAATCCCTAGTATTACAATCGAAATTGCACAAAGACTCATAACAACCTTTATATTTAATGGCAACCGAATTTTCTCTTCTACTTCTCCCGTCCGGAAAAACATTTGCTGTAAAATACGGAAATAATATACGAATGAAATGACTGTCGTACCCATCATAATAGAAGCTAGTACGTAATGAGCTGGCTCTACATGAAGTGCACCTAAAAAGATGTTAATCTTCCCGATGAAACCAGCTGTTCCTGGTATCCCGGCCAACGATAAAATAAAAATCGTCATTACTATCGCTGTAAATGGCGACCTTTTATATAATCCAGTGAAAATGGTGATATTTTCTTTGTCGCTTTGTAAGATTAAGCCGTGGATAATTGCAAACGCGCCTATATTCATAAGCATATAGGCAAGCATATAAAACCACATGCTATCCATCGTAAATGGTGATAATGCCACAAGTGGAACGAGCAAATACCCTGCATGCGCAATTCCTGAATAGGCAAATATACGTTTTACGTTGTATTGTTTTAATGCGACTACGTTCCCAATAATCATCGTAATACTTGCTAGTACAGCAATATATATACTCATACGCCCGTATAAAGATTGCATGTCTCCTTGCACCGATACACTTGCAAAAATCATAAGGAACAGACGAATAATGAGTAGGAACCCAGCAATTTTAGAAATCGTTCCAAGAAAAGCAGTAACAGGTGTAGCCGCCCCTTCATACACATCGGGTGCCCACATATGAAACGGCACTGTTGCAATTTTAAACGAGAGTCCAACGAGCAGTAGTAGAAATGCGAGAGCTAACAATAACTGAATACCACTAGCTAGCTCCCCGGTGAATGCTTTTTGCATATCCACAATATTGGTTGAGCCTGTAATACCGTATAAATAACTCATTCCAAAGAGTGTAATCGCCGTTCCAATTCCTCCATTAATGACATATTTCATTGCCGCTTCATTTGATGCACGGTTCCTTTTTCGTATGCCTACTAAAACATAGGAAGAAAGTGATAGTAGCTCTAAACCGACGAAAAGTGTAATAAAATCAACACTAGAAGCCATGAACATCGCCCCAAGAAGGGCCATTAAAAATAAGTAATAATATTCTCCCTTATCTTCAATTGGATTCTTCTTGTCATCGCTCATTGCGGTGCATAAGATGAGGGCCGCTCCGCCTAATAACAACGTTTTAAACCCTTTTGAAAATCCATCTAACACAAACGATCCATTTAAAATATCTCCTGCTGGTTCGCCGTATAGCGTAATTAATGACACAATTGCTAATACGACAGCGGCGATTGCACTAAGCGCTACATACCTATGGTTCAGCTTAAAAAACAAATCACATATGGAAAGAAGGATGGCAAACCCGAGAATAATGAATTCTGGCACCATGAGATGCCATGATAAGCTCAGTAACGTATCCATATCCATCCTACTTCACCCCCAATGTTTTCAATGTATTTTGAAGCGGATCCCCTAGTATTTCTGGCATTACTCCAATGGCAATAATACAGAAGATAAGCAATAGGACCGGGACGTACTCCCATCCGTGTATATCAGTTTTCGCTTCCCACTCTTTCTTACCAAATGTTACTTGAAGTGTCGCTCTTAATACGTACACAGCGGTTAAAATAATCCCAAGTACACCGACTGCAGCAATGACTGGCTCTCCTTGGAATAAGCCGAGAAAGGCAAGAAACTCACTCACAAATCCAGACATCCCCGGCAGTCCAAGCGATGCCATTCCTCCTGCTAAGAAGAAGCCGCTAAGTATTGGGACACTTTTTGCGAGTCCACCAAGCGCTGTAATATCCGACGTGCCAAAGCGCTGTTCTATAACACCAAGCAAGAAGAAGAGCAAGGCTGCAATTAAACCGTGCGAAACAACTTGGAATAGTGCCCCTTGTGTACCTGGCGCATTAAGTGCCGCAAGCCCCATTAAAACAATTCCCATATGCGAAATACTAGAGTAGGCGAGTACCTTCCTAAAATCCGTTTGGATGAGTGCTAAAAAGGCGCCGTACAATAAGTTGATTACTCCTAAAACCGCAATTAGCGTGGCAAACTCGCGAAAGTATTCTGGGAATAGCCCCTTCCCGAAGCGAATCATCCCGTACGCTCCAATCTTTAGCAAAACGCCCGCATGAAGCATAACTACAGCAGGGTGCGCTTCAATATGCACATTGACCATCCAGCGATGCAACGGGAAAATAGGTAGTTTAATTGCAAAGGCAATCATTATAGCAATAAATACACCAAGCTGTATGCTACTCGGGACGATCTGTCCTCCCCCAGCACTTACACCTGTTAATATCTCTTTCAATTCCGCAATATTTGTCGTACCTGTTTTCGCGAACAAAATCGAGAAAACGATGAGCAAAATAGCTGATCCAATGCCGTTATATATTAAATAACTATATGCAGCCTTTTCACTCGACAATTTCCCCCACTTGCCAATTAATAAAAACATTGGTGGCAGTGTAATTTCAAAGAAAATAAAGAACAACATTAAATTTTTAGCAGCGAAGACACCGAGCATCCCTATTTCTAGCATGAGCAATAGCATATAAAATGCTTTTAAATTTCTTTTAATGGAAAACGCTGCAATTGCTGCAAGCATCGCTAGAAGGGCTGTCAGCACCATCATTACAAGTGACAAACCATCAATTCCAAGCTCGTAATAAATAGAAAACCACCTTTTATCCACCGCTGCAAAATCACCAAATTTAATCCATTTCACTTTTTCATCAAATAGCGATAGACTCTTTCCAGAAGCATATGTACAAGCGAGGACAGTGGCGATCCCAAATGGAAGCGCCGTCCCAAATAAACCGAGCGCTCGTACTGTACGCGATTCTTTTTTCGGTGTTAATACAAGTAATAGAATCCCTAAAAGTGGGGAGAAAATGAAGAACGTCAACAACAAATCATTCATCGTAAATCCCCTCCCGTATATAGCAAAATAATGACGAGGACCGCGAGCGAAACTGCTGTTACAGTGCCGTACACTTGTACATTCCCGTTTTGAAGCCTCGACAATGTGCCACTTACCCCTTTAACCAAACTTGCGATTAAAACAGCAATCCCTTCCACAACATATACTTCAAATAAACGAAGCATATGAGCGATTCCCTTCGTAATAGGAATCACTGTCATATTGTACAGTTCATCCACATAATATTTTTCTTTCAAGAGCTTATGAAGAAATGACCTTTCTCCTCCAGCCCAATTTTTTGAGATAGTTTTCTTTCCATATATGAAATACGCAAGGGCAATCCCCCCAAATGAAACGAGCGTCGCAACAATCATAATCCAAACTGGTCCATGTGCTTCTTCCACTTTAAATTCTATATCCTTCGTCAGCCAATCTCCGAGAAACGTTCCAAACCACGGTGTATTTATATATCCTGCTACTACTGCGAGAACGCCGAGAACAATCATCGGATACGTCATAATGCGCGGCGAGTCATGCACGTCTTCCTTCGTCTTCGCTTCCCCAGTAAAGACAAGAAAGTATAGGCGGAACATGTAAAATGCTGTTAGGAATGCCGCAAAGACTGCTAGAACAAATAAAAAGTAATTGCCACTCATCCAAGTTGCTGCCAAAATTTCATCTTTACTAAAAAACCCCGAAAGAAGCGGAACTCCACTAATTGCAAGTGTACCTATTAAAAATAACGTACCCGTTACTTTCATCTTCTTCTGTAAACCGCCCATTTTATTAATGTTTTGCGTATGCACAGCATGAATTACACTTCCTGCTGCCAAGAATAGTAACGCTTTAAAAAAGGCATGTGTCGTTAGATGGAATATACCCGCTACATAACCAGCAGAACCTAAGGCGAGCATCATATACCCGAGCTGGCTAACTGTAGAATAAGCAAGTACCCTCTTTATATCCGTCTGTACAAGACCGATAGAGGCCGCAAATATTGCGGTGAAAGCACCAACAATTGCCACCGTCTGCATTGCCACCGCACTTGCCGAAAATAGCGGGAACATCGTTGCTACTAAATATACACCGGCTGCGACCATCGTCGCCGCATGAATAAGTGCCGAAACAGGCGTTGGCCCCTCCATCGCATCAGGCAACCACGTATGAAGCGGAAATTGACCTGATTTCCCCATCGCCCCGATAAAAATTAATATCGCCGTTATCGTTATCATAGTCGGGGACAGATCGCCTGTATGAACCGCTCTAAAAATTGCGTCATACTCAAAACTACCTGCATGCCAAAAGATTAAAATCATCCCAATAAATAAACCAACATCTCCAATACGAGTCATAATAAAAGCCTTTTTCGCAGCAACCTTCGCTTCTTCCTTAAAGAAATAAAAACCGATGAGTAAAAATGAACCAAGGCCCACTAACTCCCAAAATATATAAAGCTGTAACAAATTCGTCGATATAACAAGCCCGAGCATCGCAAATGTAAAGAGTCCTAAATATGCATAAAAAGTTGGTAATCTTGCGTCACCTTTCATATAACCTTTTGAATACACATGTACAAGTAAGCTCACAAGTGTAACGATAAATAACATTAAAGCCCCTAATGCGGTCACTTCAAAGCCAAATGATATATCAATATCTCCAGCTCTAAGCCATACCCATTTATGCTTCACTGTGACCTTCGAAAATCTTTCTATTAATACAGGTACCGCGAGTATAAAGGAGAGAGAGACGAAGAAAATACTAAGTACGCTGCTTCCTTCTCTAATTTTCTTCCCGAACATAATAAGTAAAAAAAACGAAACAAGCGGGAAAAGCGGTATGAGCCATGCATAATCGATCATTGTTTCCTTCCCCCTTTTCGGTCACAATGCTATCCTTTAAGCGTATCCATTTCATCTACATGAACTGTCGTGCGATTACGATACAAAGCAATTAAAATGGCGAGCCCTACCGCCGCCTCCGCTGCCGCTACAGCCATCGTAAACAGCGAGAAGATTTGCCCTGTTAAATTCGGGAACAAACCTAATTTACTAAACGCCACTAAATTTAAATTGGCAGCATTTAGCATTAATTCGATACAAACTAATACGATTACTGTGTTTCGCTTCGTTAAAGCTCCAAATAAACCGATGCAAAACAAAATAATCGCAAGTGTTAAATACGCAGAAGCTGGAACGCTACTCATTGGAATCCTCCTCTTTCTCATCCTTCTTCGCAAGTATAATCGCGCCAACAAGTGCTACAAGTAAAATAACCGAGGTTAACTCAAATGGAATAATGTATTTCGAATAGAGAAGTGTACCGATTTGAAGTGTGTTTTTTTCATGGAGAGGTAAACTTCCTTGTGTGCTTTCATTTGAAAAATCGATACTATTAACAGCGAAATACATAACTGCCCCAAATGCTACAACTGCAAAGAAGATAATCCATTTTCGAAGAGTAAGACGTGATTCATTTTCCGCATTATGTTTCGTTAACATAATGCCAAAAATCATAATAATTGTGATTGCACCAGAGTAAAGTAAAATTTGTGCAACTCCGATAAACTCGGCCGATAAAAGAAAGTACAAACCTGCAATGCTGAGAAATGTCAGAACGAGAGCTAGCATCATATGCATTACTTTCGTTAAGTTCAACATGAGAACACCACCGATAATTGCAGACAAGGATAGTATAAAGAATGCTACAAACTCGCCATTCATGCTTTATTCTCCTTCCTGACGTTTTCATCGTTTTCGTCGAGCCACTGCAAATTTTTAAATAAATCATCACGTGAATATGCTGCGAGTTCAAAGTTATTTGTCATAACAATTGCCTCTGTCGGGCAAACTTCTGTACATAAATCGCAAAGTATACAAATTTCAAAATTAATATCATACGTATCAATAATTTTCCCTTTTTTCGTAGGGTCAGGATGTTTCTTTCCCGTCAATTGAATGCAATCTGTCGGACAAATGTTAGAACACTGATTACAAACAATACATTTCTCAGGATAAAACTTTTGAATCCCTCTAAAGCGATCTGGCAATGGCAACGGCTGATTTGGATAATCATACGTCACCTTTTTCTTACTCAAATTACTCAGCGTATATTTTAAACCTTTAAATAACCCTTTCATCTCTTACTGGCACCCCCTTCATAGATTAGAAGAATAGCTCCTTAATCAATGCCGTTAAGAAAATATTTGCAAGTGCGATTGGTAATAATACTTTCCAGCCAAACTCCATTAACTGGTCACCCCTTATACGCGGGAACGTAACGCGGAACCAAATTAATAGAAAGACTACACTGCTAAATTTCAAAGCAAACCATACAGCACCTGGAATAAATCCAAGAAACATAACTGGGTTCCAGCCGCCTAAAAAAAGTACTGTAATTAAAGATGCCATTCCGAAGAAATATACATACTCTGAAAGCATGAAAAACGCCCAGCGAAAACCTGAGTATTCCGTATGATATCCAGAAACAAGTTCTGACTCCGCTTCTGGTAAATCAAACGGCGTCCTATTTAACTCTGCTACTGCTGCGATTAAGAAAACGACGAATCCAATTGGCTGTACGAAAATGTACCAAACTTTCTCCTGCGCCGCTACAATCTCATTTAGATTCAAGCTACCAGCTAACAAAACGATACCAATTACGCTCATTACGAGCGGAATTTCATAAGAAATCATTTGCGCCGCCGCGCGCATCCCTCCTAAAAGGGAATATTTATTATTTGATGCCCATCCCCCAGTTACGACACCAATTGTCGTAATCCCAGAAACAGCAATGTAATACAGCAATCCGACACCAATATCCGCGAACTGAAATTTATCGGTAAACGGGATAACCGCAAGTACCATAAATGCTGGCGCAAATGCAATGACAGGTGCTAATATGAACAACGGTTTATCTGCAGCTTTCGGAATACTATCTTCTTTCAATAATAGTTTCAAAACATCAGCTACCGTTTGCAGTAAACCGAACCGACCTCCAACTTGGTTTGGTCCAATCCGGCCTTGCATAAATCCCATCACTTTCCGTTCTGCCAAAATACCATATGTAACGAAGCCAAGGACTGCAAATAGTAGAAGCACTGCTAATCCGAAAAAAATGAAGAAATTCGTCCAGCTTGAAGGTGATTGTAAGAGCGTCTCAATCATTAGCCATCGACCTCCCCAAGTACAATATCGACTCCACCTAAAATCGTAATTAAATTGGCGATGTTTTCACCCTTCAATAACTTCGGTAAAATTTGCAAGTTATAAAAAGAAGGTCTGCGGAATTTCAGACGATATGGCTCTTTCTTTCCGTCACTAGCGATATAGCAACCAATCTCTCCGCGTGGTGATTCTATACGGACAAACGCTTCCCCCTTAGGCGCCTTAATAATTTTCGGCACTTTCGCCAGTACAGCTCCGTCCTTCGGAAACTGCTGGACTGCTTGCTCTACAATTTTTAACGACTCTTCAATTTCCTCCATTCGGCAAACGTAGCGATCCCAAGCATCTCCCACGCTCCCAACAGGAATATCAAAATTAAAACGATCATAAATCGAATACGGCTCATCTTTGCGAAGATCCCAGTTTACTCCGGTGCACCGCAAATTCGCTCCGCTTAAAGAATACGAAATTGCTTCTTCCGCGCTATATATGCCAACGCCCTTCACGCGATTCAAGAAAATCTCATTACCACTAACAAGGTCGTGATAACCTGCCAATTGCTCTCTCATGTATGGAACAAACTCTTCCACTTTTTCAATCCAACCATCCGGCGCATCCCACTTCACACCGCCAACTCTCATATAGTTAAAAGTAAGCCGTGCCCCGCATAATTCATTTAATAAATTTATAATCATCTCTCGTTCACGAAACGCGTACAAAAACGGGCTGACCGCTCCTATATCAAGAAGATTTGTACCCCACCAAACGAGATGGCTCGCAATTCTTCCCAGCTCCATCGCAAGTACTCGCAAGTATTCGGCACGCTCCGGAATTTCAAGTCCCATCATCGTCTCTACAGCATGGCAAATGACGTAATTATTCGTCATTGCTGATAAATAGTCCATTCGATCTGTATAAGGGATAATTTGCGTATACTGTAAGCTCTCAGCGATCTTTTCAGTCCCGCGATGCAAATACCCAATAACCGGTGTAGCTTCTTTAATAATTTCCCCGTCAATCTTAATAACAAGCCTGAAAACACCGTGTGTACTCGGATGCTGAGGTCCTACATTCAAAAGCATTTCTTCCGTACGAATCATAAGTTACACCTCCACATCATACGGTTCATAATCTTTCCTAAGCGGATATCCTACCCAATCATCTGGCATTAAAATACGCGTTAAATTCGGATGCCCTTTAAATACAATGCCGAGCAAATCATACGCTTCTCGCTCCGGCCAGTCAGCCCCTTTCCACAGCGCTGTTACCGATTCAACTTGCGGCACTTCTCTATCCAGCTTTACCTTCACCGCTACAGACTGTTTCTTTCCATATGAAAATAAATGAACATACACTTCCATATGAGTCACAAAATCTGTCGCATGTAGCTCTGACATATAATCAAAAGCAAGTCCCTCATGGAATCGTAGTAACTCCATCACCTCATAATATTTTGAAGGATCCACCACAAGAGTTGGTACATCTTTTGAAAGTTTATTAATATAGGAATCTACTAATGTGCTACCTCCTAATTTACCCCTAATAACCTCAACATACTGATTGAGATACGGCTGATTAACGGACGGTTCTTCTTGCTTCGGTACATCTTCCTTTTCACTTTCAGCACCCTTCGTCTTCGCCCTTGCCGCCGCAGCCGCTTTCGCCTTCGCTGCTGCAATTGCCTTCGCCTTTTCATCTCCCAAATTTCCATCACCTTGCGAAGCTTTCTGTTTCGCTAGCGCCGCTGCTTTTGCTTTCGCAGCTGCCACGGCCTTCGCCTTCGCTTTAGCCTTTTCTTCTTCCGTTACCTCTTCTGTTCCTTCTCTTTTTTGCTTCGCTAGCGCCGCCGCTTTTGCTTTCGCAGCTGCGGCTGCCTTCGCCTTCGCTTTGGCCTTTTCTTCTTCCGTTACTGCTTCTGTTCCTTCTCTTTTTTGCTTCGCTAACGCTGCCGCTTTTGCTTTCGCAGCTGCGGCTGCCTTCGCCTTCGCTTTGGCCTTTTCTTCTTCCGTTACCTCTTCTGTTCCTTCTCTTTTTTGCTTCGCTAGCGCCGCCGCTTTTGCTTTCGCAGCTGCGGCTGCCTTCGCCTTCGCTTTGGCCTTTTCTTCTTCCGTTACTGCTTCTGTTCCTTCTCTTTTTTGCTTTGCTAACGCTGCCGCTTTTGCTTTCGCAGCAGCTGCAGCACGTTGTTTTGCTTCTTCTACAGTCATTCCATCAATTTTTGGTAGCGCTTTCTCTTTTTCTTGATTTTCTCCCTCAAGCTTACTTATTTCCGCATCATGTTTCGCAACAAGACGTTTTCTCGCTTCCTCTTTCGCGCGCCTAGCAGCTTCTCTTTTCAGATCCTCTAAATCTTTATTTGGATTACTCATTTATTCGTCACCTGCTTCCCTGTCTTTGCCTCGTAACGAATTTTCTCTTTCAACTTATTAATTCCATAAATTAAAGCTGCAGGGTTTGGTGGGCATCCAGGAATATACACATCAACTGGTACAATTTGATCTACACCTTTCACAACAGCGTACGAATTCACATACGGACCACCAGCAGTCGCACAAGATCCCATCGCAATAACCCATTTCGGTTCAGGCATTTGATCATATAAACGCCTAACAATAGGAGCCATCTTCTTCGTTACCGTTCCCGACACAATCATGACATCTGATTGCCTTGGTGAAGTCCGAAAAAATGACCCAAATCGATCTAAATCGTAATGTGATGAACCTACTCCCATCATTTCAATCGCACAGCATGCCAGTCCGAATGTCATCGGCCATAAAGAATTACTCCTCGCCCACCCTTTTAACTGCTCCAATGTAGAAAAAAAGATATTTCTCTCTAATTCCGCTCGCTCATTTGGATGTAGTGCCTCAAAATTTATAACCATTGTAACACCTTCTTTTTCCAAGCATAAGCTAATCCAACTAGCAACATTACAACAAAGATGAGCATTTCAATTAATGCAAATAAACCTAGCTTGTCATATGCAACAGCCCATGGATATAGAAATAAAGTTTCTACATCAAAGATGACAAACAATAAAGCGAAAATATAGTAACGAGCATGAAACCGAATATTTGCATCATGAAAAGGCTCAATTCCACTCTCATACGTTGTCGCTTTTGCTGCACTTGGTTTGTTTGGGCGCAGCATCCTTCCTAATGTAAGAGCCACTACCGGCAGTAATATGCCTACTAGCAAGAAAATCAAAACGATCATATAATTATTTTCATATACACTTGCCATTGTGAAACCCTCCCCCCTGAATTAAGAACAAGTTCACTTAGTAAACAATATGTCCCAGTTGCGACAAATATTATTTTTAAATTTTTCTAAATAATTAAACTATTTTATTTATTATAGCAAACTTCAAATTCCTATGTCGATATGTTGAGGGCAGAAACAAGAATTATTAAAATCTATTTTTATAACTCGCTATACCTGTGCAAAATAAGTATAGAATTTATATATATTTTTTAGGCAATCACAAAAAATAAAAAGGGAAGTTTATATGTATATACCGTAGGTGATATAAATGAAAAAACAAACACATGTAAGTATTCTTATAAGCATTTTATTGTTTTCTATCGCAATTCATTACGTAGCCATGCTCTTTCTATATGAATACTCATTTCCCTTTCAAATATTAATCGGAATGAGTACCCTATTAATTGATATTATCGCTTGTAGTTATATATTTTATTTTACAAATACGAAACAAGGGTTACCCCGTTTATTTTGGATCATATTATCTGTTGGGGCTCTCTCTTATTTCATTGGTGATATAGTTGTTTCCTATCAACGTTTAATTTTAAAGGACTACTATACGTTTGTTGATCCGTCTGACTTTTTTTACCTACTTTTTTTAATTAGCTTTGCACTTGCCTTTCTATACGAGATCATTTATAACCGGGACTTATTAGAAAAGCTTTTTATGATATGTGATATTTGTATTATCGTTACAGCCCAATTTACTTTAAGTTACTACTTACTTATTGAGCAAACCATTCACGTTTTCACAACATCCTATATCGATATATTTGTTCAACTTACCTATCCAATGGCTGATTTACTCTTTCTTTTAATTGGAATCAACCTTTTATTCAGACCATTATCCTTATTACCAAAACAAGTTGGTGCACTTCTTGGTAGTGCTTTAATTTTGTATGCTACTACAGATGCTATTTATGCTTATATAAAATATTTCACACCAGCGTATTCTATGTTTACAGTTACTCCGTTCTATCAAGTGGTTTTAGTGCTAGCAGCAATCGCCTGTATTCTTCATACGAAAGAGCCTGAAAAACAAGAGCAGGTACTATTAACGCCTAAATTTGGTGAATCAATCCGATTATCATTACCTTATATTTCTGTAGTAATGCTTATTATTTTTATATTGGCCGAATATGTTTTTGCCCCCATTGTAGTAATCGGGCTTATAATAACTTTCACTTTCGTTCTCATACGCCATAGTTTAGTTCGAAAACAAAATAAAATATTATTACTAGCCCAAATGCAATTCAACTTGGAACTCGAGAAACAAATTGAACTACGTACAGAAGATTTAGTAGAACAAAAAAATGAGCTCTATCATAACCAACAAATGTTTAAATCTTTATACGAGCACCATCCAGATCCAATCTTCACATTAGATTTGTACGGCAATTTTCTTAAAGTTAATAACGCTGGTACTACTTTACTAGGGTATCAAACGAATGAATTATTAAATCAACCTTACTACTCACTCATATACGAAGAAGATTTAGAAGAAATTATTAACGCCTTTCATCGCGTAAAAAAGGGGAATTCTATCTCTTTAGAAATACGAGCGTATCACAAAAACAGAGATATTTACTACTTGCATGTTACAGCTGTTCCCATCTTTTTAAAGGATCATATTTCAGGGGTCTACTTAATGATTAAAGATATTACGGAAAGCAAACAACAACAAGAACAAATTAATTTCCTAGCATATCATGATACTTTAACTGAACTTGCAAATCGCCGTGCATTTCATCAATATTTAGAAAAGGCGATTGCACGAGCAAAAATATCGAAAAGCTCCTTTGCTGTTATGTTTCTCGATTTAGACCGCTTTAAGGTTATTAATGATACTCTCGGGCATCGGGTGGGAGACCTCCTATTAATTGCAGTAGCCAAAAGGCTTGAACGATTATCAACACAGCATATGAAACTTGCTCGACTAGCTGGGGATGAGTTCACAATCCTCATCGAAAATTATAAAAAAAGGACAGATGTAAAAAAAATAGCTGATATGATTGTAGTGGCCATGAACAAACCATTCGAAATCGAAAATCAGCATTTACGAATCTCACCGAGTATCGGGATTGCAATATACCCTGAAGCAGGCGAAGACCCACTTTCTATTTTACAACATGCCGATATGGCCATGTACGAAGCAAAAAATAAAGGAAAAAATCGTAGCTCTCTTTATACGAAAGAACTATATAAAAAAATAGAACGAAAAGCTCGAATCGAAAAGGATTTGCCACTCGCTTTAGTAAACAAGGAATTTTATCTCGTCTATCAACCACAAATTGATACGACAACAAATAAAATTATCGGTGCTGAAGCATTAATACGTTGGAAACATCCACTATTAGGTGACATTTCACCATGTGAGTTCATTCCAATTGTAGAAGAAACGCCACAAGTCGTTCCACTTGGACATTGGGTATTAAAAGAAGCCTGTCTCCAATTAAAAATATGGCATACCTTTGGCTATCAAAATTTAAAAATAAGCGTTAATTTATCAGCAAAAGAGTTCCAACAAAATCAATTAATCGAAAACATTTCACAAATATTAAACGACGTGCAGGTCGATCCAAAACATGTCACACTTGAGTTAACAGAACGAATTGCGATGATTAATGAAAAAGAAACACTATCGAGACTGAAACAATTAAAAGAATACGGCATTCGAACGGCAATTGATGACTTCGGTACTGGCTATTCTTCTCTCGCTTATTTATCAATTTTCCCTATCGATACATTAAAGGTACCAAGAGAATTTACACAACTAGCCGATCATCGCCCTGAAGAAAGAGCCATCTTTTCCACTATCCTTTCTCTTGCAAATACTTTAAATCTCTCTGTCATTGCTGAAGGAATTGAAACAGAACAACAACTTAAGTTTCTACAAAAAAACAACTGTAAATATATGCAAGGTTACTATTTCAGTAAACCTCTAACAAGTAAACAGTTTATAAAATTTCTACAAAAAACACCCAGTATGAACAATTAGTTCACACTGGGTGTTTTTATCCCGCTATTTGCGAGAGTGAAAGTTCGTTATCATTTTGGGATGAACAAAGCCCCCAATGATAACAGTTTCACTTTATATTGTTGGGGGTTTTTTCTCGTAATATTCTTCTGCAATCTCTTCGTAAAAAGCTGAAGCTGTCGTATAGAAATATGGAATTAACCAGAGGAATCCAATCCCTAATGTAATACAACTTAATATAAACCAACCAATAAAACTTAAACATAAAATGAAATACTCCATTTTATGCCCATCCATCATACGACGGCTTTCTGTAATGGCTTGATTCAATGAATACTCGGGATGATCGTTTATAATAAAATACGTCATCGCATAAGAAAATGATTTAATAATGCCTGGAATAATGAAAAGTAAAGTCCATAAAAGAAGATAAAGATTCACTAATAAATATACTAAAAATGATTTTAAAAATCTTTTCCCCTCTGTAAACCAAACAAATACATTGCCGATACTAGCTTGTTTTTCACGAATGATATTTAAAGCCAGATAATACCCCCCTAAAGTTAACGGTCCGGTAACAAAAAGTGTAAGAATATCTATCGAAAATGAACCAGTTGTATCTTGCCAACCGAAAGTTGAAGAAAATCCCCACTTAACACTAAAACTAAACATCGTGATAAGAATTGAAATTAATAATGTTGCCCCAACAGCTAAGCCCCATTTTCCTTCTAGAGAGTCTAACGCTTCTCCTTTTAAATCACTAATCATAATTAGCCTCCTATACGTAACAATTCTATTAGTATAGCATGTTCTTACCGCAATTCATCTTTTGAAATATAGCGATAAAAATGAGATGTCGTTGTACCCATATACGGACTAAGCCAAAGAAAACCTATTCCAAATGTCAAAATCGCTAAAATAACCCACCCTATAAAACTAAGCCATAAAAGAAACAAATCTAACTTATGTCCCTTCATAAGACTCTTACTTTCTTTCATTGCTTGTGACACACTATATTCTGGATTTCCAATCATTACATAGTACGTCATTGCATAAGAAAAATACATCACAATCATGCCAACGATTGAAATAGCTAATAGTACGAAGAAAGCAATTGCAAATGACGTATTCCCTTCTTCACCTAACAATGCAAATAAGCCTATTAACAACATCGGAATCCATGTACCTGTATATAACAAAATCGCAAGCATTGCCCACATTGTTTTCATCATTCTTTTAAAACCACGAAATCCTTCGAATAAGTAATCTACTTTAGCACCTTCTCGTTTACTAATCTGTAGACATACATTCGTATAACCGTATGATGTAATACCATACGATGCGTTACTCAAAATTATCATGATACAATAAAATACCCCAAATGTAATAGCTGCTCCAATTGATATTGTTTCCCCTTCAATTGAACCAGCGAAGCTAACAATTAAAAAAAATAGAATAAGTCCTGGAATTAAAAGTATAAGCATTGCAGCCATTGAAACAACATAACTTAAAATAAAATATAAAATCGTTGATCCAACACCTAGTCCCCAATTCCCCTTTAAAGAGTGCAACGCTTCTCGTTTCATTTCACCGATCATTGATTCATCCCCTTTATGAAATATAAATTGTTGTACATTCTCTACTTATACAACCATCAATGCAATTATACCATTTTTGTAAAATTATCCATAAAATACAATAAAAAAAATCCGTAAAGGTTTTACCTTTACGGATTTTTTTATTTCATATCGGAAACGTTTAAACGGTTCACAGCACGTTGTAATGCCATTTCTGCACGTTTAAAGTCAACATGTGCTTGTTTGTCTTGCATACGTTGCTCAGCGCGACGCTTCGCTTCATTTGCACGATGGATATCGATATGGTTTGCTTCTTCAGCAGATGATGATAATACAGTTACTTTATCTGGACGAACTTCGATAAAGCCACCGCTAACTGCTACATAATCAGTGTGTCCACCATTTTTCAGACGAACTGCACTAATTTTTAATGGTGCAACAGTTGGAATGTGACCTGGTAAGATCCCCATTTCCCCACTCTCTGCTTTTACACTTACCATCTCTACTTCTTTTTCGTAAACCGGTCCATCAGGAGTTACAATACTGACTGGAAATGTCTTCATACTTCGTCCCTCCTAAGGCCTTACGCCATCATTTTCTTCGCGTTTTCAATAACTTCTTCAATGCCACCAACAAGGCGGAATGCATCTTCTGGAAGGTCATCATATTTTCCTTCTAGAATTTCTTTGAAACCACTAACTGTATTTTTTACAGGTACATAAGAACCTTTTTGACCTGTAAACTGCTCAGCTACGTGGAAGTTTTGAGATAAGAAGAATTGAATACGACGAGCACGATGTACAACTAACTTATCTTCTTCAGATAACTCATCCATACCTAAGATAGCGATGATGTCTTGAAGCTCTTTATAACGTTGTAAAGTTTGCTGTACTTGACGAGCTACTTCATAATGCTCTTCTCCTACGATTTCTGGAGAAAGTGCACGAGATGTAGATGCTAATGGATCTACGGCTGGGTAAATACCCATTTGCGTTAAACGACGCTCTAAGTTTGTTGTTGCATCTAAGTGAGCGAACGTTGTAGCTGGTGCTGGGTCAGTATAGTCATCGGCTGGTACATATACCGCTTGGATAGACGTGATAGACCCTTTATTTGTAGATGTAATACGCTCTTGTAATTGACCCATTTCTGTTGCAAGTGTTGGTTGGTAACCTACCGCAGATGGCATACGACCAAGAAGGGCAGATACTTCAGAACCCGCTTGCGTGAAACGGAAGATGTTATCGATGAACAATAGTACGTCTTGTCCTTGCTCATCACGGAAATGCTCAGCCATTGTTAAACCTGTTAATGCAACACGTTGACGTGCTCCAGGTGGCTCGTTCATTTGTCCGAATACCATCGCAGTTTTCTTGATTACGCCAGAATCGCTCATTTCGTGGTATAAGTCATTACCCTCACGAGTACGCTCACCTACACCAGCGAATACAGAGATACCACCGTGCTCTTGTGCGATGTTGTTAATTAATTCCTGAATTAATACTGTTTTACCTACGCCGGCACCACCGAATAGACCGATCTTACCACCCTTAATGTAAGGAGCAAGTAAGTCTACTACTTTAATACCAGTTTCAAGAATTTCTACTTTAGTAGATAACTCTTCGAATGCAGGTGCTTGACGGTGAATTGGATCACGGTGTACATCCGCAGGAAGTTCACCATCTAAGTCAATTGCATCACCTAATACGTTAAATACACGACCAAGTGTTGCATCACCAACTGGTACAGAGATTGCTTTCCCAGTATCTTCTACTTCTGTGCCACGAACAAGTCCATCTGTGGAAGACATTGCAACTGTACGAACTGTGTCATCACCTAAATGAAGTGCAACTTCAAATGTTAAGTTAATGTTTGCTCCGTTTTCGTTGCTTTGTTTTACCGTAAGGGCGTTGTAGATTTCTGGTAGCTTTCCGCCATCAAACTTAACGTCTACAACCGGACCCATGATTTGCGTAACGCGCCCTTTATTCATCGGGTTCCCTCCTAGCTTTCTTTTAATTAGCCAGCTTTCTAAGAGAAGTCGGCTTTTAATTTTTTATTAGTTTATAGCTTATGCGACTCTTTTGACAGAGCCGCTTCCACTTTTTATTGAATCTAGTTCCAGCGGCTAGAACAGTCGGTCATTTCGCGCCTTCCTGCGAGGCAAACTACGCCTCTTCGTCAGGAGCTCCAATGCCCTCCTGTTCTGGACGAGCCGCTTCCACTTTTTAATACTATTCTAACGCTGCTGCTCCACCAACGATTTCCGTAATTTCTTGCGTAATCGCTGCTTGACGTGCACGGTTGAATGAAAGTGTAAGTGAATCGATAACTTCCATTGCGTTGTCTGTAGCACTCTTCATTGCTGTCATACGCGCCGCGTGCTCACTTGCTTTACCGTCTAGTAATGCACCGTACACTAAGCTTTCTGCGTATTGTGGCAATAATACTTTTAAAATTTCTTCTTCAGAAGGTTCGAATTCATAAGCTGTCGTCGGTTTGTCAGACGCCACATCAGTAAGCGGTAAAATTTTATTTTCCGTTACTTCTTGTGAAATTTTACTTACGTAATGGTTGTAGTAAATATACAGCTCATCATAAGCACCATCTGCGAACATCGCAATTGCTCGAGAAGCAAGATCTTTAATATCAGTAAATGATGGGTGGTCAGATAATCCAACTACTTCATCAATGATGTTAAATCCGCGACGTTTTAAATAATCACGTCCTAGTCGGCCAAGCACAATAATTGAATATTGGTTTGAATCCATATTATGACGTTCACGAATCACGTTACTAACTGTACGTAATACGTTACTGTTATAACCACCTGCTAGTCCGCGATCAGATGTAATAACGATGTATCCTGTACGCTTTACAGGACGCGCATTTAGCATTGGATGATTAATTCCTTTACTTCCTTGCGCAATGCTCGCTACTACTTCTTGAATCTTTTCCATATACGGAACGAAAGATTTAGCATTTTGCTCTGCACGGTTTAACTTAGATGCAGATACCATCTCCATCGCTTTCGTAATTTGACTCGTTTTCTTTGTCGAGGTAATCTTCGCTTTTATATCGCGTAAAGATGCCACAGGTTTTCACCACCTTTTTTCCGGAAGTTGGCACGATTAGTAAGAATCCTCTTCCTAATCTACGTTGCAAGACATTCTTGCTCATGATTGAAGGAAAAGAATAGGTGCACCTACTCTTTTCCTCTACATAACCGTCAGCAATCTCAGAACCTGAGATGCCTTTTATATATACTATCTAGCTCCAGCGGCTTGAATGCTCGGTGGCTTCACTTCACATTCAAATCGAGCCGCTTCCGCTTTTATTAATTACTCAGAAGCTACGAATACTTTTTTAAATCCGTTAATTGCCGCTGCAAATTTGTCGTCATCCGCAAGTTTCTTAGTTGTGCGGATTTCGCTTAATAAGTCAGCTGCATTTGAATCTAGCCAAGCATGGAATTCTTCTTCGAAACGAGTGATATCGACTACTGGGATATCATCTAGGAATCCACGTGTTAAAGCGTAAAGAATGATAACTTGTTTCTCTACACGTAACGGTTTGTGTAATCCTTGTTTTAATACCTCAACTGTACGAGCACCACGGTTTAGTTTCGCTTGTGTTGCTTTATCAAGGTCAGAACCGAACTGAGCGAACGCTTCTAACTCACGGTAAGATGCAAGGTCAAGACGAAGTGTACCTGATACTTTACTCATTGCTTTAATCTGAGCAGATCCACCTACACGTGATACAGAAGTACCCGCATCGATCGCTGGACGTACGCCAGAGAAGAATAGGTCAGATTGTAAGAAGATTTGTCCATCCGTAATCGAGATTACGTTTGTTGGGATGTAAGCTGATACGTCCCCTGCTTGTGTTTCGATGAAAGGTAGTGCAGTTAAAGAACCGCCGCCTCTTGCATCACTTAATTTTGCTGCACGCTCTAATAAGCGAGAATGTAAGTAGAATACATCCCCTGGATATGCTTCACGACCTGGAGGACGACGTAATAGTAATGAAAGCTCACGGTAAGCCGCTGCTTGTTTTGATAAGTCATCATATACTACTAATACGTGTTTACCATTGTACATGAACTCTTCACCCATTGTTACACCAGCGTAAGGAGCTAAGTATAATAATGGAGCTGGTTGAGAAGCTGATGCAGTTACAACGATTGTGTAATCTAATGCACCGTGCTTACGTAGTGTTTCTACTACGTTACGTACAGTTGATTCTTTTTGTCCAATAGCTACATAGATACAAATCATATCTTCATCTTTTTGATTAATGATTGTATCAAGTGCAACTGCTGTTTTACCTGTTTGACGGTCACCGATGATTAACTCACGTTGACCACGGCCAATTGGTACAAGAGCATCGATCGCTTTAATACCTGTTTGAAGTGGCTCATGAACAGATTTACGATCCATTACACCTGGTGCTGGACTTTCGATTGGACGAGTGTTTGTTGTATTGATTGGGCCTAAACCATCAACTGGTTGACCTAATGGGTTTACAACACGACCGATTAGTTCTTTCCCTACTGGTACTTGCATGATGCGACCAGTACGACGAACTTCGTCACCTTCACGGATTTCTGTGTAAGGTCCTAAAATAATGATACCTACATTGTTTTCTTCTAAGTTTTGTGCTAGCCCCATAACGCCGTTAGAGAACTCTACAAGTTCACCAGCCATAACGTTATCAAGACCATGAGCACGCGCGATACCGTCACCAACTTGGATAACTGTACCAACATCACTAACTTCGATTTCAGACTGATAGTTCTCGATTTGTTGCTTTATCAGTGCGCTAATTTCTTCAGCTCTGATGCTCATGTGCTTCACCCCTATCTATTCTTCATTAATTCACGTTGAATACGTGCTAATTTTCCTTGTAAACTTCCATCATAAATGCGATTTCCAATACGTACTTTAATGCCGCCTAGTAAATCTTCATCTACAACATTTTTCACGCGAATTGCATCTTTTCCCGTTCTCTTTGCAAATGCTTCTGCAACGTTAAGCTTCTCTTCTTCAGATAGAAGACGAGTAGAATACACAGTTGCATCCGCTACGTTACGTTCTTCATTAGCAAGAACAACATATTCATCTGCAATTTCAGGTAAGATTTCAATGCGCTTGTTATCAATTAAAATATATAACGTATTTAAAATAGATTCAGAAACAGATCCGAATACGTTTGCAAGAAACGTTTTCTTCTGCTCTTTTGAAATGTTCGGTTGCGTTAAAAAGCTATGTAGTTCTCCGTTCTTTACATAAACGTTTTGTACAAGGCGTAATTCCTCTTCAAACATTTCTAATACGTGTTTTTCTTTTGCAATTTTAAAAAGAGCGACAGCATAACGTTTTGCTACAATCCCATTGCTCATCGCGCTTCTCCTACTTCTTTAATATAATCGCGAATTAACTTCACTTGATCTTCTTCTTTTAACTCTTTTTCAATTACTTTAGAAGCAATTTGAACAGATAAAGAAGCGACTTGTTCTTGTAAAGCAGCAATCGCTTGCTCTTTTTCGCGTTGAATTTCTTGTACAGCAGATGCTTTAATTGATTCTGCTTCTTCTTTCGCAGCAGCAACAATCACATCTTTTTGATCTACAGCTTGTTTTTTCGCTCTTTCGATTAACTCTTGTGCTTCAACACGCGATTGTTTTAACATTTCACGTTGTTCTTCTACTAATTTCTTCGCTTCAGCGTTACTTCTTTCTGCAGCGTCGATTTCACTAGTAACATGCTCTTCACGTTCTTTCATAATTCCCATTAAAGGACCCCACGCAAATTTGCGTAGCATTACTAATAGAAGTAAGAAAATGAACAATGTATAAGCAATCGTTCCAAATGGAATGGCAGCCCCTAATAATAAAGTTGGCACAAGGATTCACTCCCTTCAAAATATCTAAATTGATCATATGAAAAAAAAAGACATACGTTTCGTTCATAAAGCAATGGCGAAGAAAGTTCAAAAAACACTCTTCGCCATCTATGTAAGGGGAGTCTCCCTTATTTGTTCATTACGATGAAAGCAATAACTACACCGATGATTGGAAGTGCCTCAACTAAAGCAACCCCGATGAACATAATTGTTTGAAGTGCGCCTTTTAATTCTGGTTGACGAGCAACACCTTCGATTGTACGTGATACGATAAGACCGTTACCAATACCTGCACCTAATGCTGATAAACCAATTGCAATTGCAGCTGCGATTACACCTAAACTCATTTAATTTGTCCTCCTTTGTATTATAAAAAAATAAATTTTTTCTTACTTAAATTATATTAATGGTCATGGCTTACTTTATGAGCCATATAAACCATCGTTAACATAACGAAAATAAATGATTGGATTGATCCAACGAATACACTGAATCCCATCCATGCTAACATCGGTACAAGTGCACCTAATGCTCCAAGAACTGATGCTCCGCCTAACTTAGCAAGTAATCCTAACAGGATTTCACCTGCATAAATGTTACCGAACAAACGAAGACCTAACGTTAATGTGTTAGCAAACTCCTCAATAACCTTTAATGGGAATAAGAATTTCATAGGTTGGAAATAACCTTTAACGTATTCTTTCGTACCCTTCATCTTAATTCCATAATAATGGGTGAGGGTAACTACCATCACGGCTAATGTTAATGTAACTGCTGGATCAGACGTTGGTGATCTCCACCATGCAATATGTTCGCCAGCCTCAACTGTTGAATACATGAATGGTAAACCAAGGAAGTTCGATACGATGATAAACATGATAAGCGTAACGCCAAGCGTTAAGAAACGTCCACCTGTTTTCCAGTCCATCGTACTATTGATAATCCCTTTCACGAAGTCAAACACCCATTCCATGAAATTTTGCATTCCTGTTGGGCGAAGAGCTAAGCTGCGAGTTCCTATAACTGCGATTAAGAAAACAATAACTGCTGCTACAGTAACCATCATAACTGATGACAAATCGAACGTTAAACCTAGAAATTCAACTAATTTACCGTGTTCCACTAGTAATTCACCTCTCTTCCCTGCTCTTATACTCTAAATAAAGAAAATCTATGATCATGACAAGATATCCTGTCAGCAATCCTACACCTAAGCCCCACATCGCAATTAACTCTTGATATTTGGCTGCAAATAAAATTAATAACCCAATTGTCGCGAATCTCGAATATGTACTTACCGCTGTTGCCTTAAACTTCACGTTTTCTCCATTCGTTACGCGATCTAACAGCTTGTCTGTTCTACGTGCAATGATGCGCAAACTAAGAAAACTGAAAATCGTTCCGATAATCAGCCCAAGAAATACATCCTTGTAAGAGGTGAATCCCCATCCTAGCACTAGAAGCGCAAGCAAGTAGTACATATATTTCTTTTGTCTTTGGACAAGTCCATGTACGTCTATCATCATTGCTCTCCCGAATAGTAATGTCGAATGAGTCGAATCATTGCGTATACCCCTGTTCCTAATCCTAGTAATAAACCTATAATAAGAAACAATGGAAACGTTCCAACCTTATTATCAATCCACTGCCCACCAAAGATTCCAATAAGAATAGAACCGACTAATTGAGCAAGAATTCCTGACATTAAAGCATAAGCTTTTATATGGCTGCGGTCGTTTTTTTGCAAGGATTCATCCCTCCAATATGTAACCCTCATTCACGATGTGTTAATAATAACTCATTTTTCTGCATAAATCCTATACAAAATAAAAAGTTTACATTTTCGTCACGGAATAGATGTATTTTTGTCACTGAAAGCCCTACCATCTATCCCCGTTGTTAGCATACAATAGGGTATTAACAGTGTCAACGAGAAATCGTAAAAAATCAAAAAATTTGAGTATTAGGCATTTCCTCCCAAAAATGAAAACGTTCCCCTTCTAAATACTGGTTAGAGATATGCAATTTCTAACAGTTTTCTCTTTATAATAGAAGGAAATGTTCACAAGTTTGTCACTATTATATTTTTAAGATATAACGCTTTCCTTCCATAATATAGTGCTCCTTAGACGTAAGACTTCTATATTATATGTGTTGTGTATGCAACTTATGTTGTATACACGTTGCATATTTATCCCCCTCCCCTGCCGGCATACCCGGGACAAAAAAAGACGAGTAGGGAATCCCCTCTCGTCAGTTGTCTTACTTCGTTCCGAATAAACGGTCACCAGCATCACCAAGACCTGGCACTACATAACCGTGGTCATTTAACTTTTCATCTAATGCTGCTACATAAATATCAACATCAGGATGCTCTTCTTGTACTACTTTTACTCCTTCTGGAGCAGCTACGATACACATTAATTTAATTTGTTTCGCACCGCGTTTTTTCAGAGAGTTAATTGCTTCAGCTGCAGAACCACCTGTTGCTAGCATCGGATCTAGTACGATAAAGTCACGTTCTTCTACATCCGTTGGAAGTTTCACATAGTATTCTACCGGTTGCAATGTCTCAGGGTCACGGTATAAACCAACGTGTCCTACTTTTGCTGCTGGAATTAATTTCAGAATTCCATCAACCATTCCTAAACCTGCACGTAAAATCGGAATTAAACCAAGTTTTTTACCAGCGATCACTTTTGTTGTCGCTTTACTTACAGGCGTTTCAATTTCAATGTCTTTAAGTGGAAGGTCGCGAGTAATTTCGAAAGCCATTAAGCTTGCTACTTCGTCCACTAATTCACGAAAATCTTTCGTACCTGTATTCTTATCGCGAATATATGTAATCTTATGTTGAATTAACGGGTGATCAAATACATACAGTTTTCCCATGTGAATCTCTCCTTTAGATGATATTCATGCGTTTGCACGCTTTTTTACACTATTTACGATTGTAAAGAAAACGCTACTAATATTCAAGGGCAAATTTGGCAAAATCATGATTTTACGATGAATCTATCTAGTATCTTTACCAATAATGGGAGCTGTATCCTTCATTATATCGCCAAAATTTATTCATCATTTGTATACATACTTTAAAAACAATATATGTCCTCAAAAAAAACTGCTAAAACAAGTACGTTTCAGCAGTCTTTTTCAATCTATTATAGATCTGTATACATTGGGAATTTGCTCGTTAACGCTTCTACACGCTTACGTGCTTCTTCTAATGCAGCTTCATTTTCATGATTTTTTAATGTATAAGCAATAAGTGCAGCAATTTCATCCATGTCTTCTAAACCGAAACCACGAGATGTTACAGCTGCCGTACCGATACGTACGCCACTTGTTACAAATGGGCTTGCTGTTTCAAATGGGATTGTATTTTTGTTCACTGTAATACCAACTTCATCTAATACGTGCTCCGCTACTTTACCTGTGATTTCTAAGTTACGAACATCAATCAAGATTAAGTGATTGTCTGTTCCACCAGAAACAAGTGTAAGTCCTTCTTTTTGAAGGCCTTCAGCTAAGCGGTTCGCATTATTAATGATATTTTGTGCATATGTTTTAAAGTCATCTTGAAGCACCTCACCAAATGCAACAGCTTTTGCAGCGATTACATGCATAAGTGGGCCACCTTGAATACCAGGGAAGATTGATTTATCAATTTGTTTTGCAAATTGCTCTTCACATAAAATCATACCACCTCGTGGACCACGTAATGTTTTATGTGTTGTTGTTGTAACGAAATGTGCATGTGGTACTGGGTTTGGATGTAAACCAGCAGCTACTAAACCAGCGATATGTGCCATATCAACCATTAAGTATGCGCCCACTTCATCTGCAATCTCACGGAATCGTTTGAAATCGATAACACGAGGGTATGCACTTGCACCTGCTACGATTAATTTTGGTTTATGTTCTTTCGCTTTTGCTAATACATCATCGTAATTAATACGGTGAGAGTCAGCATCCACGCCATATTCTACGAAATTATATTGTACTCCACTGAAGTTAACAGGGCTTCCGTGTGTTAAGTGACCACCATGAGATAAATTCATACCAAGTACTGTATCGCCTTGCTCTAGAATTGTGAAATATACTGCCATGTTCGCTTGTGCACCAGAATGTGGTTGAACATTTACGTGCTCTGCACCGAAAATTTCTTTTACGCGATCACGTGCGATATCTTCTACTACGTCTACGTGTTCACAACCACCGTAGTAACGTTTTCCAGGATATCCTTCAGCATACTTATTCGTTAAAACAGAACCTTGCGCCTCCATTACTGCTTCACTTACGAAGTTCTCCGAAGCGATTAACTCAATCTTTGAACGCTGTCTTCCTAGTTCTGCCTCAATTGCAGCAAATACCTTTTCATCTTGACGTTTTAAATGATCCACCAAAATCCCCCTTTTCTGAACGAATTACATCAATTCCCAACAGTTTTTTCTTATTTATTCAGAAAAAACGAAAATTCAGGTTGTAATTCTTTCGAACCTTCATGTTTTCAACTACATTCTAACATGACTTTCTATATCATAAAAGAAAAAAAAGACCGAAAATCGGTCTTTTCTTTCTTCTATTATAAAGTCAGACAACATACCTTTTATCCTATGATGAAAAGCTGCTATATGACTTCCTCATTTTTCGCATTTAACGGCAAGTAATCGTTTCTTCCTCCGCTGCATAAACAGCACGTGCTCCACCTATTAGTTTTCCACGTGTTTTCGCCATCGTTACATGTGCATTTCCAATTTCCTTCACACTTGTACGAACTGGAACAGCTACATGCTTTAAATGCATACCAATAAATGTATCACCAATATCCATTCCAGCATCCGCTTTAATAAATTCAACTACTACCGGATCTTTCAAATTGTGATACGCATATGTCCCCAATGCACCACCTGCTGATCTAACAGGCGTAACTGTTACAATTTCAAATTGATATTTTATCGCTACTTCTCTCTCAACTACTAAAGCACGGTTTAAATGCTCGCAACATTGGAACGCTAACGCAATACCTGTTTGCTCTTGAAATTGTTTTAACTCAGAAAAAATCGCCTCTGCTACTTCCATCGTTCCTGATGTTCCAATTCTTTCTCCTAGCACTTCACTCGTGCTACATCCCACTACAAAAATTTGACCACTTTGCAATGAAGCTTGTTCTTGGAAATCAGAAAGCGATATTTGTAGCTGTTCTCTTACCTTTACGATTTCTGTCATTACGCCTCTTCCTTTCACAGGTTGGTTCACCAAATTATATTTCACACTACTGATAGTTAGAATCTATTACTTTATTTCGTATGTTTTAATTTTTCCTACGCGGTTTTCGTGACGGCCACCTTCATAGTCAGTTGTTAACCAAATTTTTGCGATATCACGCGCTAGACCAGCACCAATTACACGCTCGCCCATTGCTAGCATGTTAGTGTCATTATGCTCTCTCGTTGCTTTCGCACTGAAAGTATCATGAACTAACGCACAACGAATACCGTTTACTTTGTTTGCCGCGATTGACATACCGATGCCTGTCCCACAAACTAAAATACCACGATCCACTTCACCATTTGCTACCATTTCCGCTGCTGGAAATGCAAAATCAGGGTAATCAACTGAACCAGCTTCACATTCACAACCTAAATCAATATATTCAATGTTTAATTCTTCTAATAAACTTACAAGTTCTTTACGGATATTCATACCGCCGTGATCAGATGCTATTACTACTTTCATTTTTACCCCTCCAAAGTTTCAATTAATTATCTTCATTTCACATTCGCTACCTCAATAGGACGAAGTGATCTCCAATATCGTATTATACACGAAACATCAACCCTCTGAATGTTTTTTCAGTAAAGTTTGTACAAGTTTTTCCATCTCATCTAACGTTTCTTTATAAATAGAAAGCGATCCTCCAAAAGGATCTGAAATGTCTTTACCTATACCTTCAGTTAGTCCATATAATGTATTCAACTTCTTTTCAACACTCGGATAGTGACCAAGTACAATTTGCTTATGATTTTCCGTCATCGTTACGACAATATCAGCCCAATCAAGCAAAGCTTCATTTACCTGCTGCGCGCCATGATCTATTGAAATTCCTTTTTCAGCTAAAGCTTCCTTCGCATATATCGATGCATCGCTTCCAGGATAGGCGAAAACACCAGCAGATTGCACTTCAAACTTATCTCCTCCATGATGACGAAGTAACGCCTCAGCCATCGGACTACGACATGTATTGCCAGTGCAAACAAATAACACTCGTTTCATCCAAACCCACCCCTTATATTGTATCTTTTCCCTTTAATAATAGCTTACATTAGGATGGAACAAAAGAAATGTGAATATACAAAAGGCGCATTTTTCTAAGAAAAATGCGCCTATCCACATATATGTGAAACCCTATTTCCAAGTGCCTAGAGTATTTTAACATACCTACTAAACATACAACAAAAAATAAGGAATCCATTTCATATGAAACGGATTCCTTTTATACAACGATTATTTCATTGTAACTTTCATTACTTCTGTTGAACCTTTTGTAGCTGTTACACCTACAGTTGTCTTAATAGACTCAGCTGCATCTGTGTTTGTAATAACGATTGGAGTAATCGTGCTTTTCGCTTTTTCACGGATTAATTCTAAGTCGAATGAGATTAATTTATCTCCAGCTTTTACAGCTTGTCCTTCAGAAACGTGAGCTTCGAAACCTTCACCTTCCATTTTTACAGTTTCTAATCCAACGTGGATTAAAATTTCTGTACCGTTTTTCGCTTTAATTCCGATAGCATGTTTCGTGTGGAATAATTGTACGATTTCACCATCAACTGGAGATACAACTACACCTTCAGTAGGATCGATTGCAACACCGTCACCCATCATACGACCAGCGAATACTGGATCTGGTACTTCTTCAATATTTTTCACTGCTCCAGTTAATGGAGCTACAATTGTTTCTTCATTTGTTTTTGAACCAAGACCGAATAATTTTTTAAACATAGGATAGTCCTCCTTATAATTTACCTAAAAGTTTATAGGGCAATCCCTAGTAAAGCTCGGGATACATGTAAGACTTCATACTTCGAATATTATACTGTAAAAACGCTTTCGAAATAAATTACGTCATTACTAATAGACTCTTATTGTAGCGCTTCACAAAATTCCAGTCAATTCTGATTGTCTGAATAACAATAAGAAGTTAACTTCTACTTATATTTTCTCTTTTTTCGCCCAACTTGTCTAGAGGTCTTTACTACATTTTATTTTTTGTCGTTAATTTGTAAAATTTAATTCAAACTTTTTTCGAAATTCACTTGACTAAAGTAAGTAACTATTTTATTATTACTTACATAAGGTAAGTTAATAAACTTTCAGGAGGTTTTCAAAAATGATGGATTTCGGTCTTCTTATTATTCGTCTTATTATAGGAATTACATTCATGGGTCATGGTGCTCAAAAATTATTCGGTTGGTTCGGTGGTTATGGCTTAAAAGGAACAGGCGGTTGGATGGAATCAATCGGTTTACGCCCTGGTGTATTTATGGCATTTATGGCTGGTGCAACTGAATTACTAGGTGGTTTCTTATTCGCATCAGGTATTTTCACTGTAATTGGTTCATTATTTATCGTTGGAACAATGTTAATGGCAATCTTCACTGTTCACGGAAAAAATGGTTACTGGGTAACACAAGACGGATTTGAATATAATTTAATGTTAATCGCTGTCGCTGTTGGTGTCGCTTTAATCGGGCCTGGCGCATACGTTTTACTTTAATATTTATCTCAATTTCAAGATGTTTACTTAAAAAGAGATTACTTCAGTATAATTGAGGTAATCTCTTTTTTACATCATTAAAAAAATATTATTTCCAGCAGGAGTTTCCCACTAACATCTTGTAAACAAACAATAAGTCGTCATATTCAGAAGGGAGATTTTAAACATGTTATCAATTAATCCAAATGAACAAACGGAAAAAGAGAATTACAAATTATTAACGGGCAGCATTATTCCACGTCCCGTCGCATTCGTTACTTCTATAACAAAAGACGGTGTATTAAATGGAGCGCCTTATAGTTATTTCAATATTGTTGCTGCTAATCCACCACTTATTTCAGTTTCTGTACAACGAAAAGCAGGAACACCGAAAGATACTTCCCGAAACGCAATGGAACAAGGAGAGTTTGTTGTACATATTTCTGACGAATCTTACATAGAAGCGATTAATGAAACAGCAGCTAACCTTCCGCCAAACGAGAGTGAAATCGAACTAGCAAAACTAACACCAATTAAAAGTGACGTCATCTCTGTTCCAGGTGTGAAAGAAGCGAACATTCGAATGGAATGCGTACTAGAACGCGCAATCCCTCTTGGCGGAACGGAAGACTCACCAGCTTGCGATCTACTAATCGGACGCATCGTTCGTTTCCACGTCGCAGAACACCTATACGAAAAAGGCCGCATTCACGCAGAAGGACTAAAACCAGTAAGCCGTCTAGCAGGACACAACTATGCAAAATTAGGAGAACAATTTGAATTGGTTAGGCCAATTTAAAAGTGGAAGCGGCTCGCTCAGAATGGGAGGGGGATGGAGCTTCTGACGTAGAGGCGCTTTTTGCCTCGCAGGAAGACGCGAAGCCACCGACCATTCTAGCCGCTGGAACTGGATATGTTTAAAAGTGGAAGTGGCCCGTTTAGCTCTGACCAGCTAAGGTTCTCTCGCACAAAAGGTGCTTTTTACCTTTAGTGCGGGAGGTTCTTAGATGCGAAGAGCTGGCCACTGGAACTGGATATATCTAAAAGCGGAAGCGGCTCGCTCAGAATGGGAGGGGGATGGAGCTTCTGACGTAGAGGCGCTTTTTGCCTCGTAGGAAGACGCGAAGCCACCGACCATTCTAGCCGCTGGAGCTGGATATATCTAAAAGCGAAGGTAACTTAATTACCTCCATCACTCAAACATAAAATCCCCTGCTAAATAGCAGGGGATTTTATCATTGTAATTCTTCCTTCTTTTCCTCTAAAGCAGGCAATTTCTCTTTTTTCGGTTTCCCAAGCTTAATTACTAAGAAATATAGGGAAAGCAATGTAATAAGAAAAACAATTAAAAAAGGGTATGGAGAATAAAAAGTACGCGCTGCCTCAGTCTTTCCGGCAACAAACTTCAATGACTCAATATCTAAAAACTCAGCAAACATTTGTACACCAAGCATACTAAACCAAAAAACAAAAAAACTAATAATAATACCAAAAACTTGCTTCAATCTCGTCATTCATCTCATCCTTTCTATATCTGTAATTTTTAGTGCAATAAATATAGTACAAACAAAATATGCACAGAAAGGAACCATCTCACCATTCACGAATTAACTTAATCCAACCTAACATCGAAATTTGCAAAATAATACCCCAAATTATAAGTCTTCTTAGCCATCGAGGAAAGAAGGTTAAAAACTTAACATACCATTCCAATAGCGTGTTCATAATTCCCTCCTACATAAAATTATATAGGAAAAAGGATATATAATCCAAATCCAACCAGAATGATACCACCTACTATCTCACCATATGTACCGAGTATACCTTTCGCATGTCTACCAATTAATAAACCAAACCACGCTAATAACATGCTAATAAATCCAAAAAGTAATATTGTAATAATCGTCTGTGCTCCGTAAATACCAAGACTAAGGCCTACCGAAAAGCTATCTATACTGACGCCAAATGCAAATACAAATAAACTAATTCCAATAGGAGCTGTTCTAGTCTCTTCGTTTTCTAAAATAGACGAATATACGATATAAAACCCTAGACCAATTAATAAAATAGCACCTGCAAAATGTGCAATGTCCCCATACTTCTCTGATAAAAAACGACCTAATACCATTCCTATAAATGGCATGATTATATGAAAAATCCCTATCGTCATACCGATATACAGGATTTGTCTTAACTTTAAGGTCATCATCCCCATACCAAGACTCACCGAGAACGCATCCATCCCTAAGGCGAATGCCATAATTATTAAAGGTATTAGCTGTTCAAACGTCATTCATGTCCCTCCTCGGACGTGCTACTTCAAAATATGCTTATCCGAGGAGAAATATTCTGTTTGCTAATCGTACCTTATCATTCAGTAATAATATGATGTCCTGCTGCTTTTGTTAAGCGATTCATAATTGCATTCCCTATTCCGTCATTCGGGAACGACTCACTAAAAATAACATCCACTTCACTTGCATCGAACGTTCTAAGTACATCATATAATTTGGTCGCAACGCTAGCTAAATCACTTCGCATACCACAAGATAATACGACATCTGCACTATATACATGCTGATATTCTTCTGTCGTTAATACACCTACTTTAAATCCTTCTTCCTTCTTCTTATCCACAAGACGCTGAATAAACTCACGTGATCCTTCAACAATACTAAGTGGCGCTTTCGGTGCATAATGTGTATATTTCATTCCAGGTGATTTCGGTTTTTCCTTCTCATCCTTTAAAGCTGGATCTAAAGAAACAGTACCTATTACTGCTTCCAATTGTTCTTTCGTAATCCCGCCTGGACGTAAAATTGTTGGAATCTCACTTGTACAATCGATTACAGTTGATTCAACACCTACTCCCGTTGCCCCACCATCAACAATACCTGCAATCTTTCCATTTAAATCTTCATATACGTGAGAAGCTAACGTTGGGCTTGGACGCCCTGAACGATTCGCACTCGGTGCTGCAACCGGTACATTCGCCTCCTCAATAAGAGCGAGCGCTACTGGATGATCCGGCATTCTTACTCCAACCGTATTAAGACCTGCCGTCACTTTCTCAGAAATACCTTCTTTTCTTGGCAAAATAATCGTTAATGGTCCTGGCCAAAAGTGTTCCATTAACTTCTCCGCAACCGGCGGAATTTCATTTACAATCCCATCTAACTGAGATTTTGTACCTATGTGAACAATAAGTGGATTATCACTTGGTCTCCCTTTTGCTTCAAAAATTTTCGCAATTGCTTCATCATTCATCGCGTTTGCACCTAGCCCATATACCGTTTCCGTAGGGAAGGCAACCGCTTCGTTTTCTCTTAATAGTCTTGCTGCTTCTTGTAACTGTGGATAATATTTTTTTCTTTCCACAACATTATCCACAACCCACATATTTGTGTGCATTTTTTTCCACGTCCTTTTCTACCCTGAAATACTTGTCTATTTTTAGTTTACTATGAGGTTTATCCAAAAGACAAACAAGGTTTATCCACAAAATGTGGATAAACCTAATTAATCCGTGGATAACTTTGTGAATAGCTGACAATTTAGTATTATTGCATTCGGCTCTTTTATATTTTTACAAAAGTGTTCTAGCTGTCGAATTCCCTCTGGCACTTTCTCTCTCTCTATAGTGACAAAGTCAAAAAACTGAAAGATTGTTATAGATTGTGGATGATTTGTTAGTAAGTACAATTGTCGAATATTTTTTTCTTTCATATACTGCAAAAACATTTCGAAAAAATATAAGAAAGTCTGTTTATCCACATGAGGTGTGAATAAACAAGAACGAATAAGTGCATTTTCTTCACTTTGTTCATATCCAATTACAGCTCGTATTTCTTCCGCCTCTTCCAAAATCATAAATTGTGCGTATAACTCATTTATTTTATCATCTTTTTTATTAGCTTGTCCGAAAAAAGAATGTAATCTTTCTACATCCTCTTTCGTAGCAAAATACACTTTCTTCATAATAAATCCCTCCTCATCTTTATATATGAGAAGGGACTTGTTAATAGTACTATTTAGAAAATAAAGATGTAAAAGCTTCTACAATAAATAATTTAACTTCTGGCTTTTTTTCTTCCTCTTCTACTTGTACATACTCATTTTGTTTTTCTTGCTTTTTCTCCACAGGATTCTCCACTTTTTCCACTGTTTTTGTTTCTTCTTTACTTACAGGCTGTTCTTCTACTTTTATTTCACTTTTTACTACTTTATTTTCAGAAGCTGTTACCTTTTTTGCTACTTCCTGTTTTACAACTTTCTTTTCCTTCACCTTATCCTCTTCTATCTTTGGTGAATCGACTATATCCCCTTCAGCTTGTTCCACTTGATCTTCTTCAGGAGATTCAGCCTTCACAACATGCTCTTCTTTTCTTACAGCTGTACCACTTGAAAAATCTAAGAAACACATTGGAGGAAATAACACACACCACCAATTCGCCCCTTCACCTTTTCCAATTGTAATGAGTACCGCTTCATATTCTCCTGCTGGATAAATAAAATTCCCATATACCTTTGTAGGAAACTTTACATTCTTACCAAATTTCACTTGGAATGACTCTGTACTGCCTTCCTTTTTTAGCGTGTTTTTCACTGTTTTTTCGATTTCTGGAATATGACTTTGAATTACCTTTCGCGCCTCTTCAAATGACCTTAAATCTGCTACCCATCCATCAATTTGCGTTTTTACTTCATCGCGTACTTTACGCTTTAACGCCTGATCTTTATCTGAATCACTATTTGCTAAAATTCGTAATCGAACGGCCTCTTTCGGAATAACAGAAGGCCCTTTCGCATCAGCTTTCATATATCCAAACTGCACAAGTAACTGTGCACCAATTAATAATAGAAGAAGATAAGCAATAACTTGTTTTTTCATTTCCTCCACCGTCCCCTCTACAAACAGTGTGGACAGACTTTCATCTTTCTAAACTATTAAATTCAAAATCTATATGAATTTTCCCCACAAAAAAAATAGAGTAAGGTGTGAACCTTACTCCATCTCTGCAAATACCATACGATCTTTTCCGTTAATATCAAAAACAACTTCAACATGAGCATACGGAAAGGCTTGTTGTAACAATTCCTTTACATCCTCACCTTGCCCTACTCCAATTTCAAATGCCACAATTGCTTTCTTCTGCAACACGTTCGGCAATTCTTCCATAAAACGGCGATAGAAATCTAATCCATCTTCACCGCCAACAAGTGCTCTCTTTGGTTCATGCTCTTTCACAACAGGAGAAAGACCACGCCAATCCTCTTCTGGTATATATGGAGGGTTTGAAACGACAACATCTAACTTTTGATCTATTTTATAAAATGGTGACAATAAATCACCGTGATAGAACGTTACTTCTGCACCCAAAGATTTTGCATTTTCTTTTGCAACTTCAATCGATTCTCGTGCAATATCTACCGTATACACATGAAGATTTTTATTTTCTAAAGCGAGCGTAATAGAAATTGCTCCACTACCTGTACCAATATCCGCTACATGAAGTTTCTCATTACCAAAATGACGCTCAATTCTCTCTAGCACTCCTACTATAAGCTCTTCCGTTTCAGGCCTTGGTATTAATACCTCTTCATTCACAAAAAACGAGCGTCCATAAAACATTTCATAACCGAGCATATATTGAATTGGAATACCTTCCACGTGCTTGTGGATAAATTCTGCAAAACTTTTCTCTTGTTCCGCGGTTATCTCTTCACGCATATTCATGAGCATTCCTGTTCTGTTCGTCTTTAATACATGACAAAGGACAAGTTCTCCCGCATTTTCATCTCGTCCATTTTCCTGTAAAAAAGAAGAAGCCCATTTCAGGGCTTCATAGACACGCATTACTCAGCTGCCTCCATCTTTTGCGCCTGATCTTCCATCACTAAGGCATTGATGAAATCATCTAACTTACCTTGTAGGATTTGATCTAGCTTTTGAATCGTTAAGCCGATTCGATGGTCAGTAACACGGTTTTGCGGGAAGTTATACGTACGAATACGCTCTGAACGGTCTCCCGTACCAACAGCTTGTTTACGGTTTTGATCGTACTCAGCTTGCGCTTCTTGTCTGAATTTATCATAAACACGTGCACGTAATACTTTCATTGCTTTTTCTTTATTCTTAATCTGTGATTTCTCATCCTGACAAGATACAACTACACCAGTCGGTAAATGCGTTAAACGTACCGCTGACATCGTTGTATTAACGCTCTGTCCACCAGGACCACTAGAAGCAAATGTATCAACACGAACATCTTTTTCATGAATAGTAATTTCTACTTCTTCTGCCTCTGGTAATACAGCTACAGTTGCTGTAGATGTATGAATACGTCCACCAGATTCCGTTTCAGGAACACGTTGTACACGGTGAGCACCATTCTCAAATTTCAGCTTCGCGAAAGCACCTTTACCGTTAATCATAAAGATAATCTCTTTATATCCACCTAACTCTGTATAGCTCGCTTCGATAATTTCAGTTTTCCAACCTTGCACCTCAGCATAACGGCTATACATACGATATAAATCACCAGCAAATAAAGCTGCCTCATCACCACCAGCAGCACCACGAACCTCCACGATAACGTTTTTATCATCATTAGGGTCTTTTGGAACAAGTAAAATTTTCAGACGTTCTGATAATGTTTTCTCTTGTCCTTCTAATTCAGAGACTTCTTCCTTAACCATTTCACGCATATCAGCGTCTAACTTATCTTCTAACATTGCTTTTGCATCTCGTAATTGCTCACGAACATCTTTATACTCACGGTACACCTCTACCGTTTCTTGCATATCAGATTGTTCTTTTGAATACTCACGAAGCTTATTTGTATCGCTAATAACCTCTGGGTCACTTAACAATTCATTTAACTTCTCATAACGATCTTCTACAGCTTGCAAACGATCTAACACATCATTCACCTCTACATCCTAGTATCTAATACAAATAGTATATGGTACTTACTCAAAAAAACGCAAATTATATTTAAAAGCGCAAGCGGCTTGCTCAGAATCGCAGGACATTGGAACTCTCGACCTTGAAGCGCTTTTTGCTTCGAGCGAGAGAGTGAAATGTCCGGAGATTCTAGCCGCTGGAGCTAGATAATATATTTAAAAGCGCAAGCGGCTTGCACCACTCATTCTCTCTATTTTGAAAAAAACCCGCCCTACAAAGCGAGTTTTACTTATTTTTGTTTGCAGGAACTGCATGACAATGACGACAACGTGGTTCGTACGATTCTGAAGCTCCAACTAAAATAATCGGATCATTAAATGCCGCCGGCTCTCCATCAATTAATCGTTGTGTACGACTTGCCGGAGATCCACATGCAGAACATACTGCTTGCAGTTTTGTTACGTGTTCAGCAATCGCCATCAGCTGAGGAACTTGTCCAAATGGTAGACCACGGAAATCTTGGTCTAAACCAGCTACAATGACACGATAGCCACGATTTGCCAATACTTGCACCACTTCCACAATGTCCCCATCAAAAAATTGCACCTCATCGATTGCAATAACATCCAACTCTTCTGTAATATGTTCAAATATATCCTTTGAAGCTGAAACAGGAACTGCTTTTACCTTTAATCCGTTATGTGATACAACATCTTCTTCACTATAACGATTATCAATACATGGTTTAAATACAATTGCATGTTGTTTCGCAAATTGCGTGCGGCGCACACGGCGGATTAGCTCTTCTGATTTACCAGAAAACATACTACCACAAATCACTTCAATCCAGCCATTTTGATTTATTAAGTACATGAAGCTCTCCTTTCATCTACTTTTTAGTTAAAAGTAGGGTAAAGGTATAATATTTTCGCAAAAAAAACAGACAAGCGAATACATACACTTGCCTGTTTTATGTTTTTATTACTTGATACCGTATTTCTTATTGAAGCGATCAACGCGTCCGTCTGCAGTAGCAAACTTCTGACGTCCAGTGTAGAATGGGTGAGAATCAGAACTGATCTCAACTTTTAGTAATGGATAAGTGTTACCATCTTCCCACTCAACAGTTTCGCTAGAGCCTTTAGTAGACCCGCTTAAGAATTTGAAGCCTGTGTTTGTGTCCATGAATACAACTTTCTTGTAATCTGGGTGAATTCCTGCTTTCATTCTTTTCATCTCCTTCCGCCCTGAATCATTTTCGAAACAGAGTTTTTCATCTTCAGCTGCATACACAACTATATTGATGAAACACATATGATGAAATTATAACAAGGCTAACTTCATTTTGCAACTACCTGTTTTTGTCTTTTTGATTTTAAAAGCAGAAGCGGCTCGTTCAGAATCCAGGACACTTCAAACTCTCGACCTTGAAGCGCCTTTTGCTTCGAGCGAGAGAGTGAAATGACCGGAGATTCTAGCCGCTGGAGCTGGATATTATCTTAAAGTGGAGGTGGCTTGCTTAGCTCTGACCGACTAAAGTTCTCCCACTTACTTCTCCCTTTAACATCACCTAAAAAACATAAAAAAACTCGCTTACTACGAAATAAGCGAGTCCCAATCTTTTCCCTTTACTTAGTTGTTACATATCTTTTCGAGTCTGCAACAATGTTTTGTAAAAATTCTTCATTTGTCTTTGTTTGACGAAGTTTACGTAAGAAACCTTCAACGAAGTCTGGTGTATCACGCATTGTTTTACGAATACCCCACAACTTGTCTAAATGCTCTTTCGGAATTAATAGATCTTCTTTACGCGTACCAGAGCGACGAATATCAATCGCTGGGAAGATACGACGCTCAGCTAATGAGCGATCTAAGTGAAGTTCCATATTTCCAGTTCCTTTAAATTCCTCGTAAATTACATCGTCCATACGAGACCCTGTATCAACAAGCGCTGTTGCTAAAATCGTTAAGCTACCGCCCTCTTCAATATTACGCGCAGCCCCAAAGAAACGCTTCGGTCTATGGAAAGCCGCTGGGTCGATACCACCCGATAATGTTCTACCACTTGGGGGAATAACGAGGTTGTAAGCTCGCGCTAAACGGGTAATACTATCCATTAAAATGATAACGTCTTTTTTGTGCTCTACAAGACGCATTGCACGTTCTAACACAAGTTCAGCTACTTTAATATGATTTTCTGGTACTTCATCAAAAGTAGAACTTACAACATCGCCCTTAACAGAACGTTCAATGTCTGTTACTTCCTCTGGACGCTCATCAATTAGAAGCACAATTAATTCTGCTTCTGGATGATTTGTTGTAACACTGTGTGCAATTTCTTTTAATAGACTTGTTTTACCCGCCTTTGGAGGCGCAACAATTAAACCACGTTGTCCAAATCCAACTGGTGCGATTAAATCCATGATGCGTGTCGGTAACTTTTTCGGTTCCGTTTCCAATTTCATTTGGCGATCTGGGTATAATGGTGTTAATGCAGGGAAATGCACACGCTCTTTTGCTGACTCTGGATCATCTCCGTTTACAGCTTCAACTTGTAATAATCCAAAATAGCGTTCATTTTCTTTCGGAGGTCGTACTTTACCAGAAACCTTATCTCCATTACGTAAATCGAAACGACGAATTTGCGAAGCTGAGATATAAATATCTTCTGAGCTTGGAGAATAGTTGATAGGACGTAGGAATCCAAATCCTTCTGATTGAATAATTTCTAATACGCCTTCCATGAAAAAGAAACCTTCTTTTTCTGCTCGAGCTTTTAAAATGGCGAAGATTAATTCTTTTTTCGTTAATTTGCTATAATACGAAATCTTAAATTCTTTCGCAAGCTCGTATAACTCTTTTAATTTCATGTTTTCTAATGCTGCAATTGACAAATTCATTCAGACACCACACTTTAACGTTATTCTCTTTTCACATGGGTAAAGGGAAAAAATACGGAAGGCAAATAATTAATAATGAAAGGCAATAAGTTCAAGTAGGGTAATATTCACTATTGTAACCCTTTTATCTAGTTTTAATCAATACGTTGGGACACAAATACAATAAGCGAAGACAAGAAAATTTGTCTTCGCTTATTATTTAATCTAGTTTTAACAACTAGAATGGTCGGTAGCTTTGCTTCTTCCATTCTGAACGAGCCGCTTGCACTTTTTATTTAATAACCAAGTTCGGTTTTTTATTTAAACTATGGCGTCCGTCTACGAAACGTACTGTACCTGATTTTGCACGCATAACAAGAGATTGTGTTGTTCCGACGCTACCTTTAAATTGAACGCCTCGTAGCAATTCTCCGTCTGTTACACCTGTTGCTGCAAAGATTGCATCGTCACCCTTTACTAAGTCTTCCATACGAAGGATACGATTTATATCTTCAATACCCATTTTTTTACAACGAGCTAATTCAGCTTCATTTTGAGGAAGAAGCTTTCCGTGGATTTCTCCACCTAAACATTTTAATGCGACAGCTGCTAATACTCCTTCAGGAGCCCCACCAGAACCGAATAAAATATCTACACCTGTACGGTCAAATGCTGTATTGATTGCTCCAGCTACATCTCCATCGTTAATCAATTTAATACGAGCACCAGCTTTACGAATTTCTTCGATAATTGCTTGATGACGTGGACGGTTTAAAACTGTTGCTACAACATCTTCAATATCCTTGTTTTTTGCTTTCGCAACTGCACGTAAGTTATCAATAATAGGTGCATCAATATCAACGGCTCCAACTGCTTCTGGACCAACCGCGATTTTATCCATGTACATGTCAGGAGCATGTAACAAATTACCATGATCTGCAATTGCAATAACGGCAAGTGCATTCCATCCGCCAGCTGCTACAATGTTTGTCCCTTCTAAAGGATCAACTGCAACGTCTACGCGCGGGCCATACCCTGTACCTAATTTCTCTCCGATATACAGCATTGGCGCTTCATCCATCTCACCTTCACCAATTACAACTGTACCTTTCATCGGAATTGTATCAAATACATCACGCATAGCTGACGTTGCTGCACCGTCTGCTTCATCCTTTTTCCCGCGTCCCATCCAACGCGCTGATGATAATGCTGCAGCCTCTGTTACACGTACTAACTCCATAGATAAACTTCTTTCCACGATAATCCCTCTCCTTTAAGCCTTTATATTTCTGCCGTATTTTGTGAACTTTATTTTTCTATAAAGTGTACTTCCGCAAATAGTGATACTTCGCTCCCCACTTGCGGAAGCATCACTTATGCGTTCTTCATCTCTTCAATTTCTTGCTCTGTCATTTGTTCTCGCCAAATGTTTGCACCAAGCCCTTTAAGCTTGTCTACTATATTTTCATAACCTCGATCAATATGCTCAAGTCCGGTTACTTCTGTAATTCCATCCGCCATTAATCCTGCAATAACAAGCGAAGCCCCAGCTCGTAAGTCACTCGCCTTTACTTTTGCACCTTGTAATAAAACAGGACCAGTTACAATTGCCGAACGACCTTCTACTTTAATTTGTGCATTCATACGACGTAATTCATCAATATGTTTGAAACGAGCGCCGTAAATTGTATCCGTTACAACTCCCGTCCCGTGCGCCTTTGTTAAAAGCGTCGTAAACGGCTGTTGTAAATCTGTTGCGAAACCTGGATATACAAGCGTTTTTATATCAACTACTTTTAACCTTCTATTACCGTTCACTTTAATTTGATCATCGTTCGTTTCAACTTGAACACCAGCTTCTCTTAGCTTTGCAGTAACTGACTCTAAATGCTGAGGAATAACATTATCAACTGTTACTTCTCCTCCTGATGCCGCTCCTAAAATCATATACGTACCAGCCTCAATACGATCTGGAATGATAGTATGGTGACAACCATGCAGTGAGTCCACACCATCAATTCGGATTACATCTGTACCAGCACCTTTAATGCGTGCTCCCATGCTTGTTAACAATGTAGCTACATCAATAATCTCGGGTTCTTTCGCTGCATTTTCAATAACAGTTCTACCTTTTGCTCGGACAGCTGCTAGCATAATATTAATCGTAGCCCCTACACTAACAACGTCTAAATAAATACGCGCCCCGCGCAATTCATCTGCTCTTAAATAGATAGCACCTTGTTCATTCGTAACATGTGCACCTAACGCTTCAAACCCTTTAATATGCTGATCAATCGGCCTCGGTCCTAAATGACATCCACCTGGAAGCCCAATAACAGCTTTTTTAAAACGACCAAGCATCGCACCCATTAAATAATAAGAAGCACGCAACTTTTTCACTTTTCCATTTGGTAAAGGCATCGCAACCATGTTAGAAGGATCGACTACCATCTCTTCCTCCTGCCCATATGTTACTTTCCCTCCAATTTCCTCTAGTAAGTCTCCTAACATTTTCACGTCCGAAATATTAGGAACTCCACCAATGGTTACTGGAGTATCTGCTAAAATTGTCGCTGGAATTAGTGCAACAGCGCTGTTTTTCGCACCACTCACTCGAATTGTTCCATTTAAAGCTCTTCCGCCTTCAATTAGCAATTTTTCCATATTGAGCTCCCTTCTTGTGAATGTATTTACCTTCTAAATTCTTTATAAAAAGAATTAGAAGATTCCCCTTAAGAATCTCAATCACTCTTTCCATCCCAAAACTCAATAAATAGGAAACCATTATCTCCATTTCTCCTGTATTCCGAATAGATAAAGATTAACTATTCATCGAGCAAAATTTATCAATTTAGATACGTTATCACATTTATTAATAGGACTATGCACATTATTTTCTATTTCAAAAACGAAATGATAAAAATCTTTAGACTTGTTCACGCTTTCATTATACAACGAAAGGAAACCGTCTAAAAGACTAGACGGTTTCCAAAACGGAATTTTATTCTTACGCTTTACCGTTAGAACCGAATTCGCGAATTTTACCAGCAACAGTTGCTTTGATAGCTTCGCGGCCAGGTCCAATATATTTACGAGGATCGTAAACTTCTTGATCTTTGTTTAATGCTTCACGAACAGCTTTTGTAAACTCAATTTGGTTCTCAGTGTTTACGTTAATTTTTGAAGTACCTAAAGAAATAGCTTTTACGATATCAGCAGTTGGGATACCAGTACCACCGTGTAATACTAAAGGTACGCCAGTGAAGTCGCGAACTTGCTCCATTTCTGCGAATCCTAAGTTAGGCTCACCTTTGTAAGGACCGTGTACAGAACCTAAAGCTGGAGCTAGGCAGTCGATGCCAGTTGCTTCAACAAGGTGCTTACACTCTGCAGGATCAGCGTAAATTACGCCTTCAGCGATGATATCATCTTCTTGTCCGCCAACTGTTCCAAGCTCAGCTTCAACAGATACGTTACGAGCGTGTGCGTATTCTACCACTTTTTTAGTAGTTTCAACGTTTTCTTCGAATGGGTGGTGAGAAGCGTCAATCATTACAGATGTGAAACCTGCATCGATTGCTTCTTTACATTTTTCGAAGCTTGAACCATGGTCAAGGTGAATCGCTACAGGAACAGTAATGTTCATTTCTTCGATTAAAGCTTTAACCATAGCTACAACTGTTTTGAAACCAGTCATATGACGAGCTGCACCCTCAGATACACCTAGGATTACAGGAGATTTTTCTTCTTCCGCAGCAGCTAAGATAGCTTGAGTCCACTCTAAGTTGTTCATGTTGAATTGACCAACTGCGTATTTTCCTTCTAGTGCTTTGTTTAGCATTTCTTTCATAGAAACTAAAGGCATGGTGAATCCTCCTAAAAAACGTTTTTTGTATCCGATAAATTCTTATCGCTGGTAGTATGACCAGAATAAGGTAAAATATGTATATTTACATACCGGACTTTTTTCTACACTCAATAGGATAACAACTTGTACTCAAAAACTCAACTGTATTCACCTGCTCAATAGTCCATGTAAACGCTTTTTTCCATATTTTTTATAAAAAATTCATTTTTTACGCCTCTACAGCAAGCTCATTTCTCACCGCTTGACGAATTTCATCAATATCAAATGGTTTAGCAAAGTGCATTAAAGCTCCTAAATCTTTTGCCTCTTGGATCATATCAAGCTCTCCATAAGCAGTCATTAAAATTACTTTAATACTCTCATCAATTTCTTTTACATGCTTTAAAATCTCTATACCATCCATACCTGGAATTTTCATATCTAACACAACTAAATCTGGATTATCTTTTTTCACGATATCTAAAGCTTGAAATCCATTCGCTGCTTGGAACGTCTGATAACCTTCTTTTTGGAACACTTCATGTAATAACACACGAATGCCATATTGATCATCAACGATTAAAATTTTCCCTTCCATAACTCCCAACCTTTCTGTATAAATACAAGATTTAAAGCTTCTTATATCTTAACGATTTATTTTCGCTATTCTTTGGCAAATTCCTTCCTATTCTTTCTTATTTTACCGTTTCCTTTTTTGTTATGCTACCCTACGATTTCACCTTTCTAAAAAAATACACTATAATGAAAGCCGGCGAACACGTACGAAGGGAGTAACATTATGTTAAAAATTTTTTCGACTCAATTAAGTGGTTATTTCTCCAGAGTTTCTCAAAAAGAGGAAATGAATATAGAAGATAGCGCTCGTCTACTTGCTCAAGCATTAGTTGGCGATGGCTTCATTTATTTACATGGTACAAATGAAATGGATGGTGTTGTTGCTGAAGCACTATTCGGTGCTGAACCAATGCAGCAAGCGAAACGTTTATTTGAAAATGATAAAGAAGCAGAAGTAACTTCTGCAGACCGTGTACTTCTTATTAGCCGTTTTTCAACAGATGAAGAAGCGGTAAATATTGCAAAAAAACTTCAAGAAGAAGGCCACTCTATCGTTGGAATCTCTGCTATTCAAGAAGGTATTGAATCACTGGAACAATATACAGATGTACATATTGATACAAAGCTGTTAAAAGGTCTTATTCCAGACGATGAAGGTAATCGCTACGGATTCCCAAGTTTAATGATAGCCTTATTTGCTTATCACGGATTGAAATTTACAATTGATGAAATGTTAAACGAATATTAAAAAAAGCGCCCTATTTCAGGCGCTTTTTTATTACTTGCTCTCTTTATTCGTAATAGAAGCACTTACGAAATCATGGAACAATGGTTGTGGACGGTTTGGACGAGATACAAGTTCTGGGTGGAACTGTGCTGCCACGAACCAAGGATGATCTTTTAATTCAATGATTTCAACTAGGCGACCGTCTGGGCTTGTACCAGAGAATACAAATCCTGCTTTTTCCATATCCGGACGGAATTGATTGTTGAACTCATAACGATGACGATGACGCTCATATACAACTGGCTCACTGTAAGCTCTATAAGCATTCGTTTCTTCAGAAAGCTTACATGGGTATAGACCAAGACGAAGTGTACCACCTAAGTCTTCTACATCTTTTTGCTCTGGTAATAAGTCGATGATTGCATAAGGTGTGTCAGGATTAATTTCAGAAGAGTTAGCTCCTTCTAATCCTAATACGTTACGTGCAAATTCGATTGATGCAAGTTGCATACCTAAGCAAATTCCTAAGAATGGAACTTTGTTTTCACGAGCATATTGAATTGCAACGATTTTACCTTCTACACCACGATCTCCAAAACCACCTGGCACAAGAATACCATCTGTGTCACCAACTAATTCTTTTACGTTCTCTGCTGTTACGTGCTCAGCGTTTACCCATTTCACTTCTACATCTGTGTCGAATGAATAACCTGCATGACGAAGTGCTTCTACAACAGAAATATATGCATCTTGAAGCTCTACGTATTTACCAACAAGAGCGATTTTTGTTTTCTTAGAAAGGTTACGTACTTTATCAACTAGCGCAGTCCACTCTGTCATATCTGCAGCTGGATTGTCTAATTTTAAGTGATCGCAAACGATTTGGTCCATGTTTTGCTCTTGAAGAGATAATGGAACCGCGTATAAAGTATCTGCATCGCGTGCTTCGATAACTGCTTTTGTATCGATGTCACAGAATAATGCAAGCTTGTCTTTCATATCTTGAGAAACAGGCAGTTCTGTACGAACAACGATAATATTTGGTTGAATACCTAAGCTACGAAGCTCTTTAACGCTATGTTGCGTTGGTTTTGTTTTCATTTCACCCGCTGCTTTTAAGTACGGGATTAACGTACAGTGAATGTACATTACATTGTCACGACCGATGTCGCTCTTAATTTGACGGATTGCTTCTAAGAATGGTAGAGACTCGATATCACCAACAGTTCCACCGATTTCTGTAATAACAACGTCCGCATTTGTTTCGCGACCAGAACGATATACACGTTCTTTAATTTCGTTAGTAATGTGAGGAATAACTTGAACTGTTCCTCCTAGATATTCACCACGACGCTCTTTTTGAAGAACTGAAGAGTAAATTTTACCTGTTGTTACGTTGCTGTATTTGTTTAAGTTGATGTCGATAAAACGTTCATAGTGACCAAGGTCTAAGTCCGTTTCTGCACCATCATCTGTTACGAATACCTCACCGTGTTGGTATGGGCTCATAGTCCCTGGGTCTACGTTAATGTACGGATCAAACTTTTGAATCGTTACGTTTAAACCACGATTTTTTAAAAGTCTTCCAAGAGATGCTGCTGTAATACCTTTACCTAAAGACGATACTACACCGCCTGTTACAAAAATATACTTAGTCATGAAAAAGCTCCCTTCTACCTTGTTGTTATATAATCACCGTTGCAAAGCGCAACGTATGTAGATAACACTGTATCTATCTTATTGTTAGACTCTTTTTGTATTCTAAACAAAAAACAAAAAAGAAAATTGCTCCCCTCATCACAAAAAGTAACAAGTAGGGAGCAATTTTCTTTTATATTTACACTTTAAAAGTATTATCGTCCTTTTTTAAAGAGCCCAAAAATGATTCTACATGGACGATAATGAAAAGTCAAGAACTACAGTTCTTCCTCTTCTTCTTCAGTTTCATCATACTCAAGTTCTTCTTCAGCGAAGTCATCTTCATCATCTTCATCTAAATCATCAAGATCATCGTCATCTCCGTCTTCTTCTTCAAGAACCTTGTCCAAATCTTCTACTTCTTCTTCTTCCTCTGCATTTCCGTCTGCATCGTCGAAGTCATCTTCGTCTTCCATGTAGTCGTCAAAACCGTCTTCTTCAACTTTACGTTTCTTCTTCGGTTTTGGCTGAGGCAGAATTTCTTCATCGATTTGCTCATATGGGTACCAGCTACGTAGTCCCCAACGGTTTTCTCCTAAATTAATGAAGCGTCCATCGATGTTTAAATCTGTATAAAATTGTGCGAGTTTCGCATTAACTTGCTCTTGAGATAGTCCCAGCACTTGAGCGATTTCTTTAACCAACTCGTTGAATGTCGTTGCTTGTCTTTTATCCCCTAAAACGCTATGTACAACTTCAATCATTGAACATTCTTTTAGCTCTTCTGGTGAATATTGCTTAAAATTCACTTATGCGGCACTTCCTTTCATCAAATATAACCTTATATATAACGGTCTGCTTAAAAAAATCCATACTATTCATTATAAACAAAAGTCGCACAAATATGCTACAAAAAAAACGGGAAACTTTTATCCCGCTATTTGCGAGCAGTAAAACTCCCGCCTCAACATTCGGCTGGAGCAAAGAAGTTAGGCGGAAGCCCCGCTACCTGTAAACGCCTGATTTGTGAAGGCTACTAATCGGCTTTGGATGAATACCCTCACTTTATATGGTAATAAAATTATAATTTGTCCATTCCTTACTTCGGAAGCATATGCGCCCCTTGCAACACATACCTAATTTGCATTTCTGTATATTCTTCGAGCGTATACAATTTTTGCAGCGCCCAACGTCTAAATCCCCACATCTGTCCTTGTATGAAAATGTTATGCGCAAGAAGCTGTATTTCTTTTTTATTTAATATAAATGTTCCATTTTCTGTACATTGTTCTAAAATATTCTCAAACATTCCTACCATTTGAAACTCTTTCTCTAGTACGTATGGGAGTGATTCTTTCGGTAAAAACCGTACTTCTTGATACATGATTAATACTTCTTCTTGCAATTCGTCCATCACTTTAAAGTAATTTGTTATCGCTATTTTTAAACTGTCTATACTTCCCTTCTCCGTGCATACTACTTCCTCTAATCGTTCTTTTACATGTTCATAAATACTATCACAAACTAAATATAACACGTCATCTTTCGTACGAATGTATTCATATAGTGTTCCGATACTAAATCCAGCCGCTTTTGCAATCTCTCTCGTTGTTGTACGCGGGAATCCTTTTTGCTTAAACAGTTGCACCGCACCTTTAATCATTTGTTCACGCCTTAACGCAACTAATTTTTCATCTTTTACTGACGCATGCACATTATGTTTAACCATCCCCTTCACCTCTCTCTATTATTTTTTGGAAGGAAAAAGCGTAGGAAAATACCTACGCCTTTGCCCCTACTTCGTTAACATACGAGAAATTACGAGCCTTTGAATTTCTTGTGTTCCTTCATAAATCTGTGTAATCTTTGCATCTCGCATATAACGCTCTACTGGATAATCTTTCGTATAACCGTAACCACCAAATACTTGCACAGCTTCAGTCGTCACCTTCATCGCTGTATCACCTGCAAATACTTTTGACATCGCTGATTCTTTCCCATACGGAAGCCCTTCCGATTCAAGCCACGCAGCTTGATATGTTAAAAGGCGCGCAGCCTCTACATCCGTTGCCATATCCGCAAGTTTAAAGCCAATCCCTTGCTGCGCCGCAATCGGCTTTCCAAATTGATGGCGCTCTCTTGCATATTCTACAGAAGCATCTAAAGCCCCTTGTGCAATACCAACTGCTTGTGCAGCAATACCGTTACGACCGCCATCTAACGTTTGCATTGCAATCTTAAATCCTTGCCCTTCTTCTCCTAGTAGATTTTCTACAGGAATACGGCAATCTTCAAACATAATTTCAGTCGTTGGCGAAGAGCGAATCCCTAGTTTACTTTCCTTCTTCCCAACCGAAAATCCTAGCGTGTCGCTTTCCACAATAAATGCGCTCGTGCCGCGCTGCTTCGATTCAGGATCTGTTAACGCAAAAACAACATAAATGTCAGCAATACCGCCATTTGTAATGAAAATTTTCGATCCATTTAATATGTAATGGTCTCCATCTCTTTTGGCGATTGTCTTCATTCCACCAGCATCTGATCCAGAACTCGGTTCCGTTAAACCGTATGCACCAATTTTCTTCCCTTCAGCCATCGGTCGCAAAAACTTTTGCTTTTGCTCCTCCGTTCCGAATTTAAAAATCGGCCACCCAGCAAGTGAAGTATGCGCGGACAGCGTTACACCTGTAGAAGCACAAACGCGTGATAATTCTTCGATCGCAATTACGTACGCTAAGTAATCGCTTCCAATTCCACCATACTCTTCAGGCCATGGAATACCTGTCAAACCAAGCTCCGCCATATGATCAAATAGCTCGCGGTCAAATCTCTCTTCCTCATCACGCTCAGCTGCCGTTGGTGCTACTTCGTTCTTAGCAAAATCCCGAACCATTTTTCTTATCATTTCATGTTCTTCTGATAATTTAAAATGCATTTCCGTCTCCCCCTCTTCCCTTTATAAAGCACGGCTAATAACAAGTTTTTGTATCTCACTCGTTCCTTCATAAATTTGCGTAATCTTCGCATCACGGAAAAATCTCTCTACCGGATAATCTTTCGTATAACCGTAACCGCCAAATACTTGTACCGCTTCAATTGCAACTTCAACTGCTGTCTTAGAAGCAAATAACTTCGCAATAGACGCTTCTTTACCGCATGGTAATCCTTGTGCTCTAAGCGATGCAGCCCTATATACAAGTAATCGCGCCGCCTCCACACTTGTCGCCATATCTGCAAGTTTGAAGCCAATCCCTTGCTGCGCCGCAATCGGCTTCCCGAATTGCTCTCGTTCCTTTGCATAATCTATCGCACATGCGAGCGCTGCTTCCGCGATCCCTAACGCCTGCGCCCCGATTCCAATTCGTCCAACATCTAAATTCGCCATCGCTACCTTGAATCCTTGTCCCTCTTCACCGAGTAAATTCTCAGCCGGCACTATCATATCTTCGAACGTAAGTTGAACTGTACGAGAACCGAGAAGTCCCATCTTATGTTCATCTTTTCCGATAATTAAGCCTGGCGTATCTTTCTCTACAATAAATGCAGAAATACCACTTTTTCCTGCATCTGGATTTGTAGAAGCGAAAACGATGTATGTACTTGCTTCGCCGCCATTTGTAATAAATACTTTCGATCCATTAATGATGTAATTATCACCTTTCTTGACAGCTCGTGATTTCAAACTCCCTGCATCTGATCCAGCATTTGGCTCAGTTAAGGCGAATGCACCTAAATATTCACCAGCCGCAAGCTTAGAAACATATTTCTGCTTCTGCTCTTCTGTTCCAAAGTATAAAATCGGGTTCATTCCAACTGACGTATGTACAGCTAAAATTACACCAACCGTTGCGCTTACTTTTGAGATTTCCTCAATTGCTAAAATGTAAGAAATAAAATCCATTTCTGCGCCGCCGTATTTTGCAGGCGCTGGAATACCCATTAATCCAAGCTCACCCATCTTTTGCAAAATCTCTGTCGGGAACACCCCTTGTTCCATGCTAGGAACAAAGGGTGCTATTTCCTTCTGTGCAAAATCCCGAACCATTTTCCTCATCATCTGTTGCTCTTCATTAAAACGAAAGTTCATATACTCCGCCTCCATTTGCTATATATCTTTTAACAATTTGGTAAGACCACTACTCTATACAAGGAGGGATTTACTCATAAACGTAGAAACCACGGCCCGTTTTACGCCCTAACCATCCTGCATTTACGTACTTACGTAGTAATGGACATGGGCGATATTTACTATCTCCTAATCCTTCATGCAACACTTCCATAATGTATAAACACGTATCTAAACCGATAAAATCAGCTAGTGTCAGAGGCCCCATTGGATGATTCATACCAAGTTTCATTACTTCATCAATCGCTTCTTTCGTCGCTACACCTTCATATAACGTATAAATTGCTTCGTTAATCATCGGTAATAAAATACGATTCGATACAAATCCCGGGAAATCATTTACTTCAACTGGCACTTTTCCGATTTTTTTCGTAATATCTTCAATCGTTTCATAAACTGTATCATCTGTAGCTAAACCACGAATAATTTCAACGAGCTTCATAACGGGAACTGGATTCATAAAGTGCATACCGATTACTTTTTCTGGGCGTTTCGTTACCGCTGCAATTTCAGTAATTGGAAGAGATGACGTATTCGTTGCTAAAATTGTATGATCTGGAGCAATTTCATCTAAATTCGCAAATATTTTCTTTTTAATATCCATTTTCTCAACAGCTGCTTCAATAACAAGATCAGCTTCTTTCACACAATCTAAATCAAGAGTTACTGTAAGACGATTTAACGTTTCCTCTTTCTCTTCTTCCTTCATGCGTCCTTTTTCTACTTGACGCACTAAGTTTTTCGTAATGATAGCTAACCCTCTATCTAATTGCTCTTGTTTTAAATCTTGAATCTTCACATCATATCCTGCCATTGCACATACTTGCGCAATTCCCGATCCCATTTGTCCCGCACCAATTACAACTATTTTTTGTACACCCATTCTTTCTTCCCCCTTAATATAAGTCTGTAATAAATGAATCGTTTTCTCGCCGTAAATTAATGAACCTCAATCATAACTGCATCACCTTGACCGCCACCGCTACAAATCGAAGCAATTCCAATTCCGCCGCCGCGCTGCTTCAGTGCATGGATAAGTGTAACGATAATACGCGCTCCGCTTGCTCCAATTGGGTGTCCCATTGCTACCGCGCCGCCATTTACATTCAATTTTTCTGGGTCAATACCTGCAATCTCTGTACTCGCAATTGCTACTGCCGCAAACGCTTCATTAATCTCGAATAAATCGATGTCTTCAATTGTCTTGCCGGTCTTTTTCAATAATTCGTTAATTGCATAACCTGGCGTTCTTGGGAAATCTTTTGATTCGACCGCGATTGCCGTATGTGCTAAAATCGTCGCCAAAGGCTTTCTTCCTTCTTGCTTCGCTCTGTCCTCGCTCATTAATACAAGTGCAGCACCGCCATCATTCAGTCCTGGAGCGTTACCAGCTGTTACTGATGATGTCTTATCAAATACAGGTTTTAATTTCGCTAACTTTTCAATTGTTGTATCTTCACGCGGCGCCTCATCTTTAGCAACAACAATAGGATCGCCTTTTCTTTGCGGAATTGTTACTGGTACAATTTCCTCTTCAAAGCGCCCTTCTTTATGCGCTGAAACCGCACGCTGATGACTACGATATGCCCATTCATCTTGGGCTTCGCGAGAGATTCCGTCTTCCTTCGCAACTTCGCCGCCATAAACGCCCATGTGTATGCCTGAAAATGCGCATGTTAAACCATCTGCAACATTTAAATCGATAACTTCGTTGTTACCCATTCTGTATCCCCATCTTGCACCTCGTAAAATGTAAGGACTGTTACTCATCGATTCCATTCCACCAGCTACAATAAGTGATTGATCACCAGTACGAATAATTTGATCTGCTAACGTAACCGCACGAAGTCCCGATGCACAAACTTTATTTACTGTTTCCGTCTGCACTTCCCAAGGGATTCCAGCAGCTCTCGCAGCTTGACGAGATGGAATTTGCCCCTGTCCACCTTGAATAACCGTTCCAAATATAACTTCTTCAACATCACTAGCAGAAACATCTGCTCTTTCAAGCGCTGCTTTAATTGCAATTCCTCCAAGTTCTGTTGCCTTCACATCTTTTAAAGATCCTCCAAATTTTCCAACCGGTGTTCTTGCAGCACTTAAAATAACTGTTTTATTCATGTTTCTTTCCCCCGTTTCTTTTTTAGTACCGAGCGCTCGCTCGGTATCCTTGCGTTGAGAAGAGGTGCAATAATTGCACCTCTTTCTAAAGTTGTATACATGCTTACAAACTACATTGCTTCTTTCTTCTGTCCGATAACAGATCGTTCTAAAATCTCTGTTACATCAAGTGTTTGAACTTTCTCTTCTACTTCCTTCGCTTTCGTCCCATCACTAATCATCGTTAAGCAATACGGACAACCTGTACCGATAATGGATGGTTGCACAGCTAGTGCTTGTTCTGTACGAGCAACGTTAATACGAGAACCCGTTGTCTCCTCCATCCACATTAAGCCACCACCTGCGCCACAGCACATTCCTGTTTCACGGTTACGTGCCATTTCTACAAGATTCACACCAGGAATTGCTTTCAAAATATCGCGCGGTGCTTCGTACACTTCGTTGTATCGTCCTAAATAACAGGAATCATGGTACGTAACTGTCTCCTCAATAGCGTGAACAGGTTTTAAGAGTCCTTCTTTCACCCACTGAGCTAACAATTCTGTATGATGATAGACTTCTGCTTGTAAGCCAAAGTCTGGATACTCATTTTTGAATGTATTATAAGCGTGAGGATCAATCGTAACGATTTTCTTCACTCCTGCTTTTTCAAATTCTTCGATATTCTTTGTTGCCATCTCTTGGAATACGAACTCATTTCCAAGGCGACGCGGTGTATCTCCAGAGTTCTTTTCTTTATTACCAAGAATCGCGAATGAGACGCCTGCTTCGTTCATTAACTTCGCAAACGATATCGCAATCTTCTGACTACGATTGTCGTATGATCCCATCGAACCAACCCAGAATAAATATTCGAACTCCTCGCCAGCTTTTGATTTTTCTTTTACAGTCGGAACTGTTACTTCATCATCACCTTGGCGCCATGTTTCACGCTCTTTACGGTTCAGACCCCAAGGATTCCCTTGACGCTCGATATTCGTCATCGCACGCTGCGCTTCCGCATCCATCTTTCCTTCTGTTAAAACAAGATAGCGGCGTAAATCAATAATTTTGTCAACATGCTCATTCATAACCGGACACTGATCTTCACAGTTACGGCACGTTGTACAAGCCCAAATCTCTTCTTCTGTAATAACATCTCCGATTAAACTCGGATCGTAAGCTAGCGCTGTAGCTGCTGATTCTTGCTGCCCTTTTCCAGCTGCCATCATCGCTAATTGATTTCCTTGTGTATTATTAAAAGCAACTACTGGAACCCAAGGTGCTTTCGATGTTACCGCCGCTCCTTTATCAGTTAAATGATCCCGAAGTTTTAAAATTAAATCCATCGGTGATAACATTTTTCCTGTTCCTGTTGCCGGACACATATTTGTACAGCGCCCACACTCTACGCAAGCGTATAAATCAATAAGCTGATTTTGTCTAAAGTCTTCAATTTTACCAACACCAAATGTTTCTTGCGTTTCATCTTCAAAGTCAATCTTTTCAAGCTTCCCTGGATTTGAGAGACGACCGAAGAAAACGTTAGCTGGTCCAGCAATTAAATGTGCATGTTTTGATTGTGGAACATAGACTAAAAATGTTAACAAAATTAGTAGATGCACCCACCAAGAAAAATAGAACACTGAAATGGCTACGGTTTCATTTATTCCCGAGAAAACGTAAGCGATTGCAGAAGCGATCGGTTCACTCCATGAAAGTTCCTCGCCGTGCCATATAATTCCCATCCCATTACCAAGTAGTACAGAAATCATTAAACCACCGATAAAGATAAGAACAAGGCCTGATTTAAAATTACGTTTCAAACGAACTAGCTTCTCAACATAACGTCTATGAAAAGCCCAAAAGACTGCGATTAATATAACGAGTGTGACAATTTCCTGGAAGAATGTAAATGCAGGGTATAGTGGTCCAAGTGGAAGATGCGATCCTGGTGCGAGTCCTTTCCAAACGAAGTCAATTGCTCCAAATTGGACAAGAATAAATCCGTAAAAAAACATAACGTGAATAATGCCGCTCTTTTTATCTTTCAGCAGCTTTTTCTGACCGAAAACATTGACCTTAAGAAGATCCCAACGTTCTTTGAAGCGACGGTCAAATTCAATCTTTTTTCCTAATTGTATGTAGGCCATTCTCGTTCGTATAAGATATACAAACAAATATCCCGCATAAGCAATAACAGCAATGGCAGCCAGCCAATTAATGATCAGTAAGCTATTCATTTTTATGCTACCCCTCTCTTTGTAAGCCTTCTTTCTTTTTTAGAATCTTCAAAAACATATAATTTTCTGAATTTTATCCCCTACCTTCATTATATAATGAGTGAGCATTCAGTCAACAGTTTTTTGTTATACAACAACATATTTTTTAATAAACCTGTTTATTTGGGTGAAACTATAAAGTGAAACTTTAATCAGTGGGGACTGTCCATTCCACACTAAATATTAGTTAAACCAATCGGGCTTTTACGGGCAGTTGATTTCAACCTAGCTTCCTCGTATTCAGCGGATTTTGAGGCGATTGTCTTACTGCCCGTTAAAGCGGGATAAGATGAAATTTTAATGAACAAACCGTGCTATCTTCTAGTTAAATTTTTGGTAGCATTCTTACTCCCCTTATCATTTGTAACACACTGAAGGTGAAAAGAATGCAAAGGAGGGACTTCACTCATGTTCTATTTCTCTCTCTTATTCATATGCGTTACTCTTTGGATCACAATTGACCTTTCATATGGGAGACTTCTTCATTTAAAACGTGTGCGTTCCCGTACTTTCCCTTTACGTCAAAGTGATTTTCACCTTTATACATATGGGAAAGATCTATACGATGCTTTATTTACTGATATAAAACAAGCCCAGCACCACATTCACGTTTTATTCTTCATTGTAAAAAATGATAAGATAAGTCGTGAATTTTTAAAGTTACTTATTGATAAGGCAAAAGAAGGCATTGAAGTAAGACTGTTACTTGATCGATTTGGTAGCCATTATTTATCAAATGAAGCAATTCGTTCCCTACAAAAACATGGTGTCTCTTTTTCTTTTTGTCATAAAGTCAAATTCCCTTTCCCTTTCTTTTCTGCCAATCAACGCAATCATAGAAAAATTACAGTGATTGACGGGAAAATTAGTTATATTGGGGGATTTAATATCGGCGAGGAATATTTGGGACATAATGAGCAATTAGGATTATGGCGAGACTATCATTTACGTCTTACAGGAGAAGGCGTTCAGGATTTACAAAAACAATTTTTACATGACTGGTTGGATGATACGAACCAAAATTTATTGGATGCTCCTCTTTATTTTCCGAAACAGGAACCTGGTACCATCCTACATCAATTCATTCCAACTGATGGTGCCTATTTACAACATACCTTTTTACATTTAATTAAAAGTGCGAAAAAGGAACTTTTTATCGGTACACCATATTTCATTCCTGGCAAAAAAATTATGAACGCTCTATTAAAAGCACGAGAAAGAGGGGTCCAAATAACAATTCTCGTTCCAGAAAAGGCTGATCATGCCCTCGTTCGAGAAGCGAAATTCCCGTACTGCCGAAAGTTAATACGGGCTGGTTGCAATATTTACGCATTTCAACAAGGTTTTTTTCACGCTAAAGTTATTATAGTCGACGATGATATTTGCGATGTTGGAACTGCAAACTTTGATATGAGAAGTTTATATAGTAACCATGAAATCAACTGCCTCTTATATGATAGGTACTTCATACAGGTGGTAAAAAATAAATTCCATGAAGATTTAAAAAATGCGTCATTCCTTTCCTATGACGATGTTAGCCCGCTTTCCCTTATAGATAGAGGAAAGGAATGGATAGGAACGATACTTGCTTTCTTCTTATAAGAAAGGTGATGAATAAAAGAGGTGTATTCCTTATGATTATGCGGTTTGGATACGTCTCACATGCAATGGCATTGTGGGACTGTTCTCCTGCTAAAACGATGACATTTACAACTTTTAAAAAACTCAATAAACAAGAGCGAGAGGATAAACTGTACGATGTTACAAGGCAAAATTTAGAACATACAATACGTATCCTTCATTACAATATCGCACATGAAATCCCATTATATCGTCTTTCTTCTTCCATCGTTCCACTTGCAACACACCCTGAAGTTGAATTTGATTATATTGGAGCATTCATGCCGCTTTGGCGTAAAATAGGGTCGTTAATTCAAGAGCACAATTTACGAGTAAGTTTTCACCCAAATCAATTTACATTATTCACAAGCGATAAGCCGCATATTACAACTAATGCAGTTACGGATATGACCTATCATTATAAAGTATTACATGCGATAGGAATTGCAGATTCTTCTTACATTAACATTCATGTAGGTGGTGCCTACGGAAATAAAGAAGCAGCAGTTGGACGCTTCCATGAAAACATAAAAAAACTTCCTGCACATATAAAAAAACAAATGACTCTAGAAAATGATGATAAAACATATACAACTGCTGAAACTTTATCAATTTGCCAAAAAGAAAAGATCCCTTTCGTATTTGATTATCATCATCACATGGCTAATCTTTGCGAAGAATCACTAGAAGAATTACTTCCTGCAATTTTTGAAACTTGGTCACATACAAATATCCCACCTAAAGTTCATATTTCCTCTCCTAAATCAGAAAAAGAATTTAGGGCTCATGCAGATTATATTAATTTAGAATTTATTAAGCCCTTTTTACACATTGCAAAAAAAATTAATTATAATTTTGATATTATGATTGAAAGTAAACAGAAAGATTTAGCAATGTTACAATTAATAAGTGAGCTTTCTTCTATAAAAGGAATCAAAAGAATAAATGGCGCAACATTACAATGGTAAATTGTCATGTTGCGTTGTTTTTTTCAAAAAGTAATTCTTATAGTAAAAAAGTTCCTATTTTATATGATATTATTTAAATTAGCATTTTCATCCTGCGATTCAACTTTATTGAAACGGAGTCATCATATGATTAATCAAAAAAAATATGTACAATTTGTCATGATGTATATAATTGTATTTTCTCTTTGGATATTCCTTATTCCAAATGAGTGGAACATAAAAGAAATTGGAATCCTTTTCTTATTTTGTTTTGCCGCAATCTTTTCTTGTTATTGTTCCTATAAAGCAATTAAAAAAATGAAGCGTGGTGATAAATTATTTTGGGTGTTATTATTATGTACTTGCCTATGTGGATTGGCTATGGAGATAACTTTATTCCTTCATTCACTTTCTATATGCGATCAAGTCCTATTCTCTTATGAGGCACTACCTTTCTTCATCATACAATATATTTTACTCTTTTCTGGATTTGCTATAAAGTTCATAAAACATTACTCTATTAGAGGCCTTGCTCAATTTTCATTCGATAGTATCTTTATCGTTATTATGAATATTTATTTTACCTTAACCTTTATTTTAGATCTTTCAAGCTTTCATACGTTAACAAAGGATACGTGGGTTTTAATTGGATATTTTATTGCACAATCATTAGTCATTTACGCCGTTATTAGCCTATATAGAAGAGAACAATATTCTTCTAGTAGAATTTCATTAATTATTGGCTTTACTATCATTCTTGTATACGGATATATACAGCTATTCCAGTTAAACACAGGAATAAAAACTTCTGCTGAATTCTCTTATTTAATACATACTGCTTCGATTTTATTAATTGGTTTATCGTCCATACTATACATTTTAGATAAGCCAATGCAACATGAAACAAAAACGAAATATTATCGATTTGATTATGTACGCTTTATATTGCCTTATTTTAGTATAATCATTACTTTTTCCTTTATTATCATTCAGCCTTGGGATGATAAATTCATGTTAATTGGTCTTGTATTATCACTTATTTTATTATTCTTGCGACAACTTTACATGTGGAAAGATAATAAAGTCTTAATTGATACATATGAACAGCTGACTACACAACTAGAAGATGAAGTTGAAGAAGGTGCTTCTGCGTTATCAAAAAGTGAACAACGTTATAAATCTTTATTTGAAGATCATCCTGATGCCGTTTTCTCTTTAAATATGCATGGTATTTTTCAGCAATCTAACACAGCTTGTGAAAGCTTATTTACTGCTTACTATTGTGAAGTAGCAAGCTATTCCCTTCTGCACTTTATTGATCCAAAAGATCATGATTTACTAAAAAGGGCGTTACAAATAACAAAAGAAGGTAGACCACAAACTTTAGAGGTTCGTACGAAAGAACAAGAAGGCTATTACTATTACCTTCACATTACACTCATACCTACTTTTATAAATAAAGAAGTTGTTGGGATGTTTGGGATAGCGCGTGATATTACAACTTTATATGAAAAACAAAAACAAGTAGAACATTTGGCATTTCATGATGCACTTACTGGATTACCAAATCGCCGCAAATTCGAAAAAGATTTAAAGACTATTTTAAATACAGCTCAAACTAGCGCAAATGATGTTGCCGTCATGTTTCTTGATTTAGATCGATTTAAAAAAATTAACGATCGACTCGGTCATGATGTCGGAGACTTATTACTAATTGAAGTAGCAAAAAGGTTACGCGGATGTTTGCGTTCAAAAGATATCGTTGCCCGCCAAGGCGGAGATGAGTTTACAATTCTATTACCAGATATGTACTCAGAAAAAAGTGCGGCTTTTATAGCTGAACAGATTTTAACTATTTTAAACAAACCATTCTTCATTAAAGATGAAGAACTATCTGTTACACCGAGTATCGGCATTGCAATGTATCCTGATTACGGAACCGATGTAACTGAATTAATGAAAAATGCCGATTTAGCTATGTATCGTGCGAAAGCAAATGGAAAAAACAGATTTGTTTTCTTCTCGAAAGAAATGAGTATTGCACAAAATGAGATTGAGTTCTTAGAAGGTGAACTTTCAAAAGCATTACAACAAAATGAATTTTTCCTTGAATACCAACCACAAGTAAGCACAAAAACAAAACAAATTATCGGTTTTGAAGCGTTAATTCGTTGGAAACATCCAAAACTCGGTATCGTATCTCCTGCCCAATTTATTCCTCTAGCAGAGGAAACAGGATTTATTATTGAACTTGGAAATTGGATTTTACGTACTGCCTGCTCAGAAGCAAAAAGATGGCATAATCAAGGTTTTTCTCACTTAAAAGTTGGTGTGAATTTATCTGTTGTTCAATTCAACCATACAGATTTAATCCCAACTATTTCAAAGGTGTTGAAAGAAACAGAACTAAAACCGGAAGCACTAGATATTGAAATTACAGAAAGTATCGCTATTAACCAAAATCAATCTGTAGTTGCAAAGCTAGAGCAGCTTCAAAATCTCGGTATTCAAATTTCAATAGATGACTTTGGAACTGGTTATAGTTCTTTAGCTTATTTAACAAAATACCCAATCAACACATTAAAAATTGCTCGAGAATTTATTTGTGGAATTACAACAAGTCCTTTAGAGGAAGCTATTATCTCTTCCATTATTACACTATCAAAAGAATTAAATTTAGAAGTTATTGCAGAAGGTGTAGAAACAGAAGAACAATGGAAATTTCTATATGAACAAAACTGTGACCACATTCAAGGATTCTTTATTAGCAAACCTGTTTCTAGTAAAGACGTTTGGATGTTACTCCATAAAAAAACAACCGCCTAAGTAAGACGGTTGTTTTTTAGTACTCATAAGGTACCTCTTGAGCTAATTGTACCTCTTGATCATTATGAGAAATTATTTGGCTTTTCTCTAATGCTATATCTCCTAATGAAATACCCCATGCCATCGCTAACGTTAATAGACTACCAATAAGCAGTTTCTTCATATTCCATCACCTGCATTTTTTCTTTAAATATATCATGAAAATTTATCCACATTTTATGCAATTATGCATATTTGTTTTTTAGGTCTTTTTTATTTTTTCATTTTTTTCATAAGTGATTCTTTTAATGCGTGGTTTCCTAACATATCAAAAAAGAAGCATGCCTTTTCGTAAGCATCTTCAATTTCTGCTCTATCAGACCCTAGCTTTGCTAGGCATTCACCTTTTCGAAAGTATAGCTGTCCAATCAATGTCATACTATTAATTTGACACGATAGTTCAATAGCTTTATTTGCGTGGCAAAGCGCTTCTTCGTATTGATTATCTGAGTATAATGCTTTTGCATGATTATGTCTCACCTTTACATCAAATTCTTTATTATCATGCAATGTCTCTAACTGTTTTAATATATTTTCAAATAACTCAATAGCCTTCTTCAAATAGCCATTTTCAGCATAAATGTTTGCAATTGCGTTTTCAATATAAAGATTCTGATATACATCTATTCCTGCCAATTGTTGATTGAGCAATTTCTTTAATTCTAAAATACAATATTCGTAATCAATTTTTTTCAATACGTAAGCTGCTACATGATATTGCCATTGAAGAAATTGCTGAAGCTCAGGATGATATTCTTCCTTTTTCAGTTCATTCCATACCCTATTATAAATTTCTTTATATTTTTTTTGCTTACAAAGCATAATAATTCGATCTTTTAACTGCTTATTCCTCTCAATATCAGAATAAATGAGTACCTCATAAAAATGAATAATGGGAACTTGTAATTTTGCTGCTATACCTTGCAATATATCCATACTTGGGTATACCGCACCCGATTCAATTCTACTCACTTCTGATTGATGACATATGTTCTCGGATAACTGTTTTTGTGTTAATCCTCTCATCGCCCTAATTTTCTTAATTTCAATTCCTAATTTTTCTGCGTGCATACTTACTCACCATCCCATTATAACAATCTAATTTTTTGAGTTGTCATACCACTACAATAATGTGAATTCGACAATTTTTGATATGAAATAATGCATAATATATATAAAATCTGGCAAATGTTTCATACAATTCATCTCACATACAATAGATTAGGAGTGTTATAGATGAATTATAGAAAACTTGCTAGTGCATTCGTTACATTCGGTCTCCTTTGTCCTTTATCCACAGAAGCTATTCATGCCCAAGAATTAAACAAAAATGAAGTGAAAGTTGAAATTGCTCAGCCTGGTTTAACAATCGGAAAATTAACAGAACCTCAAAATGATACGAAAGAGAATATTGCTAAAAAATATTTAAAAGGTGAGGTAAACGGGGCTAAAGCTCAACAAGAGCAAGTTACAACTGAAAAAAATGTTGATTTTCAACCTACAAATAAAGAAACAAAAGAAAATCAAACCGAAGTTCGCCTTGCACAAACTTACAAAAACTATAAAGTATATGGTCAAGATCTTATTGTAAACGTAGATAAAAATGGAGTAATTACAACTGTTAGTGGTAAAGTTGTCCAAAATTTAGACCAACAACCTAATCTTACTATAACAAATTTTTTGTCGAAAAATGAAGTAAAATCTAAATTACGCGATATACTTCAAATTCCAAGCGATGCGACTGAGACAGAATTCACCAACGAAACCGTTGTTTATAAGAAAAAAGATGGATATTACACATTTGCAACTGTTATTACCTTTACTTACGAAAACAATGAACAAATTATAAACGGTAATGCAATCCTTGATTTAAAAACTGGCGAGGTACTTTTCCAAGAAAAATTCATTAAAAATAAAGAGAATAAAACTATAAATCAAGTAACATCACCTAGACTATCCCTCGCAAGTGAGCAAGGAACCGGGAAAAACGCACTTCAAGAAAACATCTCTTTCAATATCGCGAAAGGGACTGACGGAAAATTTTATTTAGCTGATCTATCACGCGGAACTGGCATATATATTTATAATGCAAACTACGCGGACTCTCTCGGCGGATATAGTCAAGCTGGTTATCCAGGGACACTAGTTTCAAGTAGCACCCCTAACTTTGCAGATAAAGAAGCAGCGGGTGCTATGAAGAATATGAGCGATATTTATGACTACTTCAAAAAAGAGCATAATCTAAAAAGTTACGATAATAAAGATTCAAAAGTTATTGCTAGTGTACACGGTTTTGATTCTACTGAAGTTAGTGATGGTGTAAAAGAAGATTATATAAATGCATTTTGGCACCCTGCTTGGAATCAAATGGTATTTGGTGATGGTTTAAACGGAAAGCTCACTTCAGCCCTTGATGTAACAGCCCATGAATTTGGACATGCTGTATTCAGCGGTACGACAAAGAATAAAATTGTGAGATATCCAAGCGCTGAAACATCTGCGTTAAACGAGGGATTAGCAGATTTTTGGGGCACGCAAATCGAATATTATGTAAAGAAAGATAAGGGAAACTGGATTATGGGTGATACACTAGGTGGCCTAACAATCCGTGACATCCCGGGAGAAATTGGTGACGGTGGTCATAAATTATATACAAACTTACAAGATTTTTATAACGATGGAAATGATCAAGAGTCTCACGTAAATTCTGGTATCATCAGCCACGTATTATATCAATTAGCTGAAGGTAAAACATATAACAATGTTGCTGTTCAAAAACAAGGCAACGAAAAAGTAAGTAAAGTTGTTATGCGTACATTGCAAAATTACGCAACTTCAGCTGAAGATTTTGAATCACTCCAATCCCACATCGTACAAGCTGCAAAAGATTTATACGGAAATGCCGTATCAAATGAATTTGCAAAAGCATTTGAAGCACATGGTTATAAACCATTACAAAAAATAAATAGAGTAATAGAAGTATAATAATAAAAAAGAAGTTTACCGTTCGTAGGTAAACTTCTTTTCATATCCATCCCTTTTCTTCCGCAATTGTAATTGCCTCAATTCTATTTTTCGCGTCGAGCTTCGTTAACACTTCAGAAATATAATTACGTACTGTGCCCGGTGAAAGATAAAGTGTTTTCGCAATTTCATTTGCAGTCTTTCCTTCTTTAGCAAGTAACAATACTTCTTTTTCACGATCTGACAACGGATTTTGCTCCTGCCATAAACCAAACATTAAATCTTGAGAAACTTCTCGTTTTCCCTTCATTACATTACGAATCGCTGCGGCTAAATCTTCACTTGGGCTATCTTTTAACAAATATCCGTGCACACCAGCTTTCATTGCTCGTTCAAAATAACCAGGTCTTGCAAATGTTGTTAAAATCATTACTTTGCATGATGATTTTTCTTTCTTTAAAGTCTCAGCGACATCCAATCCACTTTGAATCGGCATTTCAATATCCATAATACTTACATCTGGCTTTAACGATTCAATTAATTTTAACGCCTCTTCCCCGTTCGCAGCTTGCCCAATCACTTCCATATCATCTTCTAAATCAAGTAGGGCTCCTAATGCACCACGAAGCATCCGTTGATCTTCCGCAATAATAATTCGAATCATACCCTCACCTCATCTTTTCCTGTTCTAATGACAACTGGTACTTTTACTGTTAATAGCGTCCCTGAATGTATCGTATTTAGTTCAACAAATCCATCAATAAGAGCAATTCGTTCTTTCATGCCGCGAATACCATTTCCATCATTGTTTTGATCCTCTAAACCAATTCCGTTATCTTCTACTTTCAAAATCAGTTCACCTTGTGATTCTAATACAGAAACTGTACACTGCGTCGCCTTACTATGTTTTACAACATTCGTCACAGCCTCACGTAAACACATTCCTAAAATATTTTGTTCAATCGGTGATAACGAACTTGCACTCGCTTCTTGTTCTATTTCTAATTCAATATTAGCAGCTTGTAAGATCGCTTTTATTTGCTCCAGCTCTTCTTCTACTGTAATCATGCGCATATCAGAAATTAATTCCCTCAGCTGTTTTAAAGCGGTACGAGATGTTTGTGTAATTTCCTTTGCTTCCACACTTGCACGCTCTGGATTTTTTACGATTAACTTCTCAACAAGCTGGCTTTTTAACGTAATAAGAGATAACGTATGGCCTAACGTGTCATGAAGATCCCGTGCAATTCGCTGCCGTTCCTCACGTTTTACTAAATCTTTAATTTGCTCATTCGCTTCGTTTAATTGGTTCTTTAACATCTTTTTCTGATTAAAATTACGCATACCAAATGGCGTAAGAAGCATTAAAATAAACATCGGAACGATATTTACTAAATTTGCCGGTGTTAGTTGATTCATATTTACAAATACAAATGCTCCGAGCATTACAACTAACAGACATAGTAGCACTCGAAATACTTTCTTACTTGGCGCAAAGCCCATCGCACTTGCCGTGAAAAAGCCAAAGAATATCATGAAAGGATTATAAAATATGGCAAATAAAAAGGTTAATATCATTTGAATAAACGCCCACAAAACGAACGTCTTCTGAACAAAATAAAGTTGACGGTATGTGATAATGAAGACTATCAACATACCGATCCCCATTACAAGTTTCCATCCTGATACTTGTGTTAAATTATAAATTGGAAATAACAAATATACGAGCCACATATACGGAAAAAAACCCATATGTTTCGGAAAAATTTCCATCCTCTTCTTCTCTATCATTTATACCGCTTCCTGTCTTTTTCTTATATATATTGATACTACAACAAATATAAGGAAATAACCTCCTAATACCGCGATATTTTCCCATCCAATTGATTTTCCAGCTACAATATCCCACGCACCGCTTCCAAAATGATATGTCGGTGTCCATTCACCAATCGTTCTTAATATTTTCGGGAATACTTCAATCGGCATCCATAACCCGCCAATTACAGCTAAACTCATATTTAAAATATTTGCTAGGCCAGCAGCTGCATCCGCCTTCTTAATGGAACCTATTACTGTTCCGAGTGCTAAAAATGGTGTCACACCTAACAATAACCATAATCCAGCACCAATCCATTGTCCTACCGTTAACTCAACATGATTAATTAATATCCCTGCCATAAAAATAACTAAGATTGAAAAAGCATTTACTACTGTTTGAGCGATAATTTTTGCTGTTAAATACGCCCCTTCAGGAAGCGGTGTAATTTTTAGAAGATGTGTCCAACCTTGCCCTCTTTCCTGAGAAAGTCTCACACCAAAACTAAAAAGTGCAGTCCCTACAATACTAAAAGTCGCCATAGAAATTAAATAATGTGCTTTCCACGCATCTCCGTTTTGTGGCACTTGCACAACATTTGTGAAAATGTAGTAAAACATAACTGGCATTAATAATGAGAAAAAGATAAATAATTTATTACGGAACGTACGTAAAATTTCTATTTTGCATTGCATCCATAAAGCTTTCATGCAATTTCCCCCTTTTGATTTGCGACAAACTGTTCAAATGCTTCATCGAGACTTCCACGTTCAACTGAAACATTTGTTACAGGTAGATTCTTCTGATAAATTGCTTGTAGAGTGGCATCTGTATCTTCCGTCGTTAAAGTGAAGCGCCCTTCATTTGACTGTACTTCTGTTACATGCGGTAATTCCTTTAGTAAACTCTTAGGGATTTTTTCTTTAGAATAAAACGAGATCGTTTTTCGAGAAATCGTCGCTTTCATTTCATCTGGTGTGCCATCTGCGATAATTTTTCCGTTCGCAAACAATAAAATACGATTCGCCAACGCATCTGCTTCCTCTAAATAATGTGTTGTTAAAATAATCGTTTTCCCTTCACTTGCTAACTTTTTAATCGTTTCCCAAAACGTTCTTCGAGACGTAATATCCATTCCAACTGTCGGCTCATCTAAAAATAACAAATCTGGATTTCCCGAAAGTGCGAGTGCAAAATTTAATCTTCTTTTTTGCCCACCTGATAACTTTTCACATCTTTGCTTTCGCTCTGATTCCAAATTTGATAACTGTAGTAATGTTTCTTTCGCTACCGGGTTTGTATAATAACTGCGGAATAGCTCAATTGCCTCTTCCACTGTAATGCTATCAATCACACTTACTTCTTGTAACATTGCCCCAAGGCTATTACGAACGCCTCTATGCTTTGGACTCTTTCCAAATATAGAAACTGTCCCTTCTGTAGGATCTTTTAATCCAAGCATCATCGAAATCATCGTCGTCTTCCCCGCACCATTTGGTCCAAGTAATGCTACTATTTCCCCTTTATCCACGTGAAATGAAACGTTACTTACTGCGTTTTTATGTTTAAATGTTTTAGAAACACCATTTATCTCAATAACCTTTTCCATCTCTCCACCCCCGCTGTTTCTTATATTTACATTGTATTCCTTGGAAAAGTTAGGAAACAGTATGATGCGTCATGACATCCATATGACAATTGTCATGTATTCTTTGTGTGAGGAATCAACCCGCATACCGCAAGCGAGTAGCAGGACGAAAATAAACATGATACAATCGGGTAAGATATATATTCGAGGAAGGACAGTGGTTTTCATGATTATTCGTAATGAACAGGATTTAGAAAGCTTACGAAAAATCGGCCGCATCGTTGCGCTTGCACGTGAAGAAATGAAAAAAGAAGCGAAGCCAGGTATGACAACGAAAGAGCTTGATTTGATCGGTAAAAAAGTATTAGATGAGCATGGTGCTATTTCTGCACCTGAAAAAGAATATGATTTCCCTGGTGTAACTTGCATTAGTGTAAATGAAGAAGTTGCTCACGGCATTCCAGGAGATCGTGTATTAAAAGAAGGCGACTTAGTAAACGTCGACGTATCTGCCGCACTTGATGGTTATTATGCAGATACGGGTATCTCATTTGTACTTGGGAAAGACGAAGAAAAAGAAAAACTTTGCCAAGCAGCTGTTGACGCATTTTGGGCAGCAATGAAAAAAGTTAAAGCTGGTTCAAAACAAAATCAAATTGGTCGTGCGGTTTCAAACTTCGCACATAAAAGTGGATACAATGTTATTCAAAACTTAACTGGTCATGGTATCGGTCTTAGTTTACATGAAGCACCAAACCACATTTTAAGTTATTATGATCCAATGGATAGTGCGCTTCTAAAAGACGGTCTTGTTATCGCTGTAGAGCCATTTATCTCTATGAAAGCTGATCATATTATCGAACGCGGTGATGACGGTTGGACATTCGTTACTCCTGACAAAAGCCTTGTTGCACAATGTGAGCATACAGTTGTCGTAACACGTGGTGAGCCGATAATTTTAACAGAAATATAATACGAAAAAACGACTGTTTTGTAGATTGATTCTACATAAAACAGTCGTTTTTTTATTTTTGGAAAATATATGAAATACTGTTGAACTCTTTATCATTTAAGTATATAATCTTTAGCGAAGGTTATTTAGGCTTATCTTTACTAAAAAGATATTGTCGCTAAGAAGTACCGTACCTTCTTTTTTATTATTTAAAACAGTTTCAAAAATGACCGTAGTAACGATTTAGTCGAATATTCTGTAATTCTTATATTCCTCTAACAATGTAAGAAACAATCGAATTTCCACTTCGGTCCACTAATCGTAAAACTCTTTCTAGGCAAAATAGATGACTATTTTCAAAGTATATATTTTCTTCATTCTGACCAAAATCAACCCTATCTAGATTTTTATTTCCACATAACCTTAAGGCAAAAACAAGCCTTCACAAAGGGATACATTACTTTGGTTAGCATGTATCGTAAAACTTACCTTTATAACCATTCTTTTTATTAGATTCACATGAAAACTCTCACCTATAAAGGTCTGATATTATTTTTATATCAGTATTTTTTTCGACATTTTTTGTCGAATTGTGTATTTTTTCATATAAATGTGTAAATATACATTTTGTTTTACGTTAAATAACACTACATTGAATATCATCTTTTTTTGTCGGAGAACGCGTATAGAAATGGAGGGATAACAAAAACAAATCGCCTATAACAAATACTTTTAATATTCCATTTGTTCATATGGAATAAGTCCCCAATGGACAAAGGAATGTTCAGAGGAGGAACAATGAAAAAACTTTTCAATATATGTTTAACTGTATTCGTACTATTTTCGCAGCTTGCTAGTTTTCCATACAATCAAGTAAGAGCGGAAACCTTAACAGGGGATTCATTATTTGACACTGTTGAAATGAAAGATGCAACTAATCATATTATTGACGAAGCAAAAAATCCTAACAACTTAATAAAGATAGGATCAACCATTCAAGTTGAATACGCTTGGTCAATAAAAGATAAACAAGTTGTACATGCAAACGAGACAGCAGTACTTCAAATACCACTTGCATTGAAAGTATCTAAAGATTTGCAAGGGGATTTAGTAGCAGACCAAAAAAATATTGGTCAATATTTTATAACAGCTAAAGATAATAAATTAAAGCTACTATTTAATGATCAAGTAGAAACTTCAAAAGGTGCTAAAGGAAAAATTAAACTTGATACTGTATTTAACCCAACTTTAACAACTGGAGAAAAATCAGTTCAAATTGCTTTTCCTCTAGGAACAATGCCTCATCCTATTTCAGTTCCTGTTCAAGTAGAAGATGCTAAAGAAGATGTAACCAAACAGGATACTAATAAACAAGCGCAAGATCCAGTAGCTAAACCTGTTACTGGTAATCCGGAGCAAAATCCAACAGCTAAACCTGTTACTGACAATCCAGAGCAAAATCCAGCAACTAAACCTGTTACTGACAATCCGGAACAAAATCCAGCAGCTAAACCTGTTACTGACAATCCAGAGCAAGATCCAGCAACTAAACCTGTTACTGACAATCCGGAACAAAATCCAGCAGCTACGCAAGCCACTGACAACCCAGAACAAAAACTAGCAAGCAACCCTGCTGAGAATACAAATTCAGGTCCAAAGCAAATAACAACAAACATTTTAACAGGTGTAAAGTTAACGGACAAAGACGGAAAACCATTTACAGAGGATAACCGTCCAAGTACAGATTCCCCTGCCAACATTGAGTTTACATGGGAACTTTTAAAATCAATGAATGTCAAAAGTGGAGATTACTATATTTTTGATCTTCCTAAACATTTTAAGATTTACAATACAATTAACAGTCCTTTATACGATAGCGAAAGCAACACAATTGGGAACTTTACTGTTACAAAAGAGGGAAAGGTCACAATGACATTCAACGATTATGTTGAAGAACATCCAGATCTTGTCGGTAACCTACAATTAAAGACAGAATTTAATAAAGCTGAAATTAAAGGTACAACAACACAAGAAATTCCTTTCCCAATTAAAGATAAAGATGTTTCTATTACAGTTGACTTTAAGCCTAATGTCCAAACAGCTACGAATAAAAAAGGGTTACCTGATAGGCCAATTAATACAAATGAAATTAATTGGACAGTAGAGATGAATAAAACGAAAGATAAGCTTAAAAACGCTATTTTTAAAGATAACATCCCACAAGGTACAAGCTTAAATAAAGATTCTATTAAAGTTTATTATTTAGAAGTTGATGTTAATGGGAACGCAACACGTGGTGCAGAAGCTGATCCAGCAGATTACAAAATCACTTCATCAGATGGTTCAAAATTAGAGATTGCTTTTAAAGATAACATCGATAAAGCATACCAAATCGAATATACCACAAAAATTACTGATGAAAATGTTGAAAATTTCCAAAATAACGTTACGATAACGAGTGATAATCAAAAGCAACAAAACGCAAGCTCTACTGTAACGGTTTCTCGTGGTACACATTTAAACAAAACGAGTAAATATGATCCAAAGACGCAAATGATTGAATGGACAATTACTTACAATGGTGATCAAAGAGATATCAAAAAAACAGATGCAATTTTAAAAGATGTTTTTGACGCTGCACATGTACTAGATGAAAATTCCATTGTCGTGAAAAATGCTTCATATGATGATAAAGGAAAGCTTGTAACAGGAGGCGCTGTTACTAATTACACTGTAAGTAAAAAGAAAAATGGATTCGACCTACAGTTTAATGAGGATATTAATAGTGCTTATGTAATTACCTATAAAACAAAGCCAACTGGTAACGTCATAACAGATGGAAAAGTAAAAAATACAGTTACAGCTGATAATGGTTCAAGTAAAGAAAATGAAGCCGGCTTCAAGCAGCAAAATATTATTAAATCTAATAATAAAGCTGAAACAAACTATAAAGACAAAACAACAACTTGGACAATTATAGTAAATAATAACAACTATCCATTAAACAACGCGATCATTACGGATACCTTTGATCATGGTGGATTGCAATTAAAAGATAAGAAATTAGAAATTAAAGACGGAGATTATACTCTTCAAGCTGGGACTGACTATGTTTTAGATGTGACGGATAAAGGTTTCAACATTACCCTTATAGGTACATATCAGTCTAATATGACAAAGACATTAGTTGTAAAATATACAACAGACTTTGACTATACAAAATTGGAAAGTGGTAAAACTTCCTTTAAAAATACAGGTAACATATCTTGGATAGATGCAGATTCCAACAAACAATCAAATAAAGATGCAGCTAATTTTGATCCTGATGCTTTCACAAAGGCGAATGGGTATAAATACGGTTCTTATAACGCCCAAACAAAAGAAATCACTTGGATAATAGGCTTTAATTATAATAACGTTGAGATTAAAGATCCTTATGTTATAGACGTAATACAAGATAAACAAAAGTTAGTACCAGGATCCATCGAAGTGCGCGACATGATTTTAAATGGAAGTCCGGATAACGCAAAACCTGGTAATGCTGTACCGACTGAGCAATATGAACTTGAAGAGCCTACAGATAGAAATAAAAACACCCTAAAGGTTCATTTCAAACAATCAATTAATTCACCTTATTATATTATCTTTAAAACAAGTCTTGATGGTGAGCTTATCCAGGGTACCTACAAAAACGAGGCAGAGTTAAAAGATGGCTCTAAAATTGTTAACACTCTTAAAGGTGATGCTCAAGTAAATAAAGGTGATAGCTTTGTCACAAAAAAAGCTGTACAAGATGACAACTATATTAATTGGAGTATTGCAATTAACGAAAGCCAATCAACCATTGCAGACGCAGTTGTAACAGACGATCCAACAGACAATCAGGTACTTGTGGACGATTCATTCCACTTATATCCTACAACTGTCGATCCATATGGAAATTTAACAAAAGATACAGCAAATGAATTAAAACAAGGAACAGACTATAAGTTAAAGATCACAACAGACAATAATACAGGAAAGCAACATTTCGAAATTGCCTTCTTGAAAAAAATTGATCGAGCTTATATTTTAGAATATCGTTCACTTATTAATGCAGACGATAAAGAAAAAGTAAGTAATAAAGCGAAAATCGCAGGCAATAAGTTAACAGTAACAAATACAGAAACTACCGAAACGATTGAAGTACGAATGTCTTCTGGTTCGGGCGGAGGATCTGCTACTAAAGGTCGTGGAAACCTTGAAATTATAAAGGTAGATAATGACAATAAGAACGTACCATTGGCCGGGGCAGAATTTACTTTATACGATCGTACAGGGAAAACTGTTATCCGTAAAATCACAACAGACAAAGACGGGATTGCTAAATTTAATAACTTAAAACGCGATAAATATTTATTAAAAGAAACAAAAGCTCCTGAAGGCTATGTAATTAGCTGGGATTTAAAACAAGGGAAAATCGTTGAGCTTGGTACACAAGAGACTACAACATATACACTTGCAAATAAGAAATTTGTCGGGAAAGTAGTTTTAACAAAATCTGATGACCTGAATAAAAACGTAACACTGCAAGGTGCCGTTTTCACACTACTTGATAAAGACAAAAAAGTAATTTCAGAACACAAAGAATTAACAACAAATAATAACGGACAAATTATTATAGATAAACTAAAGCCAGGAACTTACTACTTACAAGAAACGAAGGCTCCTGAGCATTATCAACTAGATAGCAAACTAATTCGATTTACTATCTCTGAAGATCAAACAACAGTAGTAAACCGAACTGCGACAAATAGTTTAACTAAAGGATCTGCTCTTTTAACAAAAGTTGATAATCATAATAAAACTTTAGCAGGGGCAGAGTTTACTGTTCAAGATCGCAACGGAAAAAATATTACTGGATATGAGAAATTAACAACAAATGAACATGGACAAATCGAAGCAAAAGATTTACGTCCTGGTAAATACCAATTTGTCGAAACAAAAGCTCCTGAGCATTATGAATTAGACAAAACACCTATCCTATTTGAAATAGAAAAAAGCCAAACTACAGCAGCTTCTGTTAAAGCAAAAAACACTTTAATTAAAGGTGGCGTGACTTTAACAAAAATTGATGATGTTGATGGTACTACCCTTGAAGGTGCGGTATTCAAAATTGTAAACGACAAAAACGAAGACGTGCGTACAAACTTAAAAACGGAAAAAGATGGAACCTTATCCATTAAAGATTTAGAGCCTGGTGAGTATCAATTTATTGAAACAACACCACCTAAATATTATGACTTAAATAAAGAACCAATTCCGTTTACAATCGAGAAAAGTCAAACAAGTATCATTCCAATTACTGCTAAAAACAGTTTAACAACTGGTGCCGTTGAGTTAGTAAAAGTCGACGAATTTGATAAAAAGACTCCTCTTGCTGGAGCTATGTTCAAAATTGTTAATGAAAAGAATGAAGACGTTCGTATGGATTTAACTACCGATACAAACGGAACTATTAAAGCTTCTGACTTACGTCCAGGCAAATATAAATTTATTGAAACGAAAGCTCCTGAACATTATGAACTGCGATCAACACCAATTGAATTTACAATTGAAAAAGGTCAAAAAACATCGATTGTTATTACAGCTGAAAATAGTCTATTACCAGGCGATGTTGAACTAACAAAAGTCGATGATGTTGATGGCACTGCACTTACAGGTGCCGTTTTCAAAATTGTTAATAACAAAAATGAAGATGTCCGTACAGAATTAGTTACGAATCAAGAAGGTAAAATTATTGCTACTGGTTTACGTCCAGGTAACTATAAATTTATCGAAACGAAAGCTCCTGAGCATTACGACTTAAATAAAAAACCGATTGAATTTACAATTAAGGAAAGCCAAGCAACTGCTATTAACGTTACTGCTAAAAACAGCTTAACAAAAGGCGGTATTGAGTTAACAAAAGTGAATGCTGCAGATGAAAAGGAAACACTTGAAGGTGCAGTATTTAAAATTGTAGATGCAAATGATGATACAAAGGTAATTCATAAAGACCTTGTTACGAATAGTGATGGAAAGTTAGTGGTGGACGACTTACGCCCTGGTAACTATAAACTAATCGAAACAAAGGCCCCTACTTATTACGATGTAAATGTAGAACCAATTGAATTTACAATCGAAAAAGGGCAACAAAAACTAATTCCACTTACATTTAAAAATAGTTTGACGAAAGGGAAAGTTAAACTAATTAAAGAAGATGATGTGGAAAGCAGTATAGCTCTTGCTGGCGCGGTATTCACATTACAAGACGCAACTGGCAACGAAATTATGAAAGATTTAAAAACAGATGATTATGGAGTACTAGTTATTCCAGATTTAGCACCAGGTGATTACCAATTTATTGAAACCGAAGCTCCTGAACATTATAAGTTAGACAAAAAACCTATTAAGTTCACAATTAAAAAAGGTAGCAAGGAAGTTCTTCCTATCCCTGTTACTGTAAAAAATAGTTTACTTACAGGTGGCGTCACTTTAACTAAAGTTGATGATGTTGATGGCACTACTCTTGAAGGTGCAGAATTTATAATTGTTGACGCTCATGATACTAAAAAGGTAATTCGTACAGGTTTAACGACTGATAAACAAGGTAAAGTTACTGCTTCTGATTTACGTCCTGGAGATTATCAATTTATTGAAGTAAAAGCTCCAAAAGACTATATCTTAAGCAAAGACCCTATTCCATTCACTATCAAAAAAAGTCAAAAAGAGAATATTACTGTTACTGCTACTAACAGCTTAAAGAAAGGTGCAGTAACATTAACAAAAATCGATGACATCGATCGTACGATGCTCGAAGGTGCAATCTTTAAGATTGTTGATATGAATGGTAAGGAAGTTCATACGAATCTTGTTACAGATAAAAACGGAAAAATTTCTGTTTCTGATTTACGCCCTGGCGACTATCAGTTCATTGAAACAAAAGCTCCTGAGCACTATGTATTAGATGAAACAACGATTCCATTTACAATTGAAAGAAGTCAAACGAAAGAGATCAATGTTACAGGCAAAAATGCTTTGAAAAAAGGTAGCGTTGAACTAACAAAGATTGACGATATTGATATAAATACAAAACTTGCTAACGCCGTATTTAACTTATTAGATGCAGACGGAGAGCTAGTTGAAGAAGGCTTAAAAACAAATGATGAAGGTAAAATTGTTGTTGAAAATCTACGTCCTGGTACGTATCAATTCGTTGAAACAATTGCTCCTGAACATTACGTTTTAGATAAAAAACCTATCGTATTTACAATTAAAAAGAGCCAAACTGAAACTCTTCATGTCACTGCTACAAATACTTTAACAAAGGGTGCAGTTAAACTTTCTAAAGTAGATGATGTTGATGGCACTGTTCTTAAAGATGCAGCATTTAAAATTGTTAATATGAACGGTGATGTAGTTCATAAAGACCTTGTTACAAATGAAAAAGGAATAATCGAAATTAACGACCTACGTCCTGGTGATTACCAATTCATCGAAACGAAAGCTCCTAAGCATTACGTTTTAGATGAAACACCGATTAGTTTCACTATCGAAAAAGGACAGAAGAAAGCTATTTCTTTAACTGCTACAAATAGCTTAAAACAAGGTAGTATCGAATTACTTAAAGTTGATGATTTAAACAATCAAACAAAACTTGCCGATGCGGTATTTAATTTACTAGATCAAGATGGCAAAGTACTTAAAACAGATCTAAAAACAAACAGTGAAGGTAAAATCGTTATCGAAAACTTACGTCCTGGTACGTATCAATTCGTTGAAATAACGGCTCCTGAACACTATGATTTAGACAAAAAACCAATTATATTTACAATTGAAAAAAGCCAAAAAGATATTGCTACCGTTACTATGAAAAATAGTTTAACAAAAGGCGGCGTGGAACTTTCTAAAGTGGATGACGTCGATGGCACTACTCTTGAAGGCGCAGTATTTAAAATTGTGGATATGAATGGCACTGTAATTCACAAAGATCTTGTTACGAATCAACAAGGTAAAATTAGCGTTTCTGACCTACGTCCTGGTGATTATCAATTCATCGAGACAACGGCTCCGAAACACTATGATTTAAACAAAGAGCCAATTCCATTCACAATCACAAAGAGCCAAGCTCATCCTATCTCCGTTACAGCTACAAATAGCTTAACGAAAGGCGCTGTGGAACTTTCTAAAGTGGATGATGTAGATGGTACTGCTCTTAAAGATGCGATATTTAAAATTACTGATATGAATGGTAACGACATTCGCACTGAGCTTACAACAGATGTACATGGAAAAATTTCTGTTTCTGATTTACGCCCTGGGGACTATCAGTTTATTGAAACGAAAGCTCCTGAACACTATAAATTAGATAGTACACCTATTAAGTTTACAATTAAGAAAAGCCAAAAAGAAAAGCTCCAAGTTACTGCTAAAAATAGCTTAACTGAGGGTGCTGTAGAATTAATAAAAGTGGATGATATAAATCCAGATACAAAACTTTCTGATGCAGTGTTTAACATCATCGATGCGAAAGGTAAAATTGTTCGTACTGATTTAACTACTGATAAAGATGGTAAGGTTACTGCTACGAACTTACGCCCAGGAGACTATCAATTCATTGAAACGAAAGCTCCTAAGCATTACGATTTAAATAAAACACCTATCAGCTTCACTATCGAGAGAAGTCAACTAACTCACGTTTCTGTTACTGCTAAGAATGGCCTAACAAAAGGTGGCGTGGAATTAACGAAAGTTGACTCTATAGATAAGAAAGAAATGCTAGAAGGTGCGGTATTTAAAATTACTGATATGAATGGTAACGACATTCGTACGAATTTAGTTACAAATAAAGATGGTAAAATCATCGCGAAAGGCCTACAACCAGGAGACTATCAATTCGTTGAAACGAAAGCTCCGAAACATTATGACTTAGACGAAACACCAATTAAGTTCACAATTGAAAGAAGTCAAACAAAGCACGTCTTCGTTACTGCTATTAACAGCTTAACGAAAGGTAGTGTGGAGTTAATTAAAGTAGATGATGTTGAACAAAATACAACGCTTGAGGGTGCAGTATTTAAAATTGTTAATAAAGATGGACACAATGTCCATACTGATTTAACTACTGATAAAAATGGCCGTTTAGTCGTTGATAACTTACCACCGGGAGACTATGAGTTTATCGAAACGAAAGCTCCTGAACACTATGACTTAAACGAAACACCGATTAAGTTCACAGTTAAAAAAGGTCAAGAAAAAATCGCTTCTGTTACAGCTTTAAATAGTTTAACAAAGGGTTCAATTAAGTTAACTAAAGTTGATATTGATCACCATGGAACACTTGAAGGTGCCATTTTCAATATTTTAGACCAAGATGGAAAAGTCATCCGAGAAGGTTTAAAAACAGATCAACACGGAAAAGTAATCGTAAATGATTTGAAACCTGGTAATTATCAATTAGTAGAAACAAAGGCTCCTAAAGGCTATCAATTAGATGCATCACCAATAAACTTTACAATTGATAAGACCCAAGCTACGCCACTACAAATTACAGTTTCAAATAAAAAAATTGAATCTTCTTCAGGTGGAGATGACAAGCCAGTTACTCCTCCAAATAAAGAAGAAAACAAAGGCAATGAAACATCTGAGAAACACGAAAACGGAACTTCTGAAGAAACATCGAATAAAACAGATAACAAACCGCAAAATGATCGAAATACGGATAAACACCTTCCAAATACAGGTCATAAAGAAGATCCTACACAAACAGTAGGTATTGTTCTTCTACTCGCTGGATTGTTAAGTATTTTAGCTACAAAACGAAAAAAACATTATTAATTTTTTTCACATCCAATTAATCTCTCAATTGATTGGATGTTTTTTTATACAAAAAAGACGATACATAAAGTATCGTCTTTTTAACGGGGTGAGGCTGCCCAAAAGTACGGAAAACCTTTGAACAGCCTCGTATTTTCATATGGATGCCTTACATATATCACTGATGATAATTATGAAATGCGGAAACATATTTATCATCATATGATTCAAACATGAGAAAAGAAACCCTACAGTGGATTCTTTTCTCTACATAATCTAAAGTTTGGGTACACTAGATTCATGCAATGTAGGAGCTTTCCAAACAGAAAGCTAACCTTCATTTAAGATGATAGCATACATATCTCCACCAAAAATATGCAAATATGCATATAGCATTTTTATTTCTCAATGTCAGAATATTGAAAAATAAATGGTGCACAGGTAAAATAAAGTCGTTATCCGTCTTCTTTTGTCAGTCAGAGAGAATAGAAGAATGGGAGAGGAAAAAATGATAAAATCGTTGAAACAAAAAATGGTAAGCTCTTTACTTGCCGTATCACTTGCTGTCGGTTTAGCTCCAATCGGACAAGCAAAAGCTGATTCCACCTCAGAAATTACACAGACTCCATCTATTACAAAACAAATTGATGCAAACCGTGCCATCGAACATATCCGTTTCTTATCCGAAACAATTGGTCCTCGTCCTGGTGGAACAAAGTCTGAAGAATGGGCTTCTCGCTATATTGGTATGCAGCTTAAATCGATGGGCTATGAAGTTGAATATCAGCCATTTCAAGTGCCGGATCAGTACGTTGGATTTATTGAATCGCCATTATCCACAAAACGTAATTGGCAAGCCGGTGCTGCTCCTAATGCACTAATTTCTGCAGAGGCTGTTACAGCCCCTCTTATCTTTGTTAAAGGTGGAACAAAATTAGCGGATATTCCAAATGAAGTTAATGGTAAAATTGTTCTATTCGAAAGAGGAACAACGATAGCAGACTATAATAAACAAGTTGAAAATGCTGTTAGTAAAGGTGCAAAAGGCGTTCTTTTATACAGTTTAATTGGGGGGCGTGGAAACTACGGACAAACTTTCAATCCCCGCTTAATGAAAAAACAGTCTGTTCCTGTATTTGGTCTTGCTTACGCTCAAGGAAATGCATTTAAAGAAGAAATTGCGAAAAAAGGAACGACAATCCTTTCTTTAAAAGCCAGACATGAATCTAATTTAACTTCTCTAAATGTTATTGCGAAAAAGAAACCAAAAAATAGTACAGGTAATGCAAAAGCTGTCGTTATAAGTTCACACTATGATAGCGTCGTTGGAGCACCTGGTGCCAACGATAATGCTTCTGGGACTGGATTGGTATTAGAATTAGCTCGTGCTTTGCAAAATATAGAAACTGATAAAGAAATTCGTTTTATTACTTTCGGCTCCGAGGAAACTGGATTACTTGGTTCAGACCATTATGTAAATAGCCTATCTCAGAAAGAACGTGACCGTATTTTAGGTGTCTTTAACGCTGATATGGTTGCAACAAATTATGATAAAGCAAAAAATTTATACGCTATGACACCTGATGGTTCTACAAATCTTGTAACAGATGCAGCCCTGCAAGCGGGTAAACAATTAAATAATAACCTCGTTCTTCAAGGAAAATTCGGCTCTAGTGATCACGTACCGTTTGCTGAAGTTGGTATTCCTGCCGCTCTATTTATTTGGATGGGTGTCGATAGCTGGAATCCATTAATCTATCATATTGAAAAGGTATACCATACACCTCAAGATAATGTGTTAGAAAACATTTCGCCTGAACGTATGAAAATGGCATTAGACGTTATCGGGACAGGAGTTTATAATACACTTCAAACACCTGTTACTCAAACTGAACAGAAGGCCGCTTAATGCTTTAAAAGACCACTGAGTTTATCGGTGGTTTTTTATTGAGAAAAAATATATATGCATAAAAGCATATTTTCTCCTATGTATTATCGTATACAATATTAACTGTAACAAAAATGATTACAACTAATAAGGAGGCTTTTTCTACTATGAAAAAAATGATTTTAGCAGGTGCGTTAACTTTAGCAGGAATTACTGGAGCTACCGCCTTTATTCCAGAAACAAAGGCTGCCGCCGCTCAAGAACAAAGCTTTACAAAATTTTATTCTTTGCAAACTGGAAGTAGTTCCGAACAAGAACCTATTTTCCTTCAAAAAGGACAAGAACTAACAATTCATCCTAACAGCAAAACCCCTAGTTACAGTGTTTATGACTCAAATCATAACCTTATTGGGCGTTATTCTGATGGTTACGGCAGAATTTTCGCTGCAAAAACAGATGGAAATATGTATGTCCAATTTCATGCACCTTACGTGTACTATAGTCCTGTTAGTTTTTCTGTTACTTATACAATTCAATAAAAAGGAGGCCCTTTATAGGGCCTCTCTTATTGCTCTTTCCAATTCACTTTTACAAATCCATCTTTCACCATGAAACCACTTATATTAAATACGTACTTTTCGTTTGCCTTCAATGTAACTGTAAAAGTACCTTTTTTCGATTCACAGATTTCTTTTAACTCTTTCATACTTTCCGCTTGTCTTTCATACAAACTAAAGCATAAGTTACCACGTCTTGCATCTGTTTCATAAAAAAATGTTACTTCTGTATCTTTTTCGTACTCAAGCTCAATGTCTTTCCCCGCAGTATCCCATGATGAGAACTTGGCCTCGTAACTTGCCTCTCCTTGCTTCTCGCTTTCTAAATATATATCTCCGGCTTTCCACGTATCATCTAACGTTTGGACAAAAGCAAAGCCACTGAGTAATACAAACATTACACTTGCAAATATGGCAACTAACGTTATTTTTTGTTTTTTCATACCCTTCATCATATGTTCTCCTTCTACTCTCTTTTTACTTCTTCGCATCATATATAACAAAACTCCAATAAAGAATGGTAATAGAATCGATACCACACTCCACCACTTACTTATTCCATGCGTTTTTGCATCTGTATATACCCATGATGCTATACATACTAAAAGTGCTATAAAAGCAAAAAACATTGTAACTCCTGCCACCTCAAATATCACAAATGGATTAGCGAACTCTTTCATATATTTGTTTGATAAAAATTATATTTTTTTATTATCTCCATACAAAAAGGCAACCACACCATCGTGTGATTGCCTTTTACTTAAAGCGAAAGTCCGCTTCCGCTTTTCTTCATTGTCCAGCTCCAGCGGCTAGAATACTCAGTGGCTTCGCGCCTTCCTCCGAGGCAAAGTACGCCTCTCTGTCAGGAGCTCCATCCCCTCCTATTCTAAACGAGCCGCTTCCGCTTTTCTTCATTACATTTTTTCTGGTGCAGATACTCCTACGATTGCTAGTGCGTTTTGAAGTGTAGTGCGTACTGCTTTCATTAATTCGTAACGAGCTTTACTTAACTCTAAGTTATCTTGGTTTAATACTTTCTCTGCATTGTAGAAGCTGTGTAGTGCTGCAGCTAATTCAAATGCATAGTTTGTAATGCGGTGTGGCAGACGTTTTTGCGCTGCATCCGCAACTACAGCTGGGAATTCACCAAGTTTTTTCAGTAATTCTACTTCTTTCTCAGAAGTAACAAGTTTATAGTTCACGTCTCCGCCTGTAGCTAATCCTAACTCTTCACCTTGACGAAGGATACTGCATACACGAGCATGTGCATATTGCGCATAGTATACTGGATTTTCATTAGATTTTGATACAGCTAAGTCCATATCGAAGTCTAAATGAGAATCACCGCTACGCATTGCAAAGAAGTAACGCATTGCGTCCACGCCTACTTCTTCCATAAGCTCACGAAGTGTAACTGCTTTACCCGTACGCTTACTCATCTTCATTTTTTCACCGTTTTGGTATAGTTGTACCATTTGGATGATTTCTACTTCTAATGTGTCTTTATCGTAACCAAGTGCTTGTATCGCAGCTTTCATACGAGGAATGTAACCGTGGTGGTCAGCACCCCAAATGTTGATTAATTTATCGAAACCACGCTCTAATTTGTCGCGATGGTAAGCGATATCTGGCGTTAAGTATGTGTAAGAACCGTCGTTTTTAATTAATACACGGTTTTTGTCGTCACCGTAAGTCATTGAGCGGAACCAAGTTGCGCCGCCTTCTTCAAAGATTTCGTCACGCTCTTTTAATACAGCAAGAGCCTGATCAATTTTTCCGTTTTTGTATAATGATGTTTCTGAGAACCATACATCGAATTTAACACGGAAGCTCTCTAAGTCTTTTTGAAGTTTTGCTAACTCATATTTCAAACCGTATGAACGATAGAACTCATAGCTTTCTTCTGCATCAGCTTTCGCATAACGATCGCCAAACTCTTCAGCTAAACGTTTACCGATACCGATAATATCTGCACCGTGGTAACCGTCTTCTGGCATTTCTTTATCTAAACCTAACGCTTGCATGTAACGAGCTTCAACAGAAAGAGCTAAATTATGAATTTGGTTACCCGCGTCATTAATGTAGTACTCACGAGATACATCGTATCCTGCTTTTGCTAATACGTTACATAAAGTGTCGCCTACCGCAGCACCGCGTGCATGTCCTAAGTGAAGGTCACCTGTTGGATTCGCAGATACGAACTCAATTTGTACTTTTTCACCTTTACCAGTGTTCGTTTCACCGTAAGCTTCACCAGCATTAACGATTGTTGGAATTAAGTCTGTTAAGTAACTATTATCCATATAGAAGTTAATAAAACCAGGACCAGCGATTTCAATTTTTTCAATAGAAGCTTTTGCTTTATCAAAGTTTGCAACTAATTCTTCTGCAATCATACGAGGTGCTTTTTTCGCAACACGTGCAAGTTGCATTGCCATATTTGTAGAGAAATCACCATTTGTTTTATCTTTTGGAGATTCTAATACAACGTTTGGAATTTGTTCTTCTGTTGCTAATTCTGCCTTTAATACAGCAGCTTGAATTTCTTCTTTAATCAATCCTTTTACCTGTTCTAAAGAATTCATTATTTTGCCTCCTTCAAGTTAATTGTAATTGTATATCTGCCAGCTTCTTGTTCACTTAGAAGCAATGCGTACGTTAAGAAGAGTTGTCCTTTTTTCTTTTCATCCGACCATTTAAAAAGAACGTTATCAGTTTTCGTTTGCAGTGCAAACGTACCAAGTTCACTCGTGTACGTACCAGTTGTCCATTCACCTTTCACATGCGTCTGACGCATAGAAATAGCACCTGAACGCATAATGAGAACTTGTTCATCTTGAATTTTTATAATTGTCTTCACTTCGCCTTGTTCGTTCGGCTCTTGGAATGTTACGTATGTACCTTGACCTTTTACATAGTATTGACCATTTGCTTCAAAAGCAACGGTTTCCTTCCTCGCCCCTTCACGGATTTCTGTTACGAAATGAACGTGTACCGGCAAGCCTGCAAGTTGTTTCTTCACGTCTTGCACACCTTTCAAATGTTATAGATATTAAATACTACTTATAATAAATCACTTTTCCTATCATATCAAAAAAAGATGCTGTCTGTCTGCTGAAAAATCAGGAAAACTCCTTTTCAAAAAATAATTTACCCTCACTTTATTTCATATGATAAAATATTTTTTAAATCTAAATATTCTTTTAATTAAAGGGGTGAATGTCGTGATACCAACAAAATTAAAAAAAGGGGATGAAATAAGAGTTATTTCACCATCTTGTAGTTTAAGTATTGTCTCAAATGAAAACAGAAACCTTGCTATAAAAAGATTAACCGACATGGGCTTTCAAGTTACATTCTCAAAATATGCTGATGAGATAGATCGATTCGCTTCCTCTTCTATTTCTTCACGTGTTCAAGACCTCCATGAAGCATTTAGAGACCCTAATGTAAAAGCAATTTTGACGACACTTGGCGGATATAACTCTAACGGCTTATTGAAACATCTCGATTACGATTTAATTCGCGAAAATCCAAAGTTTTTCTGCGGCTATTCTGACATTACTGCTTTACATAACGCACTTTATACAAAAACAGGTCTTGTTACATATTCAGGTCCTCACTTCTCTTCATTTGGAATGGAGAAAGGTCTCGCGTATACAACCGATTACTTTTTTAAATGCTTAACTTCTAATGATTCTATTGAAATCCTACCATCTGAAACGTGGAGTGATGATTCTTGGTATATAGATCAGGAAAATCGAGAATTTATTAAAAATGAAGGATATATTTCGATTCAAGAAGGAGAAGCTACAGGGGATATTATCGGCGGAAATATGAGCACTTTACATTTACTACAAGGTACACCGTATATGCCAAGCTTACGAGATAAAGTTTTATTTCTTGAAGAAGATAGTTTAACGGGAAAAGCTACACTTAAAACTTTCGATCGATACTTACATTCTCTTATGCAACAAACTGATTTTGAATACGTAAAAGGTATCGTTATAGGAAGAATGCAAAAAGGAGCAGAATGTATGATAGAGGACATTCAAGAAATGATTACTTCAAAGCCTGAACTTGCACATATCCCTATTATTGCGAATGCAAGTTTCGGACATACAACTCCGATCTTCACTTTCCCAATTGGCGGACGTGCAAAAATCATTTCTAATAAAGAAAGTTCAGCTATCACCATTTTAACGCACTAAAAAAGGAGCGAACGTTTCGCTCCTTTTATGGTTTTTCTATTTTTTGCAACGCTTTTTGTGGGATTGATTCTTTCGGGATTTCAGCCCATCCTTTTCCCTGCATACCTTTTGCATAAATTTTTATAAAAGCACCCGTATGCAATTCACGGTTCACCATTCTTTTAATAACTTGTAACTTTCCATCTTCTGTATATCCTTTAAATGTATACAAATATTCATCGTCTTTTTTCTCGCTTTTATCTATAACAGCATAATAATCTTGTATTTCTTTATTTGAAAAGAAGTTGTCTACAAAAGCATGCACACCTTCTGTTTTCGTGTTTAAATAATATGCTGTTCCTCCTAAAATAATGGCGAACACAGCTAAAACTTTAATTACCAATTTCATAAATGCGCCTCCTGTTTGCACTACTTTCTCACTAACCGTATGTCTATACCTGTATTATACGAAAAAAAGCATACTATACTCTATCGAAATGCCTTACACTTTCCTTACATTATTGTAAGGGTTTTTCACCTTACAGCAATTTCCCAATAAAAAATTTTTCCGTTTCACAAACTTTTATATTATTATTGAATGATACAAATTTTTATTACAAAAATCAAAGGAGACAGTTTTCAAATGGCTATCTTGCAAGGTTTAGCACTATTACTTGTTGTACTTTGTCTATTTACACTTTTCAGTTACCGTGCGCCTTACGGAATGAAGGCGATGGGTGCTTTAGCTAATGCAGCAATCGCAAGTTTTCTTATTGAAGCATTTCACCGTTATATAGGTGGAGAAATGTTTCATAATGACTTTTTACAATCAGTAGGAGAAGCTTCTGGTAGTATGAGCGGTGTTGCAGCAGCAATTTTAGTAGCATTAGCAATCGGCGTTTCACCCGTATACGCTGTTTTAATCGGTATCGCTACTAGTGGATTCGGTATTTTACCAGGATTTTTTGCTGGATACGTTTGTGCCTTCGTCGTGAAATTTCTCGAAAAGAAATTACCAGCTGGTGTAGAGTTTTTAGCAATCCTATTTATTGCTGCACCAATCTCACGTGGAATGGCCATGCTTATGGATCCACTCGTTAACGCAACACTTGGTAAAATCGGTTCTATGATTTCAGTTGCAACTACAGAAAGTCCTATCATTATGGGTATTATGCTTGGTGGATTAATAACAGTTATTTCTACCTCTCCATTAAGTTCTATGGCATTAACTGCAATGCTTGGATTAACAGGTTTACCAATGGCAATTGGCAGTCTTGCCGTTGCGGCCTCAGCCCCGATGAACTTTATTTTCTTTAAACGACTAAAAATTTGTTCAAAGAAAGATACAATTGCTGTAGCAATCGAGCCTTTAACACAAGCCGATGTTGTCTCAGCAAATCCAATTCCTATCTATATGACAAACTTCGTTGGCGGCGCGCTTGCCGGTATTATTACATCGCTATTCCAGCTCGTTAATAATGCGCCAGGAACAGCATCACCAATTCCAGGGCTTCTCGTCTTGTTTGGATTTAATGACGTTATAAAAGTAACGATCGCTGCTGTACTATGTGGAATCGTTACCACTATTGTCGGATACATCGGATCTATTGTGTTCCGCAAATATCCGATCCGCTCTGCTGATGAAATTCGCGGCATTGCTTCAGAAGAAAAGGTTGCATAAGAAAAAGAGTTATTCTCACCTTTTGAGAATAACTCTTTTTTTCATGTCTTGCTATGGTAAATGGGATTATATCGACGATTTTTTTAATATATCGACTTACCGACACATAACGGATAAAATAAAAGCCCCTATTCATAGGGGACTCTTACTTTATCCAGCTACAGCGGCTAGAATGGTCGGTCGCTTCGCTTCCGCTTTTATTTCTATCCAGTTACGCCTCCTAGCCCCTTGCGTCTAAGAACCTTCCCTGCCAAAAGGTAAAAAGCACCTTTTGCAGGAAAGAACCTTAGTCACCGGGTCTAAACAGTCGGCTTCACTTTTACTTTACCCAACCGAGCAGCATTTCCCGCACGAATTTGCTTGCTGCGACTGGTGTTTGATCACTATGGTCGTAGACAGGAGCTACTTCTACTAAGTCTGCTCCAACTACATTTATATTTGAATTTGCAATTGCCATGATGGAATCTAATAGTTCTTTAGATGTGATACCTCCAGCCTCTAACGTTCCTGTTCCAGGAGCATGAGCTGGGTCTAATACATCAATGTCGATTGTGACATAGACTGGACGTCCTGCAAGTTTCGGTAATACTTCTTTTAACGGCTCTAATACGTCAAATTTGTATAAGTTCATACCTACTTCTTTCGCCCATTCAAATTCTTCCTTCATTCCAGAACGAATTCCGAAAGAATATACGTTTTCCGGACCAATTAAATCACACACTTTACGAATTGGTGTAGAGTGGGATAAAGGCTCCCCTTCATACGATTCACGTAAATCAGTATGAGCATCCATGTGGATGATTGCTAAATCCGGATATTTTTTTGCCATTGCCTTAAAAATTGGCCAAGACACTAAGTGCTCACCGCCGAGACCTAGTGGAAACTTACCGGCATCTAAAAGTTTTGATACATACTCTTCAATCATGTCTAAGCTGCGTTGTGCATTTCCGAATGGTAATGGGATATCACCCGCATCAAAATATTTTACCTCTTCTAGTTCACGATCTAAATACGGACTATATTCTTCAAGACCGATTGATACTTCACGAATACGTGCAGGGCCAAAGCGAGATCCTGGACGGAAACTTACTGTCCAATCCATAGGCATCCCATAAATAACCGCCTTTGACTCTTCAAAACTTGGATGACTTTTAATAAATACTTTACCTGAATAAGCTTCATCAAAACGCATATTCTTTTCCTCCTTATGTGGAACTTAAGGTATCCCAACCTTTCATTATTTCTCAAATTTGGAGCGTACTGCTCCTCTTTCTCGATTTACCTGGGCCTTCTTGTTATCACAAGAAGACTACTTCATTTGTAGCAGTGTAAGTAACTAGCATGTTCAAGCCTTCTAGACAAACACCTTAAATGAGTTACTTACACTTTATTTATTTCAATTTAACGCTCTTACTTAATTAAATCGCCAACAAATTTCGGTAATGCGAATGCTGCATTGTGTAATTCTTTTGTGTAGTATTTCGTTTCGATTTCGTGGAAACGCTCTTCACTTACTTCTAGTGGATCATGTTTTTTAGATCCGATTGTGAATGTCCAAAGTCCACTTGGATATGTTGGAATGTTTGCTGTGTATAAACGAGTAATTGGGAAGATCTCTTTTACGTCTTTGAACACAGTTGTAATTAGTTCTGGTGTGAACCAAGGGTTGTCCGTTTGTGCAACGAAAATACCATCTTCTTTTAACGCTTTAGAGATTCCAGCGTAGAAACCTTTCGTAAATAAGTTTACTGCTGGTCCTACCGGCTCAGTAGAATCTACCATAATTACGTCATATTCATTTTCGCTTTCTGCGATGTGTAGGAAACCGTCTCCTACTTTCACCTCTACACGCTCATCATCTAATGCGCCTGCAATTGATGGTAAGTACTGTTTAGAGTACTCAATTACTTTTCCATCAATTTCAACAAGAGTTGCTTTTTTTACGCTTGGGTGTTTTAACACTTCACGAATAACACCGCCATCACCACCACCGACAACTAATACGTTTTCAGGGTTTGGATGTGTAAATAAAGGTACGTGCGCTACCATTTCATGATAAACGAACTCATCTTTTTCTGTTGTCATGACCATGCCATCTAAAATAAGCATGTTTCCGAACTCTTCCGTTTCAACCATATCAAGTTTTTGGAATTCTGTTTGCTCCGTATGTAATGTGCGGTTAATACGTGCCGTAATCCCAAAATGTTTTGTTTGTTTTTCAGTGAACCATAGTTCCATCGTACAATCACGCCTTTCAATGCAAATTTATAATAGGGACATCATTAATGTCCCCTAACAAAAATAAAACAAAACATCCAAAATGTATAGTTAAAAGTACAAAAATACCGAAAATATATTTTAGTCAGAGGGTTCTAACATATATGTAGAAAGGGTTTGCCTTGTAATAGGAAAGAAAACCCTTTCTTAAGAAAGGGCTTTTGTCTCTATTTCTACCGGTTTACGAATCGGAATTAAGATCATAACGCAACCAACTAATACAACAACTCCACCGACTAAAAATGGACTTTGTGGTGAAACAGTGTGTCCGATAACTCCTGATAAAATGGGAGCAATCGCTCCTCCTAACCAACGAACGAAGTTATAAACACCTGACGTAACAGATCTTTCATAAGGTGAAATATCCATTACATAGCTTGTATATAATGCATTATTTAAACCAGATGCTAATCCTGATAGGACAATTAATACGATTTGTAACCACATAATTTTCACAAAGAATAATGCAATTAAGAAAATCGCAAATACGAGTAAACTACCTTTTAACAATGTTTTCGGTTCATATTTTCCTTCTAGCCTATGTGCTAAAATTGCGGAACCGTAAGCTAACGCTAATCCCCATCCACAAAATACAAAACCTAATTGAATAGCTGATAAATGCATAATAAGTGGTGAATATGCTAGCACGACGAAAAATCCGTAGTAGTATAACATCCCTGAAATCGCACCTTGCATAAACGGTTTATACTTCACCAAGTTAAGTAATTCACCTACGCCCGCTGCTTTACGCTTCACTTTTCGCTCCGGTTCTTTTACAAAAAAGAATACTAAAATAAATGCTAAGAAAATTAAAATACTCGTTGCGAAAAATGGGTAACGCCAAGAATGTCCACCTAATATACCACCTAACAATGGGCCACCTGCCATTCCTAAACCGATAGCTGCTTCATATAATCCTACTGCTTCATGAACCTCCTTACTTAATGCTATTAAAAGTGTCATTGCTGTAGCAAAAAACATCGCATTTCCTAATCCCCATCCAGCACGGAAAAGAGATAATTGAGCAATCGTTTGCGATATACCGCATATAAACGCAAATACAGTTACAATTGCAAGACCGATTGTCATCATGCGCTTATCACCAAATCTTGATGCGAATATACCAGCTGGTAACATCATAATTGCCATCGTTAAAATATATGCGGTAAATAACATTTCAACTTGCCAATGCGTTGCACCAATTTTCTCAGCAATAATTGGCAAGATTGGATCGACTACCCCTATACCAGAAAAGGCAAGGAAAGTAGCCACCACTGTAATCAATCTCCCTAGTTTTTGTTTGCTCTCCATTTCAATCATTCTCCTTTTATGCTCTCTAAAAATGTCACTGCACGATGTAAACTATCTTCAAGTTCTGCCTTTACACGCTGCATTTGCTCCATTTTTTCATCCAACGTTTGCACTTGTTTCTCAAGCATATCTTTAATTTCTTGAATCACTTCGCGGTCGCGAGGATTCTCGCTATTTCTTCTTTGTTCCATTCTTTCTTTTAACGATAAGAAATGTTGCATTTCTTGAAGCGTGATTCCTAATACTTCTTTCGCTTCCACGATCCTTTTAATTCTTGCAATATCCTCATCCGTATAAAGCCGAATGTTCCCCTCACTACGCTCCGGGGGATGAATTAAACCAATTTCCTCATAATAACGAAGTGTACGCTTTGTTAAACCAACTTGCTTTGTTACTTCATCAATTTTATACATGTTTATTCCTCCCTTCACTCAATTATTACATTTTACGTTAACGTTAACTTTTGTGCAACTGTTAGACTTTTGTAAATTTTTTTCATATAAATTGTATTTTTCTCATAGCGGTTTCATAATGAAGGAAAAGAGATGATAAGGAGATTTTCACATGAATAAACCACTTATTTTCGCTCACCGCGGGGTAAAAGGAACACATCCAGAAAATACGATGATCGCCTTCCAAGAAGCTGAACACATTGGCGCTCATGGGATTGAACTTGATGTTCATCTATCAAAAGATGGCGAACTTGTCGTAATCCACGATGAAACAGTGGATCGCACAACAAATGGCGCAGGGATTGTTTCTGAAAAAACGGTAGAGGAACTACAATCATTGGACGCTGGTAGCCATAAAGATCCTTCTTTCCATGAAGCAAAAATCCCAACGTTACGCGAAGTTTTCATCTGGCTTTCCACAACGAACTTACAACTAAATATCGAATTAAAAACAGATGTGATTCACTACCCAAATATTGAAGAGAAAGTTGTTGCACTTGTTCGTGAATATCATCTTTCTAATCAAATTGTATTCTCATCATTTAACCATGACTCTGTTTCATTATTAGCAGAAATAGCTCCTGAAATCCCAAGGGCAATTTTATATGATACGCCACTTGCTGATCCTATTGCTGAAGCAAAAATTAGAGAAGCAACTGGTTTACATCCAAACTTTCAGCTACTAACTAAAGAATTCGTACAGTTAGCACAAAAACAAGGGTACGTTTTCCGCCCTTATACAATTAACGAATACAAAGATTTACAAACGATAATTGATTATGGTGTAGATGTCATCATCACCGATTGGCCAGCACGTGCCTTTGAGCTCCTTTCTTAATTGAAGGGGCTTTTTTGTTTTCAAAATTTCATTGTTTAAAATAAATGAAAATCCTCAATACTAATACAATAATGTTTGTATTAATGAGGGGCTGAAAAAGATGAATCAAACTATGAATCCAAAACTTAAAAAATATAAACGTCTTTTCTTCACCGTAATGTTTTCTTGTGTTCTTTTTTTCGTTTTTTCCTTTTTTGTTATTATTATAGTTGCGAAAATTATGGGACCACCTCCTGTCGCAGTCCCGCAAACAAGCGTCTTTTACGCGAATGATGATACAGTTATTGGACAAAGTAACGAAATACAAAAGCGTTACAATGTCTCTCTTAATGAAATTTCCCCCTATGTAAAAGAAGCGACACTTTCTATTGAAGACCAAAGATTTTATAAGCATCATGGCTTCGATATGAAACGTATTGCAGGTGCAATTGTTGCTGATTTAAAAGCGATGGCAAAAGTGCAAGGTGCTAGTACGATTACACAACAATACGCACGTAATCTATATTTAGATCATGATAAAACGTGGAAACGGAAACTATTAGAGGCAATGTATACTGTCCGCCTTGAAGTGAATTATAATAAAAATCATATTTTAGAAGGTTATTTAAATACAATTTATTACGGACATGGTGCTTATGGCATCGAAGCTGCGTCTCGTCTATATTTCGATAAAACAGCAAAAGAATTAACATTAGCAGAAGCCAGTATGCTTGCAGGAATCCCGAAAGGACCTAGTGTCTACTCTCCCTTTTTAAAAGAAGAACGTGCTAAAGGACGTCAATCTCTCATATTAGATGAAATGGTAGAACAAGGTTATATTACGAAGCAGCAAGCAGCTTCTGCAAAAAAGGAACCGCTAACTTTTGCCTCACTTGATACGAAAAAAGTAGCAGAGGTTGCGCCTTATTTCCAAGATGCTGTACAAGCTTCTCTTCTTCGAGATATCGGACTGGATGAGCAAGCCTTGCAACGAGGTGGCTTACGTATTTATACAACGTTAGATCCTAAGTTACAATCTGTAGCAGAACAAGCTGTCAAAGATCATATACCTGAAACAGCAAACATACAAACTGCCCTCGTCTCTATGAATCCAAAAACAGGTGAAGTGGCTGCTCTTGTTGGAGGAACTGATTATAATACGAGTCAATTTAACAGGGCTACACAAGCCGTCCGTCAGCCTGGATCTACATTTAAACCCTTTCTATATTACGCAGCTTTGGAACGAGGATTCACCCCTGCTACGCGCTTAAAAAGCGAATACACTGTATTCACTTTAGGTGACGGTGTTTCAAAGTATAAACCGAAAAACTATAAAGATTATTACGCAGATGATTTCGTAACGATGGCACAAGCTCTCGCAGTCTCTGATAACATATACGCTGTGAAAACAAATTTATTTTTAGGTGATGACACGCTCGCAAAAACAGCGAAGCAATTCGGAATTAAGAGTGCATTAAAAGATGTGCCTTCCCTAGCTCTCGGTACGTCTCCTGTAAAACCAATTGAAATGGTGAATGCTTATAGTATGTTCGCAAACGGTGGAAAAGAAGTAAAACCTATCTTTATTCGCCGTATTATGGATCATGAAGGGAACATGTTATACGATGCTCATTTGGAGAGCAAACAAGTTCTCGATAAGAGCAAAGCGTTTGTGATGGAAGAAATGATGACTGGTATGTTTAATAAAAAACTAAGCAGTTATGCCGCTGTAACTGGTCAATCTATGTTATCAAAACTATCAAGAACATATGCCGGAAAGTCTGGTTCTACTGAAACCGATAGTTGGATGATTGGATTCACTCCGCAAATTGTAACTGGTGTATGGGTTGGATACGATCAACCTAAATCTATTTCAAACGTAGCAGAACAAGGATATGCGAAAAAAATATGGACCGATACGATGGAGAAAGGCTTAGATGGACAGCCTAAAAAGGATTTTAAACAACCGAGTGATGTCGTAGCCGTTAATATTAACCCAGAAAACGGCAAGATCGCTACAAAGAACTGTCCAATTTCAGTTAAAATGTATTTCGCCAAAGGCACCGAGCCTACTGAATATTGTATGGATCATGTCGATGATAAAGAGGAATTTGAAAAAACAAGTGAAGAAAAGAAAAAAACAAGTTGGTGGAAAAAATATCTTCCTTGGTAAAAAAAATAGCTGACGGACATCCGTCAGCTATTTTTTTATTCACTTAATAATGCATGACGCAATTCTTCACTAGACTCGTTCCAAATCGCTTCATTATGTTCTTTCAAGAACGTACCAAGTACTTTTTTAGAAGATTCATCCATATGTTCAACCATAATGTGACGCTTCAATGATTTATCCATTTTGTTTACATGCTCTGGAAGTGATTTATATCCGCGGCGAATTTCACGGTCTACTGTCATTTCACAAGCTGTTACCCCTGCGTAATAAGCACCGTTCGGTGTTCTTTCAATTGTTACCCAAACAAGCCAAAATGGTTTTCCGTTTGGAACGTCATCTTTATTTGTTAAAAACTTAATTCCTTTTTCTACTGTACTACGCGCATGCATCGCACCGATATCAACGAATGCAGTTTTCTCTAGTACATCAACAAATACAGGTGAAATGTTTTCTAAGCTTAATGCCCCAACACCAAATCCACCATGTCCATCTGTTGAATCATTTTTCACGATATTAAAACCGATTTTCTTCTTTTTCTCTGTCATATGTAACTTCCTCCTCACTTAAAAATTATAAAAGCCCAAAAATAGGCGCAATGATACTTTGTAAAAATACGAATACATACGGAATGACAACATTGAAAATAGGTTGAATTGTGTAATTGCTAAGCGGTGTAATAACAAGAATTAATAACGCAATTGCTCCATATTTTTCATACTGTGTCATTTTCGCACGAATATTTGCTGGTGCTAAATCTTCCACAACGCGATATCCATCAAGTGGCGGAATCGGTAATAAGTTAAATACAAGTAAAACGATATTAAGCATAATAAAAATCTGGAAGAATCGACCTAATGTATCTGCTACTGCAAATGGAATTGAGTCTAGTACGCCAAATGTTAATAAGCTATACCAAATAATTAAACCAATCGCACTTAAAATTAAGTTACTAATCGGTCCTGCAATAGAAACTAATATCCCTGCAAGACGTGGTCTTTTAAAGTTATACGGGTTAACAGGCACCGGTCTTGCCCAACCGAATCCAAGAATTAATACTGCAATCATCCCGATAGGATCTAAATGGGCCATCGGTGATAACGTTAAACGCCCTTGTTTTTTCGCTGTATCGTCCCCAAATTTATATGCCACATATGCATGTGCAAATTCATGAACGGATAGTGCAATAATAATCGCCATTGCTACTAACGGAATTTCGTGCAATGGATATCTAAATAACTGATCCATACTTCATCTCCTCTTCAATATGTCAAAAAAGAAATTATTTTTTTCCGATTGTTCTTCCCCATAATCCGCTATAATAAGAGTGTAACTTACATAAAAGGAGCGATTGTACATGCCATACGTAACAGTGAAAATGCTAGAAGGACGCACAGAGGAACAAAAGAAAGCTCTTGCTGAGAAAGTAACAGCAGCAGTAAGCGAAACAACTGGTGCTCCTGAAGAAAACATCGTTGTTTTCATCGAAGAAATGTCTAAAAACCATTATGCAGTTGGCGGAAAACGCTTAAGCGACAAATAATTTCAAGTTCTTTCATAAGAAGCAGCCATTAGCTGCTTCTTATTTCTTGCCTTCTAACAACTCGATAATTCTCTCTTTATATTTTCCTTTTCTTCCATCTTCATAGATTAAATCATGCGGATAGAATAACTTTTGGTCCGTTCTCTTCTTCCCCGTAATCGCCTCAACAATATCCGATTCACGTGAAAGCTCTCTAAGTTCCCCGTTCGGCATAAGGAGTAAGATTGGCAGACGCTCTTCCTCTTCTCCTGCGCGATAAAAGTCATATGGTAAATCCGATGTTGAATCAACTACTAAATAATACTCTGGATCTAGTCCAATCTTTTTAAATAAGCTGCTTAGCTCCATCCAATTATCTAAACCGTGCTTATCTGTAAACTCTACATATTTAAATAGATTTCGATTCATAAAACGACGGCATAAGTCACTTAAAATTGGATCTTCTTCGTCTTGCCATACTTGGAAGTAATAATACATTACGTTCTCGTCTAGCTTTAAATAATCCTCTACTGTCACTTCTTCTTCAAACAAAGAATAGAAATGAACAGGATGATTTTTAAACGCATAATACTTCTCATGCAATGATTTAGCACGGTGTAAAATCTTCGTTAAAATAACTTCTGCACTGCGCGTTACCGGATGGAAATATACTTGCCAATACATTTGATAACGGCTCATAATATAATGCTCAACAGCATGCATACCACTATTTTTAATAACTACTTGATTCCCATACGGACGCATGACACGCAATATACGTTCCATATCGAAGTTTCCGTACTTTACGCCTGTAAAATAAGCATCTCTTAATAAATAATCCATACGATCCGCATCAATTTGGCTCGAAATCATACTAATTGCTAATTTATTAGTAGATGTTTTCGCAATTACATCTGCTACCTTTTGTGGAAACTCCTTATCAACACGACTTAATATATCATTAATCTCCGTATCGCCAACGATAATCTTTTGCGTAAATTTCTCATGATCTAATGAAAATACTTTTTCAAACGAGTGAGAAAATGGGCCGTGGCCGACATCATGAAGTAGTGCCGCACATAAACATAACAATCTATCTTCAGCATTCCAATTTGGTCTGCCATCAAACACATCATCAATCATACGACGAATAATTTCGTATACACCTAACGAATGAGTAAAGCGACTATGCTCTGCACCGTGAAATGTAAAAAATGTCGTTCCAAGCTGCTTAATACGGCGCAAGCGTTGAAATTCTTTCGTTCCGATTAAATCCCAAATAACACGATCACGCACGTGCACATATTTATGTACTGGGTCTTTAAACACTTTTGTTTCGCTGAGTTTGTCGTTTAAATATACCACTTTTCGACATCCCCCTTTCTTTACTGCATTCTTACTATATATTATAAACGAAATAGGAAACAGAAAGAAATGAAAGACTGTATTAATTGCCCTTATATAAAGAAAAAATCACCTTTACCGAAGTAAAAGTGATTTCTTTTTATACATTATTTTCCTAAAACGAACTCAGCAACTTCATCTAAGATCATTTCTTTTCCTAGTGGGAAGTAACCTTTGTTTAGATCTTCATTTTTAATTGTAAATACGTGGTTATTTTTAACAGCATTCATGTTTTTCCAAATTGATTCTTCTTGGAATTCTTTTAGACGCTGAGAACCGTCACCCGTTGTAAATACAAATAAGTAATCTGGGTTGTAATCGATTAAAGCTTCTTTTTGTACTTGTACTAATGGTTTATCAGTTGGTGTACCTTTAACTGCTGGTAATTTTAAATCATTAAAGATTACGCTACCGTAACCGTAGTCACCATATACACGGAATGCATTTGGATATGCAGCCATTTTCATGAATGTTGCATCACCAGTTTTAGCGATAATTTTATCATGTAATTTGCTTGCTTTTTCATCATACTTTTTAAACCATTCTTTTGTTTCTTTCTCTTTACCAAGAATTTGGCCTACTTCTTCAAACTTTGGACGCCATTGATCTAATGGAGTGTTTAACATAACTGTTGGTGCAATTTTAGATAATTGATCGTAAATCTTTTCTTGACGATTATTTACAAGAATTAAGTCTGGTTTTGCAGCAGCTACTGCTTCGATGTTAATTTTATCGCCCCAAGCAGAACCAACTGGTTTAACGTCTTTTAATTTATTTGCAATATGTGCATCAATTTTTTCTTGAGATGTATTAGCTGTAATAATTGGTTTCATACCAAAGATTAATAATTCTTCTGTTGAACCACTAAGGTCAGCAATTTTCTTTGGATTTGCAGGGATTTTAATTTCCCCTTTTGCATGTTTTACAGTGCGCTCTTCAGTCTTCGCATCTGCTTTCTTTTCTTCTTCTTTGTTAGAACAAGCTGCAAATAGTACAGAAGTAACCACTAGTACCATTGCTAATAGTGCCATTTTAAAATTCTTCATGTTCCCACTCCTTCTGGCTGTATTTATCTTATAATTTAGGATGAACTATAAGAAACAAAAATAACAGTTAATCAATATATATTTATTAACCGTTGTTAATGACCCATTCTAACGGGCGTTCAACTTCCCATTTATAAGTAAGAAGCTCAACGTCCATTAGAAGTCCCCCTCTTTACGAGGGGGTTCTACTTATGCTTTTTTACGCAATTGATTACTAATCATCGCTAAATCATATGTTAAACAAATCGGTTTACAGTTTACTGGACATGGAACGATTTGCGCTTCAATCTCAAACACGTTACGAAGTGTTTCACTTGTCATAACCTCATCTGGCGTTCCTTGTTTCATTAACTTACCTGCTTTTAATGCAATCATATGATCAGAGAAACGAGAAGCATGATTTAAATCGTGAATAACCATCACAATTGTCCTACCTTCTTCTTGGTTCAATTTCTTCAGTAAGTTTAATACTTCAAGTTGATGTGCCATATCTAAATATGTCGTTGGTTCATCTAATACAAGTAAATCTGTTCCTTGTGCAAGAGCCATCGCAATCCATACCCGTTGACGTTGACCACCTGATAAGGCTTCTGCTGAACGATTTGCGAACTCTGTCATTCCCGTCACTTCAAGTGCCCAATGAATGTAGCGATAATCTTCTTCTTTCAATGTTCCAAATCCTTTTTGATGAGGAAAACGTCCATATGAAACAAGTTCAAACACAGTAAGGCCTGTTGGCACTTCTGCAGTTTGTGGTAAGATCGCCATTTTCTTTGCGATTTCTTTCGTTGGCTGTTTCTCAATTGCTTTTCCATCAAGATAAACAGTACCTTTTTTCGCCTTCAAAATACGAGAAGCCGTTTTTAATAATGTGGATTTCCCACAACCATTTGGTCCAATAATCGTTGTAATTTTTCCTTCCGGAATTTCAACTGTTAATCCATCAATAATTAATCCTTCATTATAGCCAACAGATACCGAATCAACTGCTAAAGTTGCCATACAAAAAGCCTCCCTTTATTTTGTCCTCATAAGTAAATATATGAAATATGGTGCACCAATTACAGAAATAACAAGACCGACCGGTATTTCTGAAGTTGGCAACACACTTCTTGAAATTACATCTGCAAATAAAAGCAAGAACGTTCCTATTAATGCTGCAGTTGGTAACATGATTTGATGTTTACCACCAACAAGGCGTCTCGCTAAATGAGGAGCCATTAAACCGATAAAACCTATTCCGCCCGCCACCGCAACAGATGCACCTGCTAAACAAACTGCAATAAATAATAATTTACGTCTTTCTTTTTCTACGTTTACACCAAGGCCAACAGCTGTAGAGTCGCCTAAATTCATTACATTTAATATGTGTGCTTTACTAATAGCAAGCGGTAAGAAAATAATCATCCATGGAAGTACACTTAATACGAATTTCCAATCTGTACCCCAGAGACTTCCTGCTAACCAAATCGTAGCAAAACGAAAATCGTTAGATGTCATCTTCATAGAGAAAATTAAACTAACGGCACCAAATCCAGCCGCAACGGCAATACCAACAAGTATTAATCGAGTCGATGAAACGCCGTCTTTCCATGCTAATAAGTAAATAATAACTGCCGCTAATATCGCACCAACTAGGGCGAAAAATGGAAGGATAAATACAGATAAAAATGTACCTGTCCCAACTTTTCCAAAGAAAAAGTAGACGAATATAACAACCGTTAATCCCGCTCCAGCGTTAATACCTATAATACCTGGATCAGCAAGTGGATTTCTTGATAGTCCTTGCAGAATTGCACCTGACATGGCTAACGCAGATCCTACTAATATAGCGATAACCATACGCGGCATACGAAATTCAAATAAAATAACTGACTGATCTTCAGCCCCGAGTCCAACCAATGATTTTAATACATCCATTGGTGGTATTTTAAAAGTTCCTGTATTTAAACTAATAAGAAATATAGAAATGATTAATCCTACTAAAATTGTTAAAACAGAAACGTTCTTTTTTGTTAAAATGCTCGTCCTCACATTTTTCCTCTCCCTTCGTTACGTGCTAAGTAGAGGAAGAATGGAACCCCAATTAGCGCTGTAATTGCTCCAATTGGCGTTTCAAATGGTGGATTAATAACGCGAGATAACATATCTGCACACTCAATTAACAATCCACCTAAGACTGCAGAACATGGAATAACCCATCTATAGTCTGAGCCTACTAGGAAACGAGTCATATGTGGAATTACAAGACCAACAAACCCAACTGACCCTGCCATAGAAACTGCAGAACCTGTTAACACAAGAACAAGTACTGTTCCGATAAATTTAATTAATGTCGTATTTTGACCAAGTCCAATCGCAATTTCTTCACCGAAGCTCAAGATTGTAATATACCTCGACATCATAATTGCAATAAAGAGACAAACTAGACCAATTGGCACTAACATATTAATACTTTGCCATTTCACTCCAGCAACTCCGCCTGCATTCCACATACTCACCTCTTGGGCAAGATTGAAATACAGCGCAATTCCAGATGAAATTGCCCCTAATAAAGCACTAATTGCTGCACCTGCTAAAGCTAATTTCACAGGTGTTAATCCACCTGGTGAAGAAGACCCAATTCCATATACAATACTTGCGCCAAACGCAGCTCCAATAAAAGATGCGATAACAAACATTAAATAAGGTGAATTAGGGAAGAATGCATACATAATTGCAATCCCGAATACAGCGCCATCTGTAATCCCCATTAACGATGGTGATGCAAGTGGATTTCGCGTCATACCTTGCATAATTGCTCCTGATACTGCTAAAAAGGCACCTGCAACTACGCCCCCTATTGCTCTAGGCATGCGAAGTTCTTGAATTACGTTATGATGCGTAATAGATCCGTCAAACTGAAACACAGCTTGCCATACAGTCTTTAAACTAATATCTGCCGCGCCAAACGAAATAGAAACTGCCATGCTTAAAGCTAACAAAATTGTACCCGCTACTAAAATAATAGAAGCTATGAGCGGCCTGCTCTTAATCTCTTTAACACTCTCATCTTGTTGTTCTATACTCCTTGCGCTCGCTTCCATCCCTCAACCATCCTAACCAACAACATATATTTAATAAAATGAAATTTATTCTCAAATAGTAATAAAAAAATAGGTGAATTGGCTTATTCCTGATAATGATTATCAGAATCAGACACTTTCTATTCTACCCACCGCTTCAAAAGGCTGTCAACCATTATTTCGAAATACAAATTCATATAAATTGACAATGTAATGAACAGTTGATGTCCATCTGTCACTGACTATCAGTAATAACCAATTAAGCTTCCATAGAATAACTCATTCCTCTTATGGGTATAAAAAAAGAAGAGTAGTCTGTTCACTCTTCTTTTTCTTACTTATTTAACTTTGCTTCAATTTTTACAATTAATTCATCTTCTGTTGGAGCTGCAACTGGACGATTATTTACAAATGCGAATGATTTTTTACGACCAGGACCACAGTAAGACTGGCATGCAATTTCAATCGTTGCACATGAATCTACTTTTTTTAACTTCGGAATTAACGTTTTAACGTTCGTTGCCTGACAATCATCGCACACACGAAATTCGTTTCCCATTATATAACACTTCCTCTATTTTAAACTTTTCTCAAGTACATTTAAAAATAAACACTAAATGGTATTTTACCGCTCTTTTAAGCTCGTTGCAAGTTTCCTTGCGACGCTCTTTCCTTCATATAAAGCTACATATTTTTATGCTCTCCTACAGGAGCTTCCATCATTCTTGGCAAAATTTATCCCGCTGTTTGCGGGCAGTAAGACTTCCGCCTTAAAATTCGGCGAATGTGAGAGAGTTAGGTAGAAAATCCACTGCCCGTAAAAACCCCTAATAATCAGCGGGAGACGGAAAAAACTTTCACTGATTAAAGTTTCACTTTATTCCTTTCATCGAAATCTACCATATTTTTAAAAGCTTTGTATAAAAGCACATTTTTTTGCCCATTATAAAAATAGGAAGTTCATAAAAAGAAAGGGAGTTGAATCTATGAAAGTAAGACAAGATGCTTGGACAGACGAGGATGATTTATTACTTGCTGAAACGGTACTTCGCCATGTTAGAGAAGGAAGTACGCAATTAAATGCATTTGAGGAGGTAGGAGATCAGTTAAATCGCACATCCGCTGCTTGTGGTTTCCGCTGGAATGCCGTTGTTCGCTATAGTTATGAGCAGGCTCTTCAACTAGCAAAAAAACATCGTAAAGATAAAATGCGTGCTGCGAGCGGTGAACAAGCGAAAAAACGTTTACTTTATACACCACCAGCTTCAGGAGCGATAAATGATTATGAAGAACTAGTACAAGAGGAAACAACTGTACAATATAAAGAAGCTAGTCTATATCAAGAGCCTACTATCCCTGCTGTAAAAAGCTCTATCACAATGCAAGATGTTATTTACTTTTTACAAACTGTTGGATCTTCAAATATAAAAGTAACCGGTCTTGAAAACGAGAATACGAGATTGAAACAAGAAATTAAATCACAAATCTTGCGAAATGAAGAACTAGAAAAGAAACTAGAAAAATTAGAACAACAATCTCATACTGTACAAGAGGATTACGAAACACTTATGAATATTATGAACCGCGCTCGTAAATTAGCAGTAATGGATGATGAGGAACGTTCGCAAACTTCTTTCCGAATGGATCGAAACGGTAATTTAGAAAAAATTGCAGAATAAAAAGGATGCATGCAATGCATCCTTTTTATTATTTCACTTCAAGCACACATGCTTCTTTTACTTTAAAATCTCTCTTTATATATGGGAAAACTCCTTTCATCATTTTTTGCTATAATAGAGATTGTCATTTTAAAGATAAGGGGTTAGTTATATGAGCAATTCCCGTTCAATTTTATCTCAGCCAGAGTGGCGTATTGTAGATCAGTCTAGTTTAGGACCGACATTCCATGCCTTGCAATCATTCGCAATGGATGACACATTATGCACAAGTATTGGGAATGGCGCATCCGCTGCAACAATGCGTTCTTGGGTTCATCACAATACAATCGTTCTCGGCATTCAAGATTCACGCCTACCACACTTAGAAGAAGGTATTTCCTTTTTAAAAGAAAACAACTTCAATGTTATCGTTCGTAATTCCGGTGGACTTGCGGTCGTACTTGATGAAGGTGTGTTAAACGTATCACTTTTATTCCAAGAAACAGAAAAAGGTATCGATATTGATCTGGGATACGATACAATGTGGCATTTAATTAAGGAAATGTTAAAAGATTACGACGTTACAATCGAGGCAAAAGAAATTGTTGGTTCTTATTGTCCTGGTAGCTATGATTTAAGTATTCGCGACCAAAAATTCGCAGGTATTTCTCAGCGCCGTATTCGCGGTGGGGTTGCTGTACAAATTTACTTATGTGCTACAGGAAGCGGATCGGAACGCGCTGCGCTTGTTCGCGACTTTTACAATGTAGCAATTCAAGGAGAAGAAACACGCTTCACGTATCCTGAAATTGTACCGAGTACGATGGCCTCACTTTCAGAATTACTTGGTGAAACAATTACAGTACAAGATTTAATGATGCGTCTTTTAAAAACATTACAGCAATTCGCTCCAAAGTTAACACCATCTCAATTAACAGTAGATGAAGTTCCTTTATATGAGACGAATTTACAGCGTATTATTGATCGTAATAATAAAGCACTTGGCTTAGAAAAATAAAAACGACCACCCTAAGGGTGGTCATTTTTCATAGCAATTCATTATAGAATTAAAGTGCTTGAGCTGCTGTAATTAAAGCTAACTTGTATACTTCTTCTTCGTTACATCCACGAGATAGATCATTTACAGGCATGTTTAAACCTTGTAAGATCGGTCCTACTGCTTCGAAGTTACCTAAGCGTTGAGCGATTTTGTAGCCAATATTACCAGCTTCTAAGCTTGGGAATACGAATACGTTAGCATCACCTTTAATTGTAGAACCTGGAGCTTTTTTCTCAGCTACAGATGGTACGAATGCAGCATCGAATTGGAATTCTCCATCTAAAGTTAATTCTGGAGCCATTTCTTTTGCAATGCGAGTTGCTTCTACAACTTTTTCTGTTTCTGGAGATTTCGCAGAACCTTTTGTAGAGAAGCTTAACATAGCAACGCGTGGGTCAATGCCAAATAGTTCAGCAGTTTTCGCACTTTCAATACCAATTTCAGCTAAATCTTGACTGTTTGGTGCAATGTTAATTGCGCAATCAGCGAATACATATTTCTCTTCTTCGCGTACCATGATGAATACGCCAGAAGTTTTTGTAACGCCTGGTTTTGTTTTAATAATTTGAAGTGCTGGACGAACTGTATCAGCTGTAGAGTGAGCTGCACCACTTACTAAACCATGTGCTTTGCCCATGTATACAAGCATTGTACCGAAGTAGTTTTCGTCTTTAAGGATTTTACGAGCGTCTTCTTCAGTTGCTTTACCTTTACGGCGTTCAACGAAAGATGCTACCATTGCATCCATTTCTTCGTATGTAGCTGGGTCATAAATATCAACGCCTGCTAATGTTAAATTCATGCTAGCAGCTTTTGCGCTAATTTCTTCTTTATTACCAACTAAAATTGGTTTTACTAACTCTTCTTTTGCTAAACGCTCTGCAGCGCCTAAAATTCTTTCATCAGTTCCTTCAGGAAGTACGATAGAAATGCCTTTTCCTTGAACTTTTTCTTTTACTGTTGTAAATAAGTTGCTCACGAATAAACCCTCCTACATATGTTAAAAAACTCTATCTTTAAGAATACTGCTTTTCCTCTATATTTTAAACTTATAGCTCCCAAAAAATAGATAAAATGAAAATGATTATATTTTCATAAAATTCAGCCTAAAAATACGTCCTACTTAAGCCTTATTTTCTCCCGTTTTCTAATAAATATAAATGTGACAATTTTATGTGCCGAAACTTTATATAGATGATTTTAAAACTATATATGCTATAGTTAACGTGTAAAACTATCATTAACTGAGGTGAATAGAATGAGTGAAGCAACAACAACGTTAGATGGCTGGTATTGTCTACATGATTTACGTTCTATTGATTGGGCTGCATGGAAAACATTATCTAGCGACGAACGCGGACAAGCTGTGTCTGAATTTTTAAATGTCGTTGAAAAATGGAACGAAGTAGCTACTGCAAAAAAAGGTAGTCACGCAATGTATACAGTTGTTGGTCAAAAAGCTGATATTATGCTTATGATTTTACGTCCAACAATGGAAGAATTAAATGAAATTGAAACAGAATTAAATAAAACAACATTAGCTGAATATATGGTTCCTGCATATTCTTACGTATCTGTTGTTGAACTAAGCAACTATCTTCCAGCTGATGAAGATCCATACCAAAACCCACAAATTTTAGCTCGCTTATATCCTGAATTACCAAAAGCAAATCATATTTGCTTCTATCCAATGGACAAGCGTCGCCAAGGTGATGACAACTGGTACATGCTTCCTATGGAAGAACGTAAAAAAATGATGTACAGTCATAGTAAAATTGGTCGACAGTACGCAGGTAAAGTACGCCAAGTTATTTCAGGATCAGTCGGATTCGACGATTTCGAGTGGGGCGTAACATTATTCGCTGATGATGTTCTTCAATTTAAGAAACTTATATATGAAATGCGCTTCGATGAAGTAAGTGCTCGTTATGGTGAATTCGGAACATTTTTCGTTGGAAACATTTTACCGAACGAAAAAGTAGAGAAATTTTTACACATATAAAGTGAAACTTTAATCAGCCCTCACCAATCGGGCTGCCTGGCCAATAGCTGGATAAATAGTAAAAAAGGAACGAATTTCGTTCCTTTTTTTATTTCCATCTATATTTCTCCTCAAAAAACTTCTTTTCTCCGCAAATTTGAACAAAAATCGACAAATTCTTTTCAAATTTCTTGTAAAATTGTAACCTTTTTATATATAAAATTATGCTAGAATGATACGAGCTATATGCTAAATAACGATGCGAAGGTGATAATCTATATGAAGAAAATCTTGTCTATTTTACTATTGTTTGTATTGTCAATTTCTTCCTTAGGAGTAACAACATCCCATGCGGAAGAAAAAATACATATTGAGGCAGCCGCTGCACTTCTATTTGATGCAGATACAGGAAAAATACTGCATGAGCAAAATCCAGATGAATTACTAGCTATCGCTAGTATGTCAAAATTAATTGTTGTTTATGCTGTTTTAGAGGCAATTAAAGAAGGGAAAATTACTTGGGATACAAAAGTAAATATTTCTGATTATGCTTATGAAGTCTCTCGTAATAACGAATTCTCTAACGTACCGTTTGAAAAAGGACGTCAATATACTGTAAAAGAATTATATCATTCTATCGTTATCTTCTCTGCGAATGGATCTAGTATTGCTTTAGCAGAACTTCTTGCAGGAAGCGAAAAAAACTTCTTAAATCTTGCAAATGACCATGCAAAAAAACTAGGGTTAAAGAAATATAAATTTGTAAACGCTACTGGGTTAAATAACGCTGATTTAAAAGGGAAACATCCTGAAGGAACTGATCCGAATGGAGAAAACTCCATGTCAGCTCGCGATATGGGTATTCTTTCAAAAACAATTATTACAAAGTATCCAGAAATGCTAGAGGATACAAAACAAAGATTTAGAAACTTCCCGGATAATCATCCGAAGCCAATTCGTATGGAAAACTGGAACTGGATGTTACCAGGTGCTGCTTTCGCTTATGAAGGGTCAGATGGTTTGAAAACAGGAAGTTCTGATACGGCTGGATATGGATTCACTATTACAGCAAAACGTGGTGATTTACGTCTTATTTCCGTTATTATTAAGACAAAATCAATGGACGAACGTTTCACAGAATCTCGTGCATTAATTGAATATGGATTTAATAGCTTCGAAAAACAAAAGCTGAAAATTGATAAAAATAATACAATCTCTGTAGTAAAAGGGAAAGCAGATCAAGTAACTGTTGCACCTGAAAAAGAAATAACAGTAATTGCGAAAAAGGGTAACAAATCACCTTACAAAATTTCTACTGAAGCAGATAAGTCACTCGCTGAAGATGGACATTTAATTGCTCCTATTAAGAAAGATACAAAGGTGGGTTCCATCGTTTTAGAATCAACTGATAAATATGGTTTCTTAGATGGAAATAAGAGCATGAAGGTTGCTGCAAAAACGACAGAAGAAGTAGAAAAAGCAAATTGGTTCGTATTAACAATGCGTTCCGTTGGTGATTTCTTCTCAAACTTATGGTCCAAAATATTTTAATGATAAAAAGCTAGCACACGCTAGCTTTTTTATTTTCCTCTCTCAATGTAAAACTTCGTTTGGTTGTCATATCTGAGTCCTTTTCCTCATACGTATGAACTAGTAATTGTTCCACACTTCATCTAGAGATAAAGTGAAACTTTAATCAGTAGGGGTTTTGTTCATCCCCCACTGATTATTAGCCTTCACCAATCGGGCGTTTAGGGGCAGTTTGATCTCCCACCCACCTTCTTTGCTCCAGCCAAATTTCAAGGTGGGAGTCTTACTGCCCATTAATGCGGGATAAACCTCTTTCCAAAAGGTATTCCACAAAGAGAGGTGACACATAATGGGTGTTATTGCTTATAACGAAGAAGATGTAAAGTTATTAGCTAGACTGATGCGTGCTGAAGCCGAAGGAGAAGGGCAACAAGGAATGTTAATGGTCGGAAACGTTGGGGTAAATCGTGTCCGCGGAAATTGTTTAGATTTTAAAAAGATACGTAATTTACGTCAAATGGTTTATCAAAATCCTGGTGGTTTTGAGGCAACTCAAAAAGGATATTTTTATCAGCGAGCGAGGGAGCAAGATATCGCATTAGCAAGACGGACCATTCAAGGACAACGTTTTTGGCCCGCTAACTTTGCCTTATGGTTTTTTAGACCTGAAGGTCCTTGTCCGCCAACTTGGTATGACCAACAAAATTCTGGTCGCTTTAAAAAGCACTGCTTCTTCCAGCCATCTGCCGGAGACTGTCCAAGCGTATATTAGGGAATGAAAATGAGGAGGGATTTTTGAATGGCACAGCAACAAAACCCGTACTATGGAACAGGTTTTTATCAACCATCAGGTACTTACGTACAACCGCAACAAATGACCGCGCAGCAACAGCAACAACAGCAAGCAATGCAACAACAAGCTGCTCAGGCTCAACTTGCAGTTTCTCAAGGGATGTTACCGCTCGAGCAATCATATATTGAAAATATTCTTCGTTTAAACAAAGGAAAGCAAGCTACAGTTGTAATGACTTATGAGCGCGGTAGCTCGCTCGGTACACAATCTTATACAGGGATTATCGAAGCGGCTGGACGTGATCATATCGTTATTAGTGAACCACAATCAGGGAAACGTTTTTTACTATTAATGATCTATTTAGATTATGTAGAATTCCCAGAAGAAATTACGTATTTACCTAGTCAACAAGCAACTTATGCTCCAAGACCATAAACAAAAGCTGGCAAATGCCAGCTTTTGTTTTTTTATAACCCTTTTACTACTGCAGTTCCTACTAAAATCCACGCCACAATAAACGCTACACCACCAAGAGGTGTAATTGGACCAAAAAACTTAATACCTGTCGTACTTAGCGCGTAAAGACTACCTGAGAACATAATAATCCCAGCTACCATAAGCCAACCAGCAGTAGTTAAAAGTGATGATTGAATCTTATCCATCAATAGAGCAACTACGAATAGCCCACCTGCATGAAACATTTGATATGTAACGCCTGTTTTCCAAACTTCTAACATTTTCGCAGAAATTTTATTTTCTAAACCATGTGCCCCAAAGGCCCCTAACGCAACAGATAGCCCCGCTGCAATACAACCTAGTAAAAAGAAAATTTTCATCTTAATTCCCCTTTTTTACTTTTATCATAAGCAATTTTTTCATATAAGCCAAACGATTTAATCCTTAAAAATCAAATAAAGAATTACCATTTGCCCCTTCTTCTTTTATATACACAGGTTCTCCAGAAACCGGTATAACTGGTTGAACTGGTTGAACTGTTGTTATAGGCTGCGATCTAATTACTTGCGATTGAATTTGCGGCTCTCTATACGTAGAAGATTCAACCTGTTCATCTAATAGTAAATCGCATAAAGCACGCACAACTAATAAATGATCTTTTGATTTTTGTCCTTCACTACTTTTTGCCTTTGCAATTTCATTCGCCATTTTATTTAAAATCTTATCGCTCGATATTTGCATTCCTTATCACCTCGTACTTTGTAGTTCTTTCTCAAATTGCCCCAGCTTCTCTACTGAACCAAATACTATTATCATATCATGTTCTTGCAATTTTTCCTGCCCCGTCGGATTATGTATAATATCCCCACTTCTCAAAATCGCTAAAATTGTTACATCAAATTGATTTCTCACATCACTCTCTAGTAACGATTTATTGACTAAGATAGAATCGTTTCCGACTGAAATTTCTTCAATTACAAATGATTGCTCTATTCCATACAGTACTGTATCAATATAATGAACTGTTAGCGGATTCGCAATACCTTTTGCAATATGAATTCCTGCCATACTAGATGGATTAATAACCTTATTTGCACCAGCACGCCTTAATTTTTCTTCGGTTTCTTGCTTTTCCGCTCTTGCTACAATTTTAATTGCATCGTTTAATCCTCTTGCCGTTAATGTAATAAATACATTTTCAGCATCATTTGCAACAATAGCAACTAAACCAGCCGCTTTTGAAATTCCAGCATGATGTAAAACTTGATCCTCCGTCGCATCTCCATGTATATACAAAAGCTTTTCCTTCTCTAATATGCTTTCATCTTTATCGACAACAACAAATGGAATTTTCTTTTCTTGCAATTCGTGTACAACTTGAAGCCCCACTCTACCGCAACCACATACTATAATGTGATTTTGTAACTGTGCTATTTGTTTATCCATCTTCTTCCTCCGCACTGCATGAAATAAATTCCCTTCAATAATTATAGCTGCCACTACTCCAATTGCATATGTAACAATACCAACACCAACAGGAATAATAAGGAGCGCAAATACTTTCCCTGCTTGCGTTACAGGAACGGCATCTCCGTATCCAACAGTCAATACAGTAATCATCGTCATCCAAAATGCTTGAAACAAACTAATCTCTTCAATTGTCATAAATCCTAGTGTTCCTAAAATTACAACAAAGGTCATACATACAACAGCTATCCATAATTGCTTACGTGCATTCATATCGTGTTTCAACTCTTTTCTCTATCTACAATCTTTGCCAGTGGAAATAAAATACGTATATACTAGATACGGAATCTATGAAAGAGGTTGATATAATGAAGACATTTCTTTCCGCCTTACAATGGGCACTATTTATTTTAGCGGGAAGCCTTATTGTACCAATTAGTGTCGCAACTAGTTATGGTCTTGATGGCGCTGAAGCTATCGCATTCGTACAAAGAACATTATTTGTTCTAGGCTTTGCTGGTCTCTTGCAAGCTATATTTGGGCATAAACTTCCTATTCAAGAAGGTCCTGCTGGCCTTTGGTGGGGAATTTTCTCCCTTTACGCAAGTTTAGGCGTCATATTATTTGGATCAAGCAATGAGACACTTAAAGTTCTTCAATATGCTTTCTTATTAAGCGGTATTATTTGCATTATTCTTAGCGTTTTTGGACTCATTGATAAACTAGTTCGCTACTTTACACCGACAGTTATTGGAACATATTTATTTCTTCTTGTCACGCAACTCAGTGGCTCCTTCTTAAAAGGAATGTTTGGTCTTGATGGACAACATACAGAAGTACAACCAAAAGTATTTATTCTTTCACTCATTGTTATTTTACTATCCTTTTTCATTATGAAGCTACCTATTATTGGACAATATTCCGTTCTCTTCAGTATTGTCTGCGGCTGGATTTTATTTGCATGCTTCGGATTATCTAATCCTGTAACACCTGTAACAGACATAATCCGTCTTCCATCTCTATTCGTTTTCGGAATGCCTCGCGTTGAATGGAACATGGCAATTACAGTCATTTTCGTTACACTATTACTTCTAACAAATATGTTAGCAAGTATTCGTGTTGTACAAAAGGTTGTTTCTAAGTACGAAACAGATGCAGCTCCAGATCGATTTAAACAAGCTGGCATTATAACGGGAATAAATCAATTGCTAGGCGGTCTATTTTCAGCTATTGGACCTGTTGCCATTTCTGGATCAGCAGGATTTATTGCAACGACTAATATTTATAAACGCCTTCCATTTATATTAGGATCAAGCTTTATTATTGCCGTTAGTATATTCCCAAAGATCACTTCATTTTTTGCAGCAATTCCTGTTGCAGTTGGTTATGCCGCTATTTATCCTGTATTCGCAAGCATGATTGGCCTCGCCTTTCGAGAATACGAAACTGTCCAAGATAAAGAACGATTATTTAAAGTAGCCGGTCTTTCAATCTTTACAGGAGTCGGAGTTATGTTTGTTCCAGCAGGAGCATATTCCACACTTCCACCATTTCTAGCATCTTTTTTAAGTAATGGTCTCGTTCTTGGATCTGTAATGGCAATCTTGCTAGAAATACTATTTTCTCGTTCCACGGCAAAACAAATATCTTAAATTGGAAAACTTCCATTATTGCACTCTACCTTTAGAGTTGTTACGATAAAATCAAACTTTAATCATTGGGGTTTTATTCATCCCCAATGATTATTAACCAATATTATGAGCAACACACTCATAATAATTTATCTACTTCTTTTCAAAGAGGTTTGATGTCTTACTATTATTCCTCAATATCTTCATGAACATGTATTTTGATTTCAATTAAAGAAAGGAATTTTCTATATGACTTATAAAATGATTGTTTTAGATTTAGATGATACTTTATTACGTGATGACCATACTATTTCACCTCGTACGAAAGAAGCTTTAATGACTGCACAAGAGCAAGGGGTAAAGGTTGTACTTGCTTCTGGACGTCCAACGTTTGGTATGCGCAATGTAGCCAAAGAACTTCGTTTAGAAGAATACGGCAGTTTCATTCTATCTTTTAATGGTGCAAAAATTATTAACTGTAAAACAAACGAAGAAATCTTTAGTAGTACGCTATCTCCTGAAATCGTTCACAACCTATTTGAAATTAGTAAAACTGAAGATGTATGGATTCATACTTATATGGGCGATGATATCGTAACGGAAGAAAATAACCCTTATACTGAAATTGAGGGCGATATTACTGGTATGCCAATTGTTGTAGTAGATGACTTTAAAGCCGCAGTTAAAGAGCCGGTAGTAAAAGTATTAATGAATAAAGAGGCTGAACGTCTTGTTGAAGTTGAAAAGAAACTACAAAAACAACTAGAAGGCCAATTAAGCGTGATGCGTTCGAAACCATTCTTCTTAGAATTTACAGAAGCCGGTGTTACAAAAGGAACGAGCTTAAACAAACTGATCCAAAAGCTTGGCATTAAGCGTGAAGAAGTTATCGCAATGGGCGATAGCTATAACGACCAAGCAATGATTGAATTTGCTGGTCTTGGCGTTGCAATGGGCAATGCACCTGATGATATTAAAGAAATTGCAAACTATGTAACAGATACAAATATGAACGATGGCGTTGCAAAAGTTGTAGAGAAATTCGTTTTAAAAACAGAAGTACTTGTTTAATATTTTCATTCATAAAACCTATTTGAAGTCAAACACTTCAAATAGGTTTTTATTTAAATTCTCGTGCTTTTGTGACTATATTTTGAACTTTGCACTATTCTCGTAGTGTAAACTTTCTTTTTGTATATAATGAAACAAAATAGACTATTTTATTTTGAAAAAGAATACAAATTTACTATAAACAAGCATACGTTAAAGGAGGCTATTTTACATGTTATCTACACCAATCGGACGATTAAGAGCAATTGGACTAGTTGAGGGGATTTCTTTCCTATTACTATTATTTGTAGCAATGCCATTGAAATACTTCGCAGGATTTGCAACAGCTGTTAAAATTACAGGCATGGCTCATGGTGTTCTATTTATTCTATTCATCTTTGCAGTCATTCAAGTAACAATCGTACACCGTAAATCAATTTTATGGGCACTTGGGGCATTCGTTTCATCAGTTATCCCATTTGGTACTTTTGTACTAGATGCAAAATTAAAGAACGAGCAACAATGATAATAAAAAGGTAGTTAACGACTGTTAACTACCTTTTCTATTTATAAATTTGGAATTTCCCAATCAATTTCTCTCTCATCCATATTAGCTAAAATCGTATTTACTTTAGAGTACGGCTTACTTCCAAAGAAACCACGTCTTGCTGACAATGGGCTTGGATGTACAGATTCGATAATATGATGATTTGGATTCGTAATTAACTTCTTCTTCGCCTGTGCATGGCGTCCCCACAATATGAAAATAACTGGTTTTTCACGTTCATTTAATAGCTCAATTACACGATCAGTGAAATGCTCCCATCCTTTTCCTTTATGAGAATTTGCTTCACCTTGCCGAACTGTTAATACAGTATTTAATAATAAAACTCCTTGCTCTGCCCACTTTACTAAATAACCGTTATTTGGAATGCCATACCCATATTCATCTCGAAGTTCTTTATACATATTTAACAACGACGGTGGCGTTTTAATACCGGGTTGCACAGAAAAGCTTAAACCATGCGCTTGATCCGGTCCATGGTATGGATCTTGTCCTAAAATAACGACCTTTGTATTTTCATAACTTGTATACTCTAGAGCGTTAAAAATATCTTCTATCTTTGGATAAACAACATGTGTACTGTATTCTTCTTTCAAAAAATTAGCCAATTCGCGATAATATTCTTTCTCAAATTCTGGTGCCAATAACGGCCCCCAATCATTTTTTAAAACATTTTCCATACTGTCACTTCCTGTCTAATTAATTCAACATATCCTGTTTTGTAAATACTATGAACGAAATAATAAGGGAAACAACTGCCCAAACAGTTAAATTCATCAAAGAAAATCCCATCGATAAACCTTGTAATGCAGGTAATTTTCCTGATAAATAATCCGTTAATGATAGGTTCACACTAAAAATATATTTTGCGCCTTCCCAAGACGTTGCAAATGAACTTAAAATACCACCTGCAATTAATGCAGCTAACATAACACCCATACCAGCTGGTGTATTGCGAATTAAAACAGAAACCATAAACGATATAGTTCCGACAACGATAGCAACAAACCAAGCTAATCCGTACGCCATTAAAATATATTGCCACTGCGGAATAAGATGTACAAAATTCGTATTTAACGTTTCCTTATCAATGACAAATCCAGTTAAAACAGGTAAATTCCATCCCGAGTACCCAAATACAAGCCCTGATAATATGTAAGCAAACAAACCTACAAGAAGCAGTATGAGCGAAATGAAAAATAACATCGTCACGTATTTACTAAGTAGTATTTTCCAGCGCCGAATCGGCCGCGTAAGTAACATCTTCATCGTCCCATCACTTCGTTCTCCCGAAACGATATCAATAGCGACAATCATCACGAGAAGCGGAATAAACAATGTAATTCCTTGTTCAATAAATGCTCTGACAAAAGTCGGTGCACCCGGTGCCATCGGGTTAATATCATGATCTAAATAATATTGTTGTTGCTCAACTCTTACTTTTAACCAATCACGCCATTCTTCTGGCAACCTAGAATTGTTCAACCGGTTCTGGGAATCAACAATTTGCTGTTGTAATGAAACTTTCCAATCCTTTGTACCGAGTCTTTTTTGTGTCGTTTCTATTTCACGATACTGCGCATACACAAAAAGCGGGATCAAGATTGCTAAAATAAGCATGACAACAAAAATACGTTTCTTACGGTAAATCTTTTCTGATTCATTTAAAACTAGATTCGCAAATTCACGCATGCTGCTCACCCCTTGTGAGTTCAATAAATAAATCTTCTAGCGTAAATACAAGCTCCTTAACGCTATGCACATCTATCTCATTTTCTACAAAGTGTTTATTCCAACTACTTATAGATGCAATATCCATGCGGCATAGTAATCGCTCGCCTTCTACACTCACTTCTCTTACTTCCTCGGCCGCTTCTAGCATATCTTTCGCCTTAGAAATTGGTGTAACAATCCATTCTACACGATCACTTGCTGTTTTAATTAACTCTTCAACCTTGGCAACTGTTATCATTTTTCCTTTATGAATAATTGCAACACGATCACATATCATTTGTACTTCACTTAGCAAGTGACTTGAAATAAACACGCTCATATTTTCTTCTTTCACAAGCGTATGTATAAATTCTCTAAGTTCTCTAATCCCGGCTGGATCTAAACCATTCGTTGGCTCATCTAATATGAGCAACTTCGGATTCCCAAGGAGCGCCTGCGCAATTCCAAGGCGCTGTTTCATACCGAGTGAGTACGTTTTTACCTTGTCATGAATTCTTTCATCCAAATGAACCATTTGAGCAATTTCAATAATACGTTCATCTGATATATCACCTAACATACGAGCAAATTGCTTTAAATTTTCCCATCCTGTTAAATATGTATACAGTTCTGGGTTTTCAACGATACTCCCAATTTGACGCATCGCTTCTCTGAAATTTTCCTTAATTGAATAACCACCGATAGAAATCGTACCTTCTGTCGCCTTAATCAATCCGACTAACATTCGAATGGTAGTCGTCTTTCCAGCACCATTCGGTCCTAGGAACCCGAACACTTCTCCTTGCTTTACATCAAAGGAAATATTCTCTACAAGAGTCTTCTTTCCAATTACCTTCTTCAAGTCTCGTACGGAAAGTATCGTCGTCATTTTACCCCTCCTTGTTCTAGTTTTAACTTACTCACAACATTTTGAACTAATCGTTCTGCCATATATGTGTACCCTACTTCATTCGGGTGAAAATGATCAGAGTATAATAAATCTTTTCCACGGTTTTGGAATAAATCAAATGTCGGTGTAATATATACATTTTTATCATTTAACGCTAACTTCTCTAAAGAAGCGTTCCAATCCACAACAATGTTTGAAGACCCTTTTAAATCTTCTACATCTTCAAAAGGATTATATAAACCTAGCCAAAAAATAGGGCTATCTGTATTTAACTTACGAATTTGTTCTATAATTTTCTTAGCTTCATTTTGGAACGTTTCCGTATCAGGACGGTATGTTTCTAAATCTATCTTTCCAAGCGATTCCCAGCCTGGAAATAAATCATTTCCGCCAATTGTTAAAACGATCACATCTGCTTGCTTAATTGAATATTGAGCACCGCTGCTTTCAATTTGTTTTAATAAATCGGGCATTTTTGCACCACTCACTGCCAAGTTAGTTAGTGCAACCTTTTGCTTATAATCTTTTTGTAAATCTTCTTTCATTCGTCCAATATAGCCAATTCCTTCTTTATCACCAACGCCGCGCGTTAACGAATCACCTAAACTAACGACTTGCAATGTTCCCGTTTTCTTTTTCTCTTTTGCTACTACATCCGTTTTCTTAATTAAACTTGAAGCTTTCGGATTTAATACATCATTTACACCTGAAACAAAGCCATATGCAAATAAACAAAAAGATGCAATTGTAATGAGTAGGATTACTTTTACTACTTTTGATCTCATATCAAAACCCCTTTTAGCCCTCTTAGATTGTCCATAATTATACCAAACGAAATTTTGAAAAGCGATTTTCACACCTTCCCTATCACGTCGTTTCTCTATTTACTAACTCTGGTAATAACTCTATATGTTTCACATCTAATTTCTCTGCATTAATCTTTTCATATAATAATTCAAATGCTTTTATCCCGACATTTTTACTAGGATGAGAAATTGTTGTTATACCTAATATATCTGCTACCTCTTGATCGTCACATCCGATAATCGTCATATCTTCTGGAATTCGAATTCCTTGTTTTTTTGCTTCTGTTACCATGCCCGCTGCAATATGATTACAAGATACAAGAAACGCCGTCGGTTTTACAGACATACGAGCCCATTCTCTAATTACGTTACGTCCATCTTCCACCGTAAAACACCCTTCAAATTTCCAAGTCTCTAACGGTGTTACGGTACTCTGTTGCAGCGAATCTGCATACGCCTTTTTTCGTCTTTGGCTATTAATGCTATTACTTCTTCCAATGCAATATCCAATACGTGTATGACCGACATCTATTAAGCTTTTCATCCCATGCGAAAATAATTTGTAGTAATCAATATGCACACTTGAAATGCATTTCGAATCTATTTCTTCACACATAACAATCGGGCCGAATTTCGTATATTCTTCAAGTTTCTCCTTACTATTGGCACGGGAACATATAATAACCCCATCAAGCTTTTTCATTTTTAACATATGTAAAATTTCTAGTTCTCTTTCTTCACTGTAATTTGTCTGGCAAAGCATCATATTATAATTATTCTTTGCCGTTTCTTTTGATATCCCCTCAATAATAGCACTATAATATTGATCATTTACGTGTGGCAATAAAACGCCAATTACATTCGTTTTTCCTTTCACTAAATGAATCGCGTTCACATTTTGCGTATAATTCAATTCCTCTATAATCGCTAAAATTTCTTTTCGTTTCTGTTCATTCACGTATGGATGATTATTTAGTACACGTGAAACGGTTGAAACCGATACCCCGGCAAGTTCAGCAATCTTTCTTATATTCGTCATCTGATTTTCCCCTTCCCCTCAAAAATTCTCGCTTGACCTGGTAAGCTTTCCACAATATATCCTTTCCTAGCAAATACATTTAGAAAGGATATACAACTATGCTTCGATTCAAATTAGAATATATATTTTTTATTGGCGGTTTACTCATTCTCGCCATCGGTATTAATATGATGACGACAATTACTTCCTTTGGACTTAGCCCTTACGATTCCTTCTTTATTGCACTATATCAAAATTTCGGGATAAGTATTGGTTTTTGGATTTTCATGATTAACTTTGCTTTTACACTTATCGTACTCTTTTGGAATAAAAAACAAATTACAATCGGCACAATTGTAACGATGATTCTTATTTCTCTTTTTGTTGACTGGATTGGTTCCATTACAATTATTATGGACGCTATCCGCTCTCTTCCAAAATATATAACACTTATTTGTGGAAATCTATTTGTCGGAGCTGGCATTGGCCTTTATGTCTCAACAAACCTTTGCGCAGCACCTCAAGAAGCTTTCGTTTTAACAGTTGCTGAAAAGAGAAAATGGACGTTTAGAAAAACAGAGATTTCATTGGCTTTTCTATTTTTAACATTAAGCTTCTTATTAGATGGACCCATCTATTTTGGAACAATTATCTTATCCTTTACAACAGGTTGGATCATTCAAGCATTTATTCAAATTGGTACGCAGATTTTAAATAGAAAAGAGCCTATTAAGCAAGCCGCTTAATAGGCTCTTTCTGTTTTATGGTAAGAGATACTACTTAGCATCCCCTTCAATTCGATAATTTGCTTTCACACAATCAATTTCTTCATACCCTTGCAATGTATGTAGAATGTACTCGTAATCCGCAAGAGAAGCACGATGCGTTACAATTACAATTTCTGCTTTCCCTTTCTCTTCAAGCGGCATTTGAATAATCTTTTCAAAGCTAACACCACGCTCAGAGAACAATGATGTAATTTTTGCAAATACACCAATTTCGTCTTTTACATGAAGTCTTAAAAACTTTTTCACGACAATTTCGTCTGGCTCCTTTAACACCTTTTGATATTGTGGGACTACAGCACTATTTCCTGTTACCCCTAGTCTAATATTTTGCATTACAGCAACCAAATCCGAAACAACCGCTGTTGCTGTCGGTAAGCTTCCTGCTCCCGGCCCATAAAACATCGTTTCTCCTACCGCTTCACCGTACACATACACAGCATTATATTCATTTTGCACTGCCGCAAGAGGATGTGTATTAGGAAGTAAAGTCGGTTCAACTGTAACCTCTAATTTTTCGCCATCTCTCTTTGCAAGACCAATTAATTTAATTGTATAACCTAAGCTCTTACTATATTCAATATCTTCTTCTGTAATAGAAGTAATTCCTTTTACTTTCACATCTCCAAGCTCTACGTTTGTAGAGAAACCGAGAGTAGCTAAAATCGTCATTTTTCTTGCCGCGTCTAAACCTTCTACATCTGATGTTGGATCTGCTTCTGCAAATCCAAGTTGTTGGGCTTCTTTTAACACGTCGTTATATGCTCTCCCTTCATCTGACATTTTCGTCAAAATAAAATTTGTCGTTCCATTTACAATTCCCATTACTTTCGTAATAAGATCTGAAGAAAGTCCTTCTACGATGCTTCGCAAAATCGGGATTCCTCCAGCTACACTTGCTTCATAAAACAAATCAGCCTTATTATCCTTTGCTACTGCTAATAGTTCCGCTCCGTGTAACGCCATTAAATCTTTATTTGCAGTCACAACGTGCTTCCCACTTTGTAAAGCTTGTAAAATATATGCCTTTGCATCATCAATGCCACCCATCACTTCGATGACAACATCAATATTTGGATTATCTAAAATTTCATTTGCATTTTGTGTTAATAGAGTAGAAGGTACCTCTACCTCTCTCTCTTTCTCAATGTTTTGCACCAATACTTTCGTTACCTTCACTGGACAACCCACTTGGTGTATAAGTCGCTCTTGATGATCTGTAATAATACGAACTACACCGCTACCAACTGTCCCAAGACCTAATAGACCAACCTGAATTTCTTTCATAATACTGTCCACCCCTCAAAAATTGTGTTTAGATGAAATTATATGAGTAAAAAATCTGAAAAACAATGTATTTTGAACATTCGGAAAAATAAAGAGTGATTCTTACAAAGAAAACGTTGCCACGTGTTACACAATCTTTTTTTACAATGCATAAGGGGTTTCTTGATACACGTAATAATTCAACCAATTAGAGAATAATAAATTCCCATGACTCCTCCACCTAACAAGCGGCTTTTCATCTGGATTATTATGTTTAAAATAATTTTTTGGCACGTCAATATTTAACCCTTTGTCACGATCTCGTTCATATTCTTGTTTTAACGTCTCACAACTATATTCACTATGTCCGAGGGCGAAAACTTGCCTTCCTTCTTGCCCAATAACAAGGTGAACACCAGCTTCTTCAGAGTTTGCTAACAACGTTAATTCTTTCACCCCTCTAATATCACTCTCTCGTACTTCTGTATGACGGGAATGCGGGGCAAAAAACAACTCATCAAACCCCTGTAACAGTTTCACATGTTGCTCACAGACTTCATGTTCAAATACGCCGAACATTTTTTCCTTAAGGGGATACTTCGGAACGCCGTAATGATGATACAAAGCAGCCTGTGCCCCCCAGCAAATATGAAGCGTCGATGTTACATTCGTTTTTGAATACTCCATAATACGTTTAAGCTCTTCCCAATAATCTACTTCTTCAAAAGAAAGAGTTTCAACTGGCGCTCCTGTAATAATGAGCCCATCAAATTTTTCATTTTCAATATCACGAAACGTTTTATAAAAGCTTGTTAAATGGTCCTGCGCTACATTACGAGACAGATGTGATTCCATATGAAGCAAATGAACATCTAATTGCAATGGTGTATTTCCAATTAATCGAAGTAATTGTGCCTCTGTGTCTTGCTTCGTTGGCATTAAATTTAATATAGCAATTTTCAATGCCCGAATATCTTGTGTTTCTGCTCGTTCCTTCGTCATTACAAAAATATTTTCTTTTTGCAATACTTTACGAGCTGGTAAGTCTTTATCAATTATGATCGGCATGTTGTTTGCCTCCGACTAATGCCGCTTCTAAATCTGCAATAATATCAGAAACATCTTCTATACCAACCGATAAACGAATTAAATCAGATGTAACACCAGCTAAACGCTGATCTTCAGCACTTAATTGTCTATGCGTCGTACTAGCAGGATGTATAACACAAGTTCTTGCATCAGCTACATGCGTTACGAGAGTCGCTAGTTTTACATTTGCGATAAATTCTTTTGCTGCTTCTAATCCACCTTTAATACCGAAAGTTAAAACTCCACTAGCACCTTTTTTCAAATACTTTTGTGCTAACGAGTAATTTTCATTACTATCTAACCCCGGATAATTCACCCATTCAATACGTTCATGGTTAGCAAGCCACTTGGCAACTGCGAGAGCATTTTCGCTATGACGCTCCATTCGTAAATGCAGTGTTTCTAAGCCAATATTGCTAATATACGCATTGAATGGGCTCATACAATTTCCATAGTCTCTTAACAGCTGAACACGTGCTTTCACAATATAAGCTGCTGCCCCGAAGTTTTGAACATAGCTTACGCCGTGATAACTTGGATCTGGTTCAACAAGCTCAGGATATTTCCCTTTTGTCCAATCAAAATTTCCTCCGTCAATTACAATGCCACCTAAAGAGCTTGCATGCCCATCAATATATTTCGTCGTAGAATGAACAATAATATTTGCTCCATGTTCGAACGCTTGGCATAAATAAGGAGTCGCTAATGTGTTATCAACGATAAAAGGTACTTCCAGCTCCTTGGCTGCATCTGAAAATTCTTTGAAATTTAAAACGTTCATTGCTGGATTTCCTAACGATTCTGCATAGATGAGTTTCGTCTTATCATTAGCAAGTGCCACAATTTCATCTGCTGCTAAATTTGGATTAAAGAACGTAACATCAATGCCAAGCTTACGTAAACTTACTCCAAATAAATTAAACGTCCCCCCGTAAACTGTTGAAGAACAAAGAAGATGATCTCCACTACTACAAATATTTAAAACTGCTAGCATAATGGCTGCCTGCCCAGAAGCTGTTGCAACCGCTCCTACACCGCCTTCTAAATCTGATAACTTCTGCTCGAATGCAGCTAGAGTAGGATTGCCAATACGCGTATATATATATCCTTCTGCCTCTAAATTAAATAGTGCTGCTAAATCATCCGACGTATCGTATTTATACGTTGTACTTTGATAAAGCGGCAAAACACGTGGTTCACCATTCTTTGGTGTATAGCCACCTTGCACACAAATCGTTCCTTTTCCCCATGATTCTCCCATCTCTCATTCTCCTTTCTTTTATACAAAATAAAAAACTGCCCCTTTCCTGAAAATAAGAAAGGAGCAGTTTGAAAACACGCTCTAAAGGCTCTTTCTTATCTCTCAGGATTATTACCTGCAGGATTTGGCACAATTCCGTTATACGGCTGTTGCCAAGGTTTCATCGGGCCTGTCCCTCCACCTTTTCTTGATAAGACTATGCAATTACCGTTGATTTTATAGCAATAATTTCCTAATGTCAATTGATTTTTCCGAATGTTCTAAAATAAATGTTAACAGTTTTATAGAAAGCAACAAAAGAAATATATTCCATTCTATTTCAAAAAAGACCTTTAAAAAACTCAAATCAATCTATAAAATTAAATAAGTAACTTAAACTATAAATTCAAAAAATCGCCCTACATGTTGAATAAGCAATCCTCTCAAAAAGATACTATACATATTCAATCCATTTCACACTAACATCTGCAACCTTTTCCTACTAAGACTTGCATAATGGAGGTATAACATGACAAATACAAAAGACATGCATTATATAATCGTCTTATATGGCATTCTTCTAGGATCCATAGTAGGCGCTACAGTCTGGCTATTTTTAGTTACGATAAATATCGGAATCCATTTTATTTGGGGTTATTTACCTAGCGTTTTCTCTTCCCCCCCTTATTACACCCTTTGCGTAACCACAATCGGCGGGATTCTTGTTGGTTTATCACAAAAATACTTTGGTACATATCCACGTCTTATGCCAGAGGTTATGGATGAATATAAAAAAACAGGTAGGATTGAATACCGTTTTGTCCATCAAGCTACTTTAACTGCGATTATTGTCTTAATATTTGGGGCTAGTCTCGGTCCAGAAGCCGCACTTGTTGGAATTATTGGCGGACTTTGCACATGGGTTGGTGATCGCTTTAAATTTGCTTTAAAGGGAATGAATGAACTAACAGAGGTTGGAATTGGTGCTACTTTAAGTGTCATTTTTAATGCACCATTATTCGGTTACTTGGCCCCAAATGAAAATGAGAGTGAGCAAATTAACGAATTTTCTAAAGGAAAAAAAGCAATTGTATACTTAACTACTACTTTTGCAGGTTTTTCTGTTTATTTACTACTGAGTAAACTCGATAATCGAGGATCCTTTATTGTTGATTTTGGAGAAGGTTCACTTTCTTTCAATGAATGGATCGCATTTCTCCCGCTTGCTAGTATTGGTGCTATAATTGGTTTCTTTTATTTCAAATTAGAATTCATATTAGAGAAGTTAATTCATCCTTTTACAAAGTACAAAATTACACTTGGAATTATCGGTGGTATTTTATTAGGAATTGTAGGCACTTTTCTTCCGTACACATTATTTTCAGGGGAACATCAATTAAAAGAATTAGTTGTTGAATGGGGGCATTTATCCTTTTGGATACTACTTCTTTCAGGGGTTTTAAAGCTATGCATTACTGCCGTTTGTTTAAATACGGGGTGGCGTGGTGGACATATTTTCCCAATTATATTTTCAGGGTCAAGTATTGGATACGCTATAGCTTCTATTCTTCCTATAGATCCAGTAGCATCTGTGGCCATCGTAACGACAGCGATTTCGAGCTATGCGTTACGAAAGCCAATAGCTATAACTTTGCTATTACTTATGTTTTTCCCGCTTAATTTACTATTACCAATGCTCGGGGCAGCAGCGATTGGTAATGCATTTCCGCTTCCTAAACGGAACGAAACTACAAATTAATAAAAATAGGCAGTAGGGACAAAAATTCCACTGCCTATTTTTGTTACACATGCCGCTTCAATAGAGCGTATAAATCTTCAAAACTATGCACTTCATATGTTGGCACAATCTCGCTATCATTTAATTTCTTTTCTGGATTAAACCAACAAGTATCAATTCCCGCTACATATCCACCTTTAATATCGGCGCTTAATGAATCCCCAATAATAAGCCCTTCCTCAGAAGCAAAGTTAGGAATCCGTTCAAAAACATAATCAAAATACTCTTTCATGGGCTTTTGAAAACCTGTATCTTCAGAAACAAAAATACCTTTAAACAATGAATGTAACCCTGCATTGCGTAAACGTTTATCTTGCGTCTTAGAAACGCCGTTTGTCACTATATATAAATCATACTCATTTTGAATTTGATTTATAAATTCAAATGCACCTTGTATGAGTTGATTTCCTTCTTCTAAGTAGCTACGGTAATTATTTTCGAATAATATCCCATCTACTTCTTCCCCGTACTCTTTAAATAAAATGGAAAACCGTGTATTTACAACTTCATCGCGGTTGATTTCGCCTTTTTCAAAAACATCCCAAAGACCTTTATTAACTTTTTTATAACGCGCTTCAACCTCACTAGTTAGAGGAATCCCTTTCTCCTCAAAAAGCATACGTAATGCCACTTTCTCCGTCTTCTGGAAATCTAACAGTGTATCATCTACATCAAACAACAATGTTTTATATTTTTTCATAAACCCCTCACACTCTCTTTTCTACAAAAACAAATTTAAGTAAATCGTATCATTCTTTCTTGTAAAAATAATAGGAGATATCTCATACTAAATATGAGGTGAAAATATGAAAGTCAGCAAAAACAACGAAGAAATTTCTCATTACATGCAAACTTACAATCTCCACACTCTTTTTTCTTTTGATGTCTTACCGTATGCTGAGCTACATTCCTTCCAAAAGAAAGAAAAGATATGTACTGAAGGGGTTGATTTCCCTTATCTTTATTATTTAATTTCTGGGAAAGCAAAAATATATATGAGTCACAAAAACGGAAAGGTTTCATTAATTAACTTTATTCAAGCACCTTCGTTCATTGGAGAATTAGGATTAATTGGTGTAGAATCCTTTACTAAAGCAGTTGAGGTAATCGATGATTGTATTTGCTTAGCACTTCCTCTTAAAGATTGTCAGCATCTTTTATTGCAAGATGCTACCTTTTTACAGAAACTATGCAAATTCATTGGCGAAAAAACAATTGCCCGAACAGAAAGTTATGCAAAAAACAATAGTTATCCGTTCGAAAATCGATTAGCGGCGTTTATTCTATTAACAGAACAAAATAATTGCTATACCGAAAAACATACCGAAGCCTCAGAATACTTAAACGTCAGTTATCGTCACCTTTTATACGTATTAAACCAGTTTTGCCAGCAAAATTATTTAAAAAAAGAAGGCCGAACATATTATATACAAGATCGAAGTCAATTAGAAAAACTTGCTGATGAGTTAAAAATATAAAGAAACAGCATTAACGTTTATGTTAATGCTGTTTCTTTGAGTGGCGATTATAATTTCAATTAAAATTTGCTTGCTACTTTAGCTGCTTCTTCAAGACCCGCAGTAATGATTTCTTCTGCTTTATCTGGGAATTGGTTATGTCCTTCAATAACCACTGTTTCCATGTTTGTTGCACCGAAGAAGCCCATCATACTTGCTACATATTTAACAGCCATTTCTACTTCAGCCGCTGGACCTTCAGAATATACGCCACCGCGTGCGTTTAATAATGCGATTTTTTTATCTCCAATAAGTCCAACTGGACCTTCTGGTGTATATTTAAACGTTTTACCAGCACGGTTTAAATAATCAATATACGTGTGCAATACTGCTGGAATCGTTAAGTTCCATAATGGGAAACCGAAAACAACTTTATCAGCTTCTAAAAATTGATTTAAGTACTTATCAGCAACTGCTACTGCCTTTGCTTCCTCTTCCGTTAAATCAAATCCTTTACCTGCTTTGAATGTACCATTAATCATGTCTACGCCTACGTATGGTAATTCTTCTTTATATAAATCAAGTTCTACTACTGTATCATTTGGATGTGCTTCTTTATAGTTTGCTAAAAATGCCTCATATAATTTCACACTAACTGCTTGTTCCGCTGGACGATTGTTTGCTTTTACGAATAAAACTGTTGCCATTATTTCTTCCTCCTAATACTCACTCTTACGTTGTTATATGTTTTTAAAAAAGGTATCCCTTGTAATTGTTGTTTTGTTGCTTACAAACATATTTTATCTTTATATCAAGACAATTTCGTCCTCACATAGACGTATTTTTCCATAAAAAAAGTCCACCTCCTAAAGGCGAACTAGGTCTTACGACTTTCGTCTTATACAATCCCATTTTTCACTGCATATAATGCTGCCTGCGTGCGATCAGATAAGTTTAATTTACTCAAAATACTACTTACATGTGCTTTAACCGTTTTTTCTGTAATAACTAAAACAGAGGCAATTTCTTTATTGCTCATCCCTTTTGCTAATAGTTGTAACACTTCGTTTTCTCTTGCTGTCAATACATCTACATGAACGAAATGTTCCTCTGCCCTCTCTTCTTTAGGCAATGTTTGAGAGATAAGGGTGCTCGCAATATCGGGATGTAATTGAATATTACCTTTATATGCGCTTCTAATAGCTTCAACAAGTTGATCCGGTTCTACATCTTTTAAAATATAACCACTTGCTCCTGCTTTTAATGCTGGTAAAACATGTGCCTGATCAGAAAAGCTAGTTAATACGATTACTTTCACATCTGGATATTCATTTTTTATACAAGCTGTCGCCTCAACGCCATCCATTTCAGGCATATATAAATCCATTAGTACAACATCAGGATTTGTTTCTCCTACTTTCACTAATGCTTCTTTCCCATTATTTGCTTCTCCAACTAACTCTAAATCTTCCTGTGTACTCAAGAAAAATGCTAACCCTTTTAAAACGACTGTATGATCATCAACTAACAATACTTTTATTTTCACAAACTTCCCTCATTTTCACATCATAATGGTACATTTACTTTTACGCTCGTTCGTCTCTTGCTACTTACAACTTTAATTGTTCCACTAACTAATTCTACTCTTTCACGCATCGTAGTCATACCGAGTGATTTTTTCTCTTTTATATCTTTTTCTACAAAGCCATTTCCTTGATCAACTATTTCTAATGATACATTTTTCTCAGTCACTGTAAAATAAACCGTCGCTTCTTTTACACCTGCATGCTTACTTACATTGTTTAACGCTTCTTGTCCAATGCGCCATAATGCCTCTTCTACCACACGAGGTAAGTCACGAACACCGGTAACTTGCTCCCTAATTTTCAATCCTAAGTTTTCACCGTACTGCTTTAGAGCAGGTAATAATCCTTTTTCTAATCCTGCCGGACGAAGCTGCCAAATTAATGTCCTCATTTCTTTTAATGCCCCTTGCGCTAGTTCACGCATGTCATGCAAAGATCGATCCACTTTTTCGTTTTGACCTTTTAAAACTGCCTCAGCACCTTTTGTCATAAAGGTTAATGAAAATAATTTCTGTGAAACAGAATCATGTAAATCTCTTGCTAATCGATTTCTTTCTTCCATTCGTACAAGTTCACGACGCTGCTCGTTTAATCTTAAATTCTCTATTATCAACGAAATATGATTCGATAGCGCTTGGATTACATCTATTGTATTCACATCAAATTCTCCATTATTTAAACTTACACATAAAACACCAAATACATGGCTTTGAATATGTATTGGCGTAGCAATAACAGCTCCATTTAGATGTACATTATGACCAATTTGACGTTTTAAAAGAACCGATTCACCTTTTACTAGCGCCTTCTTTGCCGCTTCTTTTACATCTTCTTGTAACTCTTCCTGACTAAAAGACGCTCGCAAAGATAATTCTTTTTCTTCTCTAATAAAAAACGCCACTTGATTCCATTGAAATACTTCACCTACGTGATTTACAACTTTTTCAGGTAATACATTAAACCTATGAATTGTTTTTAAATCTTGAATAAAACGTTCCAATTTCACATAATAATGTGCTCTTCGTTTTTCATTTTCATATAATTTCGTTCGTTTTAAAGCCGTCCCAATTTGGAAAGCAACGGATTGGAGCAATACTAATTCTTCTTCTGAAAAATGTGTTTTACCTGGACTCGCTACATTTAATAAGCCAAACTTTTCTCCTCCTGCTTTTAAAGGAACTGTAGCATGATGAAGAATTCCTTCTGTATCTCCCCAATTGTATTCAATTGCATTATTAATTCTTTTACATTCAATAATGTTAACAGCTCGTTCTAATTTCCCATCTACAAATCCACGTAAACACCAACATTCACCTTCACACATTGGGCGTTTGTTTTCATATGTCAGCGCCTCTGGTAACTGGTAATCGATCAACTTCGTATACTTCCCATTTTCATCCGCAAGAAAGATCCATCCTGTCGTCAAACCTGTTACACTTAGCAATTTTTCTAGCACCGCTTGCAATACATGATATGTATCATTTGATGTATTTAGTGTTTCTGCAATTTCTTTTAATATAACTAATTCATTTGTACGATTATCTCGAAACATGCTCAATCTCCTACATACAAGATTTTAAATCGCCTCTAAAGTAAATCATCTACTTTTCACTTTGTACTTATTCGTAACATTGATATAATGGTGAAAACATAGTTTTCATTATATCACTTGAGGGGGATTTCATAATGACATTAAATAAAGCACTTACTATCGCTGGTTCTGATACAAGTGGCGGTGCTGGTATACAAGCAGATTTAAAAACATTCCAAGAACTTGGCGTATATGGAATGACATCTCTTACGACGATCGTAACGATGGATCCACATAACGGTTGGGCACATAACGTATTCCCAATCCCAGCTTCTACATTAAAACCACAATTAGAAACAACAATTGAAGGTGTTGGCGTAGATGCTTTAAAAACGGGTATGCTTGGATCAGTAGAAATTATTGAAATGGTTGCAGAAACAATTGAAAAGCATAATTTCAAAAACGTAATAGTTGATCCTGTTATGGTATGTAAAGGCGCAGATGAAGCATTACATCCTGAAACGAATGATTGCTTACGTGACGTTTTAGTTCCAAAAGCATTAGTTGTAACACCAAACTTATTTGAGGCTTACCAATTAAGCGGCGTGAAAATTAATTCTCTTGAGGACATGAAAGAAGCAGCGAAGAAAATCCACGCTTTAGGTGCTAAATACGTCCTAATTAAAGGCGGTAGTAAACTAGGTACAGAAACTGCAATCGACGTCCTATATGACGGAGAAACATTCGATCTTCTAGAATCAGAAAAAATTGATACTACCAACACACACGGCGCTGGTTGTACATATTCTGCTGCAATTACAGCAGAACTTGCAAAAGGAAAATCTGTGAAAGAAGCAGTAAAAACTGCTAAAGAATTTATCACAGCTGCTATTCGTTACTCATTCAAGATTAACGAATACGTAGGACCAACTCATCATGGTGCATATCGTAAATTCGTTGCACCGAAAGAGCTTGTCTAGCGTATAAATAAAAACACCCGCAGAGCTAATACGTTGCCTCTGTGGGTGTTTTTTTTAATAAACTTTACATCTTCTGGTCATCTTACCTTTAAGATGCAGAATTGACCTGATTTCTACCATTTCTTTTTGAGTAATATAACGCGTCATCAGCCGCTTGAATAAGCTGTTCCTGTGATCCTTTATACTCTGAAATCCCTACCGACACTGTGATTTTTATTTTCGTTCCATCTAACAATTGAAATGAATGTTTTTCAACAGCTATACGGATTTGTTCCCCAAGATGAATACCATAAGATAGTCCCTTCTGCGGTATCAAAAGTGCAAATTCCTCTCCACCCTTTCGAAAAACCAAATCCGGAAATGTTGAAATTCCTCTTAAAATACACCCTATTTGTTTTAACACTTCGTCTCCTGCCGGATGCCCATACGTATCATTTACATACTTAAAGTGATCAATATCTATAAGTAGCAAACAAAGTGAATCATTTTCCATGTGTTTATTACCAATATGATGATTCATCTCTAGATCAAACTGCCTTACGTTTCCTAAACCTGTCAATGCGTCTATCGTTGCGTATTGCTTCATCGTTTGAAATAGCTCATTGGATTGTAAAACATAGTTTGCACTTACGAATGTTATGTAGCCTGTAGTAATACTTGAAATTAAATACAGTACAACTACAGATATATCGTTAAATAATATATACATCGGTACTACTAAAATAGAAAGGCAGTATACGTGTAACCATATCAACTTTAATATAATGGAAATTTGCATTCTTGCAATAAAGATAACACCAATTCCACTTAATACAATTGTATAGCAAGCCAATTCAGAGGCTAAAGAGTACTCAGTAAAAACTATCCTTGTAATTAAAATCATAATAACTGTTATACTACTAGCTATCGGTCCTCCAACTATAATTGCTAAAATAACAGCTAGATAGCGTAGATCCAACATAATATCTTCAATATGTACACCAAAATGCATTAGTAATATACCTAATATTCCAGTAAAAATACCTACTACACATTTCTGCCAGAAAGAGAATCCTTCTTTTAACGGACTATCTCTTAAAAGCTGACCTCCAATAAAGATAAAGGAAAGAATGATTGTTGTGTTTACAAATAAATCCCTTAACATAAAATAATCTCCCTACTTTTTCGTCTATCCCTTTCCTTACTTTATTGTATACGAACTCCCTATAATTCCCAAAGCTTTTTATTTATTTTTGCTGTTCCACGTGAAACAGCAAAAAATAAAAAAGGGACGAAGATTCGTCCCTCTTTTATTAACAACAACGTGATATCTTGCCGCCTTTCGCATTAAATCTAGCTTCTTGCGCCTCAGCGAAAAATTGCTTCTGACATACAATCTCTTCTTCTGGATGATGCTTTTTCATATGCTCCACATATGCTTCATAACTTGGTACCCCTACAAGTAAACTAATAAACTGTTTCCTTTTACCCCATACTTGCCGTAGTTTTTTAAGCATAATTCCTCGACTCACTTTCATCCCTAGGAATATATGGTGCCTCTTTTAACGGCATCGGCTTATTTCTTAATACTTGAATCCAAATTCGAATTGCAGAAATTAATACGGCGATTACAACTATCATAAAAATCCCACAAAGTGCGGCATCGATATAATCATTGAAAATAATTTGTTTCATTTGAGCGACATTTTTAGCTGGAGCTAACACTTTCCCCTCATCTAATGCTCCCTGAAACACCTTTGCATGAGATAGAAATCCTATTTTTGGATTTTCATGAAATAGCTTTTGATAACCAGCTGTCATTGTTACAATTAACAATCCGACAGTCGGGATAAGTGTCACCCAAACATACACCTTTTTCCCCATTTTGAATAAAATTGTCGTCCCAAGTAATAATGCAATACCCGCTAACATTTGGTTTGCAATACCGAACAATGGCCATAATGTATTAATTCCACCAAGTGGATCTATTACTCCTTGGTATAAGAAATATCCCCAGCCTAATACACATAACGTTGTAGCTATTACATTCGCTAATGTAGAATCTGTTTTTGCAAACGGCTTATATACATGTCCTAAAATATCTTGAATCATAAAGCGACCGACACGCGTTCCTGCATCAATCGTTGTTAAAATAAATAGTGCTTCAAAAAGAATGGCAAAATGATACCAAAATGCCATCATTGCGGTCCCACCTATTACTTGCGAGAAAATATATGCCATACCTATCGCTAACGTTGGTGCGCCACCTGTACGTGATAAAATCGTTTGTTCTCCAACGTTTACAGCAAGATTTTTTAATTCATTTGGTGTAATAGCAAATCCCCATGAAGAAATAACTTGGGCCGCCTGAGATACATCCGTACCGATAAGTGCTGCCGGACTGTTAATTGCAAAATAAGTTCCTGGTGTTAATACACAAGCCGCAATCATAGCCATCGCCGCTACAAACGACTCCATCAACATTGCTCCATAACCAATTGGCTGTGCATGCCCCTCTTGCTCAATCATTTTTGGCGTCGTACCAGATGAAACAAGCGCATGGAATCCAGACACCGCCCCACAGGCAATCGTAATAAATAAGAACGGGAATAAGTTACCTGAGAAAACAGGGCCTGTTCCATCGATAAATTTTGAAACTGCTGGCATTTGTAAATCTGGTGCTACAATTAAAATACCGATTGCCAATCCAACAATTGTCCCTACTTTTAAAAATGTACTTAAATAATCACGCGGTGCCAAAAGCATCCAAACTGGTAATGCCGATGCAATAAATCCATATACGATAAGCATAATAGCAATTGTTTCACCACTAAACGTAAACATACTTGCAAGCGTTGGGTTTTCAGCTACATACTGACCTCCAATAAGAGATAGAATAAGTAGAATAATACCAATTACCGATCCTTCACCAACCCGGCCAGGTCTAATGTAGCGCATGTATACTCCCATTAAAATAGCGATAGGAATCGTTGCCGCTATCGTAAACATTCCCCAAGGGCTTCCGATAAGTGCCTTTACTACAACTAATGCTAATACTGCTAATAAAATAATCATAATGCCTAAAATACCTATCATGGCAATGAGCCCAGTCACAGGGCCTATCTCATCTTTAATCATTTCACCTAACGATTTACCATTACGTCTCATCGAAGCAAATAAAATTACAAAATCTTGTACAGCTCCAGCGACCACTACCCCGACAATAATCCAAATTGTCCCTGGTAAATATCCCATCTGTGCTGCCAAAATAGGTCCTACTAAAGGCCCTGCCCCAGCAATTGCTGCAAAGTGATGCCCGAATAATACCCACTTATTTGTCGGAACATAATCTTTTCCATCATTCAATGTATGGGCTGGCGTTTGCCGATTATTATCTAAATCAAAAACCTTTCTCGCTATAAATCTACTATAAAATCGATAAGCAACTGCATACACACATACTGCAGCTACTAAGAGCCACACAGCATTAATAGTTTCACCTTGTGATAAAGCTATTACACCAAAAGCACCTGCTCCTACTGCCGTAATAACCCCCCAAAGTAAAATCGACTTCAACGTCTTCACATACAATCCCCCCAATACTACTTCTTAGTGGAGATTGTACTAAATTTTCTGAATATTTAAGTTGAATCCTCCTTATCATGAAGGATTTTTAGTTTATCATGTTAAAATACTCTCATTACCTACTATAATTCAATTTTATTTCGAAGGCGCTTTACATAATTACGGCTGACTGGAATCGGTTGCTCATCATACCTGTCTAAATATAAATTATACGTGCCGTTATAATATGGTTTCAGTTCTTGTACATATGACATATTAATTAAATAGCTTTTATGCACACGTAAAAAATCATATACATTTAGTTTATTTTCCAATTCTTGAAGTGTATATGTTGAAATATACTGATTATTTGTTGTATAAATTGAAACCGTCTTATTCTCCTTATTTTTACTCACATATACAATATCTTCTGGGAAAACATATCTAATTCCCTCTTGACCTTCTATCGGTAGTTTTCGCAAATAACTCTTTGCTCTCTCTCCTTGCTCTTTACCCATTCTATATAAAAGAAATTGTAAATCTTCTTCACGAAATGGTCGTAATAAATAATAAAATGCTTGAAAACGAAATGCTGTAATGGATTCTTCTATATCCTCACCCATAAAAATAAATTTCGTATAGCAATTTACTTCTCGTAATAAACTCGCATATTCAAAACCAGTACCATCTATTAATTGCGAACTTAAAAAAACAAAATCTGGTGTATGTTTTTTCATTATTAACAAAGATTCTGCTCCTGTATTCGTTTCAAAACATTCTATATTTCGAATATTCTCAGTAAAGTTCTCAACTAATTTCCTTCGCTCTTCTGCCTCTTCCATGATAAGTAAAATTTTCATTTATCCAACCACCTAATTCCTTTGTCCGTATGTCCTGTTGTATACATTCTCTTTAATAAGAAACAATCCCTTTTTCTTACTATACCATTATTTATCTAAAAAAACAGAAAAAAGGAAACCACCTCGGTCCCCCCTTTCCTTTTACGCTAATTCTCGTTGCTTCGTTTCTTGCCCAAGTATAACTACAGCAAATGCTCCAATTAAAATTGATCCACAGAAGATCGTAAATATTAGCGAAAGTGAAGCTTGTGCAGCAACTAAATAGCCTACTAATAACGGGCCAATAATACCACCAATACGGCCAAATGCGGCCGCCATTCCTGCACCTGTACCACGAATAGCTGTCGGATACTGTTCAGGTGTATAAGCGTATAATGCCCCCCAGGCACCTAAATTAAAGAAGGATAGTAACATGCCTGCCACGATTAAAACTGTTAATGAATCTGCAACTCCAAACAAGTAGGCACTGCACGCTGTACCGATTAAATACGTAACTAAAACAAACTTTCGCCCAAGACGTTCAATAAACCAAGCGGCTGTGAAATACCCTGGAAGTTGAGCTAATGTCATAATAAGTACGTACTGGAAACTTTTTATTAAACTAAATCCTTTTAATACCATTACACTAGGTAACCAAAGGAACATTCCATAATAGGAAAAGACAACACAAAACCATAAAATCCATAACATAATTGTAGCTTTACGATATTCTCCAGACCAAACTGACTTTATATTTTCGATAACAGACGGTCTTTTTTCGACCTTTTCAAATCTCGGAGAATCTGGTAAATTCCATCTTAAATATAAAGCATATAGTGCCGGAACCGCACTCAACACCATCGCAACTTCCCAACCATATTTCGGAATAACGAAATATGAGATAAGAGCTGCAATTAGCCAGCCACCTGCCCAAAAACTTTCTAATAGCACAACTATTTTACCTCGTTCATGTGCTTCAACACTCTCTGATACTAGTGTAGAGGCAACCGGAAGCTCACCGCCAAGCCCCATACCAATTAAAAATCTTAAAACGAGGAACATCGCGAGTGTCGTCGTTAAAGCAGTTAAACCACTACCGATAGAAAATAGTAATAATGTAATAATAAAGACTGATTTTCGGCCTATTTTATCCGATAGTATCCCAAAAAGGAGCGCTCCTACTGCCATACCAATTGAATTAATACTACCTATCCATCCCATTTCTTGCGTACTTAATCCCCAATCTTTTTGGAGTGCCACCATTACAAATGAAAGCATTCCAACATCCATTGCATCAAATAGCCATCCAAGCCCCGCTATGCCAAGTAGCTTTCGCTTCGAAATTTCTTTTACCTTGCCCACAAGAAGTCCTCCTCACACAGGTGTCTTTACACATCATTTTACATGTGTGAATTACATAAGTAAAATACTTTCGTGTAAAAAATTCTCCTTCATCATTCCCAAAATTTAAAATATTTATCAAAAATCAACAAAAAAAAGTAGCGAGATTTCGCTACTTTTTTGAACGCATTACTTCTTTTAAAAATTCCGCTAATACTAACTGACGACGCCAGCGTGTTGGATTACTACATAACCTGTAAAACCACTCTAAATGAATCGCTTGAATCCACTTTGGTGCGCGTTTTACCTCTCCCGCCCATACGTCTAAACTTCCACCTACTCCAACAGCCATTTTCGTTTCTAAACGATGCTTATTGTTTTGGATAAAGTTCTCTTGTCTTGGGAAACCAAGTGCAACAAGTAGTAGATCTGGTTTTGCTTCTTGAATACGAGAAACGATATTCTCTTCTTCTTCTTGCTTAAAATACCCATCTTGCGTACCAACAATAGATACAGCTGAATATGTCTTCTTTAAATGATCCGCTGCAGCTTGTACAACATGTGGTTTTGCTCCTAATAAGAAAACGGATACTGGTTTATTCTCTTCTGATAACTTCGCAAACAAATTACACATTAAATCAAAACCTGCTACACGCTCTTTTACAGGTGTACCAAGCATACCACTTGCTTTTACAACCCCAATACCATCAGGTGTAATTAAATCTGTATTTAATAATGTTTTATGGAACTTTTCATCCTTTTTTGCACACATAACAATTTCAGGATTCGCTGTTACTACCTGAAAGGTATCATTTTGCTCCGATTCTAGTTGTTCCTTTAAATATTGGACTGTTTCATCCATTGTCATTGTAGAGAAAGGAACGCCTAGAATATCAACTGTTTGTACTGCCATAATTAAATATCCTCTCTATTTCAATAAAAGTTTTTTATATGCACTACGAGTATCTTCATACAAATTCTTTAGTGAGAAATGAGTAGATGCGTAATCATATAAACGATTTCCCATCTCTTCTAATTCCCCATTCAACCACTTTTCATAAGCATTTTCTAATGATTTTGCTAACGAATCTGCATCACCAATCGGTACAATCCATCCATATGTATCATCAACTATTAGCTTTCTCATATCCCCCACATTTGTTGCAATCGATGTTAAGCGTTGATTGGCTGCTTCTAATAAAACAAGAGGGAAACTTTCACTATAAGAAGTTAACAAATTAATGTGTGCAGATGCATATAATTCTTTTGAATCTGTACGAAAACCTAGAAAAATCACCTTATCCTCTAAGTTTTTTTGTTTCACCATAGCTTTTAATTCTGCTTCTATAGGTCCATCACCAAGCAAAAGTATCTTTATATTTTGGATTTTAATTTTTTGTAACGCTTCAAATAAAATACTATGTCCTTTAACAGGATGAAGACGAGCTACTTGGATCGCTGTAAATACTCCTTCATCGATACCAAATTCACTCTTATCATAAGCCTTTGCTGGAATATTATCATACTCAATTCCATTATAAATTGTACAAATTTTCTCTTCTGATACCCCAAGCTTTATTATATTTTCCTTAAAGTTTTCCGTAATTGCAAAAAACAAATCTACTTTCTTGAAAGAACGTAAATTTAATTTCGTAAATACCCATCCTTTTAATCCCCCCTTCATAAAATCTAAGGTTGGATCACTATGAACGGTCATTATCCATTTCGCTTTTATACCTTTTTTCAAGAGGGAGAGGTAGAAATTCGCTCGTGCGCCATGTGTATGCACAATGTCAAAGTGATTTTCATTAATAAATGATTTTATTTTTGAAAGAATTGATAGGTCGTACCGAGATGACTGAGTAAAAACATGTACTTGAATACCAAGGTTCCTCGCTTCTCTAGCAATCGCCCCTTCTTCAAATACCATTAATTCCACTTCTTTCTGTGGAAACTGAGATAAGAGTGAAATAATATGTGTTTTCCCCCCACCTTCTTCTGCACCAGCATTAATATGCAACACTTTCATTTCTTACATCCTCCATTTTTATTTTTATTTACTATAACAAAAATAAAAGCTAACATATGCTAGCTTTTATTTTTCTATCATTCAATTTCCAAGTCAACTATTAAATATGCCATGAGTAATACTAAGTAAAAACTTACTCCAGGTGCCATTAAAATATGCCCAGCGATAAATGAGATACCTAATCCTAATAGGATCGCTGCAATTACCATTGCGTACCTCACTGTAAATATTTGTTTAAACTTAGTAAATACACATGCGATGAATTTAATGCCAAAGTATACGAACGGAACTACCAGTAAAATAAATCCTATAATTCCGAATGAATAGAACCAATCATGAAAATCACGTTCAATCAATTTCGGATCTGCTTTATAGTTACCAGCATAACCCATACCTAATAATTTTTGAGACATTGGGGCTTCCTTATAAAAATCTTTATACATTTGCTCAAATATTTGACGCCCACTAAAAATAATAGCTTGAGTTTCTTCCTTTTTCTCAGCTACTTTTTCTTTCTCTTTTTCTTTCTCTCTTTCTTTTTCTTGTTCCTTTTCTTTCTCTGTCACTGGAGGTTTATGCTCTTTCGCTTCCTCTTTCTTTCTCTCTTCATTTTTCGCACTCTGTTGCTGTTCAATAAATTGGAAATGGAATCCCATGTTTTTCATGAATGGCGAAAAAGGTGTATATGCCATTATGCCTACAAAAACAGTCATTGCAATAAAACCATTTAATAAATAGACATTTTTCTTTCCATCTTTACGCTGTGTATATGCCTGGATAAAGCACATAACAACTGCAATAGCCATTGCCACAAAGATGGCTCCTACACCAACCTTCGTTCCAATTGCAAATAGTGAATAGACAACTAAAACTGAAGGAATCCAATAATATACTTTACCTATACTTTTTGTTTTTTCAATTGAATACAGAATAACAATTGGGCACATGATGGCTAAAATAGATCCTAGCTCGTTACCTGCATAAAACCAACCACGAGACCCCAATTTCAACCACGTATAACTATTGTAATCTGTTCCCGTTGCAATCGAAACTACCATTACTATTCCTATGATTAACGATGCATACGTAATATATTCAAGCATTTTTGAATGTCTTTTTTCTTTTAAAGATTTAAAAACAAACACATAACAAGTAAGCATAACAAACGGATATAAAGCTTTTGCTATAAACTTAACTTCTTCTGTAAACACCATAGGGTTCTTTGTAAATTTATTATTTATTAACCCAATAGTGAAAACAATTCCAACTAGAATTATATACGATATATATTTTATACTCTCTCTCTTCTTTGTTTGAATTAAAATATATATCCCACCTAGAAGCATAACGAATAAACGTGTAATAACTCCAATAGTCGTATCAATTTTTAAAACCATTATACAAAATGCTGTAAGCAAATCTAAAATGGGTTGCAACAAAATAAAGATTAATAGAAAATTTTCAAATTTATTACTTGTACTATTTTCCCTTAACATCTAGAACCTCCATAACTTATACCTAAATTCACTCTATACAATTATTATTATTTTTCTCATCTCAAATATGTATTATAACATATATTTTTTAATTAAACGTCTCACATTTCTATCCAACCTTACCTCATAAAAAAAGTAAATTTGCATTTTCAAACGCTTTCCTTCCTTATTTTTTCTTTTTTTCTACATGTAACGAAAATGCATTGTTATTTACATAACTTTAGTGTATATTTTTTCTCTGGAACATCTTTAGGAGGAAGGGATTACAGCCATGTTATTAATCGACATATTTACGTTTCTTGGCATTATCGCCGCTGCTATTTCTGGTACATTAGTTGGTTTAAAAAAAGATTTAGATTTATTCGGTGTCCTTTGTTTAGCTGTAGCTACTGCGCTCGGCGGCGGTATTATTCGTGATATTATGATCGGTAACCTGCCTCCTGTCGCATTTGTAAAACCTATTTACTTTTTCGTAAGCGTATTATCAGCACTATTTACTTGTATGTTTTTTGAGCGTATCAATAAACTTCAAGTCGTTATTATGCTTTCTGATGCTGTTGGCTTAGGTGTTTTTACAGCCATTGGTGCAAATGCGGCAATGTCACATCATGTTGATGCCTCATTTTTAGTTGTTTCAATGGGAGTCATTACGGGGATTGGAGGCGGTATTTTGCGTGATATATGCGCCCAAGATATCCCTTACGTATTCCGAAAAGAAATTTACGCAATCGCTTCTATATTAGGAGCAATTAGCTTCTTAATCACACATGCAATGGGGGCGCACGTATTAGCTTTCTATGTTTGTTTATTAGTAACATTCATTATTCGTGTCGTCACTGTAATATATAATGTACATTTCCCTGTTTTCTTTAAAACACATGCTAAAATTAATAAAGGTCATTAAGAGAATTCTACATAGAATTCTCTTAATTTATATACTATTCTATACACAGATATAGAGTAATTGAATATAAAAATATATAATTATATTAGAAACAAAAATGAAAACGCTTCACAAACAGGGGGAAGAACGATGCTTGGGGTTTTTAAAAAACATACTCATAAAACAAACACCAGTATAATTGAATTAAGTAAGGAACAACAAATAACCTTTAACGTACCTGCTAATTCCGAATTAAGGATTCAAATGGATATGCTACATATTTCAAAGGAAGATTTACAAATTGTAAAAGTACTACAGCCCTTTATTTATGAGGAAATAGATTGGATTACAGAAAAATTCTATGCCAATATTACAAAACAACCTAATTTAATTACTATTATTGAACGTTACAGCTCTATTCCAAAACTAAAACAAACTTTAAAAACACATATTAAAGAATTATTCAGTGGAGATATGCACGAAGATTTTATTGAACAACGTGTCAGAATTGCCAAAAGACATGTTCAAATTGGCTTACATAGAAAATGGTATACGGCTGCCTATCAAGAATTATTCCGTTCCATCATAAAGATTTTACAAACAAAGATTACAATAATCGATGATTTTTCATATTCTATAAATGTAATAAATAAATTATTCACACTTGAACAAGAGCTTGTTCTTGCAGCTTATGAATCTGAGTATGAACAAATTCAAAAAGAACATGAAAAAGAAAAAGAAATAACGGCTATGACAATTACACATATTGCAAATGAACTAGCAGCTGTATCTGAAAAAACAAGCTCTTCTATTCAAAAGTTAACTGCTAAATCCGAAACTATTGTAGAGATTGCCAAAACCGGTACATCATTAGCAACAACATCAGAAGAAAAAGCTAATAAAGGTAAAGAACAATTAAATCAGCAAAACAAACGAATGGGATACATTCAAACAAATATGGAAACTATCATTACAGATACTCATGAACTTCTCAATATTTCTAACAAAATTAACGAAATCATAGATATCGTTAAATCAATTGCAGAGCAAACAAATTTACTAGCACTAAACGCTGCTATTGAATCTGCACGTGCTGGAGAGTTTGGCAAAGGTTTTTCTGTTGTAGCTGGAGAAATCCGAAAATTATCAGAGCAAACGAAAGAATCGATCTCCAACGTTACAAAACTCGTTGAAAAAACAAATGAACAGATTATTCATGTTTCTTCTTCTGTAAAACAAATTAGTTCTCTCGTATCTGAAGGAACTGATAGTATGTACGCGACAGATCAATACTTCCATGAAATCGTAAAAGATATGTCTAATTCGAAAGAACAGAATAAAAAAATTGAAAATGAATTAGAAGCTATTTCGCAAGTAATGAAGGGCATTCAAGACGATTCTTCAAAAATGGCTCTAACAGCTGATAGTCTACAACTAGAACTAAACCGATAAGGCCAAGCTTATATTAATAACGATTTTTCATCATCTAACAATAAAAAAAGAATCCATTTTGGATTCTTTTTATTTTCTAAAAAATATTTTTTGACAATATACATAACTCATATAGACACCGAAGCTTTGTAAAATAAACAATGCTGGCATAATAATATTATAGTATGCCATATCTACTTGAAAGATTTTTAGCAATACATATCCGCTAATCAACAATAAGAACAACATGTATCCTTCATTCTTTTGTTTCTTAATAAGGAAATGTAATAAAGCTATAGCCATGAATAATGTTATCGCTATATATATCAGCTTTTCACATTTGAATAGGATAGAATTTATCCCCTCATCTGAAAACTGATTCATTACTGGTTTTAGCAGTTTAAATCTTTCACTCTCAATCTCTTTTAACTTTTGATCAATATGTTCTATTACAGTTTGATTTCCCGGTATTTTTTCCTCTTTTTGATTTTTACCGATTAAAACCGATTGAACATACGTCTCATTCGAAATCGTATATTGTGACATTCCCATCGTCTTAATTCCGTAACTCACGCCAAAATGAACACTATAAAATAGAATAAGCATCCCTATCATCTTTAATAGTATTTTTTGTTTCGTTGCGGATTGAAACAATTCAATTAACAACACATATACCGCAATAAAAATAGGAAGAAATAACCCCATTGGGAACAGCATATTGCTAAATGCAAATAATGTCGCTGAAAGCACCCACATATAAGGATGATCTAATCCTTTATATAAAAGTATGTAACAAGCAAAATAAAATAAGCATATTGCGAGCGACTCAGGCGCTAATAAGGAACTCATAAATATATTTGGAATATATAAAGCGTAAAATACGGACGCAATGCGACCACATTCTTCCCCAAAAACCATAGCGGCAATACGATAAATTAAAAATGCAGTTCCTGTACAGAACAAAATATTAAATAACTGTAAAACAAATACCGTATCACCAAATATACGAATAACTATCGATTCATAAATGATAAAGGGTAACTGTGTTACATTCTCTATATTATTGCCAATTGCAATCTGCTTTGCAGACTCATACATCGCTTTCATATCACCGATGATCGGAACATCTACAAATAAAACCATACTAACTCTCACAACTATAGATACGCTCATAAGAAAAATAAAAAATTGTTTATCTGTAAAACGATATTGTAAAATTGATGCCACTAACAATATGAGGATGACGAAAATTGCCAATACGATTGTTACACTCGTTGTACTTCCTCCAAAAAATTGCTTACTTGTTTCAAACGCTGACCAACAACTATAAACAAAAAATGCGAGCATCGCACCAATCATTATTTTACTGAAAAAAGACGAAAAATTTGTTTGTATATGATTCATATGTCCATTGCACCTCTATCTCCATTCATAACAAAACGATTCTATCATGAATAGGTACACGGCTGATAGGGAATTTCTATGACAAATATATAGTCATTACTTTTTCACTTGCAATGTAAGCGAATCCTCTTTTACACTACACTTTAGACAAAATAAATTTTCTTTCAGTTACATGAATATACTTTCAAAAGTATTATTACTCCTCTACTCATACATTTTACTTGTTTAAATACCCGGTAAAATCAAATAGGAACTAACCTTCCTTTTATGTCATAAAGAACATGTCACTCTGATTGAAAATGTACACTAGGGGCTGAATATATGGAAAAGAAATTTATGAGAGAATCAAAAGCAATTAAAACAACACGTGTTTTTCCAAATGATTTAAACAACCATCAAACATTATTTGGTGGCAAATTATTGGCTGAAATTGATAGTATTGCTTCTATTGCAGCAGCAAGGCATAGTCGCAAGCATTGTGTGACAGCATCCATTGATTCTGTTGATTTTTTAACACCTATTCATCAAGCTGACTCTGTTTGTTATGAGGCATTTGTTTGCTATACTGGGAAATCATCTATGGAAGTCTTCGTAAAAATAATTGCAGAAAATTTATTAGAGGGAGAACGCCGTATCGCTGCTACTTGCTTTATTACATTCGTAGCATTACAAGATGGAAAACCTTCTTCTGTACCTCAAGTATTACCAGAAACTGAGGAAGAACATTGGTTGCATAAAACTGGTTCCGAACGTGCTGAGACCCGAAAAAAAGGACGTTTAAAAAGCAAAGAAATGGCTGAGGTATTAACTTTAAATAAGCCTTGGAGTGTATAAAATTTCAATATCGAAAATACCTTCTGAGCGGATAACTAAATTGTATTCGCTCATTTCTTTATAAACAGTTCAAGTCTCTCGTACAATCTCTACGTCTTTTCACAAATACTATGTAATATTTTTATACATATCTTGGCTAGGCTATTTCAATATTAACTTTTTCTAGTGTATAAAGTTCTATTTATAACTCGCTTCTAATCGAGGAATAGTTGCTTTACAAAGTTTATGTAAGGTACACTTATACGGGCGGTCAGCAAACTAATTTAAAAATTTGCAAGTTGTGTAGAAAACGCCTTGTTTTTTACTATATCAAAATACAATAAAAAACGATCATTATTCTTTACCAACGAAAAACAATTTCATTTTAGTTGAAGTAATTATCCCTACTTAAAAACTTTAATATAAAACGCATTTTAATTAAATTGTATTACTTTAATGGAAAGGTGAAACTATGCAAAAGTCTATTGTTTCAAATATTTTTTATAAAATACTACTCAATACGTTTAACATTATACTTCCCATCTTAGTTGGTCCATACGCATACCGCATGCTAGGAGCCAATTCAATGGGAACTGTTAACTTTGCTGAAACTATTTTTAATTACTTTTTCATATTCGCGGTTTTTGGTGTATATCAATATGGCTTACGTGAAGTTAGCTTAATTAAAAATGATAAAAAGAAAGTTTCTCAATTATTCACAAGTCTCTATGTAATTAATGTTACAACTAGCCTTTTAGCTTTATGTGCTTTTTTAGCCTTTAGTTATATTGGATATGGAAATAAAAGCTTATTTCCTGTTCTTCTTATTTTTGGCTTCAATTTTATTTCCAATCTATTTTATGTGGAATGGTTCAATGAAGCGTATGAAAATTATGACTTCATCACTAAAAAAACAGTTATTGTTCGACTAATTTATGTTGTACTGCTTTTCTGCCTAGTTCATGGAGTGGATGATTATAAAACATTCGCAGGTTTATTAGCACTATCAACATTTTTAAATCATTCTATTAGCTTTGTATATGTGAAACGCCAAGTTAAGTTTGATTTTTCTAACTTAACCATTATCCCGCATTTAAAACCGTTGCTATTAGTCGTCATTTTTTCAAATGCTAATATTTTATATACACAATTAGATCGTCTTGTGTTAGGTGAATACGCCGGAAAAGCAGAGGTCGCTTACTACGTTATGGCTTTTCAAATTATGACCATTATTAATACACTTATGTTAAGCGTTGTACAAGTAACGATTCCACGGCTTTCTTACTTATCAGGAAATGCATCTGAAAGTGAGTATGAATCTTTGTTAAACAAAATTTCAAAAGTGTATTTTATTACCCTATTTCCCGCCGCAATTGGTTTAATGCTCATTGCTCACGGAGCTGTTGTCATTTATGGTGGATCAGAATTTGCTGGGGCTGGTAATACATTAATTGTGTTCGCTTTCTATATGATTACAGTTGGTATTGAATCTATTTTATCGAATCAAATTATTTATGTTAAAAAGAAGGAAGGTATTTTAGTACGCTTCTTATTCATTTGCGGGTTTATTAACCTAGCATCTAATATTGCACTAATATTCTTCCATGTGCTTACACCAGCGACAGCAATTTTCACAACTACAATTGCTAACAGTTTATTAATTGTACTTGAATATATTTATGTTAAAAAGAAATTAAAAGTGAATTATACATTATTTGATATGCCAAAACTTAAATATCTATTTTATTCACTAACATTTGTACCAATAGCATTCGTTATTCGTATGTTCGTATCTGGGCAAATACTACAAGTTCTCCTAGTCATGGTAGCATGCGGATTAACATATGCTCTTATCCTTTTCTTAACAAAGGATGAAATTCTCTTTACTCTAATAGAAAAAATACAAGCACGATTTAAAAAAGCTTAAACGTAATTCTTAAAGGAGCTGTTAAAATTGAAATTCTCTTTAATCATGGCTACTTGTGGCAGACGTGATGATATTCTTGACTTACTAAAATCACTTGAAAAACAAACTTACCAAAACTTTGAACTCATCGTAGTAGATCAAAATGATACTCCAATCTCGGATCTCTTTGATGAATATAAAGAAAAATTTTCTATTAACTACATTTATACACCTATTAAAGGGTTATCTAGAGCTCGAAATACTGGATTAAAAGTAGCGGATGGCGATATCATCGCTTTTCCAGATGACGATTGTATTTATGAAACAAATGTTTTAGAAAGTATATTAGAAACTTTCAACTCTAATAACGATGTTCAGTTTATATCAACAAACACTACTAATGTTGAAGGAACTGGTTCTTTAATACTTGCACCTAATACAGACATTATTCTTAATAACAAATATGGATTTTTAGGTCCCTCTTTTACACTATTCTTTACAAAACAATTTGTACAAGATGTAGGTACATTCGACGAGGATTTAGGTGTTGGCTCTGGAACGATTTATGGAGCTGGTGAAGAAACCGACTTTGTTCTACGCGGTATGAAAAAAGACCACACTGGTTTATTTAGAAAAGATCTGTTCGTATACCATCCTGTAAAAGAAGAAGTTATAAATGAACAATCATTAAAACGTGCCATTTCTTATGCTGGCGGTTTTGGCAGAGTGATTCGCTTACATTATGGATTCCCTTATTTCTTACGTGCTGTTGCTGCTGCCACATTCCGTATGACACAAAATATTTCTAATGATAAACGTAAATTCCATGCAAATCGTTTACGCGGGATTATTCGTGGATATTTAAAATAAACTCATATGAAAAAGGTGTAACCATTTCTATGAAATGGTTACACCTTTTATTTCTTTTGCATAGATAAGATTGTTTCCTCTAATCCTTCGCGATAAGATGTTTTAGGTACTTTCCCAATGAGCATTTCATATTTTTCTCCACTTAATACAACCGGTTTTTCTGTCAAATAGAGCATTTCTACATATTCTTTCATCTGCTTATCAAATAAACCCATTAACTTTATTATTCCTCTTTTTACGGTCATAACTTGTTTTGTATATCCCGTCAATTCGCGTATATATTGCATCATCTCTTCTCCGGTAATGACACCGCAACCTGGTATGTTCCACTGTTGTCCATAAGCCTCCTCACATAACGCTAATTCAACCATCGCTTTTGCACCATCTGGCGTAAAAATATACTCGCGTGCAATTCTCTTATCTCCAACAAAGCTAGACACTTTATTTGCAAGTACGCCATGTAAAGTATGATGAACAAGTGTGCTTTCCGCATTTGGACCGTAAAAATCAGGAAAATGAGCAATAAACATTTTGACGCTACTCTGCTTTGCCATCGCTTCAAGTTGTAATCGTATTTTCCCCTTCTTCGTATGAGGATTCTTTTCAGCATCTTCTTTAACCAGCCTTTGATTTTGCCTTCCATATGCATAAATATTATCAACGATCCCTAACTTACTATCACTCTCTTTTGCTACTTCCAATATGTTTCTTAATAGTTTATGTTGCTTCTTTTCCCAATCTGAATATGGGATATTTACAGCATGGAATATAACATCTACACCTTTCGCGGCATCTATTATATCCTCTTTTACAAATACATCTCCTGCTACTGTTTGTATATGTTCCTCTCCTTGAAATAAATTCTCCAACTTCTCCTTATTTCTTGCAAAGGCAACTACATCAATCCCTCTATTACATAACTCCTTTGTAATCGCATATCCCATTGCTCCTGATGCTCCCAGTACTAACGCTTTTCTCATCATAAGTTCCCCCTCTAATTAATTAACCACTGTTCAATTAATAACAAAAAGAAAATCACCTACATTAGAAGCGATTTTGAAATAAACTCTACATGCACTTGAGCAAGCCCCTTTAATTCTTCAAATGTTTGCCCACTTCCGCAATAATGTGCGACAAACCCATGTAATGATAAAAAGACAGACCATATCGTCATTGTATCTATTTTTTTATTACATAAAGAAAAAACAACCTTTGCAAATTTTTCATAACTAACATTTGGGCCGTCTGCCAAACATTCCTTTAACTCATCGTTTTTAATTAAAAACATAATTTCATAATGACTTTGATTTTTCAAACCAAACTCTATAAAACCAAATAAAACTGCTTTTAACTGCTCTTCTCGAGATAAGTTTCTTTTACTAATCTCATCTAACTTTTCATTTAACAATTGAAAGTCTTGTTCTACCATCGCATAAAAAAGTTCAGCTTTATTTTTAAAATGGTAATAAATTGAACCATGGCTATACCCTAGTTCCGTCGCAATTTTACGCATTGAAGTGTGCTGATATCCTTGTTGTACAAATAAATTTCTTGCTACGTTCATAATCATTTCTCTTGTTAACTCTTGTTTGACTGCTCTTCTTGGCGACATTTTTTATACCTCACGATTTAATTAACCACTGTTCAATTATATTATATATTTTTTCCAAAATAATGCAACTCCTTATTTGAAAAAATATACATTTTTGAAATGATAGCATTATATCGAAGAATTTAGTATCATGATTCAAGACACTATTTAGAATTGAACGGAGGACATTATGAGCTTATTAACTGTTGAAAAATTAGGCCATACATTTGGTGATCGTACATTATTTAAAGATGTATCCATGCGCTTACTCGCAGGAGAACACGTTGGATTAGTTGGAGCAAACGGTGTTGGTAAATCAACATTTATGAATATAATTACTGGTCAACTTATCCATGATGAAGGCCGAGTTGAATGGACACCTGGTACAAATTATGGTTACTTAGACCAACATACAATTTTAACACCTGGCCGCACAATTCGTGACATATTAGCAGATGCGTTTTTACCTTTATTTGAACAAGAAAAAGCTTTAAATGAAGTTACAGAAAAAATGGGAACTGCTACACCTGAAGAATTAGAAGAGCTTCTTGAGCAAATGGCAGAAATACAAGATGCTCTTGAAGCAGGGGGTTTCTATTTATTAGATATGAAAATTGAGGAAGCAGCGCGTGGTCTTGGAATTGACGCAATTGGTTTAGATCGTGATGTTGCCGCATTAAGTGGTGGACAACGTACAAAAGTGTTACTTGCAAAATTACTACTTGAACAACCAGAAGTATTACTATTAGATGAACCTACCAACTATCTAGACGTTGAACATATTCATTGGTTAACAAATTATTTAAAAGAATATCCACATGCATTCCTATTAATTTCCCATGATACGGAATTTATGAATAAATGTGTCGATATTATTTTCCATCTAGAGTTTACAAAAATGACGCGTTATACAGCGACATATGAAAAATTCCTAGAACTTGCGGAAATTAATAAAAACCAACATATTAATGCTTACGAAAAACAAAAAGAATTTATTAAAAAACAAGAAGATTTTATTGCGAAAAATAAGGCTCGCTACTCAACGACAGGTCGTGCAAAGAGTCGTCAAAAACAACTCGATCGTATGGAACGTATCGATCGTCCTGAAACAGCAATTAAACCTGAATTCTCATTTAAAGAGAGTCGCGCAAGTAGCCGATTCGTCTTTGAAGGAGAAAATGTAGAGATTGGATATACACATCCGTTATTACCAAAATTAACGATGACAATCGAACGTGGTGAAAAAATTGCAATCGTTGGATGTAATGGGGTCGGTAAGTCAACACTATTAAAGACAATTTTAGGTAAGATCAAACCATTAAGCGGAAAAACAAGTCTTGGTGACTTCTTAAATCCATCATACTTCGAACAAGAAGTAAAAGCTGATAATATAACACCAATCGATGATGTTTGGAATACATTCCCTAGCATGGACCAACACCAAGTACGTGCAATGCTAGCAAAATGCGGTTTGAAAAATGAACATATTTCTCGTCCACTGAACCAATTAAGCGGTGGTGAACAAGCAAAGGTTCGTTTATGTAAGCTAATGGGAGAAGACAGCAACTGGTTACTATTTGACGAGCCGACGAACCACCTTGATGTTACAGCAAAAGAGGAACTAAAAAAGGCGATGAAAGCATATAAAGGAACAATTCTTCTTGTATGCCACGAACCCGATTTTTATGAAGATTGGATAACAAAAACTTGGGATGTAGAAAAATGGGCCCAAGAAAATTCTTAATCACCTGAAATCATCCCTTTACACCACCACTTAGTGTGTAAAGGGATTTTTCCTTAAAATAGCCATAAAATTCAATAAGGAGTTTTTAATTATAATGCAAAGTTCATTTTTTCTAAAACTCAATACATTTTTTGTGAAATCATTGTTAGTGCTATGTCTCATTATTTCTGGAGCTATTACATGGCACTCAGTATATGTAGTTAGAGAACAGGCCAACACTCGTTTACTTATTATAATCCCAAGTATTATTCTAATAGGGATTTTATTTTTACTAATTGGCTATATTTCCAATAAATATATGTCAAAATTAATGTTCGCCATTTCACTTATCATTTTAGCTTTCTCTATTCGATTAATCTGGATTCTTAATATCCAAACTCCTGTCGAATCAGATTTTGGTATGATGTACAATGGTGCTTTACAAGCGACTAAAGGAGATTTTAGTTTTGCTCAAAGCATATATTATACTTCGTGGGTTTATCAACTTGGATTTACAATGTACGAAGCTTTTATTGTTAATTTATTTGGTGAAGGGACCTTCCTTCTAAAACTCTTAAATGTATTCTATTGCACTGGAACAACATTTCTCGTTTACAAAATAACTTCTCACATATTTAATGAGTGGTCCGGACGCGTGGCTGGATTACTATATGCAGTATATATCCCAAGTATTGTGCTGAGCTCAGTCCTAACAAATCAGCATCTTGCCACGTTCCTATTTTACCTTGGATTTTATTTATTAATTACAAAAGGATTAAGCCATAAATATATGTGGATTTTTATAGGAGTTTCACTTTCCTTAGGGGACATCATGCGTCCGCTTGGTGGTATAATCTTGATTGCAGTAACTATTTATGTCTTTTTACACGGTATGTTAGGGAAATCAAAGCAAGATATTTTCACTTCTATAAAAAAACTTTGTGGGATTTTCGTTGTATTTTACCTTGTTCATTACATTATAAGTTATTCGTTTATATCTGCGGGAATTACACAATATCCACTATCTAACCGTGATCCTCTCTGGAAGTTTACAGTAGGATTTAATCACGAAACAAAAGGTGGCTATTCTGCAGCAGATGCGGAATATATTATGTCCCTTGAGATTGGCGAAGAACGAAAAGCTGCTGAAAAGAAACTGATTCAAGAACGATTAGCTGATCCACAAAAGGTTTTATCGTTATTTGGTGATAAGTTCATACTCATGTGGGCAGAGTACGACTCCGCCCCAGTATGGAGTCTACTAACACTTGGGAACACAGATAATGATATGATTACTTTAAAAGACGACCTTACGAAATATGAAAAGTATATATATACTACATCTATGCTATTCAGTACATTAGCACTTCTTTATCTCATATTGACTAAGCAAAACAACACGCATTACACACTATTTTTATTATTAATAATTGGTTACGTAACTGTTCATTTCTTAATCGAATACCAAACAAGATATCGATACTTCATCATGCCTAGCTTTACCATCATTCAAAGCTATGGGCTATATTTATGCTATCGATTTATATCAAATAGAAAAACCTCAAAAGTATAAAATACAGTAAGGTTTTAATCATCAAAACAAATTAAAACCGAATAAAAAGGCATGAGCCCGGTACAATACCGAACTCATGCCTTTTCATTTATATCTATATTCTCTTTTTTATTGAAAGCATGATTTATACCAAAAGCAGCCAAGATTACCATTGATATTGTAGCTGAATAATGATATCTTGATGCCACTTCTACTAACAACTGTGCCATTGTTAGCCCTATTGCAAATAAGCAAATAATAAATAGAGAAGATTTATTTTTATTTTTTATAGCCACTAATACACCTAGTATTGAGGTAGCAATTAAGAAGTAATAAAACATATTCGATGCTACAGTATATCGTACTATATTATCTAATACAGGCCCAGCATAGTCCACTGCTGAACTATCATCACCTAAAAACGAAAAGAATTTATCGGAGAATAGTTTCACAAAGTCGATATTACCACTTTGCACCCTTTCTTTTGCTTCTTCTAGCATTTTCTGTTGAGCATCATCAGCAGTCCATCCTGGTTTATCACTATAATAAAACAATAGTTCAGCATCTGGCTTATTCCATTTCCCCGAACTTTCCTCATTAAATCCTACATAAATATTATAACCCGGGGTTGATGCTATTTCTTCACCTAAACGTAATGTTATATACTGATTTATCGCCGAGGAAAAAATAAGGTATCCGACAACGATAACCCCTACATATGTTATCTTATTTAACCATATTTTTTTATTCCCAATTTGCTTTATATCTATAATAAAGAACCATATCACTAGAGCTATAATTGGAACTGCTGCAATTGGTCGTACCATATTCATAAATGCAAGTAACGCTGCTATTAAAATGGAATAAACAAGTAATCTTTTTATATTTATATTGGCGATTTTCTCATGAACGATTATCATAATCATCCAAATCAACAACAGTACTGTACAATAGAGCGGCTCTGACAATGCAAACATATTATACATGGTTTGCGAAGGTAACGCGATCCATAAAACACTTGCTGTTATTGCAGTTTTTACCCCACCAATTTTTCTAGATATAGCATATATTAATCCCATTGATATTGTAGTTAGGATAACATTCAAAATAGGTGGTATCATATAACTAGAGCCAAATATCTTCAAGAAAATACTTAAGACGGACGCATAACCAAAAATATGTGGAAATAATGCTATGTATCTCTTATTAATAACGAAGCTTTCACTTAATTCTTCTGCAGTATAATAAAACGTAGCATAATCAACTAATGGCTGAATTTGATAGCTGAGCACCCATGTTAATTTAACTGCTAAACAAACGATTACTAAAACGAAAAAGCATTTTTTTTCATTTAATTTTTCTAGATACAGCGAGCCTTTTCTAAGGATAAAACTTCCTACTATAGATAATAATAAAACACCCGTTAATAATATTACGTAATTATATTTTTGTGTATCTGAAAAATAATTAATAAATAATACCGAAGCAAAAAATCCGTATATGATATATACCGCTCGTGTAGAGAAAGTAGACATTCCTTTTAAAAATAAGTTCAATACAATTTACTCCTTTATACATTACTATAAGAATAGTGGTATCTCCTTTACAAAAATGTAATGAATATGTAGGGCCCTTCATTTCTACCCAAAAACCTAAAATACCCATTTTTTTTGCTCACACTATACCTTTTCTAATTGTCGATCGTAAATCAATCATACCATATATATAACTAGACTTTACATATATCGCTCGTTCTTTTCATATTTTCCCTAATTAAAACAAATAACGTTTCACCATAAAATATGTTATAATATGTATTTGTTATGTATGAATAATCTTTCTATATTTTCTATTTTATAAAAATGAGGATACTATGATGGAAAAACTCTTAAAGTTTGGTTTAGTAGGAATCTTTAATACACTCATTACAATTATTAGTTTTGGGATATTGGTAAAGCTCGGGATGAACTATCTTGTTGCGAATACCATTGCCTATTTAATTGGTGTTGCCAATAGCTATTATTGGAATAAAAATTGGGTGTTTAAACCTAATAATAAAAGCACGTCAATGTTCTTTAAGTTTCTAACTGTAAATTTAATTGTATTGGCTTTTAATACATTATGTTTGTTTATATTAGTAGATAAACTTACCTTTAATGCATTTATTGCACAAATCTTCGCAATTGGTGTTGGAATGGTTATAAATTTTATCCTTAATAAAATTTGGACATTCAACCAAACTGAACAGGCTACCAATTAAACTTAAGCAACTTATTAAAACTACGGAGGATACAACATGGAAAAATTAATTTCGGTTGTAGTTCCTATGTACTTCGAGGAAGAAGTGGCACAGGAATGTTATAATCGTTTAAAGTCCGTTATGCTTCAAAATAATATTAATTATGAATTTGTCTTTGTAAACGATGGTAGTACAGATCGTACAATGGACATTTTATCTGAGATTGCAGCAAATGATTACCGTACAAAAATTGTTGATTTTGCACGTAACTTCGGACATCAAGTAGCTGTTACAGCGGGTATTGCTGCTGCAAAAGGTGACGCTATTGTAATTATAGATGCAGATTTACAAGATCCACCAGAAGTTATTCCTGAGCTTATTGCCAAATGGGAAGAAGGATATGAAGTTGTTTATGCAAAACGTAAACAACGTAAAGGTGAAACTTGGTTTAAACTTTTAACTGCTAAATATTTCTATAAATTCTTAAACTATATGTCTGATATCGATATCCCAAAAGATACAGGTGATTTCCGAATCATCGATCGCAAAGTTGCTGATGTGTTCAATCAAATGACAGAACGAAATCGCTTTATTCGCGGTATGATGTCTTGGGTTGGCTTCCGCCAAACGTATGTTGAATATGAACGTGACGAGCGTTTTGCTGGTGAAACAAAATATCCATTAAAGAAAATGATTAAATTTGCATCAGACGGTATCATTGCCTTTTCGACAAAACCGTTACGAATTGTTATGTCTTTAGGCTTATTATCAGTTCTCATTTCTATAATTGTCTTGCTGTATACAATTACTGTGAAAATCATCGGCGATGGTACTCAAACAGGTTGGGCATCCATTATGGTTGCTATTACATTCTTTAGCGGTATTCAGTTACTTGGTCTTGGAATCGTCGGTCAGTATATTGCTCGTATTTATGACGAAAGTAAAAACCGTCCGATTTATATCGTGAAAGAAACGATCAATATTGAACAAGAAGAGGCTGCACAGAAAAAAGAAAAAGTGAATGCATAATAAAAAAGGTAACAATGAAAACTATCATTGTTACCTTTTTATATTGTAATACCCCATAAGTCTCAAACGGAACTCTTTTAAATTTGGGTATACATCTAAATTAGACAACATCCCTTGAATGACTGGGACCCTTGGATTTGGCAATCTCATTTCTGCCTCTAAAACATCTAGCGTAATAAGTAATTCATCATCTTCTAATTGATCAGCTAATGTACGCTTAAAAACAATTATTTCTTTTAAAAAATGCTCCTTAACTTGTTCTTTAATAAGCTCTGATTTACAAAGAAACTCTCCAAGTCTTTCTTCATGTAAAACAGGTTCTTCCGAAGATTCTATAAGTCCATCTACTAAATGATCCACCCTTTTTAAAATAAAAGCCGATACATAGGACAAATCAATTTCTGGCGCTTGTAAAATAATTAATTCTAAATATCCACGGCAGATCCCTTCTGCCATAATTACTAAATCTAATAAATACGGCATAACCTTGTCACCATAAATAGACAACAAACTATTTCGATAAAATGCATGAGATTCCAATTTCATCCGCATCATAAATTCTTCTACTTCTTTATTAAATGGAATAGCATTTTCCCTCGCATGCATAATAATAAATTCCTTATGCTTTTGTATATCATTAAACTGGCAGCACAATTGTTTTTCAAATTTTTCACGCGGTAATAGTGATTCTTTTTCAATATCCATCATTTTATTTTGAATCTTGTCATAATAATATCGAAGTGTTGCTAATAAAAGCTCATCTTTCGATTTAAAGTATAAATAAAAAGCTCCCTTAGATATACCACAAGCTGTCACAATTTCCTGCACTGATGTCGCATTTACACCCTTAGTCGCAAATAACTTCATAGCCATCTCTATAATTAAGCGCTCTTTTTCTTTCATATCTTCTCTCCTACGTTTAATCTCGCATCATATTATAAACTCGAATTTGATTTTATTATACCATCTCTTTTCATTGACTACTGACCAATCAGTCAGTTATATTATGTATTAGACTGACCAGTTGGTCAATACGATATAAAGGGAGCACAAACATGAACAAAATCATCAATTTCTCATTAAAAAATAAGTTCGCAGTTTGGCTACTAACCATTATTGTTACCATTGCAGGGATATATTCTGGGCTTAATATGAAACTGGAAACAATTCCTGATATTACAACACCTGTTGTAACAGTAACTACGGTTTATCCTGGTGCTACACCAGAAGAAGTAGCTGACAAAGTTTCAAAACCGATGGAAGAGCAATTGCAAAATTTAAGCGGTGTAAACGTTGTGAGTTCATCATCTTTTCAAAACGCATCTTCTATTCAAGTAGAGTATGATTTTGATAAAAATATGGAAAAGGCCGAAACAGAAATTAAAGAAGCTCTCGCGAATGTGAAACTTCCTGAAGGCGTAAAAGATCCGAAAGTTTCACGAGTAAACTTTAATGCCTTTCCTGTTATTTCGTTAAGTGTAGCAAGTAAAAATGAATCTTTAGCTACGTTAACAGAAAATGTAGAAAAAAATGTTATTCCAGGATTAAAAGGACTTGATGGTGTTGCATCTGTTCAAATTTCAGGTCAACAAGTAGATGAAGTACAACTTGTTTTCAAGAAAGATAAGATGAAAGAATTAGGTTTAAGTGAAGATGCTGTAAAAAATGTGATTAAAGGATCGGATGTATCTTTACCACTTGGCTTATATACATTTAAAGACACGGAAAAATCAGTTATTGTAGATGGAAATATTACAACAATCAAAGCATTAAAAGAGCTAAAAATCCCAGCTGTACCTTCAGCACCTAGCGCTCAAGGTAATCAAAATGCTGGAGCCGGTGCACAAACGCCGCAAATGAATCCAGCCGCTATGAATGGAATTCCAACAGTTACATTAGACGAAATTGCTGACATTAAAGAAGTTGGGAAAGCAGAATCTATTTCTCGAACGAATGGAAAAGAAGCCATTGGAATTCAAATTGTGAAGGCTGCTGATGCAAATACGGTTGATGTTGTAAATGCTGTGAAAGATAAAGTAAAAGACCTTGAGAAAAAATATAAAGACTTAGAAATCATCTCAACCTTCGACCAAGGTGCACCGATTGAGAAATCAGTTGAAACAATGCTTAGCAAAGCAATTTTCGGGGCTATCTTTGCGATTGTTATTATTATGTTGTTCCTACGAAATATCCGAACAACATTAATCTCTGTCGTTTCTATACCACTTTCTTTATTAATTGCTGTTTTAGTTATAAAGCAAATGGATATTACGCTTAACATTATGACGCTTGGAGCAATGACAGTCGCTATCGGACGCGTTGTCGATGACTCCATTGTTGTTATTGAAAATATTTACCGAAGAATGTCGTTATCAGAAGAGAAACTACGCGGAAAAGATTTAATTCGTGAAGCTACGAAGGAAATGTTTGTCCCAATTATGTCTTCTACTATTGTAACCATTGCTGTATTCTTACCTCTTGGACTTGTAAAAGGTATGATTGGTGAAATGTTCTTACCATTCGCCTTAACTATCGTCTTCGCTTTATTAGCATCGTTACTAGTAGCAGTTACAATCGTACCAATGCTAGCTCATTCTTTATTTAAAAAAGAGAGCATGAGAGAAAAAGAAGTACATCACGAAGAGAAACCAAGTAAATTAGCAAACGGTTATAAACGCATACTTGCATGGGCTTTAAATCATAAAATCATTACATCAAGTATCGCTGTCCTTCTATTAGTTGGTAGTCTCGCACTTGTGCCGATTATCGGTGTAAGCTTCTTACCTTCTGAAGAAGAAAAAATGATTATTACAACATACAATCCAGAGCCAGGTCAAACATTAGAAGACGTTGAAAAAATTGCAACGAAAGCTGAGAAGCACTTCCAAAATAATAAAGACGTCAAAACAATTCAATTCTCATTAGGTGGCGAAAACCCAATGAGTCCTGGTCAATCAAATCAAGCAATGTTCTTCGTTCAATATGATAACGATACGAAAAACTTTGAAAAAGAAAAAGAACAAGTTGTGAAAGATTTACAAAAGATGTCTGGAAAAGGCGAATGGAAAAACCAAGATTTCGGAGCAAGTGGCGGTAGTAATGAAATTAAACTATACGTTTACGGAGATAGCTCGGAAGACATTAAGCCTGTCGTAAAAGATATTCAAAATATCATGAAGAAAAACAAAGATTTAAAAGACATAGACTCTAGTATTGCAAAAACATATGCAGAGTACACTTTAGTAGCAGATCAAGAAAAGCTAAGTAAAATGGGTCTAACGGCCGCTCAAATTGGAATGGGCCTTTCTAATCAACATGATCGCCCTGTTTTAACAACAATTAAAAAAGACGGTAAAGATGTAAATGTATATGTAGAAGCTGAAAAACAAAATTATGATACAATCGATGATTTAACAAATCGAAAAATTACAACACCACTTGGCAATGAAATTGCTGTTAAAGATGTGATGACTGTAAAAGAAGGTGAAACTTCTAACACAGTAAAACATCGTGATGGTCGCGTTTATGCAGAAGTTAGTGCGAAATTAACATCGGATGACGTTTCAAAAGCATCTGCTGCAGTTCAAAAAGAAGTAGATAAAATGGATCTTCCTTCTGGTGTAGACGTTTCTATGGGAGGCGTTACAAAGGATATTCAAGAATCATTCAAACAACTTGGCTTAGCGATGTTAGCTGCGATTGCCATTGTATACTTCGTTCTTGTCGTTACATTTGGTGGTGCCCTTGCACCATTTGCGATCTTATTCTCGCTACCATTCACAATCATTGGTGCACTCGTTGCCTTACTAATCTCTGGTGAAACGTTAAGTGTATCTGCAATGATTGGTGCGCTTATGTTAATCGGTATCGTTGTAACAAACGCCATCGTGCTTATTGACCGTGTTATTCATAAAGAAAATGAAGGTTTATCCACACGTGAAGCATTACTAGAAGCTGGTGCTACACGCCTTCGTCCAATTTTAATGACTGCAATTGCAACAATCGGGGCTCTTATCCCGCTTGCATTAGGATTTGAAGGCAGCGGCTTAATTTCTAAAGGACTTGGTGTAACTGTAATTGGTGGATTAACGAGTTCAACATTATTAACACTTCTTATCGTTCCAATCGTTTATGAAGTATTAAGCAAGTTTAAAAAGAAAAAAGTAAAAAAATAACCTCGCAATTAGCGAGGTTATTTTTTATCTCCAAACAAGATTAGGCAATCTCCATATCCCTCTTTCTCTAACTCCTCTTTTGGGATAAATCGAAGAGCTGCTGAATTTATACAATAACGAAGGCCATTTGGTCCTGGGCCGTCTGGAAATACATGCCCAAGATGTGAATCTCCTTCCTTACTTCTCACTTCCGTGCGCGTCATATTATGACTAACATCCATTTTTTCTTTCACACTAGCTGACATCACCGGTTTCGTAAAGCTCGGCCAGCCACATCCACTATCAAATTTATCTATAGAAGTAAACAATGGCTCGCCTGAAACGATATCTACATAAAGACCTTCTTCTTTATGGTTCCAATACTCATTTCGGAATGGTGGTTCTGTACCGTTTTCCTGTGTTACATAAAACTGCATCTCATTGAGTTTTTCTTTTAAATGAGCATTATCCTTTGGCCAATGTTGCTTAATAAAAGCATCTCGTCCCGATCCTTTACGATATAACTCATAGCGGAATGTATTTTTCTTATGATATCCTTGATGATATTCTTCAGCTGGATAAAATGTAGCAGCTGGCAATATTTTTGTCGCAATTGGCTTTGAAAATCGCTCACTCTTCGCAAGTTCTTCTTTTGAAGCCTCTGCCTTTTTCTGTTGTTCTTCATTATGATAAAAAATCACCGTTTCATAAGACTGTCCACGGTCGTGGAATTGTCCGCCGACGTCAGTTGGATCAATCTGTCTCCAATATATTTGAAGCAACTCTTCATACGGCATTTTATTTGCATCAAATGTAATTTGTACCGCTTCATAATGTCCCGTCGTTTCTGAACAAACTTCTTTATAGGTTGGATCTTCTTTATGACCACCTGTATAGCCAGAAACGACCTTTATAATACCTTCCATCTCTTCAAATGGCGAAACCATGCACCAGAAGCACCCGCCAGCAAATGTAGCCAATTCTATCTTTTCATTTACAGCCATTATTTCACCCCTATTCTATATTCTTCTTACAGTATGGCATAAGAAACATAATGTTATAAAAGAAAAAGCATCGAATATCGATGCTTTTTCTTTACTTCACTCTATTTTTTTCAATATCCCTCTCCATTTCATCACTCGTTACATCTAAAACATCTAATAAGAAAATGAAGATCGGAATACCGATAATAAGTCCCCACACACCTAAAAAGTGCTCTGAGAAAATTAATACCATAAACGTATAAAAAATCGGTAAATTTGTTTTTTGGGACATAAACTTCGGATTCAATACGTAACTTTCAAGTGCATGAATAACTGTTACGATAACTAAAATATAAACAACGTACATAATACCGCCGATATTGTAAGCAATCATACAAAGCGGGAATAACGAAATAATAACCCCAGCTACTGGAATTAAACCAAGTAAGAAGATCATTAACGCTAAACCTAATAATTGTGGAAATCCTAATATCCATAATGCAATAACAGATAAAACACAGTTAACAACCGCAATTAAAAATTGTGCTTCAATTACTTTTCCAAATGAACGTGCAAATTTCTTTCCGAAGTACTCAATTTCATGATAGAAAATTGCAAGCCTGCTTTCTTTAAACTTTGCAGTAAAAGCAACGATACGGGCCTTTTCCAACAAGAAAAATAAACTTAAAATTAAAGAAAGTAAAACTTGAAGACCGAACTTCCCAACATTCGTAATAGATTTATACAAAATGTCTACGCCTTGTCCTACATATTTCGAAAGTTCCATATGATTGACAGCATTAACCGCATACTTAATCAATTCACTATCCGGTGGATTTCTTAAAAATACGTTAAATTGATAAATCAATTGTGAAATTTGTATCGTTAATACTGGTAAATATTTAAATAGTGTAATAGCAATTCCACCAATTAACATTACGTATAGAAATGCTATAATGAGTTTTCGATTAATGGGCATAAAATTATCTAATTTGCGAGAAATAAACTTTTGGAATCGATCCATTAAATACGTAAGAATAAACGTAATTAATATTAAATTCAACATACTTTGCAACCCATATAACACGAGAGCAAGTATTACTAATACGAGTAACCTCTGAAATCCTTTGCTTTGAAACAGGTTTTTTATTTGCATAATCGACGAGTACTCTCTCCTGTCCTATAAAGTAAAACGTTAATAAGTAGATTTCTCTCTATTTTCTACCTATAATTTATTCATTCATATGAAGATGAGCTATCATATAATTCCTAAAACCATACAGTAGCTTACTTCTTATTTTACAATACAATGACCTAATTCAAAACGTATTCTACACAGTATTAATGAAGATTTAAGGAAACTTGCATTTTGCTAACAATAGGTCTTACCACTACTGTAACATAAAAAGCAAGCCATCAGTAGGAATGTGTCCTACAAATAGCTTGCTTTTCTCATTTTTTAAGTAAGTTTTACTATCCAACGAATGGCATGAACATCGGTATGACGACAACTGTTACAACCCCAACTACTGTTACAGCAATACTTGCCATAGCTGCCTCTACTTCACCCATTTCAATTCCTACCGCAACACCTAATGCATGACCTGCTGTTCCAAGTGCTAGACCTTTCGCAATTGGATGTTTCACTCTAAATGTTTTTAAAAATAATGCTCCTAATGCGTATACGATAACTGCGTTAAAAATAACTGCAAACGATGTTATGGCTGGAATACCACCAATACTTTCAGAGATTGGTAATGCAATTGCTGTTGTTGCTGCCTGTGGTAACATTGAATTCATTACTGCTGTATCTAAACCAATTGCCTTTGCTACAATGAATACGACAATTACTGAACAAATAGATCCAACCACGATAGCCGATAAAATTTGCCACCAATATTTTTTTAACTTATCAACTTGTTTATATAATGGAATGGCAAATGCGATTGTTGCTGGCTCTAAGAAGAAACTAATCATTTTTCCGCCAGTATTATATTCTTCAAAAGTAAAATTACCTACCTTTAGAAAGACAATCCCTAATACCATTGCCACGAATAACGGTGTAAATAAGAAGAATCCTTTTGAGTGCTTAAATAATAATGTGCCGATTCCGTATGCGATTAATGAAACGACGATTCCGAAATATGGAGTCATTGTACTTGCCATGTTCATTACCCCCTAACAATATATACTAAAATGGTTACGCAACTTTTCCGTGCTTGCGTCCTTTATTGACTACTTTCAATTCTTTTGTATCTTTTGTTTCTTTGTCATCTTTTCCTAAAATAAATTGTGCAAATAACCCTGTTACAGCGAGTAAAATAATTGTTGCGACAACAATTACAGTTAGTATTTGTACAAAATATTGTCCCATTACACCAAGAGAATTAATAACTGAAATACCTGATGGGACGAAAAGGAATCCGATAATACCTGTTAAAGCTGTTCCGAGTGATTCAACCTGCTCTAATTTAATAACTTTTAAGCATAATAGACTAAATAAAATGACTAACCCGATTACCGATGAAGGCATCGGAATTGCTAAATGTGTTGCAATAATATTAGAAATTAACATAATAGCTGAGAATATGAATGCTTGTGATAAAAAACTATATACTTTTTTCGTACTCATTTTGGCCACCTCTTTCGATTTGGTACCTTTATTGTATAAGATGCACACGTTCCAGTAAGCGTTTACAAAACAGAGCGTCACATATACAGAATCAGTTACAAAAATAAGAGGATGAAATACAAAAGCTGCTTCTTAAATACGAAGCAGCTTTTTAAGTTCTTTTGCATATGTACGGCTAACAGGTACTTTTGATCCTTCTTTCATAATTAAATTATAAGTAGAATTGAACCACGGCTGCACTTCTGTAATATGATTAATATTTGCAATAAAACTACGATGAACACGCATAAAACTTGTTTGTGGTAACTTCTTTTCCAAAATTACAAGTGTATCGTGTGTTACATATGTTTCTCTCATTGTTTTTACTGTTACTTTCCCATCTACGAGTCCTACATATATAATATCTTCAATATTTACAAGTACGATTGACTCCTCAATTGGCAGTGCTAATTTATGCATCTCTGCTGTTACATCTGTCCCCTTTATTTCTTGCTTCGTTTCTATTTTCGCTTGTTTTTGCTTTTTATATTTCTTCAATGTCTGTACAATGCGTTCTTCATCGAATGGTTTTAAAATATAATCTAACGCATCTACTTCAAATGCTTGTAATGCGTATTGATCATAGGCCGTTGCAAATACAATCGCAGGGGGATTTTTCATCTTTTTTAATATATTTGCGATTTCAAATCCATTATCATCGGATAATTGAATATCCAGAAATACAATATCTGGTTTATGGTTCATTAGTTCCTCTAATGCGTCTTCCACACAATCAGCCTCACCAATTATCTCAACTTCTTTCGTTCTTTCTAATAAATATTTTAGCTCATCACGTGCTAACATCTCATCATCAACTACTAATACTTTTAACAACCCGTTCTTCCTCCCCTACTTTTTTTGGAATTATAAAGGTAACCTCCGTCCCCTTATTTAATTCACTTTGAATATGAAGCATCGTGTCTTTCCCAAATAAACCGACTAGACGTTCATTAATATTATATAAAGCTGTTCCAGTCCCTTTCTTTGATGAAACTACCATTTTCCCTAATTGTTCTAAACGTTCTATCTCAATTCCCTGCCCATTATCCTTCACTTCAAAGTGAACCATACCTTCTCTTTCAAACACATGCACTTCTACTTCGCATACTGGTTGTTTCTTTGGAAAAGCGTGCCGCAATGCATTTTCAACCAATAATTGAAGAACAAATGGTGGTACTAGAGTTGTCTTTAGCTCTTCCTCAATATACAGCTTTACTCCATACTTATTTGGGAACCTTGCTTGTTCTAGTGATAAGTATGCCTGTACATGGTTTAATTCTTGTTCTAGTGGAATCAATAACTGACGTGCCCCTTGCAAATTACAGCGGAAATACACACTAAGCTGTAATAATAACTTCCTTGCTTTTCCTACATCGGTTCGGCATAAAGCTGATACTGTATTAATCGCATTAAATAAAAAGTGCGGGTTAATTTGTGCTTGTAATGCTTTTATCTCCGCATCTTGCAATAATTTGCTTTGCAATTCAGCTTCACCTAATTCAAGTTGTGTAGAGAATATTTTTGCCAACCCTTCTGCTAATTCCTCTTCCACACGACTTAACTGGTTAGGATTTTTGAAATACAGTTTTAATGTCCCTATCGTATTTCCATGTGAAGTGAGTGGAATAACGATCGCCGCTTGCAAGGGACAACCTTCATGTTGACAATTAATAACCTCACGTGATTTTGCTTTCATTATTTTCCCTGTGTTTAACACTTCTTTCGATAAACCAGTTATCAAACTATGTGAAGGAATATGGTGATCTGATGCTAATCCAACATGAGCTAATATTTTCTCTGTATCTGTTAAGGATACCGCATCTGTTCCTGTAAAGCGGTGAATAATTTGTGCCACATGCTTACACGATTCTTCTGTTAAGCCTTGGCGAAAATACGGTAACGTTTTATCAGCAATACGTAATACCTTATGGGTCTGAAGTGCCTTTGCGTTCTCTTCCTGACGCAAAATAGCTTGTATCATAGAAAGTAAAATAAAACTTCCAAAACTATTTACAAGGATCATTGGTATCGCAATTGTTTTCACAATACTAATTCCATCCTTTACAATTAATAGGATCATAATCATTTCTAAAGAAACGATAACAACACTTAAAATTGCTGAAAACTTAGGTGTAATTGTACGGTTATATTTTTTGAAAATGTATCCGATATACCCTGTTATAATCCCTGCTAAAATAGAAGAAATTGCACAACTTAGCGCTGTCGTACCACCGAGCATATAACGATGAATACCAGCGATAACTCCTACCCCAACTCCTACGATTGGTCCACCAAGTAAACCACTAATACCCACACCCATAATACGTGTATTCGCAATGGTACTTGATGAAGAAACACCTTGTAGCCAATTTTCATTCATAATCGTATTTCCTGCTATTTCAATACCAGTGTAATTGCTTACAATTGTAAACACAGAAAAAATACAAATAAGCTTAAGCTTATCTACATATCCGTCCTGCCTATGGAGAAGGCGCCTAAACGTTTTAATATGAGAGAGTAAAAATCCTAAAATAACGATAAGTCCGACGCGTTCAATCATCATGAGTACTAAATTTAACATCTTTGATTCATTCCTTTTTATTTAGTTAGTTTTATTATGGGAAAATAACGAAGTAGGCGTCAAGAAGAATGAAATGCTTTTTGAAATATTTTACACATGGAAATCTCCTCTTTATTTGACAATGTAATAGAAGAGTGCTAAAAATAAAGTAATATCATACAGTCCTTTAACCCAACCCCGTGAGGTTGAGAAGGAAGTCGGAATACAATATACGTATGTTCTTTTTTAGAGATACGTATGCTTTTTTGGCCTTCTCATCATATCAGGTGAGAAGGCCTTTTGTTATTCTTCCATAGCGACTGTAGAAAAAAATAAGGAGGAATAATAATGAACATCACCACTGATGTACAAACAACAGAGGAGACGAAAGAGAAAAGATATAAAACACTGTTTGGTTCTGCACTAGGATACGCCGCAGAAGGTTTAGATATGCTGCTCTTATCTTTCGTACTCGTCTATATTTTAAAAGAGTTTCATTTAAGCCCTGTTGAAGGTGGAAACTTAACATTAGCTACGACAATTGGTATGCTAATTGGTTCTTATTTATTTGGGTTTATCGCTGATTTATTTGGTCGTATCCGTACAATGGCCTTCACCATCTTACTATTTTCACTAGCAACAGCACTCATTTATTTCGCAACAGATTACTGGCAATTATTAATTCTTCGCTTTTTAGTTGGAATGGGAGTTGGTGGTGAATTCGGAATTGGAATGGCCATCGTAACTGAAACATGGTCAAAAGAAATGCGTGCTAAGGCAACATCGGTCGTTGCACTTGGATGGCAATTTGGTGTTTTAGTAGCTTCACTTCTTCCAGCATTTATTGTCCCGCATTTTGGATGGAGAGCTGTTTTCTTATTCGGACTAATTCCAGCTTTACTAGCTGTTTATGTACGTAAAAGTTTAAGTGAACCGAAAATATGGGAGCAAAAACAACGCTACAAAAAGGAATTGTTACAAAAAGAAGCTGATGGTATTTTAACAACTACTGAAGCAGAACATCTAAAACAAATAAAAAAATTCCCACTTAAAAAGTTATTTGCAAATAAAAAAGTAACAATAACAACAATTGGTCTTATTATTATGTCGTTTATCCAGAACTTCGGATATTATGGGATTTTCACATGGATGCCAACTATTTTAGCAAATAAATATAACTATACATTAGCAAAGGCGAGCGGTTGGATGTTCATCTCTACGATTGGCATGCTCATTGGAATTGCAACCTTTGGTATTCTGGCTGATAAAATTGGTCGTCGTAAAACTTTTGCAATCTATTATATCGGTGGTACTATATACTGTCTTATTTACTTCTTTCTATTCACAGATTCAACATTATTATTATGGGGAAGTGCATTGCTCGGATTCTTTGCAAATGGAATGATGGGCGGATTCGGAGCCATTTTAGCTGAAAACTATCCCGCCGAAGCTCGCTCTACAGCGGAAAACTTTATTTTCGGTACAGGACGTGGTTTAGCTGGATTTGGCCCTGTTATTATCGGTTTACTCGCTACAGGCGGAAATTTACTTGGAGCATTATCCTTAATTTTCATCATCTATCCAATCGGATTAATTACAATGTTATTATGTGTGCCAGAAACAAAGGGAAAAGTATTAGACTAAACGAAAAAGAGGAAGCATCTCATTTAAAATGCTTCCTCTTTTCAGCGTTTATTTATCATTTATTTTGATTTACTAGCTTTCTGGAATAAGAAAGCAGTTTTATCTTTTTTTTGTACAATGCCTTGCTTCAATGCTAATTCTCCTGCAACTTTAGGTGCCAGCCACAGCATCGGGAATAACAAAATTGATACCGGAACAGCTGTCACTACAATGAAAGATTGTAATGCATTAATGCTTCCTTCTCCCATATATAAAAGAATTGCTGCAACTGCTCCCATAATAAGCGACCAAAAAATTCGCAAGCTAATTCTAGGATCTCCATCTCCAGTCACTGCCATTGAAATGGAATAAGCCATTGAATCTCCTGTTGTTACTACAAATAAAATTGTTAATAAAAGAAATGCCGGTCCAATAATATTAGATAGTGGCAGTTGCTCTGTAATTGCAATCATAGCTGCTGGCATACCAGATTCACTTAAAGCGTTCGAGATAGATCCAGGCTTCATTAATTCATAAAATACACCCGATCCTCCCAATATAGTGAACCAGAACGTTGTAATAATAGGTGCAATAATTCCAATTGCAACGATGATTTCGCGAATCGTTCTTCCTCTTGAAATTCGACTCACTAAAATTGCCATCATTGGTCCATATCCAATAAACCATCCCCAGAAAAAGATTGTCCAAGATCCTAACCAACCTGTATCCCCGCGGTATGTGCTCATTGGTATAAACTCATTTATATAAAACCCAAACGAAGAAACAAATGAATCAATAATAAATCCACCTGGTCCAAAGAATAACACAAACACCATCAATAAAATCGCTAGTTTAACATTTAAATCACTTATTATTTGAATCCCTTTATCAATACCCGTTACCGCAGATATAGTAGAAACAGCTACCACACAAATAATAATTGCTAATTGAGTAGTAAACACGTCGGAAATTCCGAATAATGCTTGTAAGCCATAACTTGCTTGTAAGCCTAAAAATCCGATCGGACCAATTGTTCCTGCAGCTACTGCAATAATTGCAAATGCATCAATCATCGTTCCAAGCAAACTCTTTCGCAATTTCTCTCCAAAAATAGGATATAAAAGCGTACGAGGTTTTAACGGCATACCTTTATGATAATGTCCATACATCATAACTACCGCACTAATTGTACCTAAAATCGTCCAAGCTAAAAATCCCCAATGCATATAACTTTGTGCTAAAGCAGGCATGACTGCTTCTTTCGTTCCAGCAGATATACCTTCATGTATTGGTGGCACCGTCATCAAATGGTACATTGGCTCTGCCGCTGCCCAAAAAACGCCACCTCCGGCAAGTAGTGTAGACATAATAATAGCAAGCCACTTTGCCGTACTAATCTCAGGTTTTTCTAAATTACCTAGTTTGACCTTCCCATATTTCGAGAATGCCATACACATCGCAACAATAAATGTACCTAACAATAAAATCTGCCAAAAAGCCCCGAAGTACTTAATTGAAAATGCAAAACTGCGATTAATAGCTCCCTCTACATAACCTTTATTTAAGAAAACTGCGATTACAAATAATAAAAGCGAACCACCACTAATAAGAAATACAGGCCAATCTGTTTTTTGATTCTTCATCCTCATTTACACATCCTCCTTCCTCAGCAATCTAAAAAAACAACTTTATTATGTTTTCTTGTTTAAATCCAAAACACAATTATTATATAAATATAATAATCCATCAATTTTCCACATACTTATGTTGTCCCTAAAAATATGCTAAATCCCTTATTTAAAAGAAACATTCTATTCCTCTTACATAAAAAAGCAAAACAAAAGACCTTATATGTCTATAAGGTCTTTGAAACAGAAATTTGATTATAACATAAGGAACTCCCTGGTTCAAAAAGCTCCTGCCAAAAATAACCGAGAGTAAAGGCTTCCATTTGCTACATAACAGTAATTAAAAAAATTTTATATTTTACAGGAAATCCCCCTATACTAAATATTATTTATGAAAGAAATTTGGCTTCAAAATATCATTCGGATACGGTTTATGATAAATATGAGTGGCAGCTGGCGATAATGGCGGTATTAACCATACCCAATTTCCTGTTACAACGCGACCACAGGCAGCTTCTTGCTTCTCAAATTGCTGAAATTGTTGTGCAGCAGTATGGTGGTCAACAATACTAATTCCTTGTTTTTTAAATGAATATAATACAGCAATGTTCAACTCAATTAATGCCTTGTCTTTCCATAACGTGCTATTTCTTGATGTATCTAAATTCATCATTTCTGCAACTGCTGGAAGTAAATTATAACGATCCTGATCAGCTAAGTTCCGAGCTCCAATTTCCGTCCCCATATACCATCCATTAAACGGAGCTGCCGTATAAGAAATACCACCAATCTCTAAACGCATATCTGAAATCATCGGCACTCCATACCATTTCACTTCTAAAGATGAGATTGGGTAATCTGGATGCTCAATTGGTACTTCTTTTACTTCTTCTTTTGGAATTTCTTTATATATAGGCTCTTTTCCATCAACAGAAAATACAAGCGGTAATACATCAAAATTCGTACCTTCTCCCTGCCAGCCAAGTTCCTGACAAAAATCCGTAAATGTAGCGGAATGAGAATCACCGATTACTCCCATTTCTGTTTTATATCCTGCATATCGAATTAATTGATGATTATAAATTCGTATATTATTTTCTTCACTTTCATATTGCTTAAAAATTGTAATTGTCGGTTTAACTTTCCCGTCGTTCGTTGCATATTTAATGTGATGAATTAACGCATTATATACACCTTCTTCATCATTCACTTCACGTGCATCTAATATGTGCATCTTACTCCAGAATAGCCTTCCAATACATCTATTACTATTACGCCATGCCATTCGCGAACCATGAACAAGTTCTTCAAATGTATGCTCATACGTTCCCGTTCTCTCTATTTCCATGTGAATTTCTTTTATACGCTCTTCTATGAATTGCTCTTTATTAAGCTCTTTATAGCAAGTAGTAATAAAATTACTCGCTTCCTCTATTAATTGTTTCGTTTTACTCATAAACAATCTCCTTCTATTTCAACAAACGCTACTAATTTACAGTATAAGCAAAAAGGATAATAGTCACAAACGAAAGTGAAAGTGTTACTTTTATTGTAATATTTTCAGAAAATTATAGAAATCTCTCTTGACTTCTATGAAAAATAAGTGTATTTTTGACTCAGGTAAAATATTTTTACCTAGACCAACTTTAAACTAGAAAGGAGGGAATATTATGTCTTCATTTCAATTGCCAAAGCTTTCATATGACTATGATGAATTAGAGCCATATATTGATAGCAATACACTTTCTATTCATCACGGAAAGCACCATGCGACATATGTAAACAATTTAAATGCTGCTTTAGAAAACTATACTGAATTACATAATAAATCTTTAGAAGAGTTACTATGTAATTTGGATGATTTACCAATGGAAATTATTACAGCAGTTAGAAATAACGGTGGTGGTCATTATTGTCATAGTCTTTTTTGGGAAGTGATGAGCCCTCGAGGTGGCGGCGAGCCTAATGGAGACGTTGCAAAAGGAATTGATTATTATTTCAATACCTTTGACAACTTAAAAGACCAACTGTCCAAAGCGGCCATTAGTCGTTTTGGAAGTGGATATGGATGGCTTGTTCTTGACGGTGAAGAACTTTCTGTTATGAGTACACCGAATCAAGATACACCTTTGCAAGAAGGGAAGATCCCGTTACTCGTCATTGATGTATGGGAACATGCCTATTATTTAAAGTATCAAAATCGGCGCCCAGAGTTTGTTACCAACTGGTGGCATACAGTGAACTGGGACCGGGTAAACGAGAAATATTTACAAGCAATTCAATCACAAAAACATTAGTCGTGCGTATAAGGTAAATTTGGTAATGTAAAATCAGTATTGTCGAAATCCTCCAGAATCCCCCGGATTGCCACCGGGGGATTTATGATTACTTCATTGTATTTATGTAATGGCGTAAAATATTTTTCATTTCTAGTTTCAACTCTCGGAATGGAAATCCCAATTCACGAGCCTTTTCATTATGTAACGTACAATTAATTACTTCATTATAAGGCGCTTTATTATCTCCTACTTCTTGAATGAGAGCTTTTATCCCCGTATTTTCTTCTATGAAACGAATAACTTCTCTGGTAGAAACTACCCCGTTGCTACAAGCATTAATCGGCCCTTCTATGTTTTCCATCCCACACCAAGCTAAAAACTTTCCTGCTTCTTTCTCATGTATAAATGCTAAATCTCCATCTACATGATCCACAACGATAGGCTCTTGTTTCACAACATGTTCAACGTAAAATTGTAATCTTTTCGTATAATCATTTTCTCCAATAACAACTGGAAAACGCACTGCAACAACTGGGAATGCTGCATGTTGAAATACAACTGCCTCAGCTAATCTCTTACCTTCACTATAATTAAAATCATTCCTATCTCCATACGTGATTGCATACTCATATGGATTAAAGTCCTCTTCTAACAGACCTAGTGCAGGCTCATAGACAGCCATTGAAGATGTCATAATATACTTCTTAGTTTTTCCTTTTAACACTTCACATGCTCTCTTCGCTGCATTTGAGCTATAGCATAAATTATCGTATACAATATCATAACTTTTACCTTCTAAACGCTTTGCTAGTTCTTTTTCGTCTTCTCTATCTACGATAATTCTTTTTACTGCACTTCCAAAGGAATCTTTAGTAACTCCCCTCGTCGCAATCGTTACATCATGTCCAGCTTGCAACAGTACTTCTACTAAATGTTTACCAAAAAATCTTGTTCCCCCTAGTACCAATACTTTTTTCACCTTCATCATCCCCGTTTTCATAAATTGTAAAATACTACCTCCCTTATTATAAATGCTAAAATAAAAAAACATGGAATCAGTTTAACGATTCCATGTTTTTTCTACATATGACGCATTAACGTACTCGATATTTAAAAATACAATAACAGAAATATAAAATAGAAATTACTGATACATAAACCCATAGTTCATATACAAATCCCTCTCCCCAAACTCCCATAAAATAAAAGAGTGAAGGCAGTGTCAATGTTACCCATGATTGTACGAAAGCAATTCTTCCAAGATATTGATTGATATTCTTTTTTTGTGTATTTAATACAAAGAATAAATACCAAAGTAATGCCCACATAAACCATGTTAACGCATTAACAACATCGTTGAATTGAACAAATGAAACGACCATATAGAATAAAGCAATAATCGCTACCCAAATACAGAACCATCCTAGACCACTACTATCCATTCCCTTTATAAAAGTAACACCTACATATAAATAGGTTAATCCAAATAAAAAGGTAGCTGCATATGAATATACCGTCCAATTACTTTGATCAGAAATCATAATCAAATAGAACGGAATGATAATTTGTAATGCCCCCACAAATAAATTAAAAACACCTGCGCTTTTCATCTCTGCTTTTCCTAATATAACAAGACTATTTAAAAATAAAGCTGCACCTGAAAGTAATAATCCTACATAACCCATATATATTCGTGTGAAAATCTTATCTTTTCACACTTTTAACCTCCCCACACTTTAAAGTGATACCTATATTATTTTTCTTCCCATTTAAAACCACATACATAATTTTTCATCTGAATAAGTCAGACTTCCTACCTTAAAAAAGAGCAAACTTAAAACGCTTTCAATAATAAATAAACCTATCAAAATATGCAATAGGATTCCTTGATTATAAACGGACTCTAACAAGGATACAAGTGTTGGAATACTTTTCAATCATACGTTTTTAATTTCTATAAAAAATGAATAGAATGATACATTTTCCCTATCTCATTCTACTAATGCCTAGCATAAAATATAGTACAATCATATCATTTTAAGGAAGGTTTGATATTTATGCCTCTTCATTATCCAAATCAACCTGTTTTTCACTCCACAGGTGTATTAACAAGAGAGCCTGCAACTGTTTCAGCAGTAGTAAACATTGTAAATTTAGATGCATTTTACGCACACTATGTAAGTATAGAGGTTTGGGATTGGTCTAACTATTCTAATCCTGTAAAATTACCTGTACTAATTGGTGAAAATGCGGAAGTAGTATTTCCATATATTTTACAAGGGAACAACTTAGCAGTTTTTTATGCTGATTTAGGTGACGCTGTTGACTTGTATGAAATTCGTATTTCTTATCCTAGCCACTCCAATATTATCGCAAATTGTTTTGGACGAAGCATACCGCCATACGCAAGCCAAGAAGGTAATACCGTATATCATAAACAACTTGTTCGAATTCATTAAGTTCTCTTTCCAAATCACCAATTTATAAAAGCATTCAATAGATTAAATTCCTATTGAAGTGCTATGGTCAGTAATACTCTCTTTCATTTTCTTTTCCTCAACGAAAACTATTACTGACCTTTGGTTCCTTTATTATACATAAATACAATAAAAATAAAGTATCCTCCTTAAATCATTTGATAGCCATTTTTATTATTTACCTGCCATCTCCAAGAATCTAAACACATTTCTTCTAATCCATATTCCGCTTCCCATCCTAATTCTCGCTTCGCTTTAGATACATCAGCAAAACATATCGCTACGTCCCCAGGACGACGCCCGATAATTTTATAAGGTATTTTTTTGCCCGAAACCTTCTCAAAAGCATTAACCATCTCCAATACACTATACCCTTTCCCTGTACCAAGGTTATATGCATCTATTCCTGTAGTTTCAAGCACTTTCTCAAGTGCCTTTACATGTCCTTTTGCAAGGTCAACAACGTGAATATAATCACGAACACCTGTCCCGTCTTTTGTTGGATAGTCATTTCCAAATATATTTAATTCCTTTAACTTCCCTACCGCTACTTGTGTTACATATGGCATTAAATTATTAGGAATCCCATTTGGATCTTCTCCAATACGACCACTTTGATGCGCCCCAAATGGGTTGAAATAACGAAGTAACGCGATACTCCATTCACCATCAGCTTTTGCAACATCACGCATAATTTGCTCTATCATTAACTTTGTTTGCCCATATGGATTTGTCACGCTTAATGGAAATTCTTCCGTAATTGGTGATGTTTTTGGAATTCCATATACAGTTGCAGACGAACTAAAAATAAATTTTTTCACATTATGTTTTTGCATTACATCACATAATATAATCGTACTTATAATATTATTATAATAATATGTAAGCGGAATTGTAGTAGATTCCCCAACTGCTTTGAAGCCAGCAAAATGAATAACTGCTTCAATGTTATTTTCCAAAAAAATCTCATTCATTTTTTCACGATTTAAAACACTTTCATTATAAAATTTAAATTGTTTCCCTGTTATTTCTTTTACTCGGTTTAAAGACTCTATTGAACTATTTGAAAGATTATCTACGACTATAATTTTATAATTATTATTTAATAATTCTATACACGTATGACTACCAATATATCCTGCTCCACCCGTTATAAGTATCGCCATATATATAGTCCCCCACTTATCATCAATTATAAAATTTTATAATCTCAATACACATCTATCCTATCATATTCCAAGATATAAATTCTAAATATTATAAATTTTCTTTTATATAAAAAGCTACATAACCTTTAAGTTATGTAGCTCTTCAACATCTATATTTTTCTATATCATTTTTTATTACCCAAAAATTTTAGTAAAAGCTATCCAAACGTTCTGATTTGTTAAATTACGTAACAATATACACTTAGAAAGTGTGCCAGGCTTCCTAATAATACGAAAACATGAAAAATTTCATGGTGTCCCATATATTTAAACTCCAACCATTTTGGCTTAGCACCGTAAATAAACCCACCAATTGTATAAAAAATACCTCCAAGTATTAAGAAAAGGATACCTCCTGTACTTAAATTCTCAGCTAGCGGTGCAAAGAATAGAACAATTAACCAACCCATCAGAAGATAAATTCCTGTCGATAACCATCTTGGGCAATTAAACCAAAACATTTTAAAAACAATACCACAAATCGCAGTTGCATAAACCAAACAAAATAGTAGTAAACCATTTGCCGAACTTAATGTAATTAAGCAAAAGGGTGCATATGTACCTGCAATTAATATAAAAATCATAGAATGATCTAACTTCCTAAAGAAATAAATAACACGTTCACTGGCTACAACACTATGATACACAGCTGATGCCATATAAAGGACCATCATCCCAATACCGAATAAAATAACAGCTGTAATTGCAGCAAAAGATGGCATCTTAACAGAAACTTTCACAAGCATGGCTAATAATGCAATAAATGCTAATACAGCTCCTCCTAAGTGAGTAAATGCATTAACCGGTTCTCTTACATAAGCATTCATATAAACACCCCTCATATAATTACATGTAGTTTTAATAACTACATGTAATTATATACACATTATTTATACTAGTCAACATTTACAATTCACTTGTTTCGTAATACCATATTTAAAGATATACTAAACATTCAGTTCCACTAAGTTATAAAAGTGAGGGGTTTTACGTGGAAAATATAAATAAATTACTTGAATCATTACATTTAGAAAAAAATATTAAACTTGAGGATATCCCAAATGTCGACTTATATGTAGACCAAGTTGTTCAACTATTTGAGAATACTTATGCGGATACAACAAGAACTGATGATGAAAAAGTATTAACAAAAACAATGATTAACAATTACGCAAAAGGGAAACTATTCATCCCTATTAAAAATAAAAAGTATTCAAAAGAGCATATGATTTTAATTAGCTTGATTTACCAATTAAAAGGAGCCCTTTCCATTAATGACATAAAAAGCTCCTTAGAAAATATAAATGTACCTTTACTAAACGATGATACATTCGAATTAAATACTCTCTATAAAGATTATCTTGCTCTTACTGAAACCAATGTGGAAACCTTTAACCAGGACGTAAATAACCGTATTAGGGAAGTAAATGAGATTTCCTCCTTAGAAGATCAAAAGCTAGAAAAGTTTTTATTACTAACATCCTTCGTGACGATGAGTAATATGTACAGACGATTGGCAGAGAAGTTAGTGGACGATTTAAAAGAATCGTAAATAAAAAAACTATCCACCTGTTACAGTGGATAGTTTTTTTATTTACTTAATTGCTTCATGGACTTTTAATTGTTTCCCTTTAATCGTTGTAGTTTTCATGGTCTTTAAAACAATTGGTCCTTTTCCATTTAATATTTCAACGTAAGAAACATTGTCCTGTATCGTAATAATTCCTATATCTTCTGCTGTAACACCTTTAATTTTAGCAATTGTGCCGACAAAATCTACCGCTCTAATTTTCTTTTTCTTCCCACCATTAAAGTACAGCTTCATAATCCCTTTGTTTAAGTCTGCACTTTTATCTTTCTTTATAATTGGTTTAGCATGTATTTTTTCCTCAAATACTGCCTTCCCTTTCATAACCTCTTCTTTTGAAGGTGCATATGCCTTTGGAATTTCAAAGCCGATGTACGCCTCAATTTCTTCTAAAAATCTATTTTCATACGGAGTTATGAATGTAATAGCTTTTCCTTTATTACCAGCTCGTCCCGTTCTTCCCGTACGATGTACATAACTTTCTTTTTCTAACGGAATATCATAGTTAATAACATGTGTAATATTATCAATATCAATTCCTCTAGCAGCTACGTCTGTCGCTACTAAATAACGGAACTTTCCTTTTCTAAAATCGTCCATAACTTCAAAACGATCTTCTTGCACCATACCACCATGTATTTTGTCACAAGGATAGTTAACACGGTTTAACTGTCTAAATACGTGATCTACATTTTCTTGTGTACGGCAAAAAATAATACAACTATCTGGATTCTCAATTGTTGTTACATCTTTAAGAAGTGAAAGCTTCTCCTCTTCTCTCGTCTCAAAAAGTGTATGTTCAATTTTGTCTGTGGTAATCCCGGCAGCCTTAATTTCAATATGCGTTGGCGAATCCATATACGTACGGGATAACTTTTCAACATCTTCTGGAAGTGTTGCCGAAAATAGCATTGTCATTCGCTTTGTAGGTAATTCATCAATAATTGCCTCTACTTGATCAATAAAGCCCATATTTAGCATTTCATCTGCTTCATCAATGACTAAATACTTCAGACATTCTAAAGAAAGGGTACCTTTTTCAATATGATCTAACACACGGCCAGGAGTCCCCACTACGATATGTGTCTTTTGTTTTAACTCTAATTTTTGACGTGCAAATGGAGACTTACCATAAACGGCCGCAGCCTTAATTCTTTTGAAGCGGCCTATATTCGTAATATCTTCTTTCACTTGAACAGCAAGTTCTCTCGTCGGCGTCAAAACTAATGCTTGTGGCTTATTCTCTTCCCATTCCACCATTTCACAAAGTGGAATACCGAATGAAGCTGTTTTTCCACTTCCAGTTTGCGATTTTACAACAAGATCCTTCTTTTTCAATGCAACTGGAATAACCTCTCCTTGCACTTCTGTTGGATGTTCATATCCTAAACCAGTAAGTGCTCGTATTATTTCTTTACTTAATGCATAATTACTAAATTCCTTTTTACTCATATACTAACCTCATTTGAATTTTATATTTAAATAACTATACTCTCCATATCTAACGTCAAGTTATACCAAGATACTATATTAAATCAATGTTTTCAATTCATTTAAGTTTCAATTTATCTACGTATAATTCTTAAATAATAAAGGACAGCCTTAATTATAAGTCTGCCCCTCTAAATTGTATTCATCTTTTATGGAACTAATTTTTTTACAACTGGTATTCTTTGCAATACTAAAGTAATTACCATACTAAGAACAATTGTGATTGTTACATTAATAGGTATTGCCAATATTGCATGTGCATGTTCATTCACCTTTGGAAATACTCTGTACAGATAGTTATTTAATAAGAAAAAGTGAAGGATATAAATACCAAGGCTCGCTTGATTTATACCGCGTAATACAAATGGTAATTTTTTTTCTGAATTTCCGAAAGAATATTTAAAAAATACAAATAAGCTAATTGCCATAAGTACAACACCTGGAGAAAAGTATCCATACCAAAACTGATCCAATTGCCCGTTTGCCTGAACTGTATAATAATATGTAACAAAGAATGTAATAATAAATCCTACAATTCCTCCAATGTAAGCAAAATTCCTCCACTTTTTCACAATATCATAATTGGATAAATAATAACCAAGCAGGAAATAGCCTACATAATTTGTAACGTAAAATAATTCAATATTAAAGTTGATAGGATAATAATATTTTGCCAAATTAACGACAACAGATGCATATAACCATAAAATTAAAAAATACTCTATCTCTTTCTTTTGAGCATTCTTCACAAAAATTTTCAGTAAAGGTGTAATTAAGTATATCCCTACAATCATGTACATGAACCATAAATGTCCACCAATACTATCTGTTAGAAAATATTTTATCCCCTGTTTTATAGAACGTGGGAAATATCCTGCATAAGCTCCGTATAAATAAAATAAAACACTCCAAGCTACAAAAGGTATAATTACCTTACTTGCACGTTTCTGTATAAATTCTCCAATAGAAATATCTTTCGTACCCTTTAATAATAAAGCTCCACTAATCATCACAAAGATTGGAACGCTAGCGCGTGAAAGTGACTCAAAAAGATTCCCAGACAACCAACGCGAAACGTTATTTGCATCCAATGTGGAAACATAACCAGCGGAGACATGAATTGTAACTACTGCGATTGTCGCTAACACACGCAACCAGTCCATATACACTAATCGTTTCATTAACAGCTCTCCTAAATTTACATATTTGATTTTTCCTATACCACACATAATTTTACATTAAATCATGTTATGTTAAAACAAATTTTGACGATATAAACCTACAGTAGACTTAAATCAACTTATTTTTTTTATATAAACATTAAAACCTTTGACTTATCAGTGAAAATAATGTAAATTATCCTTTGGACGAACATTTTTAAATAAACTGAATAAAATATTCGTATTTTAGGGGTGTAAATGATGGAAAACGTATTCGACTATGAAGATATTCAATTAATTCCTGCAAAATGTATTGTGAACAGCCGCTCTGAATGTGATACAACTGTCACTTTAGGTAAACATAAATTTAAATTACCTGTCGTACCTGCTAATATGCAAACGATTATTGATGAAAGAATCGCAACTTATTTAGCTGAAAATAATTACTTCTATATCATGCATCGTTTCCAGCCAGAGAAACGTATCTCATTTATTAGAGACATGCAATCACGTGGATTAATCGCTTCTATTAGCGTTGGTGTAAAAGAGGACGAGTATGAATTCGTACAACAATTAGCTGCTGAGCAACTTACACCTGAATACATCACGATTGATATCGCGCACGGACATTCTAATGCGGTAATCAACATGATTCAACATATTAAAAAGCATTTACCAGAAAGCTTCGTTATCGCTGGAAACGTTGGAACTCCAGAAGCGGTAAGAGAATTAGAAAACGCTGGTGCTGACGCAACAAAAGTTGGTATTGGACCTGGTAAAGTTTGTATTACTAAAATTAAAACAGGCTTTGGAACTGGCGGTTGGCAACTAGCTGCACTTCGCTGGTGTGCAAAAGCTGCAAGTAAGCCAATTATCGCTGACGGTGGTATTCGTACACACGGCGACGTAGCTAAATCTATTCGATTTGGGGCGACTATGGTTATGATCGGTTCTCTATTCGCTGGTCATGAAGAGTCTCCAGGGGAAACAATCGAAAAAGATGGAAAGCTTTATAAAGAATACTTCGGTTCAGCTTCTGAATTCCAAAAAGGTGAGAAGAAAAACGTTGAAGGTAAGAAAATGTTCGTGGAGCATAAAGGTTCTTTAGAAGACACTTTAATCGAAATGGAACAAGATCTTCAATCTTCTATCTCTTACGCTGGTGGAACAAAATTAGATGCTATTCGTACTGTAGATTATGTTGTCGTGAAAAACTCTATTTTCAACGGTGATAAAGTATATTAATTCTTATATTCAGCTCGAAGGACAAGCATGTGTATGCCTGTCCTTCTTTTTTATGTATAAAACCGTTAAATATTTTTATTTTACTGAATTTTCTAGTATCATATTTTTAAATACTTAAAATAAGGGGGCTATAATAAATGAAAAATGTAATTGAAAATCGCCTTATTCGCGCAGAAGTTCCTACTGAACTAACATGGGATCTTTCTGATTTGTATAAATCTGATGCCGAGTGGCACGCTGCATTAAACGTATTAGAAAATGATATACAGAAACTTGATGCATTTAAAGGACGCTTGCATACTAGCTCCACTACTTTACTAAATTGCTTACTTATAGAGGAAGAGCTTTTAATGAAATTAGCAAAACTGAGCTCATATGCAAACCTAAAAGAATCTGCTGATCGGACAGATCCAGTTATTCAAGCGAACTCTTCCAAAGTTTCTGCTCTAGGAACGAAAGTACATACAGCACTATCCTTTATTCATAATGAAATTCTCTCATTTGAAGAAGGCACGATTGAAAAATATTTAATTGAGGAGATAAAACTCAACCCTTTTCGTAAATCATTACTAGAAGTGCTGAGCAAAAGGCAGCACACTCTTTCACCTGAAACAGAAGAAGCACTTGCTGCACTTGGCGAAGTTCATAGTTCTCCATACAAAATTTACGGCATGACTAAATTGGCCGATATGGATTTCAATCCTATACAAGACGCACAAGGAAACGAATTCCCTTTGTCATTTGCATTATTTGAAAGCAATTATGAATTCTCTCCAAGCGCATACATACGTAGAAAAGCATATGAATCGTTTGTTTCCACTTTGAAGCGATATAAAAATACAGTTGCCACAACATATGCTACTGAAGTAAAAAAACAAGTGACACTCTCTCGTTTACGCAAATATGAATCCGTTACTCATATGCTTTTAGAGCCGCAAAAAGTTCCACTTGAAATGTATAACAATCAACTTGATATTATTTATAAAGAATTAGCGCCTCATATGCGCCGTTTTGCAGATTTAAAAAAGAAAGTATTAGGACTCGATCAAATGCTTTTCTGCGACTTACATGCACCTTTAGATCCTGAATTTAATCCAGCAATTACTTACGAAGAAACAGGCAAACTCATTCAAGATTCTTTAAAAGTATTAGGAGATGAATATAGTTCCATTATCGAAAAAGGCTTCAAAGAAAGATGGGTAGATCTTGCAGATAATGTAGGCAAATCAACAGGAGCATTTTGTTCAAGTCCATATGGTTCTCATCCATATATTTTAATTACATGGCAAAATACGATGCGCGGATGCTTCACATTAGCACATGAATTTGGTCATGCTGGGCATTTTTATTTAGCAAATAAAAACCAGCGCATTATGAATGTACGTCCATCTATGTACTTTGTTGAAGCACCATCAACAATGAATGAATTATTACTAGCCCAACATTTACTTGCAACAACCAACGATAAGAGAATGCGCAGATGGGTCATTCTACAACTACTTGGCACATATTATCATAACTTTGTTACTCACTTACTTGAGGGCGAATACCAACGAAGAGTATATACTCTAGCAGAAGAAGGACAAGCACTTACAGCTAAAAGTTTAACCGAAATAAAAACAAATGTCCTTTCTACATTCTGGGGGGATTCTGTAGAAATCGATGAAGGTGCCGGCTTAACTTGGATGCGCCAACCTCATTATTACATGGGCTTATATTCTTACACGTATTCCGCAGGTCTAACTGCATCTACCGCAGTAGCCCAAATGATTAAAGAAGAAGGGCAGCCTGCCGTTGATCGCTGGTTAGATGTACTTCGCGCTGGTGGTACAATGAAACCACTTGAATTAATGAAACATGCCGGAGTAGATATGTCAAAACCAGATGCAATCCGTAAAGCTGTTTCTTACGTTGGCTCCTTAATTGATGAATTAGAGCGTTCTTATCAAGAATAAAAAAATAAGCCCTCGCTTCTTTATGAGGGCTTATTTCATATTTACTTTCCAAACCTTTTACGGTATCCACATTTCCTACATAACTCTTCGACTGCAACTCTTTTCGAAAATCCATCGACAATGTTTGTTGCTCTTTCACCTTCTATAATGTTAGAAAATGAATCATTATTAATATTCCCAAGATTAATAATCCCTTCACCGTCTAAACAGCAAGGAATAACCGTTCCATTTGCTAAAATACCCGCTTGATTTCGAAGACCATGACAGAATCCTTTTCCATCATCCTCTTCTTCATGCAATGCCGGCCATTGAAATTCATAATCTTGATTAATAAAGACACGTTCCGCAATTTTTATACCTTTTCCTGGTGTAAGCTTCTCTTCAATTTGATAAGGCAGATCAAACTCATTTTCAATTATGGATAATAGCTCTCTATTTTTCTGGATTTCAGCATTTGTCTTATTATCCTGAGTTAAATTCCATAACCTTAGCGAAACAATTAAATCTGATTGACTTGTTGCTTCCCTAATGAAGGCAAGTATACTTCTTACATAGCCCTCTTTATCTTGCGAACCTGGATGTCCATCAAAACTGTGCAGGGAAAAGTTCATTTGTCTTAGAGCAGGCTTATTTAACAGTCTATGCCTTCTCTTATTAATTAACGTTCCGTTCGTTGTAATATTAACTTTAAATCCTTTTTCATGGCTTAAATCTAACAGTTGATCTATTTTTGGATGGAGCAACGGCTCACCCTTCACGTGCAAATAAATGTAGTCTGTGTGAGGTTTAATTTGGTCTAATCTTTTAGCAAAATCCTCCACAGAAATGAATTGCTTCTGCCTTTCCGTCGGCGGACAAAAGCTGCACGCAAGATTACATACACTTGTAATCTCTAAGTAAAACTTCTTAAACTTCTTCACCTTTAATTCCTCACTTCTCTGACTACTTATAATTTTTTCCTCTTCATATTACAGCATACTTTTTTAGAAATAGAAACATACTTATTTTAGGAAATCTGCATACCACCTATTAATGTTTAAAAGACCATCGGTGATTTTTATCCAATGGTCTTTTTTACTCTTTTTATATACAAATGGAAATTTACTTATGATATGGTTCACCACGATTAATACGAAACGCTCTATACACTTGCTCAAGCAATACTAATCGCATTAATTGGTGTGGTAATGTCATTTTTGAAAAAGAAAGAGATTCATTGGAACGCTTCATTACTTCTGAACTTAGTCCAAGTGATCCACCAATTACAAAGGCAACTTTACTCTTTCCATATGTAGCAAGACGATCTAGGCTTACTGCAAATTCTTCTGATGACTTTTGTTTTCCTTCTATCGCTAATGCGATCACGTGCGTATCATCAGAAATTTTATCCAGTATACGTATACCTTCTTTTTCTTTTACAATTAACATTTCGGCTTCACTTAAATTTTCTGGTGCTTTTTCATCTGGCAATTCAATTACTTCTACTTTTGCGTACGCAGATAATCGTTTTAAATATTCTGCTATACCTTGTTTTAAATACTTTTCCTTTAATTTTCCGATTGAAATAATCGAGATATTCACATTTATTCCCCACCTTACAAACATGTTATCCACATAACTTATCCACATATCCACAAATGTTACCCACATATTGTGTGAGAATCTGTGTTCGATACAACATATGTCGCCTCATTTTGACAAAATTCACATGTTTTTTTCTCTTTTTCTGAGTTATCCACATTGTTAATAACCGGTGCAACTTCACATTCATCAACAATAATATCTAACGCTAATTCAACATGTTCTAAACAACAAGGTAAATTCATGTTCTTCACCTCACTTTTCTACAATAGAAAACAGGAGGTAGGCCCTCCTGTTTTTAATATTTTTGAATGCCTAATTTCACCGTTGTTGTTGCTCTTTTTGTACCACGATAAAACGTAAGAGTCATTTTATCATTAATTTTTTTATCATATAAGGCCGTACGGAAACCAATAATATCGTTTACCGGTTTTCCATCTACCGCTACAATAACATCATGTTCTCGCAAACCAGCATCCGCGCCTGGTGAAGGACTTTTCACATCTAAAATGCAAACTCCCTCTGCTACATTGCCTGGTAAATGTAATGTTTTGGACCAATAATAATTCGGAATCTCATTTAATGATCTAAGTTCAATTCCAACATAAGGTCTTCTTACTTTCCCATACTTCTCAAGTTCATTCATAATCGGAACGGCTCTAGTAACCGGAATAGCTAATCCGATTCCTTCCACTTCTTTTGCAGCAATTTTCATTGAGTTAATACCAACTAATTGTCCTGCCGCATTTACAAGTGCACCACCACTATTACCTGGATTAATCGCTGCATCTGTTTGTAATACTTCTACTTGCCAATCGTAATGACCATCTTGGTCTAAGTCTACAGGAACAATACGCTCGTTAGCTGAAATAATACCTTGTGTAACGGTCCCAGAAAATTGCAGTCCGAGTGGATTTCCAATCGCAATGACCGGTTCTCCTCGACGAACTTTATTAGAATCGCCAATCTCAATTATTTTTTTCACATGCTTCGCATCTATTTCTAGTACAGCTAAATCTGTGACTACATCGGTTCCTAATACTTTCCCTGGGACCTTCTTACCATCACTTAGACTTACTTCAATACGATTTGCTCCAGCAACGACATGGTTATTTGTTACAATGTAAGCTTGTCCATCTGTCTTTTTATAAATGACACCAGATCCTGTACCGGCTTCTGAATCTGCCTCTGAAAAATTGTCTCGTTGAATATTAATAATACCAACAACAGCTTCAGAAGCGCGATCAACAGCGTCTACAAAGCTAACCTGTTTAATCCCTTGAGCTTCAGCCACGTTACTTCCACTTGCTTCAGCTTGCGGAAGCGCGCCAGCGTGATTCGAAAATAAAGGAGCCCCAAATGCAAATAATGAAGCCCCTACAATTGTTCCTGCTATGCTAGAAATGACAATACCTTTATGCTTCTTTTTACCTGCACGTTTTATACGATACTTTTCTTCATCAATAAAGGACATATTTGTTCACCTATCTTCCTGAAAACAACTATATTCACCTTTATTGTTTACTAAAATGAAGAATTATACGTATTGAATTTTCGTAGGCATTTTTGGATCTGTATCATGAATTTCAAAGGATTCTCCCACTCCAAATCCTTTTTCCTCTAACACTTGCGATACTGACATACGCGCTAGTTCTTTCATATTGTTATCTAAGCTTAAATGTGCTAAATAAATATGTTTTGTCTCATCTGTAATTACATCTGCCATCGCTAACGCAGCATCCTCATTACAAACGTGACCAACGTCGCTTAAAATACGTCTTTTAATGCTCCACGGATAACGTCCCATACGAAGCATTTCCACATCATGATTACTTTCAAATACGAAAGCATTAGCTCCCTTAATAACACCTTTCATACGGTCACTCACGTATCCTGTATCTGTAATAAGGGCTAATTTTCTATTATTGTTATGAAAAGCATAAAACATCGGCTCTGCCGCATCATGGGAAACTCCAAATGACTCGACCTCAATATCACCGAATGTTTTCACATCCCCAACTGAGAAAATGAACTTTTGCTCAGTTGGGATATTTCCTATTAAATGTTCCATTGCATTCCATGTTTTCTCGTTCGCATAAACTGGTAAATCATATTTACGCGCCAATACACCTAATCCTTTAATATGGTCACTATGCTCATGTGTGACAAGAATACCTGATACATCATTTATATTCAGTTCTGCTTGTTTAAATAAAGCCTCTGTTGCTTTACCACTTAAACCTGCATCGACGAGTAATTTTTTTTCATCCGTTCCTACATATAGCATATTCCCTGTACTTCCACTTGCAAGCACACTAAAATGCATACTCATTCTTTCTCACTCCATTATGTTCTTCCGGCACTTGAGTTTCCCCTAATTCCATAACTTGTCCTTCAATTGCATTCACAAAAAAGTCCTTTTTCTGCTCTGTCTTTAAGTTCCAAGTTGGAGCTAGCACTTGTATATTAGAAGATGATTCAGCTAGAGCCGCATATCCAATCTGCGCCTCTTTCACGTGCGTATTTTCTGCAATTTTATTTTTTAAATATATATTTTCCAAAGCTGTTTGAGCAGTTATAATTTCTTGTTCTTTCGTTTTTTCACTTTCGCCCATTTCCTTCAAATCCGTTAACATTGTTTGTGTATACGAAACAAGCTCGTTTTTTTCATTTAAATCCACAACAATCATTGCATGATTATTGTGGAAAATCGGCTTATCCTTATACTTTTGGAAGAAATAAATTTTAGAGTCTTTCATTGCTCCAAATTCGTATTTCTGCCCATCAAGGACACTGTTTTTTAAGAAATCATTATATTTATCCTTAGATAATGATTTTGCATTTAAAAATGGCTCTTTCAACTTACCTTCTATCGTATATTCATTTTGCAGATGCGCTGTTTGATTTTTTAAAGATTGCACATCTTCTTCTTTAAAGTTTTTATTTTTCGCCATAATAAATGACTCTTTTTTCGGCTCTTTAGGAAAACTCCCCATAGTAATTTTAGATTCTTTTAATTGTTGATCAATTTTTGTTTCTGTCACAATTTCCAACTGATTACTATCTTGCTTTTGAATGAACTGAAAGATAAGAAAGAGGTCTAAAACAAAAAAGGTCACAATAAATATCGTTTTAATTCGATCCCAATCCATTTAGTCCTCCCTCACTCCACTCATATATTTTTTGTTTACCCTCTTCATCACATTTTACATACCATATCGGCTGTAAAATACTGATCTCTCCTCCGTTCACAGGACCTCCGTTCACGGAAGATTTCAATGACATTTTATAACCAATACCAACATCCTGAATTGAATTTTTGTCAATTTCCGGATTATTCTCTAATGATGTCATCACTGTACGACCTGATGCAAGAGAAGTGGGTGTACTAGGTAAAGGAATATTGAAATCAAAAAGAGATCTCTCATACTGCATGATTTCGCCTGAACCCCATGCTTGTTTTAATTCAGCCATTCCATCTGCATTAAATACAGGTAAACCGCCCTCGTATAAACGGAATGAGGTTTTCCCCTTATTAATATAATCAAGACGATAAGAATTTAAGTTACCACTGTGCCCACTTACAAAGTCGAAGCTTTTCTTCAAAAGCATCGCATTATCTGTAACTTTATCACTATATACTGCGGAATTTTTATATTTCAACATTAAATTCAACTTATCAATTTCCATAGATCGAATACCATCTGTAAATGTTTCCTTTGATTTCTCGGTAATAGGACTTAAATAACGCGGATCACTAAATAAAACATTTTTAAATGAATCCACATCTAACCCAGACACAAAATACTCTATCTGATTTAATTCCGTAATTCCATCTGGTAAAAACAGTTTTTTTGTATCATTTACTTGATATTCAAAATATGGTTTTGCTAGTGTAATAAATCGATTTTGGTCGTTTATAACATCCTTTACATAAGCACCACTCAACATCGCTTGATATATTCTACGAGGATTATCATAAGAAATAAAATTAACTTTAATTTCTTGGTCCTTGCTTCGAGAAGGATCGATTACAATGCGATTAAAACTTCTATTAGATTCTAAATTTTTATCTTTAATATTGAACATGTCTTTAATCGTCTCAAGTGGCACATTTGTAGGAAAAACAAATTCAATCTTTTCTTCTCCGTGTACATAAGAAAGAAAATCCCCTTTAGGAACTGTGCCTGTTATTTCCCTAAAATCATGTAATTCTCCATTTTCAAGAATTTTATAAAGTGAGTTCACGTTATTCGTATTCTCACTTACGTAATGATTTTTTTCTTTATGAACAATAACAGAGGATGGGCGAACAACTCCTGAAATCTTTATCGGATTTATCTCTTCATTACCTTGAACAAATTTTGTATTTTGCACAGAAGTGGAATCGGGAACATATGTCCATAAATTAAAAGTTAAAAATAGACTAATAACAACTAAATTAATTAGAACTATCGTTTTAAAGTTTTCCATACTCATTCCCAATCGTCCTCTTCATCTGGTGCCAGTGGCAGTGTGAAATAAATCGTCGTTCCTTTTCCTTCCTCACTCTTCGCCCAAATAGAACCACCATGTGCCTCAATCATTTCTTTTGCAATAGCTAATCCAAGACCTGTACCACCCATTTGTCTTGAACGGGCTTTATCCACACGATAAAAACGTTCGAAGATTTTATCTACGTTTTCTTTCGGAATACCCATACCTTGGTCACTTACACTAATCTCTAATAACTCCCCTCGATCACGTAAGCGATATGTTACTGTTCCACCTTCTGGCGAATACTTTAATGCGTTAGAAATAATGTTATACAACACTTGTGTAATTTTGTCCGTATCCATATCAATAAATCTAGATTTTTTAGAGAAAGATCGTTTGAAACTTACATTTTGCTCTTTAGACATTTCAAAGCGATCAATAACATTATTAAAGAAGTCAGTAAAGTCAACCCACTCTTTCATCAAACGATGTTCTGTACTATCAAGCTTAGATAGTTGCAGCAGCGCATTTACAAGCCTTATCATTCTTTCTGTTTCCTCTTGTGTAACTGTTAAAAATTGCGGTGCAATATTTGGATCTTGCCATGCACCATCTGTCAGCGCTTCTAAGTAACTACGCATCGTTGTTAATGGTGTTCTTAATTCATGAGAGACGTTCGCCACAAACTCGCGGCGTTCCCCTTCTATACGCTCCTGCTCCGTTACATCGTATAATACAGCAATTAAACCATTTGCCTTCCCCGTCTCTTTTTGAATAACAGAGAAACTAGCACGTAAAATGTATGGTTCATTTCTCGTACTAAAATCTAATAAAACAGAATCAGGCTCTTCGTATAAATGATCGAGCGTAAATTCTTCCTGTATCCCCAATACTTCTAAAACCGATTGATCCAGCGCCGTTTCACGCGAAACATTTAGCATCTTTTCCGCAGGGTCATTTAATAAAATAATATCCCCTTTTCGGTCAGTAGCAATTACTCCATCTGTCATATGTGATAAAACAGATGATAATTTACGTCTTTCGCTTTCTGTTGAAGAACGAGCTTGTTGTAGCTTTTTTGATAAATTATTGAAAGATAATGCTAATTGGCCAATTTCATCATGACTATGGACCTTTACTTTTCTCGAATAATTTCCTTTTGCCATTTCAATTGCTTGCCTTCGCATATCTGAAATTGGTCTTGTAATTGTTTGAGCTAGTAAAATCCCAAGTACAGCCGTTACTAACAAAGCAATCACTGTTCCGGTAGCAAAAATTTGATTTATATCCTTCATTTGTTTGTATACATCTTCCATAGATGCAACAATACGAATGACACCAAGTACCTCCCCAGCTTTATCGCTCTGAATAGGAGTAATCATCACTTGAACTCGATGGCCAGTTCCTCCATCTTTCTCAATTTTTGATTCTAGTTTATTTTGTACAATTACCCGTTGAACAGCTATATCTGTCGATGTTCTGCCTATCTTATTTTGCTTAGCCGTGTCTGAAATCGCCATTAATTTTCTATTAGAATCAAATACACTTACTTCTTGAATATCTTTCTTACGATCCGATGCAAACTTTTGAATCGAATTTTTTATAGCGTCATCTAATGATTCTGGATCTGTTTTTTCACGACTTTTTGTAAATTCTTGCTTTAAATTATACGATAGTAAATTCGTTTGTTGTGTCAGGGAATCCTTAAAGCCTTGTACAAGACTTTTTTCTAATTCTCTTACGAAATATACACCGATTACTTGCATCGCTATTAATATTAATAGCATATATATGAGCACAAACTTTAAATGAATGGATTGAAAAAAACCAACCTTTTTCATATATTATTCCTGCTCTGGGTCACGCAAGTAATACCCTACCCCACGTCTAGTTACAATTAAAGTAGGATGACTTGGATTATCTTCAATTTTTTCACGTAAACGACGTACTGTTACATCCACTGTACGCACATCTCCAAAATAATCATAACCCCAAACTGTTTGCAATAAATGTTCACGTGTCATAACTTGTCCTAAATGTTTTGCTAAATAATGTAGCAATTCAAATTCACGATGTGTAAGCTCAATATTTTCCTCACGCTTTGTTACACTATAAGCATTTGGATTAATAATAATTGGTCCAATAACCATTTCAGTATTTTCTTCTTTTTCTGCTGCACCACCTTGTTGATGGCGGCGTAAATTCGCCTTCACACGAGCAAGTAATTCCCTCGTACTAAATGGCTTCGTTACATAATCATCTGCTCCAAGCTCAAGCCCTAATACCTTATCAATTTCAGAGTCCTTCGCTGTAAGCATAATAATCGGCATTTCTGAGTTTTTACGTATTTCACGACAAACCTCTAAACCATCTTTTCCTGGTAGCATAATATCTAATAAAACCATATCTGGCTGTTCTTCATTAGCTTTCTCAATTGCTTCATCACCATCATGTGCCATTACAATTTCAAAACCCTCTTTTTCTAGGTTGAACTTCAAAATGTCTGCAATCGGCTTTTCATCATCAACTACTAAAATTTTCTTTCCCATCATCGTCTATTTCCTCCTCATAAAAATATGGTCAATGATTCTTAAATATATTGATGTTTCTATAGTATATCCCTATATGACAGCAACCTTTATTTAAGTGTTCTCTCCTCTATTCTCATAGACTCATGTATGATCCACCTTTACACGGAATCCTATACGATCTACAGAAAAACCTCTAGCTTCAACTGCTAGAGGCTCCTCATCCTATTGTAAAATAACTACCCACATTTGTAAAACTACACAAAATAAAAAGGATATTAAGTGGGCCCACTTAATATCCTGAGAGTGGCTCGGGACGGAATCGAACCGCCGACACGAGGATTTTCAGTCCTCTGCTCTACCGACTGAGCTACCGAGCCAAAACTATATATAAAACCACTAATGGTGGTATAAACAAAAGTGGCGGTCCCGACCGGGGTCGAACCGGCGATCTCCTGCGTGACAGGCAGGCATGTTAACCACTACACCACGGGACCAAAAATAAACATAAAAAAACATGACCCGTACGGGATTCGAACCCGTGTTACCGCCGTGAAAGGGCGGTGTCTTAACCACTTGACCAACGGGCCACGAAAAATAAAATGGTGAGCCATGAAGGATTCGAACCTTCGACCCTCTGATTAAAAGTCAGATGCTCTACCAACTGAGCTAATGGCTCATACTCACCAACGTCATATTTTCGTGACGACAAGATGTATCATAACATATCATCTTTTATTTTTGCAATACTTTTTTTGTTTTTTTTATAAAAGATAAGAAAAAACTCATGCGGACATGAGTTTTTCTTAAAAATATCAATTAAACTTCGTATACGTTACGAACGATATTCGTTTGGTTACGGTCTGGTCCAACTGAGAACATAGATAATTGGATTCCTGTTAATTCAGAAACACGCTCTACGTATTTTCTTGCATTTTCAGGAAGCTCATCTAATGATTTCACACCAGTAATATCTTCTTCCCAACCTGGAAGCTCTTCATATACAGGCTCACATTTCGCTAAAATGTTTAAGTTTGCTGGAACTTCATCTATAACTTCTCCGTTATATTTGTAAGCAACACAGATTTTAAGAGTTGGAATACCTGTTAATACATCAATAGAGTTTAATGATAAATCCGTTAAACCACTAACACGACGTGCATGTCTTACAACAACGCTATCGAACCAACCTACACGGCGTGGGCGACCAGTTGTTGTTCCGTATTCACGACCAACTTCACGAATTTGATGACCAATTTCATCATTAAGTTCAGTAGGGAATGGACCATCACCAACACGGCTTGTATATGCTTTACATACACCTACAACGCGAGTAACTTTCGCCGGACCAACTCCAGTTCCAACTGTTACACCACCAGCAATCGGGTTAGAAGATGTAACAAATGGGTACGTACCGTGGTCAATATCAAGCATAACACCTTGTGCACCTTCAAATAATACACGGTGATTGTTATCTAGTGCATCATTTAATACAACAGATGTGTCGCATACATATTGTGCGATTTGTTGTCCATATTCGAAGTACTCTTCAAAGATTTCTTCTACGCTGAAACCTTCTGTATCGTACATTTTTTCAAATAAACGATTTTTCTCTACTAAATTGCGCTCAAGCTTCTCTTTAAATGCTTCACGGTCTAAAAGATCAGCCATACGGATACCAATACGAGCAGCTTTATCCATATATGCAGGACCGATACCTTTTTTCGTTGTACCGATTTTGTTATCACCTTTACTAGCCTCTTCTAACTCATCTTGTTTTAAATGATAAGGTAAAATAACGTGTGCACGGTTACTTACACGTAAATTATCAGTACTTACACCACGGTCGTGTAAGTATTTTAACTCTTCAAGTAATGCTTTTGGATCTACTACTAAGCCATTTCCGATTACACAAATTTTCTCTTTATAGAAAATACCAGATGGAATTAAGTGTAACTTATATTTAACTCCGCCGAAAACAATTGTATGTCCCGCGTTATTTCCACCTTGATATCTTGCAACTACTTCCGCATGCTCAGAAAGAAAATCAGTGATTTTACCTTTTCCTTCGTCGCCCCATTGTGTTCCTACAACTACTACTGAAGACATTATTAAAGCACCTCCGCAATTTTCAAACGATCTATTCAAACAATATAATTGTACCAAAACCGAAAAAGAAGTCAACCAAAAAAGCGAACATTTTTTTATTAAAAATCATTTTCGTTCGTAAGAATTATATTTTCACCTTATGAAAGCCTTATCTTTACTCTATAAAAAAAGAAACACATCTTATTATAAGAAATGTGTTTCTTTTTTATACTGCCTTTATGCCCCATCCTCAAAGCGTCGTTCTAAGTTAACGAATTTATTAAATTCTTTAACAAACGCAAGCTCTACTGAACCTACCGGACCATTACGTTGTTTTGCGATGATAATTTCAATCGTATTTTTATTTTCCGTTTCACGGTCATAGTAATCTTCACGATACAAGAATGCTACAATATCAGCATCCTGCTCAATACTCCCCGATTCACGAATATCAGACATCATAGGGCGTTTATCTTGACGAGATTCAACACCACGGGATAACTGTGAAAGGGCGATAACAGGCACTTGTAATTCACGCGCAATCCCTTTTAATGTACGCGAAATCTCAGATACTTCCTGCTGACGGTTCTCGCCCGACTTCCCACTTCCCTGAATAAGCTGTAAATAGTCAATTAAAACCATCCCAAGACCTTGTTCCTGCTTTAATCTACGGCATTTTGCTCGAATCTCATTTACCTTAATCCCTGGTGTATCATCAATATATATACCGGCATTTGAAAGGCTTCCCATCGCCATCGTTAACTTCGCCCAATCATCAGAAGTTAATGACCCAGTACGAAGTCTTTGCGCATCAATATTACCTTCTGCACAAAGCATACGCATAACAAGCTGATCAGAGCCCATCTCCAAACTAAAGATCGCTACATTTTCATCCGTTTTCGTCGCTACGTTTTGTGCGATATTTAATGAAAATGCAGTTTTCCCTACTGACGGACGCGCCGCTACTATGATTAAATCATTTCGTTGGAAACCTGCGGTCATCTTATCTAATTCAGTAAATCCAGTTGGTATTCCTGTAACTTCACCTTTTTGATTATGCAAAAGTTCGATTTTATCGTAAGCATCCACAAGAACGTCTTTAATATTCTGGAATGCTTTAGCGTTCGTTTGATGAGATACTTCTAATATTTTTTTCTCAGCCTCATTTAAAAGGCCGTCCACATCATCTTCCCTCTCATATCCATCAGACACGATATGAGTCGCCGTTCGAATTAAACGACGTAAAAGCGCCTTTTCAGCGATGATTCGTGCATAATACTCTACGTTAGCAGCAGTTGGAACAATCTCTGCTAACTCTGCTAAGTAAGAAACCCCACCAACTTCTTCTAGTAATCCTTGATCAGCCATCGCTGACGTCATCATTACTAAGTCAATTGGCTCTCCCTTATCAGACAAGCCAAGCATCACTTCAAAGATCTTTTGATGTTTCGTTCGATAAAATGAGTCAGGTACCAATAGTTCTGATGCTGACGTTAACGCATCTTGATCAATCAATATGGCACCTAAGACTGCCTGCTCAGCTTCTATATTATGCGGAGGGGTACGATCAGCCATTACATCACTCATACGCAATCCTCCTTGTTTAATTTATTTTTATTGTTCACTAACATGAACTTTTACTTTTGCTGTTACTTGCGGATGCAATTTTACAGTCACATTTGTATAACCTAATGCACGAATTGCATCATCCATTTCAAATTTACGTTTATCAAGTTTGATTTTATGTGATTTTTGCATTGCGTCTACGATTTGTTTGCTTGTGATAGAACCAAATAAACGGCCACCTTCTCCAGATTTCGCCTTCAGTTCCACAGTTAATTTCTCTAAAGTTTCTTTCAGCTCTTTTGCATTCTCAAGCTCTGCTGCTGCATCTTTTTCTTCTTTACGCTTTTGAGCTTCTAAAGTTTTCATACTGCTGTTTGTCGCTTCAGCAGCTAATCCTTGTTTTAGTAAAAAGTTATTTGCATAACCATCTGGTACGTTTTTTATTTCTCCTTTTTTACCTTTACCTTTTACGTCTTTTAGAAAAATTACTTTCATGATTGTGTGCCTCCCTGTAAATAGTCATCAATAACAAATCGAAGCTTCTCCTCAGCTTCATCTACTGTAACATTTTTCATTTGTGTGGCTGCATTCGTCAAATGCCCGCCACCTCCTAGATTCTCCATAATTAGCTGCACATTCACTTCACCTAAAGACCTGCCGCTAATTCCAATGAAATTCTCCCCACGTTTCGCTATAACAAATGATGCAATAATACCCGTCATCGTTAATAGCGTGTCCGCTGATTGTGCAATAAGCACTTGATCGTAATAGTCATCACTATCAACTTTTGCAATAGCAATTCCATTTTTATAAATGTACGCATTTTTAATAGCTTTTGCAACTCGTAAATACTGATTCATATCTTCTTTTAACAATTCTTGTACAAGTACAGTATCTGCACCATGCGAGCGTAAATAAGAAGCTGCATCAAACGTACGAGCACCCGTCCGGAACGTAAAACTTTTCGTATCAACAATAATACCAGCTAACAATGCCGTCGCTTCTAACATTGTCATCTTTAAATTTTTCGGTTGATACTCAAGTAATTCTGTAACAAGTTCTGCCGTCGAAGAAGCATATGGTTCCATGTAAACAAGTAATGGATCTTCAATAAAATCTTCTCCACGACGATGATGGTCAATCACCACTACATTTTCAATTTTACGAACCAGTTTTTCCTCCATCACCATAGAAGGCTTATGTGTATCCACAACAACAAGTAAGGACTCATCATTTGCAAATTCCATCGCTTGATCTGGGGTAATAAAATGAGACCATAGTTCTTCATTTTGTTTCACTTTATCCATCAGACGTTTAATTCCCTTATCGGAATCATTTTCATCTAACACAATATATCCTTTGCGCTCATTTAATTGAGCTACCTTTAAAATACCAATCGCAGCACCAATTGCATCCATATCAGGGGCCCTATGTCCCATTATAATGACATTACTACTTTCTAATACTAAATCCTTCAATGCATGCGAAATAACTCTAGCACGTACACGAGTACGCTTTTCAACTGGATTTGTTTTACCGCCGTAAAATTTAACTTTACCTGTCGCTTGTTTAATAGCTACTTGATCCCCACCACGTCCAAGCGCAAGGTCTAAACCAGATTGAGCCATTGCTCCAAGCTCTGATAAAGGCATATCACCTGATCCGACACCCACACTTAACGTAAGTGGTATATTCCTTTTAGATGTTTCTTCACGCACTTGATCTAAAATGTTAAACTTGCCTTTCTCCATTTGTGCTAAAATACTTTCATTTAGTACAACGAAGAACCTCTCTGAAGATGCACGTTTTAAATAAGCGCCATACTTAACAGCCCATTCATTTAGACGTGACGTCACAAGACTTGTTATATTCGTACGTAATTGATCATCTAATCCTTGTGTAACTTCATCATAGTTATCTAAATAAATAACAGCTAAAACAGTGCGTTGATCTTCATACATCTTTTCAATTTCTGTTTGTTCCGTTACATCAAAGAAATAAATTAGCTTTTCTTCTTTCCTTACAAAAACACGGAACTTTCGATTATTTAAAGAAACTATATCGTCAGAAGTTTCCCCCTTAATAAAAAGGAGTAATGTTTCTGATACATCGTAAAGGTGCCAACCGGCTAATGCATGCTGTCCCAAACATGATGATAAATAAGGATTTGCCCAATCAATCCCATAATCCTTATTGTATAACAAAATACCAATTGGCATTTGGTTAAATGCTTCATTACTCACTTTCTTTACCCTTGTAATCATATCTGTCGTATGTTTTTCAAAATTTCTTTGGAAAGTAAGTTCGAATCGTATAACGACAAAAAGTACAATACAAAAGATAAAAAAGGATGATATTCCCATAATTAAATGAAAGTAACAGAGGAGTGAAATTAGCACAAATACAAAAAATGCCAATACATAAACAGGATATAAAAACCACTGTTTCTTATAAAATTCAGGCATGTATACAACTCCTATAAAGTAAAACTAACTCACCTTCCAGTTAGTTTTACAGATTAAAATAGTATAAGGAATATTATTTTATCCCCCTATTTTAGAACGCAATGAAATCCCTAAGTCAATTATACCTAAGATTGTTACAAGAGGAAACATCATCGGAATAAACATGCATACAATAAAACTAATAATAGGAACACCTTTAGTAAATCCTTTTCTATGCGCTAAAAAGGTGATAAATGTCAGACCTTGCAGTACGAGCAATAGTACAAATATGACATATAGGTTGGAAAATACCATATATAAATATGATGCTGGTTCTACCTTTATAAAAGTTGCTAACAAAATAAATATAACGTAATACCAGACAACGCTCTTTGGCAATTGTATATCTTTAAATTTAGGCCAAGATATAACGTCATACTTTAACTTCCTCAAGACACTACCCGATAGGAGCACTGTAATCCAAGAAAAACAAACAGAAACCATTACAAGTAAACTCGGGAATAGTGTTTGTAATATCTCATTGAATTGTCCAAATAACTCTTTTTGTTCTTTACTAATTGGCATACCTGCAGCGCTTACCATCTTTTCACTTTGCGCCATACCTTCATTAAACATATTTTGTATTTGCTTCATTAAATCTATGTTAAAAAACTTTATACTTGCAACATAAATGAGCACAAAACCAATTAAATATGCAAGGGTTCCTGCCATCAAGATCTCTATTGGCTTTTTTCTTTTTTTATACATGGATCCTAAAACAATCCCTATCAATCCAAACATTATTGTCTTCACTAGATTCAAGGGCTGGCTCACAATAACGGTAATAAAAAGCGCAGCTGTAAAAATTATAAAAGCATTGGATAACCTATATTTTATCGTAAACAATATAAACGGTAATGGTAATGCGAAAGTTACAACTGTACCTAAAACCGGAACGTATAAAGACACAAGCAATAATATCGCGTATATAGCTAATAACGCTGCGCCTTCAGTAATAAATTTTGTTTGTTTCATGATTTAACCTCTCTTTCAAAAAAGAAAAGCATAGCAAAATGCACAGTAGAGTCCGACTCTACTGTGCATTTCATACGCTATTATTCACCAACATATGGTAAAAGTGCCATTTGACGAGCACGTTTAATTGCAACTGTAAGTTTGCGTTGGTATTTTGCGCTTGTTCCTGTTACACGACGAGGTAAAATTTTACCACGTTCAGAAACGAAACGTTTTAATAAATCAACATCTTTATAGTCAATGCGAGTGATGCCGTTAGATGTGAAGAAACACACCTTACGACGTTTCGCACGTCCACCTTTGCGTCCTGCCATGTCTATTCCCTCCATTCTTTGTTAAAAATAGCCGATTCATACCATTAAAATGGTAAATCGTCGTCCGAAATGTCAATCGGTTGACCAACATTCGAAAATGGATCGTCATTCTTCGTAAATCCAGAGTTTCCAGTGTTACCTGAGTTGCCTGAATTACTAGATTGACCAAATGGGTTAGAGCTTTGGTTACCGAAACCAGCTCCTGATGGTTGCTGATTGAATGAACCACGTTGCTCCCCACCGCCATTACGCGGCTCTAAAAATTGTACGCTCTCCGCAAGAACTTCTGTTACATATACACGTTTACCATCTTGTCCATCGTAATTACGAGTTTGAAGACGTCCGTCTACGCCTGCTAAGCTACCTTTTTTCAAATAATTTGCCACGTTTTCTGCTTGTTTACGCCATATTACACAATTAATAAAGTCAGCTTCACGCTCACCTTGTTGATTCGCAAATGCGCGATTCACAGCTAACGTAAAAGTAGCTACTGCAACACCATTGGGCGTGTAACGTAAGTCAGGGTCCTTAGTTAAACGACCAACGAGGATAACACGATTCATCAATCGAACCACTCTCCCTTATATATCAATTATTTTTCTTCTTCTTTAACAACGATATGACGAAGGATATCTTCGTTGATCTTAGCTAAACGGTCGAATTCGTTAATCGCTTCTGCGTTAGAGTTCACGTTTAAGATCATGTAGAAACCTTCACGTAAGTCGTTGATTTCGTAAGCTAAACGACGCTTACCCCACTCTTTCGTGTTAATGATTTCTGCACCATTGTTTGTTAAAACACCTGCAAAACGTTCAACTAAAGCTTTTTGAGCTTCTTCTTCAACGCCAGGACGAATGATGTACATAATTTCGTACTTTCTCATTACACTTTCACCTCCTTTTGGTCTAAACGGCCCATAATGGGCAAGGAGCAATTAATTTATAGTAATTACTCACGAGTTTAGATTATATCATAGTAAGTTATATGAATCAACTCACCAATACGTAAAAAACTTGGCAAACACATAATATATTTGCCAAGTTCATATCTTTATTTTTCCTAGGAAATATTAAATTAAACGTTAAAACGGAAGTGCATAACATCTCCGTCTTTTACGATATACTCTTTTCCTTCTAAACGTACTTTTCCAGCTTCTTTTGCAGCTGTCATAGAACCATTTGTCATTAAATCATCATAAGAAACTGTTTCTGCGCGAATAAATCCACGCTCAAAGTCTGTATGAATTACGCCCGCACATTGTGGTGCTTTCATACCTTGTTTAAACGTCCATGCACGCACTTCTTGCACACCAGCTGTGAAGTAAGTAGCAAGTCCTAATAAGTCATATGCAGCACGGATTAACTGATCTAAACCAGATTCTTCAATGCCTAGTTCTTCCAGGAATACTTTTTTCTCTTCCTCATCTAACTCAGCGATTTCTGATTCAATTTTTGCACATACAACAATTACTTGTGAATTTTCATTTGCTGCAAATTCTTTTACCATTTGTACGTATTTATTTTCAGAAGGATCCATAATATCATCTTCACTTACGTTTGCTACGTATAGCATTTCTTTCGTTGTAAGTAAATGAAGGCCTTTAACAATCTTCATTTGCTCTTCTGTAAATTCAACAGTACGAGCTGGTTTCCCCTCTTCGAAAGCTTCTTTTAAACGCACTAAAATTTCATGCTCATATACTGCTTCTTTATCTTTTTGTCTTGCTAATTTCGCAACACGCTCGATACGTTTATCAACAGACTCTAAGTCTGCTAAGATTAGCTCTAAGTTGATTGTTTCAATATCATCAATTGGATCTACTTTTCCTGAAACGTGCGTAATATTTTCGTCTTCAAAACAACGAACAACTTGGCAAATTGCATCTACTTGGCGAATGTGAGATAAGAATTTATTTCCTAACCCTTCGCCCTTACTTGCACCTTTTACGATACCTGCAATATCAGTAAACTCAAATACAGTCGGAACAGTCTTTTTCGGTTCTACTAATTCCGTTAATTTATTTAAACGCTCATCTGGTACTTCTACAATTCCTACGTTTGGATCAATTGTACAGAATGGATAGTTCGCAGATTCTGCTCCTGCTTGTGTAATTGCATTAAATAAAGTGGACTTCCCTACGTTAGGTAATCCAACAATCCCAGCCGTTAATCCCATATTTTTCACTCCTATGTCTCAATCTTTCATCATTATAGATAGTAACGAAAAAAATGACAAGTTTCCTCCAAACGAAAAAAGCAACAGCCACCTACTGCAACTGTTACTTTTTCTCTATTCTTCGTGCTTCACAAGTATTTTTTTCACCTTACGATCAAACTCTCTTCGAGGAATCATTACTGAATGGTCACATCCCTCGCACTTAATGCGGATATCCATTCCCATACGAATAATTTTCCAACGATTCTCACCACATGGGTGGGCTTTCTTCATTTCCACAACGTCGTACAAGTTATATTCCTTTTGCTCCACTCTCCAAACCCCTCTCGATACTAAAGTGCTTTTCCACTAACCAGTTCTTCACGATTATATAAAACCATACGTGGATATGGAATTTCAATTCCATGTAAATCTAGACGATTTTTAATCTCTTTACGAAGTGCTCTTGCAATAACTGCATGTTGCATCGGTTCTACTTCAGCAATAACGCGTAATATAACTTCTGATGCAGCTAATGTTTGCACACCTAATAATTGAGGCGTCGTTACCATTTTTTCGTATTGTGCAGGTAACTCTACTAATAAATCCTCAATAACTTGCTCTGCTTTCGCAATGTCAGCCTCATATGAAATAGATACATCAACAAATGCTACACTATTACTAACTGAGTAGTTAGTAACTTGAACAATACTTCCGTTTGGTAAAGTATGAATTTCACCTGTCCAACTCTTTACTTTCGTTGTACGAAGTCCAATTTCTAAAACGACTCCTTCAAATTGACCGATTTTAACATAATCGCCAACTGAAAACTGATCTTCTAGCAAAATAAATAAACCTGTAATAACGTCTTTCACTAAACTTTGAGCACCAAATCCGACTGCTAAACCAATTACCCCGGCACCCGCTAATAAACCTGATGCATTAATATCAAACACACCTAAAATCGCAATTAGCATAATGAACATAACAACGTATGCTACAATATTTTCAAGTAATTTCGCTACCGTAACTGTACGACGTTCTGAAATTTGGATTGGAGAACGGCTCCCCATGCGAAACGCATTTCGTACAACCGCTCTTGCAACTCGCACAACAACTGCACCAATTATTAAAATAATACATATTTTTAATGTCGCAACTCCAATATGAGCCCAACGATCAGCATCCAATAAATACTGTTTCGTAGAATTAAACCACTTCGTTAATAAATCCATGTATCTCTACCTCTCCAGCCAAAATTTCTTTTTAGTTATTCTTCTTATTGTATCAGAAGTCTCTCTGATTGCTGAAAAAATTTATAACTTTAATTGCATTTGTTAACTTCTATCCAGGTATAAAATGGAACGAATATATATATACTAGTACTATTATTTCCGTTTTCATTTACATTTTGCAAAAAGTACGCACTTATAGTTTTCCATTTTATTCGCCATATAACATATTTTGAAAATTTATTAAAAGGATGGGTGCTTCATGAATATTGGAAGTTTTCGCTTACCTTTTTTCGAAAAAGAAACTCAAAATGTTATGCACCAAGATTTAGAAGCCTCCGAGACAATCAGTAACTTCTTGCTTTCCCATATTCCTATTCAAACTAATATACCACTTATTCTCGTTTGTATCGGAACAGATCGTTCCACCGGTGATGCACTCGGCCCATTAGTTGGCGCTAAGCTAGAACAAGTAGAAATCAAAAACTTCCAAGTGTTCGGCACACTAGATGAACCAGTGCATGCACTGAATCTAGAAGAGAAAATTCAAAATATACAGAAAGAAAATCCTACTTCCTTTATAATTGCCGTTGATGCATGTTTAGGAAAGTCTCAAAATATCGGTTCAATTACTACTGGAAAAGGACCTAGTAAACCTGGTGCTGCGATGAATAAGAAATTACCTGCAGTTGGTGATTTGCATATACACGGCATCGTCAATTTAAATGGTTTTATGGAGTTTTTTGTTCTTCAAAATACGAGATTAAGTTTAGTGATGAAAATGGCCGATGTAATCGCACAAAGTATAAAAGAGACGGATCAAAAATTATCTGCATTAAAAAAAGCAAACCATCTATAAATAATAAGATGGTTTGCTTTTTAATTTTTATGTGATAATAATTCTAAAATACGATTTAAATCTTCTTTATTAAAAAATTCAATTTCGATTTTACCTTTTTCTTTTTTTGTCTCTTTAATTTTCACATCTGTGCCAAACTTTTCTCTTAAGAACGTTTCACGTTCTACGAAAAATATATTTCGCTCTTTTTTCACTTGTTTTGTTTCACGTGAAACGTGTTGATTAATCTCTTGGACGATTTTCTCTAATTGACGAACATTTAATCCTTCTTTTTCAATGCGTTTCAATAAGGACTTCAACTGTTCTTCATCTTTGATTGTAAGTAAAGTTCTCCCATGAGCCATTGAAAGTTGACCATTTGCAATCATATCTTGTACGAAAGAAGGGAGGCTTAATAACCGAGTATAGTTTGCAATGTAAGGTCTACTTTTACCAAGACGTTTCGCTAATTGTTCTTGCGTTACATTTAGCTCATTCATTAACATCTGGTATGCCGTTGCCTCTTCCATCGGATTTAAATCTTCTCGTTGTAAGTTTTCTAACAAAGCAAATTCCATCATTTGCTGCTCGTTTAATTGCCTTACAACGGCAGGTACCTTTTCAAGTCCAGCCTCTTTGGCAGCACGATATCTTCTTTCACCTGCAACAATTTCATATCCTTTAATACTCTTTCTAGCAATTAACGGTTGTAATATGCCGTGTTCTTTAATAGAAGCCGCTAATTCCTCAATCGCAGCTTTATTAAAGTGCTTACGCGGTTGGTATGGATTCGGCCTTAATTCAGTTACGATAATCTCCTGAATCGTTTCTTCTTCTTTCACATCTAAATCAGGAAAAAACACATTAATCCCTCTTCCTAAACCTTTAGCCACCTGCAATCACTTCCTCTGCTAAATCTATATATACTTCTGCCCCTCTTGATTTAGCGTCATACTGCATAATCGGTTTCCCATGACTTGGTGCCTCACTTAAGCGAACATTACGTGGAATAATGGAACGGTATACTTTATCCCTAAAGTATTTCTTCACTTCATCTATAACTTGAATCCCTAGATTTGTACGGGCATCTAGCATTGTTAACAATACACCTTGAATTGCTAGATCTTTATTTAAATGTTTTTGTACAAGTCGAACTGTATTTAATAGCTGACTTAATCCTTCGAGTGCGTAATATTCACACTGAACAGGAATAATAACAGAATCTGCTGCTGTTAATGCATTAATCGTTAATAACCCTAAAGACGGGGGACAGTCGATAATAATGTAATCATATTCATCACGAACTGGCTGTAATGCCCTTTGCAAACGTACTTCCCGGGAAATAGTCGGTACCAATTCAATTTCAGCACCAGCCAATTGAATTGTAGCGGGTAGAACATCTAAGTTTTCAGTTGCGGTTTTCCGTATAACTCCCTGAACATCTGCATCTTCCACAAGAACATTGTAAATACATTGGTCTAATTCTGACTTTTCAATTCCCACACCAGTCGTTGCATTTCCTTGAGCATCAATATCTACGAGAAGGACTTTCTTACCTACTTGCGCCAATCCAGCCCCTAAATTAACAGATGTTGTTGTTTTTCCAACACCGCCTTTTTGATTAGCAATAGCAATGATTTTTCCCATGATGTCACCTACTTTCAACCTTTCTATCTTATTCTAGTAACAATTACGTTTATTGTAACATGAAATAAAAGTTTTTCTTTTCCGTCCTTATTAAACTTCAAAATTTATTTCTAAACTCCTTCTTCGTTAACAAGAAAATATAGCAAAAGAGACCTCTCCAGTAGGATAAGGTCTCTAACACATCATTATTATTTTTTCTTCGGAACTTTAATCGTAATTTGATAGTACTCATCAAATTCTTCTTCCTCAGAATTAACATTTAAACCACTGTCAGCCACCATTTGTAATGATTGCCTAATTGTATTCATAGCAATTCTCGCGTCTCGGCTTACTGCTTTTTGCTTCGCCTTGCGCTTCGGTTTTACTTCTTCTAGTAATTTCGCGATTCGTTCCTCTGTTTGTTTTACATTGAGCTGTTTTTCCACAATTTCTTGTAAAACTTTCAGTTGTAATTCCTCATTTTTTAAAGGAATGAGAGCACGAGCATGACGTTCTGTAATACTTTTTTCTAACAATGCACTTTTTATTTCTTCAGGCAACTTTAACAATCGCAACTTATTTGCGATTGTAGATTGTCCTTTTCCAAGTCGTTGTGCCAATGCTTCTTGCGTTAAATTATGTAACTCAATCAGCTTTTGATATGCCACAGCTTCCTCGATTGCTGTTAATTCCTCACGTTGTAAATTTTCAATCAACGCTACAGAAGCCGTCTCTGTATCATTTAAGTTCTTTATGATCGCAGGGACCTTTTCCCAGCCTAACTTCGTTGCTGCGCGAAAACGTCTTTCTCCAGCAATAATCTCGTACTTATCATCCTCATACTGCCTCACAACAATCGGCTGAATGAGCCCGTGTGTACGAATCGTTAATGCCAACTCGTCGATACGTGCATCGTCAAAAACCGTTCGTGGTTGATAACGATTAGGAGTAATATTTACGATCGGAATTTCTTGTATTTCTTCATATACCTTTTTATCTATTTCTTCATGGCTTTCGTCTTGTAATTCGAATTCGCTCTCTTTATCTCCAAAGCCAAATAAACGAGAAAACGTATTTTTCATACATATTCCACCACCTTTTAGGCCTATTGACTATTCTACATAAAATGTTTCCTATGAAACATTTACGTTTTCATTTATATAATTTAATCTTACGTCTAATAAGATTTATTTTTCAATAGGTAATTTATTGGGTGTTCCCGGTTTGCGTGGATATTTCTTTGGTGTCTTGCGCTTTTTCTCGATTAATAAAATATTACGTTCACTTTCTTCAAACGGTAATTGGAACGTAGACATCTCTTTTAACTCTCCGCCAAGCACCTCTAAAGCATACTTGCCATTTTCAATTTCTTCGTTTGCTGCTGCACCCTTCATCGCAATGAATGTTCCTCCAACTTTTACAAGTGGTAAACATAGCTCACTTAATACAGAAAGACGCGCAACTGCACGTGCCATTACAATATCGTACGATTCACGTACACCTTCTTTTTTCCCAAATGTTTCAGCACGATCGTGACAAAATGCAACGTCACTTAATTCTAGCTTTTGTGCTAAATGATTTAAGAAATTAATACGTTTTTGCAATGAGTCTACAATTGTTACTTTTAAGTGCGGGAAACAGATTTTTAAAGGAATACTTGGGAATCCAGCCCCTGCACCAACATCACAAATTGAGAATGGTTTTGAAAAATCATAATAAAAAGCAGCTGTAATAGAATCAAAAAAGTGTTTTAAGTATACTTCTTCTTTTTCCGTAATAGCCGTTAAGTTCATTTTTTCATTCCACTCTACTAATGTTTCAAAGTAGATTTTGAACTGCTCTAACTGCCTAGAAGAGAGGGTAATACCCTTCTCTTCTAGCATAGATTGAAATTGTTCTATGTTCATCTAGCGATAGCTCCTTACTATTTATTGGTTCGATACGCGCGCAATTTTTCCTTGTTCAATATACACAAGTAAAATGGAAATATCTGCTGGATTTACGCCAGAAATACGTGAAGCCTGCCCCATTGAAAGTGGACGAACATCTTTCAATTTCTGTCTAGCTTCTGAAGCAAGGCTAGAAATTGCATCATAATCAATATCCACAGGGATTTTTTTATTTTCCATTTTCTTCATACGCTCTACTTGCTGTAATGATTTTTCAATATATCCTTCGTACTTAGTCTGAATTTCAACTTGTTCCGTAACTTCATCACTTAATTCTACTTCGCTTGGTACTAAAAGATGAATATGCTCATATGTCATCTCTGGACGACGTAATAAGTCACTTGCACGTATTCCGTCTTTCAATTCACTTCCACCAATGCTACGAATTAATTCTTGAACTTCAGGACGTGGTTTAATAATAATGCTACCTAAACGTTCCTTTTCCTGTTCAATTTGTAACTTTTTATTTGTAAATCGCTCATAGCGCTCTTCTTTAATTAATCCGATTTCACGACCAACTTCAGTTAAACGAAGATCAGCATTATCGTGGCGTAATAATAGACGGTACTCTGCACGAGATGTTAATAAACGATATGGTTCATTTGTACCTTTCGTTACAAGATCATCAATTAAGACACCAATATAAGCATCCTCGCGCCCTAAAATAACTTCTTTTTTACCTAAAGATCGACATGCCGCATTAATTCCAGCCATAAGCCCTTGTCCTGCCGCTTCTTCGTAACCAGAAGTTCCGTTAATTTGTCCTGCTGTATATAAATTTTTAATGTTTTTCGTTTCAAGTGTTGGCCATAATTGCGTTGGCACAATTGCATCATACTCAATTGCATAACCTGTACGCATCATTTCGACATTTTCCAGCCCCGGGATTGTTCTAAGCATGTCACGCTGTACATCTTCTGGTAAGCTTGTAGATAGACCTTGTACGTATACTTCTTGCGTATTGCGTCCCTCTGGCTCTAAGAAAATTTGATGACGTGGTTTATCATTAAATCTTACTACTTTATCTTCAATAGAAGGACAGTATCTAGGTCCTGTTCCTTTAATCATACCAGAATACATAGCTGAACGATGTAAATTTTCATCTATTAAACGATGTGTTTCCGTACTTGTATATGTCAACCAACATGGAATTTGATCCATAATAAATTTCGTCGTTTCAAAAGAGAACGCACGTGGTTTATCATCACCCGGTTGAATTTCTGTTTTACTGTAGTCAATTGTATTGCTGTTTACACGAGGAGGTGTACCTGTTTTAAATCTAACAAGATCAAATCCAAGCTCCTCTAAATGCTCAGATAATGTAATAGATGGTTGCTGATTATTTGGACCGCTCGAATATTTTAAATCACCCATAATAATCTCACCACGTAAAAATGTTCCAGTTGTAATTACGACTGTTTTTGCTGTATATTCAGCACCCGCTTGCGTAATTACCCCTTTACATACGCCATCTTCAACGATTAAACGCTCTACCATTCCTTGGAACAAAGTTAAATTTGGTGTTTCTTCAATTGTTTTCTTTAATTCATGTTGGTAAGAGAACTTATCTGCTTGTGCTCGAAGTGCACGTACAGCTGGTCCTTTACCTGTATTTAACATACGCATTTGAATATGCGTTTTATCAATATTGCGTCCCATTTCTCCGCCTAATGCATCAATTTCACGAACAACAATCCCTTTTGCTGGTCCACCAACAGAAGGGTTACATGGCATAAACGCTACCATATCTAAATTAATTGTTAACATTAATGTTTTGGAGCCCATTCGTGCTGCCGCAAGACCAGCTTCACATCCTGCATGACCTGCACCGATTACTATAACATCGTATGAACCGGCATTGTATCCCATTATTTATTCCTCCTAATAATCTCTATCTTTCTGAAACATCGCCATATTATTTTCCTAAACAAAATTGAGAGAACAACTGGTCAATTAAGCTTTCATGGACAGTATCACCAGTAATTTCACCGAGTATTTCCCACGTTCTCGTTAAATCAATTTGTACCATATCAATCGGAACACCATTTTCTATTGCCTCAATTGCATCTCCAATTGTCTTTTCTGCTTGTGTTAATAATCCGATATGCCTTGCGTTAGAAACATATGTCATATCTGCAGAATCAATTGTTCCTTCAAAGAATAGCTCAGCTATCGCCTGTTCAAGCTCATCTATTCCTTGCTCCTCGATTAAGGATGTTGTAATAACACGATTTCCCGCAGCCAATTCTGCAACACGTTCCATATCAATTCCTTGCGGTAAATCCGTCTTATTCACAATAACAATGAAATCTTTTCCTTGTACCGCACGGAATAAATCTTCATCTTCATTTGTTAAAGCCTCACTATAATTTACGACAATTAACACTAAATCTGCTTGGCTCATCATTTCTTTTGAACGTTCTACCCCAATTCGTTCAACAACATCTTCCGTTTCACGAATCCCGGCTGTGTCTATAAGTTTAAGTGGTACACCACGCACATTAACGTACTCTTCAATAACATCACGAGTTGTTCCTGCAATATCAGTTACAATTGCCTTTTTCTCTTGAACGAGACTATTTAATAGCGATGACTTCCCAACGTTAGGTCTACCGATGATTGCAGTAGCAATACCTTCACGTAAAATCTTCCCTTGCTTCGATGTTTCTAATATTTTTGCAATTTCAGCACGAACATGTGTCGCTTTCTCAATTAAAATATTATGTGTCATCTCTTCCACATCATCATATTCTGGGTAATCTATGTTTACCTCAACATGAGCTAGCGTTTCTAATATGTCCTGACGCAGGCGGCCAATTAATTTAGATAATCGCCCCTCCATTTGATTAATCGCTACGTTCATTGCACGATCTGTTTTTGCACGGATTAAGTCCATGACAGCTTCTGCTTGTGATAAATCAATACGACCATTTAAAAAAGCACGTTTTGTAAATTCACCAGGCTCTGCTAATCGTACTCCTTGCGCTAAAATAAGCTGCAATACTTTATTTACCGAAACAAGTCCACCGTGGCAGTTAATTTCTACTATATTTTCGCGTGTAAAAGTTCTTGGTGCACGCATAATAGACACCATAACTTCTTCAATAACTTGATTTGTATCTAAATCAACAATATGACCATAATGAATTGTGTGAGAAGGAACCTCTGTTAAGTCCTTCCCTTTAAAAATACGATTAACTTTTTCAACCGCATCATCCCCACTTACTCGAACAATGGCAATTGCGCCCTCTCCAAGCGCTGTGGAAATCGCAGCAATTGTATCAAATTCCATGTCCTTTCACCTCACCTGCTTATTTATCTCTATTTCAACACGATTATTTTCTTCACTAAATTATTAGAATACCATAACGAACCTATCTACAAAAGAATAATAACTCATTTTATTATGTCCTCATGTAAAAAACACTAAACTTATTCACAGTGGATAAGTTTAGTGTTTTTAGTTATCCACATCTGTTTTCCCCTCAAAAAAACCGGCACTCATTTGAGTAACCGGTCATTTGGAAGATATTACAACATGCCGATGTGGTTCATTTCCTTCAGAAGTTGTATTGATATCTTGATGATTAGATAATGCTTGATGGATAATTTTTCGTTCAAAAGATGGCATCGGCTCTAAAACAACTCTTTTTTTCGTTTTAGACACTTGTTTTGCTAATCGATAAGAAAGCGATTCTAACGTACTTTTTCTTTTACTACGATAATTTTCAGCATCTAGTGTGATACCAATATACTGTTTCGTATGGCGATTCGCGACAAGTTTTGTCAAATACTGTAAAGAGTTCAACGTATTACCTCTTTTTCCAATTAAAACACCTACATTATCACCAGAAATTGTAAATTCAACTTCGCGTCCCTTTACAATTTTACTAATCTCGACTTCCACACCCATGTTGCGAATAACATTTTTTAAATACTCTTCACATTCTTGAATGGGATCTTTCTTCAATACAACTTCTACTACTGCAGGACGATTCCCAAATAAGCCTAGGAATCCCCTTTTACCCTCATCGATAATATTTATATCAACTTGATCTTTTGAAGTGTTTAATTGCCTTAAAGCATCTTCTACTGCCAGCTCGACTGTTTGTCCTTTAGCAGTAATTACACTCACTTACCTGATCCTCCAGCCTTACTAGCCTTAATTTCTGGCCCTTTGATAAAGTACATTTGAGCGATACCAAAGATATTACCAACAACCCAGTAAAGTGATAATGCCGCTGGGAAGTTAATTGCAAAGATTAAAATCATAATCGGCATAAGCCAAATCATCATTGCCATTTGTGGATTTTGACCAGCAGTTCCTGCCATTGCAAGCTTTTGCTGAATAAATGTCGTAATCGCTGCAACAACCGGTAAGATATAGTAAGGGTCTGCCTGTCCTAAATCAAACCATAAAAATGTATGTTTACTAATTTCTGATGTTCTCATAATCGCATGATAAAATGCGAATAAAATAGGCATCTGAACAAATATTGGTAAACAACCGGCTAATGGATTTACACCATTTTTTTGATATAACTGCATCATTTCTTGTTGTAATTTTTGCTGTGTTGCTTGATCTTTAGAGCTATGTTTTTCTTTTAACTTCACCATTTCTGGTTGTAATGCTTGCATTGCTTTCGTACTCTTCGTTTGTTTGATCATTAGTGGTAATAATGCAAAACGAATGATAAGAGTTGTAACGACGATTGCTAAACCATAATTCTTACCGAATAATTCAGCAAAATACGTAATTAACTGAGATAGTGGATATACAAAATATTCATTCCAAATCCCAGTGCTTTTCGGTGTAATTGGCTGATTTACTTCACTACAGCCAGCAGTAATTGCCATTAACGCAACAACCATGGCTAGTAAACCTAATTTCTTTTTCAAAGCCTACTCCTCCTTGTATCGGTATGTATATAGTGTAATTCATTTCCTTACGCTACTTTTTTATTTTTTTCATACCAGAGCGTTTAAAGACATGAATTAAGCTTTTCTTTACTTCTTCATATGTCATCTCTGCACAAGGCTTCCTTGCTATTATAACAAAATCTTTTCCAGAATCTATCTCATCTTTCAATTCTGTAATGGACTGACGGATCATACGCTTAATTCGATTACGAACTACTGCGTTTCCTATCTTCTTGCTAACAGAAAGACCGATGCGAAAATTTGGCTGTTCTTCTTTATTTAGTTGGTATACAACAAACTGACGGTTCGCATTTGATTTTCCTTTTTGAAAAACCTCCTGGAATTCATCATTCTTCTTTATACGATTTTTTTTCTTCATATCAATTGACACTCCTGTATTTCATCAGCGGAAATTCACTATTATTAGAAAAAAAGACCACTGAACGATCAGTGGTCTACGCAGATAATACTTTTCTTCCTTTACGACGACGAGCTGCTAGCACTTTACGTCCGTTCGCTGTGCTCATACGGCTGCGGAAACCATGTACTTTGCTGCGCTTACGTTTATTTGGTTGGTAAGTTCTTTTCATTATATGACACCTCCCTGAGGAATATCTGTTAAAGACAGTCTTATAAATTATAGTTAATCAACTAGGAAAATGTCAATGGTTCTCGAAATTTTCATCAAATATTCATTTTGAACCTGTTCACATTCTTTTTCACAATTCTTATATTTCCTTGTGGATAAATGTTTTTTTCTGTTTTTTATATCCACAAACTTTTTTCTCACTTTTACACAGTATATCGTATTGTGGACAAGTTTATTCCACAAGGTATTGATTTTGTGGATAACTTTCTTAATTTCATTGCTATAGCTACTTTTTTTTGATATTATAGTTGTGTTTTCACTTTGAATAAGTTTCCCACATGTTTATTTTATCCACAATTTGTGTATAACATGTGGACAGTTTTAATCACATGTGGGTAAATAGTTGTCCACATTTGCTTTTTTTGTCGAAAACCCTATCTCATATACAAACGACGTTTTTAGGTTTTAAAAGACGTTTCGTATAAATATACACTTACTATTTATTGGGTTGTACATTTGTTGCGCAACCTTATTCTTTTACCATCTTAGTAAAGGAGGGACACCTTTGGAAAACATCTCTGATTTATGGAATAGTGCCTTAAAAGAACTTGAAAAAAAGGTCAGTAAACCTAGTTATGAAACGTGGTTGAAGTCAACAACAGCACATAACTTAAAGAAAGACGTATTAACGATTACAGCTCCAAATGAATTTGCTCGTGATTGGCTAGAATCTCATTACTCAGAACTCATTTCGGAAACACTTTATGATTTAACAGGGGCAAAATTGGCTATTCGCTTTATTATTCCCCAAAGTCAAGCTGAAGAGGATATCGATCTTCCTCCTATAAAAAAAAATCGAGCACAAGATGATTCTACTCATTTACCACAGAGCATGTTAAATCCAAAATATACATTTGATACATTTGTTATTGGCTCTGGTAACCGTTTTGCCCATGCTGCTTCATTAGCTGTAGCCGAGGCTCCAGCTAAAGCATATAATCCTCTCTTTATTTACGGGGGCGTTGGGCTTGGAAAGACGCATTTAATGCATGCGATCGGTCATTATGTAATTGAACACAATCCAAACGCGAAAGTTGTATATTTATCATCCGAAAAATTTACAAATGAATTCATTAACTCTATTCGTGATAATAAAGCAGTCGATTTTCGTAATAAATATCGCAATGTAGATGTTTTATTGATAGATGATATTCAATTTCTTGCTGGAAAAGAACAAACTCAAGAAGAGTTTTTCCATACATTTAATGCATTACACGAAGAAAGCAAACAAATTGTAATTTCAAGTGATCGGCCACCAAAAGAAATTCCAACTTTAGAAGATCGTCTTCGTTCTCGCTTTGAATGGGGACTCATTACGGACATTACGCCACCAGATTTAGAGACGCGAATTGCGATTTTACGTAAAAAAGCAAAAGCTGAAGGACTTGATATACCAAACGAGGTTATGCTGTATATCGCAAATCAAATCGATTCAAACATTCGTGAATTAGAAGGTGCGCTCATCCGAGTTGTAGCTTATTCATCTTTAATTAACAAAGATATTAATGCTGATTTAGCAGCTGAAGCACTTAAAGATATTATTCCAAATTCTAAACCAAAAATTATTTCTATTTATGATATCCAAAAAGCTGTCGGGGGCGTTTACCAAGTAAAATTAGAAGATTTTAAAGCGAAAAAGCGTACAAAATCAGTTGCGTTTCCTCGTCAAATTGCAATGTATTTATCACGCGAACTTACAGATTCCTCTTTACCTAAAATAGGTGAAGAATTTGGTGGACGTGACCATACAACCGTTATCCATGCCCATGAAAAAATTTCTAAGCTACTAAAAACGGATACGCAATTGCAAAAACAAGTCGAAGAAATTAATGATATTTTAAAGTAGTAGCTGAATAGTGTGAATAACTCTCCTTGTTTTACGCACAGTCTATCCACATGTAGATAGACTGTTTTTACATCTTTCAACGGGGTTATCCACATATCCACAAGCCCTATTACTATTACTACTATTTTTTATCTTTATTAATTAAATAAAATCTTATACTTACCGGAGGTTTTTCTTTATGCGTTTTACAATACAAAAAGACTATCTTGTAAGAAGTGTACAGGATGTAATGAAGGCTGTTTCTTCTCGTACAACAATTCCAATTCTTACAGGAATTAAAGTTGTCGCTACTGAAGAAGGGGTTACACTAACAGGAAGCGATGCAAACATCTCTATTGAATCCTTTATTCCCGTCGAAGAGGACGGAAAAGAGATTGTAGAGATAGGACAATCAGGAAGTATTGTTTTACAAGCAAAATATTTTAGTGAGATCGTAAAAAAATTACCGAAAGACACTGTCGAAATTTCTGTGGAAAATCATTTTATGACAAAAATAAAATCTGGAAAATCAGAGTTTAACTTAAATGGTTTAGATTCTGCTGAATATCCATTATTACCACAGATTGAAGAGCATCATGTTTTTAAGATTCCAACAGACTTACTTAAACATATGATTAGACAAACTGTATTTGCAGTTTCTACTTCGGAAACAAGACCGATCTTGACAGGTGTAAACTGGAAGGTATATAACAGCGAATTAATTTGTATTGCAACAGATAGTCACAGACTAGCACTTCGAAAAGCAAAAATCGAAGGATATAATATTGCAGATGCGTTTCAAGCAAATGTTGTAATTCCGGGTAAGAGCCTAAATGAATTAAGTAAAATTCTAGATGAGTCGGAAGAAATGGTAGATATCGTTATTACGGAGTATCAAGTATTATTCCGTACAAAACATTTATTATTCTTCTCAAGATTGTTAGAAGGAAATTATCCTGATACAACACGTCTAATTCCAGCAGAGAGTAAGACGGATATTTTTGTGAATACAAAAGAATTTCTACAGGCCATTGATCGTGCTTCACTATTAGCAAGAGACGGCCGCAATAATGTTGTAAAATTATCAACGTTAGAACAAAAAATGTTGGAAATCTCTTCTAATTCTCCGGAAATCGGAAAAGTAGTGGAAGAAGTTCAATGTGAAAACGTAGATGGAGAAGAATTAAAAATATCTTTTAGTGCAAAATATATGATGGATGCATTAAAAGCTTTAGATAGTACAGAGATTAAGATTAGCTTTACTGGGGCAATGAGACCATTCTTAATTCGTACAGTAAATGATGATTCAATTACTCAATTAATTTTACCAGTTCGTACTTACTAGATAGAAAATAAGGGTTGCTAGTTTAAAGATGCTAGTAGCCCTTATTTGATTTTGGGGTATTACTTTCCTAATGCTAGTTTATTTAGTACAATGAAAGAATGAACACTTTGAGAAAGTGAGCGATTTTATGAAACGTATTAAAATTTCAACAGAGTATATTACACTAGGACAATTTTTAAAGTTAGCTGATGTAATCGATACAGGTGGCGCTGTAAAATGGTTTTTACAAGAATATGAAGTGTACGTGAATCAAGAACTTGAAAACAGAAGAGGTCGCAAGTTATATGCGAACGATATTATTGAAATTCCGGGTAGCGGAACTTTCCAAGTTCAGGCATAAAGGGGGAGCCCTTTGTTTATTTCAGAAATACAATTAAAAAACTATCGCAATTATGAAAAATTAGAGCTTTCCTTTGAAGATAAAGTGAATGTAATTATCGGCGAAAATGCGCAAGGGAAAACAAATTTGATGGAAGCTATTTATGTGTTAGCGATGGCGAAATCTCATAGAACCTCCAATGACCGCGAGCTTATCCGTTGGGATGAAGATTTCGGTCAAATTAAAGGGAAATTACAAAAGAGAAATAGTTCTTTGTCTTTAGAATTAAATATTTCGAAAAAAGGTAAAAAGGCAAAATTAAATCAACTTGAACAACAAAAGTTGAGTCAATATATTGGCGAAATGAATGTTGTCATGTTTGCCCCAGAAGATTTAAATCTTGTAAAAGGAAGCCCTCAAGTAAGAAGACGCTTTTTAGATATGGAATTAGGACAAATAGCTCCTGTTTATTTGTATGAATTAAGTCAATATCAAAAAGTGCTCACGCAACGAAACCACTTGCTAAAAAAAATGCAAGGGAATAGTAAAAATGAGGAAACGATGTTGGATGTATTTACACTGCAACTGATTGAACACGGTGCAAAAATATTGCAAAAGCGTTTTGATTTTTTACATTTACTGCAAGAATGGGCAGCCCCAATTCATCGTGGTATAAGCCGTGGATTAGAAGAATTAGAAATTATTTATAAACCGAGTGTAGATGTATCAGAATCAATGGATTTGTCGAAAATAAAAGAAGTATACTATGAAAGTTTTCAATCTGTGAAACAACGTGAAATTTTCCGTGGTACGACTTTAATTGGTCCTCATCGTGATGATTTACAATTCTTCGTTAATAGTAAAAATGTTCAAGTCTTTGGTTCGCAAGGACAACAACGAACGACTGCACTATCCCTAAAATTAGCTGAAATTGAATTGATTTATTCAGAGGTTAAAGAATATCCAATCCTTTTGCTGGATGATGTTTTATCAGAATTAGACGATTATCGTCAATCACATCTGTTAAATACAATTCAAGGAAAGGTGCAAACATTTGTTACAACGACGAGTGTCGACGGAATTGAACACGAAACATTGAAAGACGCGAAAACAATTCATGTAACGAACGGCACGGTAGATTGTGAAATAGATAGGGCATAAACCCCTGTTTAAATGGAAAAGTAGGTGATCTTTGTGTCAATGGAACAAAAACAAATGCAAGAAAATGCATATGATGAAAGTCAGATACAGGTACTTGAAGGACTAGAGGCAGTTCGGAAACGTCCAGGTATGTATATTGGATCTACGAGTGGGAAAGGACTTCACCACCTTGTATGGGAAATTGTTGATAATAGTATCGATGAAGCATTAGCAGGATATTGCGATGAAATTAACGTTAGTATTGAAGAAGATAATAGTATTCTTGTAACGGATAATGGCCGTGGTATCCCAGTTGGTATACAAGAAAAAATGGGACGTCCTGCAGTTGAGGTTATTATGACTGTCCTCCACGCTGGTGGTAAATTTGGCGGTGGCGGTTATAAGGTTTCTGGTGGTTTGCATGGTGTTGGTGCATCTGTTGTAAATGCCTTGTCAACAGAACTAGAAGTATTTGTACATCGTGACGGTAAAATTCATTACCAAAAATACGAAAGAGGTATTCCGGTTGCAGATTTAAAAGTTATCGGTGATACAGATAAAACTGGAACAATAACTCGCTTTAAACCGGATCCAGAAATTTTTAAAGAGACGACAGAATATGAATTTGATACGCTAGCGACTCGTATGCGTGAGTTGGCGTTTTTAAATCGTAATATTAAATTAACAATTGAAGATAAACGTGAACATAAACAAAAGAAAGAGTTCCACTATGAAGGTGGAATTAAATCATATGTTGAACATTTAAATCGTTCAAAACAACCAATTCATGAAGAGCCTGTATATGTAGAGGGTTCAAAAGATGGTATTCAAGTTGAAGTTGCGCTTCAATATAACGAAGGATATACAAATCATATTTACTCATTTACAAATAATATTCATACGTATGAAGGTGGTACACATGAGGTAGGATTTAAAACTGCCCTAACACGTGTGATTAACGATTATGGCCGTAAAAATAACATTTTAAAAGATGCGGATAGTAATTTAACTGGTGAAGATGTTCGTGAAGGTTTAACAGCAATCGTGTCAATTAAACATCCAAATCCGCAATTCGAAGGGCAAACGAAGACGAAACTTGGAAATAGTGAAGCGAGAACGATTACGGAGTCAGTATTCTCAGAGGCTTTTGAAAAGTTCTTACTGGAAAATCCCAATGTTGCACGTAAAGTTGTAGATAAAGGAACGATGGCAGCGCGTGCGCGTGTAGCAGCTAAAAAGGCTCGTGAGCTAACTCGCCGAAAGAGTGCTTTAGAAGTTTCAAGTTTACCAGGGAAATTGGCAGACTGTTCTTCTAAAGATCCAGCAATTAGTGAAATTTATATCGTAGAGGGTGACTCTGCGGGTGGATCTGCAAAACAAGGACGCGATCGTCATTTCCAAGCGATTTTACCGCTGAAAGGTAAAATTATTAATGTTGAAAAAGCACGCTTAGATAAAATTTTATCAAATGATGAAGTTCGTACAATTATTACGGCGATCGGTACAAATATCGGTGGAGACTTCGATATTGAAAAAGCACGCTATCATAAAGTTATTATTATGACCGATGCCGATGTTGATGGTGCGCATATTCGTACCCTATTATTAACGTTCTTCTATCGTTATATGCGTCAAATCATTGAGTGTGGCTATATATATATTGCGCAGCCACCTTTGTTTAAAGTACAACAAGGTAAAAAAATTCAATATGCTTATAACGATAAAGAACTTGAAAAGATATTAGCTGAGCTACCAGCTCAGCCGAAACCAGGAATTCAACGTTATAAAGGTCTTGGAGAAATGAATCCAACTCAGCTATGGGAGACGACAATGGATCCAGAAGTACGTTCGTTACTTCAAGTTTCTCTTCAAGATGCAATAGAAGCAGACGAAACGTTTGAAATTTTAATGGGTGATAAAGTGGAACCACGTCGTAACTTTATCCAAGAGAATGCAAAATACGTGAAAAACCTTGATATTTAAATGAGTAATGACAGGAATCTAAGTATTCCTGTCTTCTACATATAAATCAATGTATGTGTAACGGAAATGTAAGAGGAGGTGCTCGTTGATGTCAGACAATCAACAACAAGCACGAATTCGAGAAATTAATATTAGTCATGAAATGCGTACCTCATTTTTAGATTACGCAATGAGTGTTATCGTATCTCGTGCATTACCAGATGTTCGTGATGGATTAAAACCTGTGCATCGTAGGGTTTTATATGCGATGAATGATTTAGGAATTACAGCTGATAAAGCGTATAAGAAATCAGCACGTATTGTTGGTGAAGTAATTGGTAAGTATCACCCCCACGGTGATTCAGCTGTTTATGAAACGATGGTACGTATGGCGCAAGATTTCAGTCAACGTTATATGCTTGTTGATGGGCATGGTAACTTCGGTTCTGTAGATGGAGATTCAGCAGCGGCAATGCGTTATACAGAGGCAAGAATGTCTAAGATTTCTATGGAATTAATACGTGATATTTCAAAAAATACAATTGATTATCAAGATAACTACGATGGTTCGGAAAGAGAGCCGATTGTATTACCAGCGCGTTTCCCTAATTTATTAGTAAACGGTACGACAGGTATTGCTGTTGGTATGGCAACAAATATCCCGCCGCATCAGCTTGGCGAAGTAATTGATGGTGTGCTGGCATTAAGTCATAACCCTGATATTACTATCGCGGAATTGATGGAATATATTCCTGGGCCAGACTTTCCGACGGCAGGTTTAATTTTAGGGCGAAGTGGAATTCGAAGAGCTTACGAAACAGGTCGCGGTTCTATTATGCTTCGTGCTAAGGTTGAAATTGAAGAGAAGTCAAACGGTAAACAATCTATTATCGTAACGGAACTACCTTATCAAGTTAATAAGGCACGATTAATTGAAAAAATCGCAGAATTAGTTCGCGATAAGAAAATTGAAGGTATTACAGATTTACGTGATGAATCCGATCGTAATGGTATGCGTATCGTTATGGAAGTACGTCGTGATGCTAATGCTAATGTACTATTAAATAATTTATATAAACATACAGCGCTTCAAACAAGTTTTGGTATTAATATGTTATCTCTTGTAAATGGAGAGCCTCAAGTACTAAATTTAAAACAAAACTTATATCATTATTTGGAGCACCAGAAGGTAGTAATCCGTAGACGTACTGCTTATGAATTAGAAAAAGCAGAGGCACGTGCTCATATTTTAGAAGGGTTACGAATTGCTTTAGATCATCTTGATGAAGTTATTACGTTAATTCGTAGTTCAAAAACGGCAGATATTGCAAAGCAGGGCTTAATGGAACGTTTCGGTTTAAGTGAGAAACAAGCGCAAGCGATTTTAGACATGCGTCTGCAACGCTTAACTGGATTAGAACGTGAAAAAATCGAGCAAGAATATCAAGACTTAATGAAGTTAATTGCTGAATTAAAAGCGATTTTAGCAGATGAAGAGAAAGTTCTTGAGATTATTCGTGAAGAATTAACAGAAGTAAAAGAACGTTTCAATGATAAGAGACGAACAGAAATTACAATTGGCGGTATGGAATTTATTGAAGATGAAGATTTAATTCCTGAGCAAAACATTGCGATTACGTTAACTCATAACGGTTATATTAAGAGGTTGCCAGCTTCTACGTACAAAACACAGAACCGCGGGGGACGTGGTGTACAAGGAATGGGTACGAATGATGATGACTTTGTTGAACATTTATTAACAACGTCCACTCATGATCATATTTTATTCTTTACAAACAAGGGTAAAGTATACCGTACGAAAGGATATGAAATTCCAGAGTATAGTCGTACTGCGAAAGGGCTACCGATTATTAACCTATTAGGGGTAGATAAGGGTGAGTGGATCAATGCCATTATTCCAATTCGTGAGTTTGGTGATGACCAGTTCCTATTCTTTACAACGAAACAAGGTATTTCTAAGAGAACGCCACTTTCATCATTTGCAAATATACGTACGAACGGTTTAATTGCAATTTCGCTTCGTGAAGAAGATGAAGTGATTTCTGTACGTTTAACATCTGGCGATAAAGATATTATCGTAGGGACAAGCAACGGTATGTTAATTCGCTTCAATGAACAAGATGTGCGTTCTATGGGCCGTAATGCAGCTGGTGTAAAAGCTATTACACTAGGCGAAGAGGACCAAGTAGTAGGTATGGAAATTGTTGAAGAAGATACGAATGTCTTAATCGTAACGAAAAACGGGTACGGTAAGCGTACTCCAGTTGAAGAGTATCGACTACAAAGTCGTGGTGGTAAAGGTCTGAAAACTTGTAACATTACAGATAAGAACGGTAAATTAGTAGCAGTTAAATCTGTAACAGGTGAAGAAGACATTATGTTAATTACAGCCGCGGGTGTTATTATTCGTATGCCGGTTGATCAAATCTCTCAAATGGGACGTAATACACAAGGTGTTCGTCTAATTCGATTAGAGGATGAGCAAGAGGTAGCAACAGTAGCAAAAGCGCAAAAGGATGAAGAAGAAGAAACTAGTGAAGAGGTTTCTTCTGAAGAATAAGAGAGGGGATTCTCCCTTCTCTTTATTTTTTTATAATAATACTTGCATAGCAATAAGAAACTATATATAATAGGCAGAGTCAGCAAATGAGAGATACAAGTTATCTTGAAAAACTTGTTGACGAAAATAATATACTATGATATATTATAAAAGTCGCTGAAACGCGATATTGAACTTTGAAAACTAAACGAAACAAACAACGTGAAACGTCAATTTTTATTTTTAGATGCTAGACAAACTAACTTTATTGGAGAGTTTGATCCTGGCTCAGGATGAACGCTGGCGGCGTGCCTAATA